>OZ253556.1:1597500-2090000 GCA_965262705.1 Flavobacteriales bacterium
TAAAAAACTGATCCCGATAATTTCAATAATAAATTTTGAAGATATTACAGATCCAAAAAGTGTAAAGTCAGGAAATTGCAGGTATTTTTTTGCCAAATAAGAAGACACAATAACGATGGCTACATTAATAAAATTATTAGCAATCAATATCGTTGCTAATAACTTTTGCGGCTTTTCTAAAAGAGACTCTATAATAGTAATGTCTTTAAAATAATCGTCTCTTGCTGCTTCTATTTGTTTTCGTGTAAGTGAGAAGAAAGCAACCTCAGCACCTGATATAATGGCAGAACTTATTAGCAAAAGAATGAGTACTACAAATGAAAGTATTGAAAAAATCAATTCTCCTGAGTTTATCACTAAAAGTATATCGGGAGGATCTGTATCCACTTTTATATTGTATAAGTTTTTACGAAGGTACTAAAAATTAGATGGATTGTCGATAATAAAATCGGAAAAAATTTTAGGGACAGGTAATTTCAAACTTTTTACTTGTTCAAAACTTACAAAAGTTCTGTCTTTTGCAAATAGTGCCCAATCTTCCTCTCCAAGGGCTATTTTCCAAAATTGTATGACTAATTTTTGGTGAGTTAAAACATGATGTATCGTTTTTTTCAATACAATGTTTTCAACCTTAAGTCCTTGAACTTTTTTAAAATAATCTACCTTACTATCTGTTTCTATCAAAGGAAACTGATAAAGATTTTGCCATATATCTTTTTTGATTCGCTTTTCGAATAAGAATCCTTTATCAGGATAAAAATAATTCAAAAAACGCCGGGTAATTTGAATTTTTTTTGATTTTATCGGCAATAAATGCACTTTATTTTTGGCAAAGGCTGCGCATCCGTTTTGGATGGGGCAGATTTCACACTTTGTTTTCCTTGGCAAACAAATCATAGCCCCTAATTCCATTAATGCCTGATTAAAATCTCCCGGATTTTCTTTTGAGATGATTTGATTCCCCAGTTCAAAGAAATATTTTCTGGTTTTAGGAAGACGAATATCCTTTTGAATGTCAAAAAATCGAGAGAGAACACGAAAAACATTTCCATCTACTGCACAAACGGGTTCTTTATAGCAAATAGAAGCAATGGCTGCCGCCGTATAATCGCCAATTCCTTTTAATTTTTTAAGGGCTGTAAATGAATCAGGTGGTTGGTTGCCCCTGTCAAAATAAATGTGCCTGGCGGTAAAATGCAGATTTCTTGCACGAGAATAATAACCTAATCCTTCCCATTTTTTCAAAACCTCTTCTTCTTCTGCTCTTGCCAATGATTCCAAAGAAGGAAATTTTTCCATAAAACGATGATAGAATGCTATCATTTGCTTTACACGGGTTTGTTGTAACATAATCTCTGAAATCCAAACTTTGTAGAAATACGCTTCCTTGCGCCAGGGAAGTTTTCTGTTATGCGTTTTGTACCAAGTTAAAAGCTGTCTATCAATCATCTTGAATATAAAAATATTGTTTTTATTATAAAAATCTATACCTTTGTGTCGTTAAATCTAATGCTATTAGAAATAAATCATCAAAATTAAACGAATTGAAACATTAACTTTAAATATGTATAAAAATGACAAAAGCCGATATTGTTGCTAATATTTCAAACAAACTGGGTTTGGAAAAATCAGAAGCACAGAAAGTTATAGAAGAATTTATGTTAGAAATAAAAAAATCTTTATCAAACGGAACGAATGTTTATCTAAGAGGATTTGGAAGTTTTGTGATAAAAAAACGAGCAGAAAAAACCGGAAGAAACATTACTAAAAATACGGCAGTGGTTATTTCTGCCCGCAATATACCGGTTTTTAAGCCTTCAAAGTTTCTTAAGGAAGACGTAAAGAAAAACGTACCTGTAAAAAGTAAATAAAAATTAAAATATGCCTAGTGGAAAAAAGAGAAAGCGAAAGAAAGTAGCAACACATAAACGAAAGAAAAGAAGCAGACGCAACAGACACAAGAAGAAAAAATAATTTTTTCACTGCTTTTAATAAAAAATGCACTTCTCAACAAGTTTTAGAAGTGCTTTTTGTGTTACTTTAAGGAAGATATAATTTTAGATTCTTTCATGGGAAAAGAATTAATAGTAAACGTAGAAAAACATAAAATTCGATTAGCACTTTTAGATAAACGCCAATTAATCGAATTGCACCAGGAAGTTCATAGAAAGAAATTTTTGGTAGGAAACCTGTACGTGGGTAAAGTTAAAAAAGTTGCACCGGGGTTGAACGCTGCGTTTGTTAATATAGGGCATAGTAAAAATGCTTTTTTACACTACCAAGACCTAGGGCATCAGTTTAAATCTCTTTTAAAATATACGAAAATGGTACGCGCAGGGAAACAAACTTCTTCTAAGCTGGATCATTTTAAAACAGAAGAAAATATTTTAAAAGACGGAAAGATAACTGAGGTATTGTCATTGGGAGACAAAATATTGACTCAAATAACCAAAGAACCGATTTCTACCAAAGGACCCAGAATTACTTCTGAAGTATCTATTGCCGGGCGTTATCTTATTTTGATTCCTTTTTCAAATAAGGTTTCTATATCACAAAAAATAAAAGACAAAAGCGAGCGTGAGCGATTAAATCGGCTAATTAGCAGTATTAAACCTAAGGGATTTGGCGTTATCGTCCGTACAATAGCCGCACAGAAAAAAGTTGCAGAACTTCATGCAGATATTAACTACCTAACGAATAAATGGAATTATGTGTATAATAATCTGAAAAACAAACAAGAAGTTCCAACACACATTCTTTCGGAATTAGACCGGGCTTCTTCTATTTTGCGCGATAATTTTGATGATAGCTTTACTCGAATTATTTGTGATGATAAGAAGCTTTGCGAGGAAATACAAGCCTATTTGGAAATTATTTCTTCGGATAAAAAAAACATCGTAACGTACTATGATAATTACTTGCCTATCTTTGAAAAATATGCTATAGAAAAGCAGATTAAAACCTTATTTGGTAAAAATGTAGTTTTGCCCCAAGGTGCCTATTTGGTAATAGAGCATACTGAGGCATTGCATGTTATTGATGTAAATAGTGGGAATAGAGCCGGTAAAAAAGGATCGCCGGAAGAAAATGCTTTTACAATCAATAAAGCTGCAGCAACTGAAGTGGCAAGGCAGCTACGATTGAGGGATATGGGAGGAATTATCGTCATTGATTTTATTGATATGAAAGAAGCTGGGAATCGACGAGCATTATATGAGCATCTAAGGGAATCTATGAAACAAAACAAAGCAAAGCATAAGATATTGCCTCCAAGTAAGTTTGGGTTAATTCAGGTAACTCGTCAGAGGGTCCGGCCGGTACTGGATATTGAGACAAATGAGAGAACTCATCAAAAAATAGATTCTCCATCAGATATTATAACATTATTAGAAACGCAGCTCAAACAAATTGTTTCAAATGAAAAGAAAAAAAGAATCTACCTCCATGTACACCCTTTTGTATCGGCTTATTTAAAGCAGGGAATTCCTTCCATTTACAATAAATGGTGCGTAAAATATACATGGCGTTTAAAAATTATATCCTGTGATGCGCATTCCGTTTTAGAATATCATTTTTTTGATGAGAAAAAGCATAAAATATAATCCGATAGGTTTAATTTCGTACGAGACCGTTGCAGAATATATAAAAAAGTATGAAAAAGAAAGCATTTAACTTCAAACTGTTTCCTTCTCAAAAAATTAAAACCCTCACAACCATTAGGTTGTTCCGGTATTTAATTTTTAGCTAGCGTTGTATTTTATTAGCTTTACCGACTTTCAATTCAGGTGCTAAATTGCTTTTTGCAACGGTCTCAAATTATAGAAAACAGTTAAACTGATCAAATTTTATCCTATTTGTGGGTCGTATTGGGCTCGAACCAACGACCTCTGCCATGTCAAGGCAACGCTCTGAACCAACTGAGCTAACGACCCTAATTTCCAGCGGTAAAAATAATACTTATTCATAAATAAATCAAAAGAGACTGAGACCGTTGCAGAATATATAAAAAAGTATGAAAAAGAAAGCATCTAACTTCAAACTGCTTCCTTCTCAAAAAATTAAAACCCTCACAACTATTAGGTTGCTCTGGGGTTTAATTTTAGCTTACGCTGACTTGTAGTTCCTCGGGCGTTGCATTTTTTTGTTAGAGCACTTTTTGCAACGGTCTCAACTTTTGCAAAAAGTGCTTTAGTAATTGCAAGTCAGCGTAAACTAAAGGGATCAGTTTTATTATATCTTATATCTTTGTAGCGTATTGTAATTATAAGGTCGTGGCTTTATATTTTGAAAAATAAAGTTTTACAATTATTATTTTAAAAATTTAAAGATAACTAATAGAATAAGAAATAAAAGGTTTTGCAGAACAAATAAAAAAGTATGAAGATGAAAGCATTTAGCTTCAAACTGCTTACTTGCTTTAACTATGCTCAGCAATTGTCTCAAAAAATTAAAACCATCACAACCCAAAGGTTGCTCGGGGTTTGATTTTTAGCTAGCCCTGGCTTGCAATTGCTAAAGTACTTTTTGTAAAGCCCTCTAATAATAAACATTAAAAGATTAATAAGTTGTTTTACTAAAAATTAAGAGATGAGTTCAGAAAAAATAAATGATAGTATTTGGATTAAAAATTACCAAAATGGAGACGAAAAGGCATTGGTACATTTATTGGAAAAACATAAAGATTCAGTTTATCGGTTTATTTATTCAAAATTATATAACAAAGCGCTGTCCGAAGATATTTTTCAAGATACTTTTATCAAGGTGATCCAAAACCTAAAGTTGGGAAAATATAATGAAAAAGGTAAGTTTTTACCCTGGGTTATGCGAATTGCACATAACTTAGTGATTGATCATTTTCGAAGAAATAGCAGGGTTAAAAAAGTAAATATTAAACTCTCTATTGAAGACAGGGTTGATATTTTTACTATATTAGAGACCGATGAAGATAATATCGAATCGCTAATGATAAGAGAACAAACGATGCAATCACTCAATAGTTTATTGGTATATCTTCCACCGACTCAACAAGAAGTTATTCATTTACGATTTTATATGGGGTTGAGTTTTAAAGAGATTTCGGAAGATACGGGGGTTAGTATCAATACTGCCTTAGGGCGTATGAGATATGCCTTGATTAATTTAAGGAAAGTAATTAAGAAAAAAGAATTGACTTTGCTATAAAAATATAATAATTCTATAATAAAAACGTTATTTCCATGATAATTAAAATGTTACATCTATGAATAAACTTTACCCTAAGCAAAAAATAATAAACCTTAAAGAATTAAAGCCTAAACAAGCTACCATAAAGAGAATTATAAATTATTCAAGATCGATTGACAGTTTAAAATTAAAAAAATTTAAACCCATATTTGTTTCAAAGAACTAAGCATTTTGGCTTGCTATTCTAATGATTATAATAAAAAAAGACTTTTACGCAATAAATTAAAAGCCTTACAATCATTAGGTCCCTCCGTCGTTTAATTTTTTTTGGGCGTTGCATTTTATTAGCTTACGCTGACTTGCAGTTGTTAAAGTACTTTTTGCAACTGCAAGTCAGCGTAAGCTAACGATCTCCTTTTTATTTATCTATAAAATAGAGAAGAAAGCAGTATCTTTGTTTTTGTTGATAAGGATAATATGGAAGTACCTTTGAAAGAGATTACCCATGATAACCCTAAGCCTAAGTGGCTTCGAGTGAAATTACCTACGGGAAAAAAATATACTAAACTTAGGAAAGTAGTAGACAAATACCAACTCAATACCATTTGTCAAAGTGGAAGGTGCCCCAACATGGGTGAATGTTGGGGAGAAGGAGTTGCTACATTTATGATTCTAGGAAATATTTGTACGCGCTCCTGTGGATTTTGTGCAGTGAAAACCGGTCGGCCGGAAACGGTAGATTGGGAAGAGCCGGAGAAAGTAGCCCGCTCTATCAAGCGAATGGAAATTCAGCATGCGGTGATCACCTCAGTAGATCGAGATGATTTAAAAGATGGCGGCTCTATCATTTGGGCAGAAACCGTACGCGCAGTACGACGCATTTCACCGCAAACCACCATGGAAACATTAATTCCTGATTTTCAAGGGAATAACAAACTAATTGATCGGGTTATTGAAGCCTCGCCTGAGGTAATTTCTCATAACCTCGAGACTGTGCAAAGATTAACGAGAGAAGTTCGCATTCAGGCAAAATATGAACGCAGTCTGGCTGTCTTGAAATATTTAAAAGAATCCGGGCAGCGACGAACAAAAACCGGCATCATGCTTGGATTGGGTGAAACGCATAAAGAAATTATGAAAACTATGGAAGATGTTAGTGAAGCATCCGTTGATGTGATTACGATTGGGCAGTACCTACGCCCTACGAAAAAACATTTGCCTCTGCGTGAATTTATATCGCCGGAACGATTTAGAATATATAAAGAATATGGAAAAAAATTAGGGTTTAAGCATGTGGAAAGCAGCCCCTTGGTTCGGTCTTCTTATAAGGCAAAAAATCATGTTAATTAAAATTCAATTCTTATCATTCTTAAAATATTTTAATTTCAGTTCTTTTCCGTTAAATTCAATGTAAGAAAAATAAGAAATCCAATCCCCTAAATTAATGTATTTTGAATCATTAGAGAGAGCGAAAATCATAGGTAAATGACGGTGTCCATACACAAAATAATCACGATGTTGCTCCATCAATTTCTTTTTAGAATAGGCAATCAGCCATTCTTTATCCTCACCAAGAAATTGAATTTCCTCTTTACCTGAAATCATTTTATTTTGGCGAGATAAATATTCTCCTAAGGCAACGCCTATATCAGGGTGCAGCCACCGAAAACACCAGTTTAAAAAGCGAGATCGAAATATCTTTTTCATTTGTTTGTATCGTTTATCTCCAGGTCCTAATCCATCACCGTGGGCGATTAAAAAACGCCTGGTATTTATTTGATATTCCTGTTGTGCAAAAAACACTTGCATACCTATCTCTTTCTGCAGATAGTCAAGCATCCACATATCATGATTGCCGGTAAAAAATATAAGTTTTATGCCCGAGTCAGCTAATTCGGCTAATTTTCCCAGTGTGCGTACGAAGTATTTTGGAACTACCCGTTTATACTCAAACCAAAAGTCAAATAAATCACCCAGCATAAATAAAACCTGTGCATCTTTCTTTATTTCGTCTAACCAACGCACAAAATATTTTTCTCTTATGAGGCTTTTTTCATAATCGGGAAGACCAAAGTGCTGATCGGAAGCGAAGTAAATTTTTTTTCCTTCTTTTAAATCAATTTTTTTCATCATAGATTATCTTCGGCAAACCACTCAGCATAAGAATTTTTAGTTTCGTATAATCGAAGTGAATGAAGTTTTATTTCTTTGGGTAGTTGTTTTTTGATTTTTTGTGAAAAATCGAATAACATGTTTTCGCATGTGGGCTGATAATCTGTAAAAATCACTTTATGCCCTTCTTTTTGTAAAAATTCTCCTAATTGGCGATGACCGCGTTCTATATTTAATATCGTTGCATGGTCAAAAGGCTCAGTGATTTCCTTTTGAACAAGTCTCTTCAAATTGCCAAAATCATAAAGCATTCCAAACTTTGCATCCTTTTCGTTTTCATTTACTTTTCCTGATATAGTAACCTGCAATCGGTAAGAATGCCCATGAATATTTTTGCATTTTCCATCATATCCATACAAAGCATGTGCAGTTTCAAAACTAAATATTTTAGTTAAGCGAATGTTTTTCATCGTATTTTTGCGTTAGCGGGCGTAAATTTAGTGAAAATACTATGTTTAAAGAATTATTCGATTTGTTTTTTCCCCGGCATTGTGCTTTTTGCATGGATAACTTACAGAAAACAGAAGTTGCTTTGTGCCGAAATTGTCTGCGGTGCTTACCGTACAGAAAGGATGCGTATGATCAACATTTGATGCGTAGCTTAAGTACATTATTTCGTTTAGAATCAGCATATTCTCTACTTTATTTTAAAGAACAAACTATGACTTCAAAACTTATTCGAGAGCTAAAGTACTATAATAACCCAAAGGTAGGAATAATTTTAGGACAACTGCTCGCAGAAAAGATGCCCTCTCCTTTTGATATATTACTTCCCATACCGCTGCATTCCAGAAAGCAAAAAAAACGAGGGTATAATCAAGCGGAAAAAATAGCTAGGGGGATGAATAAAATATTAGGCATTAAAACAGATACTCAAAATTTAGTTAGGAAAAAAAATAACCCTTCCCAGACTCATTTAAAAGATTATGAAGACCGCGTTAAAAACACATTAAATATCTTTCAGCTCAAAAATCCTGCATTTTTTGAGAATAAGCATGTGTTGTTAATTGATGATGTGGTTACCACAGGATCGACGATTTATAACTGTGCAAACTTATTTTTACCTATTAAAAATACCAAAATAAGCATAGCTTGCATTAGTTTTGCAGGATAATATTTTAGAAAATCTACCTTGTATGAAGTTTATCCGAATGAAATATTGCTGCCCGCCTTTATATATCATGTATATCATGGTGCTTTCTTATTCTTTTTATTTCTGTGCACGAATTTCCTCCCCTAAAGGAGGGATCGAAGACAAAACACCCCCTAAAGTAGTGAGTTATTCTATTGATAATCAATCACTAAATGTAGATACAGACCTCAAAGAAATTAAAATAAATTTTGACGAGTACCTTCGATTGAAAGATGCAGCAAACCAAATTGTAATATCGCCGCCGATGGAAAAACTTCCTACATTTTCTCCATTAGGGGCGCCTCAAAAATATGTTACCATTAAGTTTAACGAAAAATTAAGGAAAAACACCACCTATACCATTAATTTCGGCGAAAGTATAGAGGATAACAACGAAGGAAATAAATTAACTAATTTTACGTATGTTTTTTCAACAGGAAAAACGATTGACTCTATTAGCTATTCGGGGCAGATAATAGATAATAAATTGCTTGAATACGATAAAAAAGTGTTGGTTGGGTTATATAAAATTGACAGTACTTTTAATGATTCTACTTTTATAAAACAAAAGCCCTATTATGTTACCCGACCCGATTCATTAGGAAAATTTACGTTCCGTTATCTACATGAAGGCAAGTATTTTTTAATGGGTTTGAGCGATACGAATCGTGATTTAAAATATAATCCGGCATTGGATAAATTAGCATTTGATAAAGATACTCTTTCACTGCCTTCAAAGGAAAAGGGGAAATTGCGGTTATTTAGAGAAAAAGAAAAATTTGCGGTAAAAATACCTGCTTATGATAGCTGGGGAAAAATAATTTTTCAGTTTTTGGGTAATCCGGACAGCGTTTCCGTGCAAAATAGAGATAAAAGTTATGAAAAAGGGATGCAAATTCCCTCGGAAACCAAAGATTCGTTAATTTATTGGTTTAAGCCTTTAGCCAAAGACACGTTAAAAACATTGAGGAAGGATACGTTAAGTTTTTTCATTTTTCATAATGGAAAACGGATAGACACCCTGACATTGAACAAAAAAATACGATTTAGACCAGAGAAGAAACTGCAATTAAATCAAATTCAGTCTGCCAATGATTTTGCCCCTTTGACATTGTCTTCTAAAACGCCTTTAGTTTCCATTAATAAAGACAGTATTCAGGTTTTAAAAGATTCAACAGCACTTGATTTTAAAATGATTCAGAAAAAAGAAAAACCGTATAGTGTTCAGATAAATAATAAGAAAAAGTTTGACAGTAAGTATAGTGTTCAGCTGCTTCCCGGTGCTATAAAAGATTTCTTTGGGCAAACCAATGATTCGCTAATCTACCCCATTCAAACGAAAAAGGAACAGGATTACGCCAGTCTTCAGATTCGCCTCGTTCACTCGCCAAAGTCCCGTTTTTGGTTTCGTCTGCTTCAGAATAAAACAATAAAAAGAGAACAATATACACGAGATAGTATTATTAATTTTAGATACCTCAATCCAGGAACTTATACCATGCAATTAGTTATAGATAAAAATGAAAACGGCATTTGGGATACAGGGAATTATAAGCAAAAAATACAGCCTGAGCCCTGTTTTTTCTATGAAGAAGAAATATTGCTTAATGCGTATTGGGAGGTAAAAAAAACATGGGACTTACTAAAAAACCCCATCGTGAGGAAAAAGCCCAAGAAAGATAAAAAAGAAAAGGATAAGATTACCAGAAAAACATGAAAAAATGGAGATGAAAATTAAGCGTTTTTATCTTTATTAAGGTTATGATGATCAACCTTGGCGACATGTATCCCTTTGATTTTAAAAAACTTGTTTCTCATTATAATTCCAAAAATAAGATCAAAATCAAATAAATTATACCCGTTTTCAAAAGCATATTTTTTTGCAATTTTAAAACATGCCTCTTGAATATTATAAGGATTAGAATCTTTTTTTATTATTGTGGTTATTTTTTTTCTATTTCACTCCAATTTTTATTAATTATCCTTTTTACCTTTAAATCTTCAGCAACTCTATCGCCTAACTCTGTTAAAGAAATAGGGCTTTTAGATTTAGCAAACGGATTATTATTTTGCTTAAACAATTCAATAAACGCTTTGATTTGAGAAAGGTCATTTTTTATTGTATCAATATTTTTCTCAATTTTTTCAATTACTTTGTATCTTTCAATTATTTTACCCGCCTTGACTGCAATCCATAAAATAAATAATCCTAAACTGAACATAAAGCCAAAACTTCCTGAGCGGCTTTTAAGTATTTCTTTAAGAAAGTCAAACGCAGAGTCCATTTTGGATGAATTTTTAATAACAAAAATACAAAAATGTTTTTATTTTCTTCTTTTTTTAATATTCAAAAATCAAAACACACACAATTTGCATAGAAATTTTAGAAAATATTATAAATTAATTATTTGAGAAGGAAGCAGTTTGAAGCTAAATACTTTCTTTTTTATACTTTTTTATGTGTTCTGCAACGGTCTCAATTATTTATGTTTTATTTATAAAGTCGTCAGCTCACTTTTTCTAAGCAATTGGTTTCCAATTTCACAATTCAGGCATCTTTTTAAATCGCAATATTGTGTTTTTAATTGGATAAGCGCCTGTGAATCCCAGGCATTCTTTGGGCCAAATTTAAGTTGTATAAATGATGAAATAATACTGTTGCGTTCAGCAGGTAATAAATGCAAAAAATCGACTACCTCCTCTATATTTTGTTTAGCTTGTTGTTGCATATAGCAATATTTTAACGGCAGAATGACATTAATCAATATAAGATGAACAAAAGACTTTGAGAGGGTTCTTTTAGAAGGGCGCATAGATAATTTACCAAAATGATAATTTTTCTGCCAGTAGGGTTCAAGTTCTATTTCAAACAGTGCATAGAAGTTTGCCAGTTGATTAATTTTAATCAAAAAAGAAAAGAGATGATGATATTCGTAGTAAAGCGCTGCCAGTTGTGCTAATCGAATCGTTGGATAATTAGGAGGACGAACGCCGTAAAATTTAAACATAACAGGCTCACAAGAAGTAAGATTATATTTTTGCTTTAAAAATTGGTATTCCTTTTTTAATTGGTTAAAATAGTCTTCTTCCATGTTACCACTCAGAAAACCTGCCTGTCCGAAGAAAAGGGCTTCGACGGCTTTTTTATTGTGCTGACATTTTTTGAGTATTTTATAATCAAATGAATCTGCCCAAATTTCCATGGCCTGCCTATTCACTTTCGGTCCAAAATATTTTGCTAACAGAAAAAATAATCCCGCTTCCCAATTATAGTTCGTCTTACGAAGCCTCGACTTGATCGCAAGGGTTTTTACTTCGAACCGTTCGATTAGCAAACGAGATTTCCAATGATTTTTAATCATCTCATTATCAAAACGTATTAATTGTTTTTCACAAGGAATAAAGCGAGGTTTAGCTCGCAAAAAGCTTTGATAGTTCTCTTTTATGACATTTTTTATTTTTCCTTTTAACTCAAAAGCGGGTATGATTTCGCCTCTTTCGTTTTTAATATCTATATTATTCTCATAAACTACATGAAGAATCACATTATTATAAGCCTTATCTTGCTGATGTTTATGTAAATTCCAATCGGAAGCCTGTAAATGAATCTCAATATTTCCTACCCATAAAGTATTGTTTATTTTAAGGCGGGCGTCTAAAAAATCAGGACCACAAGTGTTGTTTTTCCTACCTGGCTTAATCACTTCAAAAGATATTCCCTGTGTCGTTTTTAAGTTCGCAGAATCATAGAGGCGATGTTTCCAAACGTAGTATAAAAAGTCTTCGTTCATTAAAGTTAATATTACTGATCCATCTCAATTACTTCTTGAGACCGCTGCAAAAAGTACTTTAGCAACTGCAAGTCAGCGCTAGTCAAAGGGTTCTTGTTATTCCTTCTCCTCAACAACAATAAAAATATCTTCATCTTTCTTTTTCATGAAAAATTTTTCTCTTGCTATTTTTTCAATCGCTTTAGGGTCTCGTTGTACTTTTTGTAATTCTCTTGTAACTTTTTGTAATTTTTCCTTATAAAAATCCCGGTCTTTTTTCAGCTGACTAATCTCTCTGTCAATATATACTTGCTCTTTTAGTGAGGCATCGTCTAAGAAGATAATCCAAATGAAAAAAAAGCTTCCAATAAGTACATATTTATTTGAAAGAATTCGGAACCATTTATTTTTACTTATGATTGATTTTATCATGGCTTCATTTTTTTAGGCTTACCTTGAGACAGTTGCAAAAAGCACGCTAACAAGAAAATGCAATCTTTTTCATACTTTTTTATGTGTTCTGCAACGGTCTCACCTTATACAAAAATATCTTTTTTATTCTAATCAGATAAAAAAATGAGACCTTTAGCTAGCGCTGACTTGCAGTTGCAAAAAGCACTTTAGCAAAAAAATGCAACGCCCGATAAAAATTAAACACCATAGCAACCTTTTGGGTGTGGAGGATTTTAATTTTTTGTCTGGTTGCTGAGCACAGCCGAAGTAAGGAAGCAGTTTGAAGCGAGATGCTTTCTTTTTCATACTTTTTTATATATTCTGCAACGTTCTCAATATATTAGCCGTGCTAAAAGAAACATTCAAGTTTAAAACATTTATCCAAGCCCCGCCAATTTTTCTTTAAGATATACCCCGGTATAGCTTTTATCATTTTCAATTATTTTTTCAGGAGTTCCTTCCGCGATAATATATCCGCCATTCTCACCACCTTCGGGGCCTAAATCGATCACCCAATCTGCTGATTTTATGATATCCATATTATGCTCAATAACAAAAATAGAATGCCCCATTTCAATTAATGCTTCAAAAGACTTCAAGAGTTTCTTAATATCATGAAAATGCAAGCCCGTAGAGGGTTCATCAAAAATAAAAAGTGTACGTGTCTGCCGCCGTCCTTTTCCTATAAAATAAGCGAGTTTTACTCTTTGTGCCTCTCCGCCTGAAAGCGTAGTTGAGGGCTGGCCTAATCGTATATAGCCTAAACCGACTTCTTGAAGAGGCAGCAATTTGTCTGCAATTTTACCTTCACCTTCTTTTCTAAAAAATTCAATAGCATCGTCTACCGTCATCTCTATAACATCTGCTATGTTCTTTCCTCGAAACTGTACGGCTAGTATTTCTTCTTTAAACCGCTTTCCTTTACAAGCCTCGCATATTAGATGAATATCCGCCATAAATTGCATTTCAATCGTAACGGTTCCCTCTCCTTTACATACTTCACAGCGACCGCCTTCTACATTAAATGAAAAATGAGATGCCTTATACTGGTTAATTTTAGATAATTTTTGCCGGGCGAACAGCGACCGAATTTCGTCATAGGCTTTAAGGTAAGTAATGGGATTAGAACGCGACGACTTTCCAATGGGATTTTGGTCGATGAGTTCAATATTTTTAATGTATTCCGTGTCGCCGGTTAAGCCATCAAAATCACCCGGTCTTCCGGCATTCTGCCCTATTTTTTGAGATACAGCAGGATAGATAATTTTTCGCATTAGCGTGCTTTTGCCTGATCCTGAAACACCCGTTAGAATCACCAGACCGCCTAGAGGAATATTCACCGAAATATTTTTTAAATTATTTGCCCGTGCCCCTTTGATATGAATTTTATTTTTAAGACGTCTTCGCTTTTTTGGAACGCGTATCATTTTTTTTCCTGCCAGATATTCCGCAGTAAGTGTTTTTTGGGTTATAATATCCTTAAAAATGCCAGTCGCTACTACTTCTCCTCCGAGCGACCCGGCTTTGGGGCCCATATCCACAATAAAATCTGCCTGTTTCATGATCCCTTCGTCATGCTCTACTACGATAACCGTATTTCCGAGGTTGCGCAATTTTTTAAGAACCGAGATCAAACGCTCGTTATCTTTTACATGTAATCCAATACTGGGTTCATCTAAAATATACATGGACCCTACTAGCGTACTCCCCAGCGAGGTTGCCAAATTAATCCGCTGTGATTCGCCGCCTGAAAGCGTATTAGAGGCTCTATTTAATGTCAAATAATTTAACCCTACATTTAACAAAAAGCCGATGCGATTTTCTATTTCCGTTAAAATGCGGGTTGCTATTTTCTTCTCATGCGGATTGAGTACTAAGTTCGTGAAAAAAGATTGTAATTTATCTATGGCAAGATTAACCAATTCTTGAATTGATTTACCCCCTACTTTAACATAGGATGCCTCTTTTCTCAGCCTTGTCCCGCCGCATTCAGGGCAAAGCGTTCGCCCGCGATAACGCGAGAGCATGACACGATTTTGTATTTTGTAGGCTTTTTCTTCTAATTTTTTAAAAAAAGCGTAAATACCCGCAAAGTATTTATTCCCTTTCCAAAGCGCTTTTTTTTGTTCTTCAGATAGTGTATAATAAGGTGCATGAATAGGAAAATCAAAGAGTGCGGCAGTTTTAATCAACTCTTTTTTCCACTGCGAAACTTTCTCTCCCCGCCAGCAAACTACGGCATCTTCATAAATGGACAATGATTTATCAGGCACCACTAAATCCTCGTCAATACCGATAATTGAGCCATATCCTTCACAAACTAGGCAGGCGCCATAAGGATTATTAAAGCTAAACAAATGAGGCGTCGGGTCATTAAATTCCATATTATCTCGCTCAAAGCGGTTGAAAAATTCACAGACCGTACCCTCTGTTAAATTTTCGATCATACACTTTCCATGTCCTTCATAAAAAGCCGTTTGTACAGCATCTGCCACCCGATGGTAAAATTCGTTATCTTCTTTGGTAACCAATCGATCAATCACGAGAAAAAAGGGGGCTTTTTTCTTTGATAGATATTCTTCTGCCTCATTTATTTTTATTATCTCATCTGCTACCTTAACTCTTGAAAAGCCTTGACGAACCAATATTTTCAAGGTAGTTTCTATCGTTCTTTCTTTCAGTATAATCGGGGATAATATTAATATTTTCTGATCCTTTGGCAATTTTTTTACCTGATCTACTACATCCGTTACTTCATCTTTTTTGACCTCTTGCCCTGATATAGGCGAAATTGTTTTGCCTATACGCGCAAACAATAGTTTCATATAATCGTAAATTTCAGTGGTCGTACCTACTGTTGAGCGTGGATTAGTTGAATTTACTTTTTGTTCAATGGCAATAGCCGGTGCAAGCCCTTTTATATACTCTACTTTGGGCTTATCAAGTTTGCCAAGGAACTGACGGGCATACGAAGACAAACTTTCTACATAGCGGCGCTGCCCTTCGGCATACAACGTATCAAAGGCTAGGCTAGACTTGCCTGAACCTGAAAGCCCGGTGATGACTACCAACTGATTACGAGGGATGGCAATATCTACTTGCTTTAAATTGTACATGTTTGCACCTTTAATCAAGATAAACCGTTCTTCATCAAGAGATTTAAATGTTTTTTTCATACGCATTTTTTTACCTCTGGTACACAAACATAAAGATAAACTTTAGTTGTGAAAAATAAGCGGGAATTTTATAGATATTTTTTAGTTATTATTTATTATTTTTTTAATGAAAAAAACGCCTTTGTTAAGTTAAAATTAACATAAAATATAAAAATGATGAAAAAGAATTTATTTTTTAGTCTAAGTGTAATTGGCCAATTGCTTTTTAGCCAAGTAGGAGTTAATACTGATCAATGCATTGGATATACATTCTGAAGCAATAGGGGCTAATAAAAAAGGGGGTATTAATCCCAAGAATTGAATTAAAAAGCACGACGGATATTACTAATAGTCCTGCAAGAGGATTATTGGTGTATAATATCAGAACGCAAAACGACGTTCTAGCAGATAATTTTTATTATTTTGATGGAAATAAATGGAATCCTATTTTGTCTGAAAATGAAACGACAGATGTTCCTTTGCTGGCTATGGTAGCTAGATTAGAACATGATATCCCTATTAAAACAGCAAACACATTTATACCTCTTGATTTTGATAAAGAAGTTGTTAAAAATAGTAATCTTATTAGTTACGATCAAGATACGGGACTTTTTACAGCTAATCAAGATGGAGTTTATGCAATTACTCTTCAATTAGGTGTAGTAAGGTATCCAACATATGAAATGAGACCGTTGCAGAACATATAAAAAAGTATGAAAAAGAAAGCCTCTCGCTTCAAACTGCTTCCTTCTCAAAAAATTAAAATTCTCCACACCCAAAAGGTTGCTCCGGTGTTTAATTTTTATCGGGCGTTGCATTTCGGCAAACTCAATACAAGCATTTTTTTGCTAAAGTACTTTTTGCAACGGTCTCGAAATGTTAAGGGGCATAACAGATGAAAATAATCATTGAATCGAAAGATCTACTTTCTACCAGTATACGCTAGGCGGTGATTACAGAGCAGAATATTCAAGATTATTTAAAATCTATTCTACCTATCTTACGTTTGAAAAAGGAGACAAATTCAAAGCTTGTTTTTTAGCGAATGGTCTTTCAGGTAGTACTGCGGCCATTCAAGGAATTCAAACAGGAGATACAGGTAGCGGGAATGTTACGAACATAAGCATAGTAAAATACTAAAGTTTGAATATAAATTAGTTACTAAGACCGTTGCGAGGTAATAAGGATGGTTGGATAATAAAAAAGCCATAGTTCGATAAGCTCAGTAACCATTATAAATTACTTGTAATGAACAAAACTTAAAAGACAGTAATGAATAACTGCCTGTCAAATTAAGTCTTGTTCATTACATTTTTATGTATAACGACAATATCTGACATATTTCCGGTAAGCTCCTCTTACTCCAACGCTGACACGCTTCGACTGTTTCACCCGAAGAAAAGGTGAGTAGAAGGAGTCGACAAATGCAGTGAGGCAGGAAACGACGAACCGAAACTAAAGGAACGATAAGGCGCCTTTATTACTGTAATCGGTATTGTATTCGTTCCACCACCTTCATCACCAACGCTATCGTACTCATCTTATCTTTGTAGAGGTTGCGACGGCATAGGGGTTATAACTTGTTCATAATACATTGGATTATCCTCGGGGGTATTAATTTTCTAGCCCGTTGCAAAAAGCACTTTAGCAACGGGTTCCATGTTTTACAGAATACATAAATTGACTAAATAGCAAAGAAATTAAACGATTAAGCAGTGTTTTTTTATCATTCTTTTGAATTATATAGTTGCAATTATATTTATTTACTATACAAAATAATATTTCCTTTTTGTTTTTTCTTTACTAAAAATTCATACTTTTACTCTTTATTTTTTAGTTATTAAAAGCATGAAGTTAAATCATTTTCAACGAAGACATATCGGAACTTCTGAAGAAGACAAGAAAGATATACTTGCGCAACTCGGTTGCGGCTCGATGGAAGAGTTAATAAAGAAAACCCTTCCAAGTTCTATTCATTTAAAAAAAGAATTAACGCTTCCTTCAGCGCTTACAGAATATAAAATGCTGCAGCATTTAAAGAAATGTTCTAAAAAGAATCAACAAGCAAAAAATTATATAGGTTTAGGTTACCATCCGACCATTACACCATCGGTTATTCAACGAAACATACTCGAAAATCCGGGTTGGTACACCGCCTATACGCCCTATCAGGCAGAAATTGCACAAGGGAGGTTAGAAGCACTGGTGAATTACCAGACCGCCGTAGTTGAATTAACAGGAATGGAAATTGCCAATGCATCCCTGCTTGATGAGGGAACAGCCGCTGCCGAAGCGATGACGATGCTCTATGGAAGCCGCACACGTAATCAGAAAAAAAATAATGCTCGTAAAGTATTCGTTTCTGATGAAATCTTTCCTCAAACCTTAGCAGTATTACAGTCTAAAGCCAAGGCGTACGGGATAGAATTAATCGTAGGAAATGCAGAGGCATTTAGCGCGGATGAAGAGTATTTTGCTTTATTATTACAATATCCTGGGAAATACGGAAAAATAATAGATGATGAATCTATCGTCCATCAAGCTAAAAAATATGAAATCGCTACTATTGTTGCCGCAGATATTTTATCTTTAGCCTTACTCAAACCCCCCGGAGAATGGGGCGCTGAGGTAGTGGTTGGAACGACACAAAGATTAGGTGTCCCTTTAGGTTTTGGAGGGCCGCATGCTGCCTTTTTTGCTACTTTAGAAAAATATAAACGAATCCTTCCCGGGCGTATTATCGGAGTTTCAAAAGATAGCTTAGGGAGTCGTGCTTATCGAATGGCATTGCAAACGAGAGAACAACATATTAAACGAGAGCGAGCGACTTCTAATATCTGCACTGCTCAAGTACTACTAGCCGTCATGGCGGGGATGTATGTGGTTTATCATGGTGCAGAAGGTTTAATCTTTCTGGCAAAATCTATTCATCTCAAGGCAAAAAAAATAGCGGCAAGCGTAAAGGGAAATAATAACGAATATTATTTTGATACGCTGCACTTTAAAGGAATTAATGCCCGTAAGATTAGAGAAAAAGCCCTTGCTAAAAAAGTCAATTTTTATTATATTAATGATAATGAATTAGCGTTATCTATTAATGAAACCACTTCTGATGACGATGTAAAAGAAATTATCGCCCTACTAAACGGTAGAAAAAACAAGATAAAAAAAGACTTACAAATTCCCAATCATTTAAAAAGAACTTCTCCTTTTTTACAACAAGAGGTTTTTAAGAAATACCGCTCAGAAACGGAGATGATGCGCTATATTAAACGATTGGAAAGAAAAGATTTATCACTCAATCATTCGATGATCTCCTTAGGCTCTTGTACGATGAAGTTGAATGCAGCAACCGAAATGCTTCCACTCAGTTGGCCCGAGTGGAACAATATTCATCCTTTTCAACCACATGAGCAAACAAAGGGATATCTAAAAATTATTAACCAGTTAGAGAATTATTTATCTAAAATTACCGGGCTGGCAGCTGTTTCTCTTCAACCCAATTCAGGAGCACAAGGCGAATATACCGGCTTGATGATAATTAGAAAATATCATGAATCGAGGGGAGAAGGGCACCGAAATATAGTACTCATACCAGCTTCTGCGCACGGAACTAATCCTGCTTCAGCTACTGTATCAGGCATGAAAGTTATCGTCGTAAAAACACTCGAAGACGGAAATATAGATTTTGAGGACTTACAATTAAAAGCAGAAAAGAATAAAGAAAATTTGGCAGCACTTATGATTACGTATCCCTCTACGCATGGTGTTTTTGAAAGTCATATTTTAGATATTACCCGTTTCATTCATCAAAAGGGAGGGCAAGTGTATATGGATGGCGCAAACATGAATGCTCAAATCGGTTATACCAATCCCGGAGGATTTGGCGTAGATGTTTGTCATCTAAACTTGCATAAGACGTTTGCAATTCCTCATGGCGGCGGCGGACCGGGGGTAGGTCCCGTATGTGCTGCCCGCCATTTACAGCGTTTTTTGCCTGATCATCCGATTATAAAAACAGGAGGAGAATCGTCCATAGGGGCAGTTTCTTCCGCACCTTATGGATCGGCGTTGGTGTTATTAATCTCCTACGCGTATATTAAAATGCTGGGCGCCGAAGGACTTAAAAATGCTACTGCCGGGGCGATACTAAACGCTAATTATTTAAAAAATAAATTAGAAAAGGAATATGATATTTTATATGTTGGTGAGTCGGGAAATGTAGCCCATGAAATGATCGTTGATTTTAGAAAATTCAAGGTTTTCGGAATTGAGATTGCGGATGTTGCCAAGCGGCTGATGGATTATGGTTTCCATGCACCAACGGTATCTTTTCCCGTTCCCGGTACGTTGATGATTGAGCCGACAGAAAGTGAGAGCAAAGCAGAAATAGATCGTTTTGCAGCGGCGCTATTTTCTATAAAAAAGGAAATTGAGGAAATCGCTGAAGGAAAATATTCTAAAGAAAATAATGTATTAAAAAATGCGCCGCACACGATGGAACAAATAATGAGCGACCACTGGGATTTTCCTTATTCGAGAAATAAGGCAGCTTTTCCGCTTGACTGGGTAAGAGAAAACAAATTTTGGGCAACAGTCAATCGTGTGGATGAAGCCTATGGAGACAGGAATTTAGTATGTACGTGTGCGCCTATTGAAAATTATGCTTAAATTGTAGTTTATAAATTTTAAAAAATCATGAAAAATATTTTTCTTATAACGATTTGGAGTTTAAACTTTGGGATGCTTTCAGCGCAACTAGGCAAATATTGGCAGCAGCATATTGATTATAAAATGGACATAGAAGTAAATACTAAAAACTTTACTTATACCGGAAATCAGGAAATAATCTATAAAAATAACTCGCCAGACACTTTGAGGAAAGTATATTTTCATTTATACTGGAATGCTTTTCAGCCCAATAGTATGATGGCACAACGTATTGATAATGTGTTGGAAAAGGGAGATAGCCGATTGAAAAAAAATATAGGCACGAAAGAAAAGCCGAAGAGGGTAAGTGAATTGGCACAGTTAAAACCTGAAGAATATGGTCGGCAAACGATTTTGTTCTTAAAGCAAAACGGGAAGCGTTTAAAATATAAAGTTGAAGGGACTATTTTAGAAGTTGATCTGGCAGAACCTATTTTACCTGATTCCGCTGCAAAATTTGAAATGAGATGGGATGCTAAAATCCCAAAAATAGTTAGAAGAGCGGGAAAAAATAATGATGAAGGAGTAGATTTATCTATGGCGCAATGGTATCCTAAAATGGTGGAATATGATTACGATGGCTGGCATGCAGATGAATATATAGGGCGAGAATTCTTTGGCGTTTTTGGTAATTTTGATGTCAGCATTACCATTGATCCTAATTATATAGTAGGCGCCGGCGGTGAGATTCAGAACCCAGAAGAGGTAAACGGCTATGGCGGACATCCCAATCAAAAACAAACGTATCACTTTATCGCCAAAGATATTCACGACTTTGCATGGGTCGCTGATCCTGATTTTGTGGTTGAGGTTCAATATCCCAAAGAAGGGCCTAAAACGTATTATGTGTATCAAAAAAAAATAAACGGCGCTTATTGGGGAGAGGTAAAAACGTATATGGAAAAGTATTGGATTTTTATGAATCACTACTTTGGGAAATATCAATACCCTACGTATTCCATTTTACAGGGAGGTGATGGAGGAATGGAATATGGGGCTTGTACTTTAGTAAGAGGAAAACATAAAAACGTAGAAAACTTTGCTAATCTTTTATTTCATGAAGTAGGGCACTCATGGTTTCAGCAAATGCTGGGCACAGACGAAAATACCTCTGCCTGGATGGATGAAGGAATGACTTCTTATGTTGAAGACCTAACGCTTCATACGATTTTTAATAAGGCGGGAAATCCTTTTGACACAGTTTATGCCAATTATCGTTTTTTGCAGCGTTCAGGAAAAGAGACCCAGCCCGTTACTACGCTTTCAGATCATTTTAACACTGGTATAGGATATTCGCTCGCGGCTTATATAAAGTCAGAAGTATTTATCGCCCAGCTGGGATATATCATTGGAAAAGAAAATTTACGCACGGTATTTCGACAATATTTTAATCATTGGAAATTAAAACATCCGAATATGCGTGATTTTAAGCATATCGCTCAAAAAGTCTCAGGAATGAATTTACGGTGGTATTTTAATCAGTTTTTGGGAACGACAGTAGCGATTGATTATAAGATAAAAGAGGTAAAAGCTGTTGGAGAGCATACACAAATTACGTTGGAAAATATAGGAGATATAGCCATGCCAATTGATTTTTATGTTCTGCCTAAGGCAGGGGAAGCCTCAATATATTATATTCCTTTAAAACTTTTAAGAGAAGAAAAAGCGAATGATTTTCCTAATCTATCAAGAACCACGCTGCCCGATTGGGGATGGACGCAAAAAACCTATACGTTTATCATCAATCAACCCTTATCTGAACTCAAAATATTGATGATTGATGCTTCCGGTCGCCTTGCCGATATTAATTTGGATAACAATGTTTACCAGGTAAAATAAGAAAGAATGTTGCTCGTAGTCAATATAGGGAATTCAAATATAAGATTTGGCATTTTTCAAGCAGACGAATGTAAATATTCCTGGACGTTTAACAGCAAAATAAATCGTACAGAGGATGAGTATTTTACCTTATTTAAAGCCGGCTATTTGCAGCATTCGATGGATGAAAAAAAAATTAAAAAACTCGTAGTAGGTTCGGTTGTCCCTAAGCATACTCGCGCCATTTGCAACGCATTGGAAAGAATACATACTTTCCCGCCCTTTTTGGTAACCCGCCGAACGCCCTCTTGTGTAAAACATCATTCTCCTGAACTCGGAACGGACTTATATGCTAATGCCGTAGGAGCTTACGAACGTTTAAAGAAAAAGTGTATCGTAATAGATTTTGGCACGGCACTTACACTCATCGCTGTCGGAAATACAGGTAAAATATTAGGCGTAATTATTGCCCCCGGAATAAATACGGCGCTGGAATCCTTAGTAAACAAGACAGCTCAACTTTTTGATGTAGAACTAACAGTTCCAAAAAACGTATTGGGGAATGACACAGTCTCCTGTATGCAGTCAGGAATGATCTACGGTTATTTGTCTATGATAGAAGGGCTTATAGTTAGAATTAAAAAAGAAATAGGAGAAGAAACGCGTGTAATTTCTACCGGGGGGTTATGTCATCTTTTTGATAACCTAACCGATAAGATTGACTATACCGATAAACTGCATACGATTAAAGGATTAAGATTAATTTACGAGCAGTCAAAAGTGAGGATTTGATTATAGCATAACCATGTAATGAATAATTAATAACATGATTACCTATTATATTAGTACGACATATAGAGAATTTATCATTATTGGCATAACTCTTGAGTTTATAATACGATGAGATCATTTTAAAAAACACTTTAGTGATGCAATGTAATGCTCAAGGAATTACGAGTAAAGCGTAAACTAAAGGTCTCATAATATTAAATTTTCATAAGGCATTTCCTGTGTTTATTAAGGGCTTATGCGTGTGATATGAATTAAAATAAAGTAATATAAGCCAAAACGGCGTAATTACTACCATTAATAAAAATAAAAATATATGTTATTTGACAAATTGTCACTAAGTAATGTAATAGATGAAGATGCAGAATTCATTCCATTGATGACTCAGGAGGAAGAAAAAGCCCTTTTAAACGAGGATACACCCGAAATTTTACCCATTCTGCCGGTTCGTAATACCGTGCTATTCCCAGGCGTAGTTATTCCCGTTACTGCCGGGAGAGATAAATCGATTACGCTTATACGAGAAGCTCAAAACGGCGATAAAACCATAGGTGTGGTTTCTCAAAAAGATACAATGGTTGAAGATCCGAAACGAGGCGATCTGAACAAAGTAGGAACCGTAGCCAGAATTATGAGGATGCTCAAAATGCCTGATGGAAATATCACCATAATTATTCAGGGAAAAAGACGATTTCTGGTAGAAGAGTATGTTGAAGAAAAGCCTTATTTTAAAGCTAAAATTCGTAAATTAGAAGAGGTTAGACAAGAAAGTGATAACTCTGAATTTAAAGCCCTGGTGGAAAGTATTCGAGAAGTCTCGCTGCAAATTATTAAAGAAAATCCGGTAATTCCTTCTGAAGCAGGGTTTGCCATGAAAAATATTGAAAGCGATTCGTTTTTAATTAATTTTATATCCTCCAATATGAATTTGCCGTTAGAAGACAAACAATTTCTACTGGGAATTAACGATTTAAAAAAACGGGCTACTGAAACCCTTCGTTTCTTAAATCTAGAATTACAGCAACTTAAGCTTCGAAATGATATTCAATCGAAAGTTCGTACTGATTTGGATAAACAGCAGCGCGAATATTTTTTGCATCAGCAGATGAAAACCATTCAGGAAGAATTGGGCGATAACTCTTCTGAACAGGAGTTTGAAGAAATGCAAAAACTCGCAAAGAAAAAAAAGTGGAGTAAATCAGTCCGTCAGCATTTTGAGAAAGAGTTTAAAAAAATGAAGCGCGTGAATCCTCAAGTTGCTGAATTTTCCACTCAGCGGAACTATTTGGAGTTTATACTAGAGCTTCCATGGGAAGAGTATTCTAAAGATAATTTTGACTTGAAACGGGCAGAACGAATTTTAGACAAAGATCATTATGGATTAGAAAAAGTAAAGGAACGGATTATAGAACACTTGGCGGTTTTAAAGTTAAAAGGAGATATGAGGTCGCCCTTAATCTGTCTATATGGGCCTCCAGGTGTAGGAAAAACCTCCCTTGGCAAGTCTATCGCAGAGGCGTTAGGGCGGAAGTATCAGCGTATTTCTTTGGGAGGAGTGCATGATGAGGCAGAAATAAGAGGCCATAGAAAAACGTATATCGGTGCTATGCCCGGGCGTATTCTTCAATCCATTAAGAACGCGGGCAAATCTAACCCGGTTTTTGTATTAGACGAAATTGATAAGCTGGGAAAAGGATATCAGGGGGATCCTTCTTCAGCAATGTTAGAGGTATTAGACCCTGAACAAAATCATACCTTTTATGACAATTTTTTAGAAACCGGTTATGACTTATCAAAGGTAATGTTTATTGCTACGGCTAATAATATATGGAATATTCAACCTGCTTTGCGTGATAGAATGGAAATGATTGAAGTAACGGGCTATACCACTGAGGAAAAAATAGAAATAGCGAAAAGACATTTACTGCCTAAACAATTAAAAGAGCATGGCTTAGACAAGAAATCTTTGACTATGGGCAAAAAGGAATTTGAAAAAGTAATTGAAGGCTACACAAGAGAAAGCGGGGTAAGAATATTAGATAAGCGTATTGCAAAATTGGTGCGCTATGCCGCAAAAAATATTGCCATGGAAAAAGAATATACGCCTAAGTTGTCATCGGAAACGATAGAAGAAATTTTAGGTCCTTCCCGATTAGAACGGGATAAATATGAAAATAATGAGATTGCAGGGGTAGTAACCGGGCTGGCATGGACAGCGGTAGGGGGCGATATTTTGTTTATTGAATCCGTATTGTCAAAAGGAAAAGGGCAAATGAGCATTACAGGTAATTTGGGGAAAGTAATGAAAGAATCGGCTACAATAGCATTAGAATATATAAAAACACACCATGAGGGTTTCGGGATCTCACCTGAAATGTTTACTGAGTATAATTTACATGTTCATGTACCCGAAGGCGCTACACCTAAAGATGGACCCTCAGCAGGAATCACTATGTTGACCTCACTGGTCTCTGCCTTTACACAGCGAAAAGTAAAAGCCCGCTTAGCAATGACGGGTGAAATTACTTTGCGCGGAAAAGTGCTGCCGGTAGGAGGAATTAAAGAAAAAATCCTTGCAGCAAAGCGAGCGAGTATCAAAGAAATTATCTTATGTGAAGAAAATAAAAAAGATATAGATGAAATTAGGCAAGACTACTTGAAAGGATTAAAATTTCTCTACGTAACGAATATGAATCAAGTGATTGAATTTGCACTTTTAAAAAGTAAAGCAAAGAAGATTTAAGATGTGCCCCTTGTAAAAAGCACGTTAACAAAAAAATGCAACGGTCTCAATTTATAAGGTCAAATATAATTATTTTAGTTTTTTAATCCCATAATTAGAACCCTTTTTTTAATCCTTTTGCAAAGGCCTCTATACTATAAGACTTAAATATGAAAAAAATGTTACACTTTCCTAATATGAGAAGACCATTGCAGAACACATAAAAAAGCATGAAAAAGAAAGCATTTAACCTCTCGCTTCAAACGGCTTCTTTACTTCGACCATGCTCAGTAACCTATAAAATACTTACAATCAAAATATTGCGCGGTGTTTAGCTTCGCTGACTTGTAGTTGATAGCGTATTTTTTGCAACGGTCTCATATTTTTTTGGCATGATTTTAAACTTTAACATTTTTTTAACTTTTGATGAAATTCATGCTTTTTTATTAACAAAATTTGTTAAAGTGTTTAAACAAAAGGCTTTATGAATAAACCACTTAGCCTCTTTTTTCTATTTCTTAAAATAATGATTTTATCCTTCTTAAAATTGGTTAAAAATAAGATTGATGCAATAAGCTAGCCTATAGTTACTTGTTTTTTAAAATAATAAATTATAGGTTTGGCTTAAATTTTTCTTTTTTAATTTTTAAAATTATAAAGAAAAGAAATAAAAAATTGTATAATCACTATAAATTAATTGAAGCATGAAAAAAAGTATGATTGATTACACCGCAATCCTACCCCGTCTGATGAATAGGGGGGGGGCAAGTTGTTTATTATTAAGCGGCTTCCTTCTATTGATGTTTACGGCGCTTCAGGCGCAAGAAATAGTAAAGGGTGTAGTTCGCGATGATACAGGCGAGCTATTGCCGGGCGTATATATTGAAAGCGAGAGCGGACAAAGTACGGAAACCGATGCCAATGGGAAATATACGATTACCGCAAAGCAGGGAGAAAAACTTACATTCAGCCTTATAGGAAAGGAAGATAGGATAAAAAAAGTCAGCGGGGCTGAGCTAAATGTAGTTTTAAGGAACTCGGAAGCTACCCAAATCGGCGAAGTAGTCGTAACTGCTCTCGGAATTAAAAGAGAGAAAAAAGCATTGGGGTACTCTTCTCAGAACTTAACTGCCGATCAAGTGAATTCATCACCTTCCAGTAATTTCTTAAATAATTTATCGGGTAAAGTGTCTGGGCTTCAGGTAAAAAATAATCAAAACTTTGGAGGTTCTACAAATATCGTCCTGCGCGGTTATAATAGTATTACTGGAAACAATCAGGCGCTAATTGTTATAGATGGGGTACCTATTTCTAATTCCAATTTAAATTCTTCAAAAGGACAAGAAATAGGATTTGACTTTGGAAATTCCGCCTCGGATATTGACCCTAATAATGTAGCTTCTTTAAACATCCTAAAAGGAGCAGCTGCCACTGTGTTATATGGTAGTGCTGCAGCCAATGGGGCGATTATTATTACCACTAAAAAAGGACAAAAGAACAATAGACTGGGGCTTACTTATAATTCTACCGTGTCGGTTGGAAGTATTGATAAAAGCACCTTTGCTAAATACCAAAAGCAATATGGCGCAGGTTATGGAGGAGTAAATAGTTTCTCAAAAAAATTTGATGTGGATGGGGACGGAACTAAAGATCTAGTAGCTCCTACGGAACATGATGCTTCTTATGGCGTTGCGTTTGACCCTAATTTATTGGTCTATCAATGGGATTCCTTTATTGATGGCAGTCCGAACTTTGGGAAGCCTACCCCGTGGGTAGCAGCAAAAAATGATCCAAGTACTTTTTTTCAACATTCGTTAAGTTTTATAAACAGCATTAACTTAAACGGAGGAGATGATAGAAATACCTATAATTTTACTTATACCAATCATAACGAAGAAGGAATTTTACCCAACAGCCGACTGAATAAAAATACGATCAGCGGAGATTTCTCAAGAGATTTCACTGATAAATTGACCGCTTCTACTTTCCTTACTTTTGTTGACCAAAGCACCGTAGGGCGTAATTCTCAAGGATATAATGATAACATCCTTACCGGTTTCAGACAGTGGTGGCCCACCAATGTAGATATAAAACAACAAAAACGGGAATATTTTAGAACTCGAAGAAACATCACTTGGAATCAAGTAGACCCTGTAATTGGAAATTTAAACCCAAATTATTGGGATAATCCTTATTGGAGTCGCTATGAAAATTATGAATCAGATGATCATTCTCGACTTTTATTGGGCACACGGTTGAACTATAACATTGCACCAAACTTTAATATACTGGGGCGCATCACGCTAGATAAGACGACCGATAAGCAAGAACTAAGAAAAGCCATAGGCAGTCATTCGGAAGATTTTGGCTTATCAGGAGTTCGTATTCAAGGGGATGGAATCATTAGGCCATCTATAAACCCTGAGACTTCAGGTTATCAACTTTATACCCGAGATTTTTTAAAGCAAACGTATGATTTGATCGCTACGTATGACTATAAAATTAATCAAGATATAAATGCTAAGTTACTGGGGGGAGGCACCTTTGAAAAGAGCAATGCGAGCAGCGTGGCAGCTTCGACTACCGGGGGGTTAATTCAACCCGGAATTTATAGTCTTAGCAATTCTAAAGTTTATACTGCCCCTTTACAAAGCGAGATAAATTATGAAAAATCTGGGATATATGGCCAAGCCTCTTTGGATTATCAACAATTCCTTTATTTGGAGGGATCTATTCGAAGAGATCAATCCACCGCACTCCCAAAAGAGCACAATGCTTACGCTTATTATGCCGTAAGTTCCAGTTTTATTCTCTCAGAATTTATTAAGGCGAAATGGTTAGATTATTTAAAACTAAGAGGAGGATATGCACAGGTAGGAAATGATCCCGCACCGGGAAGACTTGGAGTTAAATCACTGGTAGGTAATTTTGATGGCAATCCTTTATATCAGAATAGTCGTACTTTCATTGATTTTGAAAACCTAAAGCCAGAAAAACAAAAAAGTTGGGAGGCAGGAATTGAAGCAAGATTTTTAAAAAATCGCATTCAAACGGAAGTTTCTTTGTATAAAACCAATACTACCGATTTGATTTTTAGTGTTCCGTTATCACAGGCGAGCGGATATTCCTACCAGCTGATGAACGCCGGAGAAACTGAAAATAAAGGAATTGAAGCGGTTCTAGGCTTAACGCCTATAAAAACAAATGATTTTGAATGGAATATCAACCTAAATTGGGCTAAAAATAAAAATAAGGTGGTCAAGTTAGCTCAGGAAAGAAAGAACTTACAACTTCAACTTTTTAACCTATCTGTTACACTCAATGCAACTGAAGACGAGCCTTACGGAACTTTCAGAGGCCAAGGCTATATGTATGATACAGACGGGAACAAAATAGTCAATGACAAAGGGCATTATGAAACGGTACCAGATAAAATAATTGGAAATGTGCAGCCGGATTGGACGGGCGGGATTTATAATACTTTCACGTATAAAAACTTTTCTCTTGGATTTTTAATTGACGTTCAGCGGGGGGGAGATATCTTTTGTTTAGATCAAGCCTATGGGCAAGGTACGGGGCTTTATCCTTCCACTGCGGGCTTAAATGATCGGGGAGGGCCTGTTCGGTCGCCTAGCGCACAAGGAGGAGGGGTTATACTTCCTGGTGTCTATGAAAATGGAACCCCAAATACCACCCGGCTTGATGTTTCAAAAGGAAGTAAGTTTGGTTATATTGGATATCCTGCTGAAGAATTTATCTATGATGCCTCTTATGTAAAGCTAAGGGAGGCAAAAATTTCTTATACCCTGCCTCAAAAGTTTTTGCAAAATCACTTTATAAAGGGGGCTACCTTTAGTATTCTGGGGAATAATCTATGGATTATCCATAAAAATGTTCCTTATGCTGATCCTGAATCGACCACCTCTTCCGGAAATACACAAGGCTATCAGTCCGGAGTCATGCCCAGCACACGGGTGTTTTCCTTTAATATTCAATTAACCTTCTAAATCACAATACAATGAAAAAAATATTTTATAATCATCATAATTTACTAATCATTACAGCGGCAGTTCTTTTTTTAACAAGCAGTTGTGTAAATGATTCCAATACATTTAATAATAATCAGGCACAATCGTATAAGGCCCCTGCACAAACGCAGCTAAGTTCTGCTCAAAAAAGTTTAGTAGATCAAATGAACAACGCAGATGTAGATACCAATGTTTTTAGATTCTTTCAACAGTATTGGGCGATGACGGATTACGGGCCTAGTGATGCAGTATTTGACTTTGTAAAGATGCGAATAGTTCCCGATAATCATTGGCGGATTCTTTATGAAGATGTTTTAGGGAATTTAGCCACTGCGAAGGAATCTATCCGAGACGAAGAGCGTTCTGGCTCCATAAAAGAAGATGCGTTTCAAAAACAACAAACGAATAAACTAGCGATTATAGATTTAATAGAGATCTATACGCTACAAATCCTTGTAGATAGTTTTGGCGATGTACCTTACACCGATATAGATCCTGAAAAAGCATTGTTTAAATATGACGATGCTGCAACCATTTATCAATCATTAATCGAGCGTTTAGATAAAGATCTTGATAATTTAGATACTTCCCAGTCCTCTTTTAGTAGTGGAGACCTCTGGTTAAACGGCGATGTGGCAAAATGGAAATTATTTGGAAATTCCTTAAAATTAAAACTGGGAATAAACTTAGCAGATGCAGAACCTTCTCTGGCAAAGAAAACAGTAGAATCGGCTTATCAGGCAGGTGTTATACTTACCGAAGCGCAGGGGGTTAGGCTCAATTATCAAAAAGAGTCACCTAATTTTAACCCGGTTTATAATGATGTAATTTACGTAGGAAGAACTGATTTTGTAGCGGCAGAAACCCTTGTAAATGCGATGAATGATTTAAAAGATCCTCGCATAGGGGTATATTTTACAGAGTATGAAGAAAAGGACGATACGGGAAAAATTACTTTTTCAGGATATAAAGGAGGAGAGGTAGGGGTAAATAATGTTTATGGCAATTATTCTCATATTGGGGATAAAATTATTGAACCAGATGCCCCGGCGTATTTATTTGATACGGTAGAAATCAATTTTTACTTAGCAGAGGCAGTTGCAAGGGGCTATAACGTAGGCGGTTCAGCAGAAACGTATTATCGTGCAGCGATATTAGCCTCTATGAAGCATTGGGGCATAGACGATGCCCAGGCAGAGGACTACTTAAAACAATCTGGTGTGGCTTGGAATACCGCTGAAGGTGATTTTAAACAAAAAATCGGTACGCAGGCATGGATTGCGTTATTTACCCGTCCCTTTGTTTCTTGGACTTCTTTTAGACGATTGGATTTTCCTAAATTGACGGCACCCCATGCCGTTCCTGCAGCCGATAAAAAAGTTCCGGTAAGGATGACATATCCTATTAGAGAACAAACCGTAAATGGCGAGAATTGGCAAAAAGCCTCAGAGAAAATAGGAGGAGATAAATTAACCACTAAAATTTTCTGGGATAAATATTAAATGAAGTCCTGTTAATAGGAGAACGAAACGGAATATTTCCCTTATGTTTAAATTAGGAAAGTATTCCGTTTTTTTGTATTATGCAACGATCTCGATATGTTAATTTTTTATATTTTTGTAATTACTATATTACAAATCAGTTAAAAAATGAAAAAAATATTTTTAGGTACTTGTGTGTTATTCACAATGGGAGTAGTATTTGCTCAGAAAAAATGGGCAATAGAAGTAAAAGCAGGCGCCAATATATTTTCAAATGCTAATTTTAATAATAACTTCATTAATGAACTTGATAGATTATCGATAAACTTTTCTTCGATATCCCTTAGGGGTAAGTCTGGATTTATGGGAGGATTATTAGGAACGTATTTTCTCTCCAACGGGTTTGCTATAAAATCCGGATTTCTTTATGATCGTAGAGGATTTAAAATTAAAATGAAATATGAATTATATGACACTTCTCCTCGTGTAACAGGTCTCTTTGAATCAGATGATTACACAGATGATTATATAAATACAAGACCGTTGCAAAAAGTTTGAATGGGATTTATAATCTTTGTTTTTTAGTTTTTTTATTTTACTATTTACTTATTGATAGGTTTTTCACTGTTTTTTCATGGATTTATTGACTATAAATACGCTTTTATCCTCTTGTTTTACTCTATTTTTAACGATTAGACGCAAGTATCCCTGGACTCCGATATAAATTATAACTTATCGCCTCCATCAGGTTTTGCGTATGCATCTTTGCTATCCCGCTATATCTTGCCACTCCACCTGAAAACCACCGCTTTATGCTTCCGAATGTGCGTTCTATTTTAAATCTTGTTTCCCCTACTCGTTTATTGAACTTCTTCTGACTATCGGTTAATGGCTTTCCCCTTTTCGCTTTCTTCAGTATATGATTCTTCAACTTTCTCCTATTTAACAAACTCGCATTTCTCTCTGATTGATAGCCCTTATCCCCTTTTAAGGGGATACCCACTGGCAGCTCTGCTGACGCTAAAACCTCCTCTAAATTGCTCACTTCATTTACACTTGCTTTCGTGCTTACTACTCCAAGTACCAACCCTTCTTCATCGGTAACATAATGCTTTTTATAGCCATAATAATACTTGCCTCGCTTTTTTAACCAAGCCCCTTGTTTATCTACACTTGCCTTATCCTCTTTTTTTACCCTCGCCTCTTTTTGCTCTCCGATATCCTCGGTAATCTTATAACTAACCTTGCCTTTCGGTTTTAATGAAGTCTCTACTACACTCGCGTCTACTATCGCTCCTTTTTTGATGATGATTTGATGGCGTTCTAATTGAACGTTAATCTCCTTAAATAAACGCTCGTAGGCATTCGCCTGTGTCATCAATGTTCTAAATCTACTCAAAGTACTATGATCAGGCGAGGATTGTTCTATGTGTAAACCACAAAAATAACTGAAGGAAAGACTGTCATTTATCCTATCTTCCACTTCGTAATCGCTTAAGCCATACCAAGTTTGTAATAAACACATCTTAAATAATAATAAACCATCATAACTCGGACTGCCCGTCGCACTTTTCCCCTTATTATAATGGTCATCTATTATTTTACTTATTTTTTTCCAGTCTAACAAATTGTTTAACTGCGTGAAAAAAGACTTTTTTATCTTTCTTGTGCGTAAATCACAAATACTATCGGCTAAAGTAGGATGATGATATATTTTCATGCCATAAATATACTATCTTTTTAGCTAAAATAGCTGCTTAGTATCACCTTTTTTTTATATCTAATCTTTCATTACCTTGCAACGGTCTTAAATACTAAAGAAAAATGTACCATTAGTGCATTAACTATTCCTTTTTATGGGCAATATGAAATGGGTAATAAGTTAAAGATATTATTCTATGCGGGGCCTTATATTTCTATTCCTCTGAATACAAAAGTTAGTGTTGAGGATGTAAATATAGAATCTGCATATTCAGGCAGAACAGATATCGATATTGAAAGAGTAAGTGTAGAGATTGAAAATCCTAACGTCGATTTTGGGTTCAGCGTGGGTACAGGATTGATTATTCCTATGAATGATGCACTTGATTTTGTAGGTGACCTTAGTTATAAAATAGGGATTGATAAGTTATCGATGGAAGACGGTCACTTATACGATCTGGGGGCGTCCGTAGGGCTGCGTTATCGCTTTTGAATAGGATTAATGGATACTTTTAGCCTGCGCTGACTTGCAGTTGTTAAAGTGCTTTTTGCAACTGCAAGTCAGCGCAGGCTAAAGGTATCGTTATCATTATTTTAATCGATAAATAGAATATAAGGCCGTCGCAAAAAGCACTTTAGCAAAAAAATGCAACGCCCCATAAAAATTAAATACCGGAGCAACTTTTTGGGTGTGGAGGAGTTTAATTTTTTGAGATGGTTGCTGAGTACAGCCGAAGTAAGGAAGCATTTTGAAGCTAAATGCTTTCTTTTTCATACTTTTTTATGTGTTCTGCAACGGTCTCAATATGCCTAAATTAGGTCAGGTATGGATGACTTCACCGTAAGCCGCTGCAACGGCTTCCATAACCATTTCACTAAGCGTAGGATGAGGGTGGACTGCTTTAATAATTTCATGGCCGGTGGTTTCTAATTTGCGTGCTACGACAGCTTCCGATATCATATCGGTAACGCCGTTTCCAATCATGTGGCACCCTAACCATTCTCCGTACTTTGCATCAAAAATTACTTTAATAAAACCTTCCGAGTCGCCATTAGCCGTTGCTTTTCCATTGGCTGTAAAGGGAAATTTACCTATTTTTATCTCAAATCCTTTTTCTTTAGCCTGTGTTTCAGTAAGTCCTACCGAGGCAATCTCAGGATGACAATACGTGCAGCCGGGAGTATTTCCATAATCTATTCGCTCGGGGTTCATCCCGGCAATTTTTTCAACGCATACAATCCCTTCAGCAGAAGCTACATGTGCAAGCGCCGGTCCCGGAATAACATCGCCAATAGCATAATAGCCTGCAATATTTGTGCGGTAAAAATCATCTACCAGGATGCGCCCCCGATCGGTGGAGATCCCTGTTTCTTCTAAGCCTATGCCTTTTATATTAGGCTCTATACCGACTGCTGAAAGCACGATATCTGCTTCTATAAACTCCTCTCCCTTTTGGGTTTTAACCTTTGCTTTTACAACAGACTCATTGAGTTCAACGGATTCTACTGAGGCGTTGGTCATTATTTTGATTCCTTTCTTTTTAAATGAACGTTCTAATTGTTGAGAAATTTCTTCATCCTCTACCGGGACTATTCGAGGTAAAAATTCTATAAGCGTTACATCAACGCCCATGGTATGATAAAAATCTGCAAATTCAACCCCTATGGCACCTGAACCAACCACAATCATTCTTTTTGGCATTTCATTTAAGGTTAAAGCCTTTCGGTAACCAATGACTTTTTTGCCATCTTGCGGTAGGTTGGGCAACACACGTGAACGTGCTCCTGAAGCAATGATAATATGATTAGCTTCATATTCTGTCTCTTTTTCTTCGTGGGTAACTGTAAGTTTTTTACCTGTCTTTAGTTTTCCCATTCCCCAAAGAACGTCTACTTTATTTTTCTTGAGTAAAAATTCTACTCCTTTGCTCATTTTGTCAGCAACTTTGCGCGAACGTTCTATGACTTTATTAAATTCAAATCCTATGCCTTCAGCCTTCAAACCAAAAGTTTCAGCTTCTTGTAAGTACTTGAATACCTGGGCGCTTTTTAATAAAGCCTTTGTAGGAATGCATCCCCAATTTAAACAAATGCCTCCTAAGTTTTCTTTTTCAACAATAGCTGTTTTAAGCCCTAATTGCGAAGCTCTGATAGCTGCTACATAACCCCCGGGACCGCTTCCCAAGACAATAATATCGTATTTCATCTATGATTTATTTTTTATTAAAAATAACAGGCCACTAAGGTACAAAATACTTGTAAAAGTAGCATAAATTTACAATAAGAGAAAGCGTTGCAAAAAGCACTTTAGCGATACAATGTAACGCCCGAGAACTGCAGGTCAGTGCAAGCTAAAGGAGACCGTTGCAAAACGCACTTTAGCAAAAAAATACAACGCTCGATAAAAATTAAACGCCGGAGCAACCTTTTGGGTGTGGAGAATTTTAATTTTTTGAGATGATTGCTGAGCACAGCCGAAGTAAGGAAGCAGTTTGAAGCTAAATGCTTTCTTTTTCATACTTTTTTATGTGTTTTGCAACGGTCTCTAAAGATATTATTTTTTACACGCTCTTTAATTTTTTTCGCTTATAGAGTTGTACTGTACTGCACGCTTCACCAAACATCAGGCTTTTAACTATAGGCTTTAAGCGTTGTATAAGTAATATATACGCATTTTCAGGGATCCAAAGCCGGCGGCATCCTTTTATAATCACAGGTTTATCACGATAGGGGTTAAGGTCTAATTTGAGAATCATTTCATGAAAAATAATTTCTTCTAACTTAGTAAGGCTTCCTTGAACCACATATTTTGCATACTCTTGCAGCGAGAGTGTAATCAATAAATATGCCCACGAAGGTACTATGGCATCGGTAGAGCAAAAGAGTGCAACAAATTTTCCTTTGTATTGTGCCCAGTCATGCTGCTTAATTTTTGCTCTAAATATTGCTTCTTTCAGTACTAAACCTTCCCAAAGCCAATCAGCAAGGTCTAAAGTTACTCGCTCACCTTTAGGGTAAAACGCTTCTAAATCAATGGTTATTAAAGGGCTTTTGTCTATGCGATTAATTATTTTATCGTTTGTTTGCATTAAATTTTTTTGATATTATATCCTATTTATTCGTATTTTTATTTAGTATTATTACTATGCAAAATTAGCAATGTAAGACCATTGCAGAATACATAAAATATTATAAATACAGAAGTATTTAGCTTTAAACTGCTTCCTTACTTCGGCTGTGCTCAGCAACCATCTCAAAAAATTAAAATTCTCCACACCCTAAAGGTTGCTCCGGTGTTTAATTTTTATCGAGCGTTGCATTTTTTTGTTAAAGTGCGTTTTGCAATGGTCTTAATGTCTATGGTTCATTATATTTTTTATATAACAAAAGTGCATCTTCTTTCAAACTTCCATTTAAAATTCCTTGATTAGTAATATACTCCACAAAATAATCATCTCGATTATTCTTTATATCTAAAGTATCCTTAAGATTTAATGTAAAAATACCAGCTTTTAAATTCCACCAAAAAGCGCTCCAACCGCTTTTCGATTCTTGTACTATCTTATAAGTAGTTTTTCCTGTTTGCCTGTGAATTAGCTTCATCATAATTCTGCCATCCGTATGAGAAAAATTTTTTAACTTTACTTGATATTTTTTCATCAAACTATCTTGAACTTTTCGTATGTAACGTCGCTTATCCCGCCGCTTATTTAATTGCTCTTTTTTTATTTTGCTCAATATATAAATCTTTTTTGCCATCTGCACGTAAGGCCACACTTTATATACCTTTCGCTTTAAGTATAAAAAACGTTTTTGATCTGCAAGATCTTTAAAAACGGGTTTCGCCCAAAATACTACAGGTGGAATAGAAATGATTTCGTCCGATTTTTTCAAGCCCACGGTATCTTTCACAGATATTTTATCTATCTCCTTTGTTACTTTTTCCTGAGAAAGAAGAAAAGTACTCCATCCTGTAAGAAATAAAACCATTGACTTCTTCATTTGTCTTTAATAGAATTTTTATTTTCGAGTTATACCAATTTATTTTACTTTAGCCAAACAAAATTAAAGAGAAAATATGGATAAAAAGAATTTATTAAACAAAAACTCCTTAGCGTTTTTAGAAAAATACTTAAACACCTTTTCACCTACTGGTTTTGAAAGTTCTGGACAAAAAGTATGGATAGATTATCTGCGTGCTTTTGTAGATGAAATAGTTACAGATACTTATGGTTCTGCTTATGGAGTGATCAATCCTAAAGCAGATTTTAAAGTGGTCATCGAAGCGCATGCAGATGAAATTTCGTGGTTTGTTAATTATATTACGGACGATGGTCTGATTTATGTTATCCGAAATGGAGGTTCTGATCATCAAATTGCCCCTTCAAAAAGAGTAATTATTCATACGAAAAACGGTCAAGTCAAAGGCTTGTTCGGTTGGCCGGCTATTCATACACGAAGAAGAGGAGAAAAAAACGAAGAACCCCCCAAACCGGATAACATTTTTATTGACATAGGCGCCAAGAACAAAGACGAAGTGGAGGAAATGGGGGTGCATGTGGGTTGTGTTATTACATATCCCGATGAATTTATGGTGCTCAATGATCGTTATTATGTTTGCCGGGCTTTAGATAATAGAATTGGAGGATTTATGATTGCTGAAGTAGCGCGCTTATTGAAAGAGAATAATGTCCATCTTCCTTTTGGATTATATATTACCAATTCAGTTCAGGAAGAAGTAGGATTGCGCGGAGCTGAAATGATTACCCAGTCTATACGTCCTGACGTCGCCATTATCACAGATGTTACGCATGATACTTCTACCCCGATGATTGATAAAAAAGCAGAGGGAGATACGCAATGTGGAAAAGGCCCCGTAGTCTTCTATGCGCCGGCTATTCAAAATAAACTTAGAACACTTATTTTAGATACCGCACAAAAGGAAAATATTCCGTTTCAGCGCGCGGCCTCTTCCCGCGTAACTGGAACTGATACCGATGCATTTGCCTATTCTAATGGCGGCGTGGCTTCTGCACTTATTTCGCTGCCATTGCGTTATATGCATACCACGGTTGAAATGGTACACAAGAAAGATGTAGAAAACGTGATTCAGCTTATTTATGAATCTGTTCAAAACATTCAAAATCATCATGATTTTAATTATTTGTAAGTGATTGTATATGAAAAAAAAGAGGAATAGTGCGTTGATTTTATTTATCTTATTTAAGTAAATGTTTGGATTAAATAAAGATGATATATAATAATAAGACCGTTGCAAAAAGCACTTTAGCAAAAAAATCGACGCCCGATAAAAATTAAACACCAGAGCAACCTAATGGGTGTGGAGGATTTTAATTTTTTGAGAAAGAAGCAGTTTGAAGTTAGATGCCTTCTTTTTCATCCTTTTTTATGTGTTCTGCAATGGTCTCAATTTATTGTCTATTATGCGAAGGCTTTCAACGATTATCTTATTTATTTCTTGGGCGTTCCCGCCTGAGGGCGGTCGGGCTATCCGCTAAATCTTTTTCTTGGGGCGAGAGGATGCCCCAAGAAAAAGTATACCGCTCCTATCCCTAACGCTCTCCCCGCAAAGCCCTTTAGATCCTGCTGACTTACAATGGCAAAAAGTACTTTAGCGCGTAAAATGCAACGCCCGATAAAAATGAACGGCAAGTCAGCGTAAGCTAAAGATCATTCTTTAAGTAACAATATTGATTTTTTTAATCAAGAAATACATAATAAATTATTGAAGTATCTTACTCCGCGCAAGCAAAATAATAAACCAACACAAGTAAAGAGTACAAAACAATCGTAAGAAAACACAAGAAACACCATAAGGAATGCAAGAAACATCATAAGGAATGCAAGAAACACCATAAGGAATGCAAGAAACACCATAAGGAATGCAAGAAACATTATAAGGAATGCAAGAAACACCATAAGGAATGCAAGAAACACCATAAGGAATGCAAGAAACACCATAAGGAATGCAAGAAACACCATAAGGAATGCAAGAAACATTATAAGGAATGCAAGAAACACCATAAGGAATACAAGAAACATTATAAAGAATGCAAGAAGTATAATAAGGAATATAGCAGCAAAAAATAATTAAATTAATGGCGCGTATTTTTATTATATTTTAGGTCTTTAGCTTGTGCTGACTTGCAGTTTCAAAAAGCACTTTAGCGGGTAAAATGCAACGCCCGATAAAAATGAACGGCAAGTCAGCGAAGCTAAACACCAGAGCAAGTTTTTGGGTGTGGAGGATTTTAATTTTTTGAGAAGGAAGCAGTTTGAAGTTAGATGCCTTCTTTTTCATGCTTTTTTATGTGTTCTGCAACGGTCTCACTATTTTAGGAGTAGAAATAGTTATATTAGACTGTATTCGATTTATCAAGCATTTTCTGCACTTTTTTCATCGACGAAGAATAGAATTTTTTATTTCTTCAAAAGACCTTTGCAGAATACATAGAAAAGACCGTTGCAAAAAGTTTGAATGGGATTTATAATCTTTGTTTTTTAGTTTTTTTATTTTACTATTTACTTATTGATAGGTTTTTCACTGTTTTTTCATGGATTTATTGACTATAAATACGCTTTTATCCTCTTGTTTTACTCTATTTTTAACGATTAGACGCAAGTATCCCTGGACTCCGATATAAATTATAACTTATCGCCTCCATCAGGTTTTGCGTATGCATCTTTGCTATCCCGCTATATCTTGCCACTCCACCTGAAAACCACCGCTTTATGCTTCCGAATGTGCGTTCTATTTTAAATCTTGTTTCCCCTACTCGTTTATTGAACTTCTTCTGACTATCGGTTAATGGCTTTCCCCTTTTCGCTTTCTTCAGTATATGATTCTTCAACTTTCTCCTATTTAACAAACTCGCATTTCTCTCTGATTGATAGCCCTTATCCCCTTTTAAGGGGATACCCACTGGCAGCTCTGCTGACGCTAAAACCTCCTCTAAATTGCTCACTTCATTTACACTTGCTTTCGTGCTTACTACTCCAAGTACCAACCCTTCTTCATCGGTAACATAATGCTTTTTATAGCCATAATAATACTTGCCTCGCTTTTTTAACCAAGCCCCTTGTTTATCTACACTTGCCTTATCCTCTTTTTTTACCCTCGCCTCTTTTTGCTCTCCGATATCCTCGGTAATCTTATAACTAACCTTGCCTTTCGGTTTTAATGAAGTCTCTACTACACTCGCGTCTACTATCGCTCCTTTTTTGATGATGATTTGATGGCGTTCTAATTGAACGTTAATCTCCTTAAATAAACGCTCGTAGGCATTCGCCTGTGTCATCAATGTTCTAAATCTACTCAAAGTACTATGATCAGGCGAGGATTGTTCTATGTGTAAACCACAAAAATAACTGAAGGAAAGACTGTCATTTATCCTATCTTCCACTTCGTAATCGCTTAAGCCATACCAAGTTTGTAATAAACACATCTTAAATAATAATAAACCATCATAACTCGGACTGCCCGTCGCACTTTTCCCCTTATTATAATGGTCATCTATTATTTTACTTATTTTTTTCCAGTCTAACAAATTGTTTAACTGCGTGAAAAAAGACTTTTTTATCTTTCTTGTGCGTAAATCACAAATACTATCGGCTAAAGTAGGATGATGATATATTTTCATGCCATAAATATACTATCTTTTTAGCTAAAATAGCTGCTTAGTATCACCTTTTTTTTATATCTAATCTTTCATTACCTTGCAACGGTCTTATAGAAATACAAGTCAGCGTTAGCTAAAGGTCTTATTTTATGATTTAGCATTAAACAATCACTTTTGTATGATTTTTTATTAATAATATAAAGATTGCACTACTTATTTTTATATTTGCCTATATTTATTTTAATAAATTAAAATGAATAATGAAATTATTTTAGTTACTGGAGCCTCAGGTCAAATAGGAAGCGATCTTACTCTAAAATTAAGAGCAATTTACGGAAAAGAAAACGTTGTTGCTACTGATATTAATAAACCTGTTGATATCGCGTTACAAGAAGGTATTTTTGAAACATTTAATGTGTTAGATAGTAATAGGTTAGAAGCATTAGTTAATAAATATAAATTCACTCAGGTTTACCATTTAGCAGCAATGCTATCTGCCATCGGTGAAAAATCTCCTTTAAAGGCTTGGGAACTGAATATGAATTCTCTGTTATATATCTTAGAGAAGGCTAAAAAGGGGTATTTCAAAAAAGTGTTTTATCCCAGTTCTATTGCTGTTTACGGTCGAGATATTGCCCGCGAAAAAACTCCACAACACGCACCTAAAAATCCTTCAACCGTATATGGGATTAGTAAATTAGCGGGAGAAAAATGGTGTGAGTACTATTATCATCAATACGGAGTCGATGTAAGAAGTCTGCGTTATCCAGGATTAATTAGCTGGAAAACACCTGCTGGAGGTGGTACAACAGATTATGCGGTAGATATTTTTTATAAAGCGATTATTGAGAAAAAATATACCTGTTTTTTAGCTTCAAATACGATTCTACCTATGATGTATATGGAGGATGCCATTAAAGCAATTACTGATTTAATGAATGCGGATAAAGACAAGTTGACCGTCCATTCTTCTTATAATCTTAGCGCCATTTCTTTCTCGCCAAAGGAACTTGCTGCCGAAATTAAAAAACATATTCCTGATTTTCAAATTGCATATAAGCCAGATTATCGTCAAGCTATTGCTAATACATGGCCTCTCAGCGTTAATGATGATTTAGCACGTAAGGACTGGGACTGGGCACCCGAATATAATTTAGAAGAATTGGTAAAGGAAATGATAACCCGATTGAAATGTAAAATTGACACTGCAAGATCTTTGTAGAATATATAAAAAAGCGAGGCCTTTAGCTTTGCTGACTTGCAGTTGATAGAGTGCTTTGTTAAAAAGACTTATTATTTTAAAAATGAAAACCGTTTCAAAAAGCACGCTAACAAAAAAATGCTTGTATTGAGTTTGCCGAAATGCAACGCCCGAGGAACTGCAAGTCAGCGTAAGCTAAAATTAAATACCGGAGCAACCTAATGGGTGTGGAGGATTTTAATTTTCGGTAACTGAGCCTGTCGAAGCTTTGAGATGATTGCTGAGCACAGCCGAAGTAAGGAAGCAGTTTGAAGTTAGATGCTTCCTTTTTCATGTTCTGCAATGATCTCAAAATATCTCCTTATAAAAAAAATATATGAAATAATTTGTAAAGGTTTAAGCAAACTATAAAAGCGTTAGGAATAATAATCGGCCAGTTGTTATTTAGTAAAAACCCATATAGAATAAAAAGAAGGCACCCTATAGAGTTTAATATGAGAAACCAACTAAGGTTATAATCGGTAAATAAAAAAGAGAATACTAATATGGCAGAAGCGGCATATCCAGTTCGAGCAACGTATTTATTCATGATTTTACTTTAAATTAAATATAGAAGACCGTTGCAAAAAGCACGCTAACAAAAAAATGCTTGTATTGAGTTTTCCGAAATGCAACGCCCGAGGAACTGCAAGTCAGCGTAAGCTAAAATTAAATACCGGAGCAACCTAATGGGTGTGGAGGATTTTAATTTTCGGTAACTGAGCCTGTCGAAGCTTTGAGATGATTGCTGAGCACAGCCGAAGTAAGGAAGCAGTTTGAAGTTAGATGCTTCCTTTTTCATGCTTTTTTATATATTCTGCAATGGTCTCATGTGGCATAGCAGCTATTAAACCCTTTTATTTTAGTTTTTTATTACTGTGATGCCGGTCGCGGTCTCTTTTTGTTTTTAAACTCAGTTTTTTATAAAATGCTTTTTCTAAATCAATTCCGGTCTGATTAGCTAAGCAAATAAGCACGAATAAAACATCTGAGAGTTCTTCTCCCAAATCTTTCTTTTTATCCAATTCCTTTTCAGATTGTTCCCCATATCGCCGTGCGATAATCCGGGCTACCTCGCCTACTTCTTCCGTAAGCTGTGCCATATTGGTAAGCTCATTAAAATATCGGACTCCATGCTCTTTAATCCACTCATCTACTATTTCTTGTGCTTTTTTTATATTCATTTCTATGCAATTAATTTTTGGAGACCTTTAGCTTGCACGTACTTTAGCTTTGCTGACTTTCAGTTCAGTTCATTTGCTAAAGTACTTTATGCAAAGGTCTCTTTGTGCAAAAGCCTCATTAATTTAATTTAATCTTTTTCTTTTTGCGTACTCTAATATTTATAAACTCAACCGTCATTGAGAAAAAAATGGAAAAATAAAGATAGGCTTTCGGAATAGAATGAATTTCACTTTCACCAAAAGTAAGATGGGCTAAATGAGACCCTTCTGCCAATAGCATAACACCGATAAGAATAAGAAAAGATAGCCCTAAAATTTGAATCGTAGGGTGCCGATTGACAAAAGCACTTACCGTACCCGAAAAAGCCATCATAATAGCAATAGAGGCGATAACCGATAGAATCATAATCAGCATCCCGCCAAATTGACCAAAGCCCACTGGCGGATTGTTTAAAGAAACTAAGCCTATAGCAGTCAAAATAGAGTCAAAAGAAAAAACCAGATTGAGCAATGCTATTTGAATAATTGCGGTATTTAAATTCATTTTTTCCCGCCTGCTAACGACTTGTTTGTTTTCTTCTAATTTGCGATGAATCTCACCTATCGCTTTGTACAACAAGAAGATTCCTCCTCCAACGATAATTAGGCTTTGCCCGGTGGGAGCTATAGTAATTCCCCATTTTTTAAGATAAAATAAAGGGGCTTGAAGCGATAAAATGGATTGAATACAGAAAAGCAAGACAATTCGGAAAATCATAGCTAGTGCCAATCCTATATTTCTTGCTTTAGCGCGATCATTTGGGGCTAATTTCCCGGAAATAATGGATATGAACACAATATTGTCTATTCCTAATACAATTTCTAGGAATGTTAAAGTTAATAAAGCTATCCATGCCTGTGGCTGCATTAAAATATCCATTGAACTGCTTGTCAGAAAAGTTTAAAAATTCATCTCTATGCTGCTTTCTAAGCTAAAGGTCTCATAAATATAACTTTTAGAAGGCTTTAAAAAATATATAAAAAATAATAAAAATTAAAAGTGCTTAACTTACGCTGACTTGTATTTCAGCTGCTGAGACGCCTTTGCAACGGTATCAATTCTCTTTCAAAAAGAACTTTTTGCTACTAAATAGAGATTTTAATTTATAAAAAATCTACTTTTCCTGAATCCAAATGATAATATGCAGGCACGATTTTCAACTCGCCCTCCTTTACTGCACGAGAAATAATTCCCGACTTTTCTTTTAATTCTTCTGCGGTCATCATCGCATTCTTTATTATGACTTCATTTACACTGGCGCCTTTGCCCAAAGCCGATATAGATGGGTTAATATGCGAAAGCAAATGGTTTAAATTATTGCCATTATCTCCTCCGGCAACGGCAGCAGTTACCGCGCCGCAGCTTTGATGTCCTAGTACTACAATTACTTTTGACTTCAAGTGGGCAACCGCATATTCTATACTTGCCACAGAGGAGGTATTGGCAATATTCCCTGCTACTCGTACAACAAATAGTTCTCCTAATCCTTTGTCAAAAATAAACTCGGGGACTACGCGACTGTCTGAACAACTTAATACAATAACTTCTGGCGATTGCCCGCTTTTCAGGGTTTCTCTTCTTGTTTGATCCTGTAAATTTCCGCTTAATTTATCTTCTGTAAATCGTTGATTACCCGCTTTTAACTCGTTAATAATTTTTTCAATCATTCTATTTAATTTTAATTAAAAATTGCGCTAATATACTTTTTTTCTATAATATGAGACCTTTAGCTCTACTGACTTGAATTTTCATACTTTTTTATGTGTTCTGCAACGGTCTCAAAATTATGGGTTTTGCGTGGCGAGCGTTAGGGATAGCAGCGATATCCTTTTTCCTGGGGCAGCCTTTTGCCCCAGGAAAAAGATAAAGCGGATAGCCCGACCGCCGGCAGGCGGGAACGCCCAAAAATAAAGAAGAGAATTTATGAATGATGGATTTTCATCGAATGTAGGTTGAGACCGTTGCAGAACACATAAAAAAGGATGAAAAAGAAAGCATTTAGCTTGCGCTGACTTTCAGTTCGCTTCAAACTGCTTCCTTCTCAAAAAATTAAAATCCTCCACACCCATTAGGTTGCTCCGGCGTTTAATTTTTATCGGGCGTTGCATTTCGATAGGCTCAATACAAGCATTTTTTTGTTAGCGTGCTTTTTGCAACGGTCTCAGGTTATATTTATTTTTTTAGTACGAAAATTCGTCGTAATTTAGACCCCGTAAAAAATAATATGATTATGTCTAAAGGAATTTATTATATCCCCGATGCAGTAAACGAACCCATTAACAACTATGCCCCGGGCACATCTGATCGTGCCGCTTTGCAAAAAGAATATGACAAATTGTATCAATCAACTGCTGATATACCACAATACATAGGAAGCAATGAGGTCAGAAGTGGAAAAAAAATAGCTATTCACCCACCACATGATCACCAGCATACGGTTGGATGTTATCATGAAGGAAATGCCACCGATGTGAAAACTGCGATAAAGTCAGCATTAGAAGTTCGAAAAAAGTGGGCATCTCTTGCCTGGGAACAACGCGCCTCTATCTTTTTGAAAGCTGCCGAATTAATCGCCGGTCCTTATCGCATGAAAATCAATGCAGCAACTATGATAGGGCAAAGCAAAAATGCTTTTCAGGCAGAAATTGATGCCGCTTGTGAACTGATTGATTTTTTACGGTTCAATGTTCAGTACATGACCGATATATACAGTGAACAACCCGAATCTTCACCTGGCGTTTGGAATAGGATAGAATATCGCCCGCTAGAAGGATTTTTATATGCGGTAACGCCTTTTAATTTTACGGCTATCGCTGGAAATTTGCCTTCGTGCATGGCGATGATGGGAAATGTAGTGGTTTGGAAACCTTCGGATAAGCAAGTGTATTCAGCGAGTGTACTCATGGAAATATTCAAAGAGGCAGGACTGCCTGACGGGGTCATTAATATGGTACTGACCGATCCGGCCGAAACGACTAAAATCTGCTTTGAACATCCTGATTTTGCAGGCGTTCATTTTACGGGGTCAACACATGTTTTCAAACAATTTTGGACACAAATCGGCAATAATATTAACCGGTATAAAACTTATCCGCGCATCGTAGGAGAAACCGGGGGTAAAGATTTTATTTTTGCTCATCCTTCGGCAAAAGTCCAAGCAGTAGCTACGGCAATTTCTCGCGGGGCATTTGAATATCAGGGACAAAAATGTTCAGCGGCTTCCCGCGCGTATATCCCTAAGAGCATTTGGGATAAGGTTCGTGATTTTGTAAAAGCGGATGTGGAATCATTTAAGACAGGAAGTCCACGAGATTTCGGAAATTTTATTAATGCCGTAATCAGCCGCGAGTCCTTTGATAAGATTAAGGGTTATATCGATCGTGCAGAAGAGAGTGAGGAAACAAAAATTGTTGCAGGAGGTACTTACGATGATGCGACAGGCTATTTTATCCATCCAACCGTAATAGAAACTACAAATCCGCATTATGAATCTATGCAACAGGAAATTTTTGGTCCTGTCATTACCGTGTATGTTTATGAAGATGAAAAGTGGGAGGAAACCTTAGCATTAATTGATGAAACTTCTGTTTATGGGCTGACGGGTGCTATTTTTTCTCAAGATCGCTATGTCATTGATTTTGCGACTAAGGCATTAGTAAATGCTGCTGGAAATTTCTATATCAACGATAAGCCTACGGGTGCTGTAGTAGGACAGCAGCCTTTCGGAGGTTCTCGAGCCTCAGGAACGAATGATAAAGCTGGTTCTGCTCAAAATCTACTGCGTTGGGTTTCTCCTCGTACGATTAAAGAAACCTTTGTACCGCCAGCCGATTATCGTTATCCATTTTTAGAAGAAAGTACGGTTGAAACGGTTGGAAAAACTGTTCAAACGATGGAAAAAGAAATGAAAAACGTTATTGGCAAACTAAAAAAAATGGGAAAGGATATTACAAAGGATTGGTAATTTGTTTTAAATTTTTGAGCAAATTTGTGTGCTTTTCTTTTATCGAAAGAAATAAAATTTTTATACTTTTAAATGGAAAAATTGTAAATTAAGCAATATTTAACCCCATGAAAAAGAAAGTGAATATAAATAGAGGTCTGTTAATATGGGCAGTTCAAAGAGCAGGGTATGATGTGGATGATTTTGCTATAAAAACGCCTCAATTCGATGAATGGATTAAGGAGAAAAATCAGCCTACGCTCAAGCAATTAGAAGAATTCTCTAGAAAAGTTTACGTTCCGTTAGGTTATTTATTTTTATCTGCACCTCCAAATGAAGAAATTCCCATTCCTTTTTTTAGAACGGGTAATGAAAATCCAAGAGTGGATAAAATTTCTTTAAATGTATATAACACTATACAAATTCTTCAAGAAAGACAAAGTTGGCTAACAGATTATCTAAGCGATTCTGATTATGATGATTTAGATTTTGTTGGGAAATTTAGTGTTGAAACACCTTATCAATCCATTGTTAAAGACATAAAACAAACACTTGGATTAACTGATAATTGGGCTAGTAAGTTTGATACTTGGGAAGAGGCATTAAGTGATTTAACCGTTCAGGTTGAAGAGGCTGGAATAATTGTTACCTTTAATGGGATCGTTGGAAATAATACGAGAAGGGCTATAAAACTTAGTGAATGTCGTGGTTTTGTTTTGGTAAATAAAAAAGCACCCTTTTTATTTATTAATTCTAAAGATGCTAAAGCAACACAAATGTTTACAATTGCTCACGAACTTGCTCATATTTGGATTGGAGAAACTGCTGGTTTTAACCATAAACAAATGATTCCAGCAAATGATCCCATTGAAATTTTATGCGATCAAGTTGCTGCGGAGTTTCTTGTTCCTGAAGGATTTTTAACTGAAAAATGGAAAGAGGAAAGTAACTTTAAACATTTAAGCAAACTCTTTAAGGTAAGTCAAATTGTTATAGCAAGAAGAGCATTAGATTTGAACTTAATTACAAAACCTGAATTTTTCGACTTTTACGACAATTACATAGAATCTTTAAAACTAAAAAAAGATAATTCAAAAACGAGTGGAGGTAATTTTTATGCTACAGCCAAAAAACGAATTAGTTTACGCTTTGCTAGTTATGTAAATAATGCTGTAAAAGAAAACCACTTATTATATAGAGATGCTTATAGACTAACTACGCTCAAAGGAAATACTTACAACAAATTTATTAACGAATATCTTTATCAAGTATGAGTTTGTATATAGCTGATAGCAATTTCTTTATACAAGCTCATAGAGCTTATTACCCACTTGATCTTGATGTAATGAAGGGTTTTTGGGATAAAGTAGTTGAGTTATCAGAACAAGATATTCTTAGAAGCATTGATAAGGTCAAAGCAGAAATTTATGATAATTCATCTCATGAAGATGAATTAAAAAAATGGTGCCAAGAAAATTTACCGAATGATTTCTTTTTGAGTACAGAAAGTTCAGTTGGAAATTATGCTGAAATTGCTAATTGGGCTAATTTAATGAAGCAACATTACACACAAAATGCAATTGATGAATTTTTAGCTGCTGATTTAGCAGATCCTTGGCTTGTCGCTTATGCTGTGGGAAAAGATATTACTATTGTTACATATGAAAAGAGTGAACCGAATAGAAGAAACCGTATTAAAATCCCAGAAGTTTGTAATCAATTTAGAGTAAGATATATTAACACAGTTGAAATGCTGCGAGAGCTAAGAGAAGTAATTTAAACACTAACGACAAATGTTAAGATGAATAGAAACCAATTATATAATTCAATAAAAGAAAAATGTTTACCAAAAAATAAAGTGTTAGCATCAATTAAGAAAGTAACGTTAGTTTGATTGAGATTAAATACTTTAACTAAAATAAGTTTAGAAATAAAATTATATTTAATCACCATTTATGAAACAAACACCTTTTTATCAAAAACACTTAGCACTTGGGGCTAAAATGATTTCTTTTACCGGCTATAATATGCCGGTGCAATATAAAGGCGTAACGATGGAGCACCTTGCTGTGCGTGAAAATTGCGGCGTTTTTGACGTTTCGCACATGGGGGAATTTATATTTGAGGGGGAAAAAGTAGAAGCACTATTACAAAAATTAGTTTCTAATGATGTTAGAAAAATGGGGTTGAACCAAGCCCAGTATAGTGTTATGTTATATGAAAATGGCGGAATTATTGATGATTTAATTTTGTATCGTTTGGCGGAGAAGAAGTTTATGATGGTAGTGAATGCTGCCAATATCGAAAAGGATTTTGCGTGGGTAAACGATCAAAATAATGAAGAGGTATCTATTACCGACAGGTCTGAGGAAACCGCTCTCCTTGCAATTCAGGGACCTAATGCGGCTTTACTTTTACAGGATTTAACCAGTGTATCATTAGAGGAAATTCCTTTTTATCATTTTCAAAAAGGAGATTTTGCTGGTGTTCAGGAGGTAATTATTTCTGCAACAGGTTATACAGGTTCGGGTGGTTTTGAACTTTATTTTGATAAAAAACATGCCGATACGATCTGGGAAGTTTTGATGGCAAAAAATATAACACCTTGTGGATTAGCCGCAAGAGATACCTTACGATTAGAGAAAGGGTATTCACTTTACGGAAATGACATTACTGATAAAAACACGCCTTTGGAAGCAGGGCTGGGTTGGGCAACTAAGTTAGATACTGATTTTATTGGCAAGCGAGCGCTTATCGCACAAAAAGAAAAAGGGCTTTTAAGAAGACTTAAACCTTTTATTATGTTAGAGAAGGGAATTCCCAGAAAAGATTATAAAGTAGTAGACCGTGAAGGAAATGAGATAGGCAAGGTTACTTCAGGCACTCTGTCACCTTTGTTGAAAAAAGGAATTGGCTTAGCGTATTTAAAAAAGAAATTTACCCGTTTAGATACTGAGATATATATACAAATCAGGAATAAAAGTCTAAAAGCAAAAGTGGTTAAACTACCTTTTGTGTGAATCGCCTGAACCCGATTTAAGATTTGTTAGATGAGTAAAGGCAGAGGAAATATAGATGTCTTTAGCTTACACTAACTTGCAGTTTTGCAAAAGTACTTTGCAAAGGTCTCAAGGCGTCTTTTTAGCGATAAATTCGATTCCAAAAATCAGAATAAACCCTAATAGGGCAAATAAAACAGCTAATAATAAATGACTTTGCGTATGGTTAATTAAAGCATAGGTCTGAGGCAGTATATTGTTTTCTTTGTAAGGCTTGATGTCGGTTATGTGATTTTGCTGTAAAAAAGCGCTTAAACTTTGAAAATGAGGTGTTAAAGAACGAAACGGTATGACTCCTTCATTTTTTAGGAAGACTTCTGAAGTGCTCTTCCAAGGCCATATTTTCCATAAAGAGCCGATTAAAAAGCCAGTCAAGACAGCAAGTGTTATGCTGTGATGTTTACTCAGCATATATTTTAATAAGCGGGAAAAGCTTATAAGTCCTACTAATCCTCCAAGTGCAATTAGTATAATTACTTTTGCAGCTTCGATATTAAAATCAGATAAATTGCTTATAGCACTTATAATAACGGAATAAACCCCTAGCAATAATAGGATAAAACTTCCGGAAATACCGGGTAGAATCATTGCACAGCTGGCAATCATACCGCTCAAAATCAAATACCACCAGCTATTCGGATTTCCAAAAGGAGGTAAAATGCTAAGATAAAAAACAAATAAAGTTCCCATTACCAATCCTAAAAGCGTTTCCGGTGTTTTTAGATTTATCATTCTACCAATATACAGAATACTGGCAGTAATTAATCCAAAGAAGAATGACCACAAGGGGATAGGGTGGTGTATCATAAGATAATGTAGAAGTTTAGCAAGAGAGAGTACCGCGGTAGCAATTCCTGCTAAAAGTGATAAAAGGAAATTGCCGTTAACCTTCTTCCAAACTGCATGTACTCCTTTTTCTTTTAATAATTTAAAAAGAGAAAAATTAAAGGCGCTAATTGAGGTGAGCAGGGGATCATATATTCCTGTGATAAAGGCAATGGTACCTCCTGAAACCCCGGGAATAACATCGGCTGCACCCATGGCAAGACCTTTTAAATAAAATATTAAATATTTTCTCACTATCTCTAAGCGTCTAATTTTTGAATTGAAATTAAGTAAGGGGCAAAATAACTAGGAATTATCTTATTTTCGTTGTGGGGTTAAAAAATTCTTAATTTGTTTATTTTCAAATATTTTCGGAAAGCATTTTTGATAATCTAATACCAACTCAGGGGCAAGTTTGTAGGCTTGTTTAAAGCAATTTAACCCTGAATGATTTCGATAAGTTAAAAAGTAACAAAAAGAGAGATAATAAAGTGATTCAGGATGAAAAGTATCTTTTTTGTATGTTTTTAACAAACGGATTGCAGCGCTATATTCCTTAGTTAAAATTAGTAATTCCGCTTTTCCTAAAATATTATTCTCATCTTCCGGCATTAAAGAAATGAGTTTGTCATAAGTAACTAATGCGTCATAAACATTTTTATTATCAAGGCTGTATGCAATATACTTTTTTAAATAATGAGTATTTTCAGGGTTTAGCCCGATCGCTTTTTCAAGATAGTGAAGTGCTTCCACGGGCTTTTTCCTTTCAGCGTATATGAGAGATATTTCTTCCCATGCCTTGTCCATTTGCGGGTCATCATAAACGGCGCTATAAAAAGAGGTTAAAGCTTTTTCACTAAGATTGAGTTTTTTGTAGCATAGACCTATTTTTAAATGGGTGAAGGACGCCGTATCCTCATATTGCAAGGAAGTCTTATAAGTTTTAATAGCTTCTTCAAATTGACCTGTTTTCTCTAGTGCGTTTGCTTTTTGTCCATAGGCGGATAAAAATTGTTCATTAATTAAAATAACAAAGTCAAACGATCGAATTGCCTCCGAAAAGTTGTCTTGTTTAACATATTCTAAGCCTAGATTATACCAGGCATAATCAGCATAAGGATGCTCGTCAATATATTTTTTTAAAAAAGTTATACCGCCCTGTTCGTCTTCTTTTTGATGGTAACAATGTATAACTGAGTAGAAAGCATATTCGTCTTCCTCATCTATTTTTAACGCTTTTTTAAAGTAAGATAGTGCGATTGTATATTTATTCAGGTTGAGATATTCATTACCGATACTACTCAAAAGAAATATAACTTCATCATCATTTTTTAGTGCTTTTTGATAGTATTCAATAGCTTTTTTATACTGCTTTTTTATAGAGAAAAGTTTTGCCTGCGCAACGAGTAAATCCGTATGAGAAGAGAACATAGGACTTAATTTTGAGATTAATTCACTCGCCTGAGTAAATCTTCTCTTTGCGATCAATATTTCTACCTTTTTTATTTGTAATTCAAGATGATCAGGATGAATATTAAAACCATAATTCAATGCCTTTTGGGCATTTCTTAGATCATTTATATCTACGTAAAAAGTGATGATATCTACCATCTCTTCTGCATCATAATACCATGTTTCATTTTTTGACAACATGCTCTCAAAACGTTCAACGTTTTTGTTACATAAGAAGTCTTCGCTCATTAAAAAATTATTAATAATCCTATAGCATACAAATATACAATAAAAATATTTTTATCAAATAATCAAATAATAAAGAGACCTTTAACTTGCATTTACAGAATACAAAAATATTGAGACCGTTAGGACACATAAAAAATCATGAAAAAAAAGCATCTAATTTCAAACTGCTTCCTTACTTCGGCTGTGCTCAGCAACCATCTCAAAGCTTCGACAAACTCAGCTACCGAAAATTAAAATCCTCACAACCAAAAGGTTGCCCCGGTGTTTAATTTTTCTCGGGCGTTGCATTTCGGCAAACTCAATACAAGCATTTTTTTGCTAAAGTGCTTTTTGCAACGGTCTCATATTGTAAATATTAAGGTTAAATACTTTGGTTTTCCTGATTTTTTGTGTATTCTGAAAAAGGCCTGTAATAATTAATTGCTTATCGCCCAATAGAATAGTAAATAATTTCTTCTTTATTGGCCTCTTCAGGATTAAAGATATTTCTTCCGTCGAAGATAACAGGTGTTTTTAGCGCTTTTTTTATCTCCGTAAGCGGTGTTTTTTGAAAAACGGACCATTCGGTACAAATAATTAACGCATCAGCGCCTTTTAAAACTTCTATTTCATCCTGTGCGTAGTTAATTTTTTCGCCCAACGATGCTTTTACATTTGACATGGCTTTGGGGTCATAGGCGGTTACAGTTGCTTTTAGTTCAAGTAGTTTTTCAATCGTATATAATGCGCACGCCTCTCGAATATCATCGGTTTCAGGCTTGAAAGAAAGACCCCAAACGGCGAAATGCCGGCCACTTAAATCCCCGTTAAAATGATATTTAATTTTAGGAACCAAAGCGATTTTTTGTTCATCATTAGCCGCTTTTACGGCTTTCATTATTCTAAGATCATACTTATGGCCTTTTGCAATTTGGATTAAAGCGCGTATGTCCTTTGGAAAACAAGACCCTCCAAAACCAATACCAGGATTCAAAAATTTATCCCCGATTCTAGAATCTGTACCTATTCCACGTTTTATACAATCAATTTTGGCGCCCGTACGTTCACAAAGATTAGCCAGTTCATTTATATAAGTAATCTTCATTGCAAGGAATGAATTGGCAGCATATTTTGTCAATTCCGCAGAGGGTTCATTCATTACGATAAATTGCTTTTCATCTTGGATAAACGGGGTATATAACTCGCGTAACCAACGAATAGCTTTTTCAGATTCAGAGCCGATTATAATTCTTTCGGGGGTCATAAAATAATGAATTGCTGTTCCTTCTCGTAAAAATTCAGGGTTAGAAACTACATCAAAATCCACCGAAGTTTTTTGACGAATAACTGCTTTTACTTTTGCAGCAGTTCCTACCGGAACGGTACTTTTATTAATAATAACTTTGTATGAAGTAATTAATTCCCCTATTTGAGCTGCCACTTCTAAAATATAGGATAAATCGGCTGACCCATCTCCATTTGGGGGAGTAGGCAAAGCCAAAAAGACCAAATCACTAAGGGTTAAGGATTCAATAATAGATGTAGTAAACCGTAAACGCTTAGCTTCTATATTTCGTTCTAAGTAATCGTCCATGCTTTTTTCCACAATAGGAGATACCGCTTTATTTAGCTTCTCAACTTTTTTAGGGTCAATATCCACTCCTATCACAGTATGCCCTACTTCTGCCAGGCATACGCTGGTAACCAATCCAACATACCCACTCCCTATAACTGCAACCTTCATACGAAACTTTTCAAGATAATTAATAACTAAGACGGCAAAATTAAATAAAATCTTTGTAGCAACTATTGTTTTAAATGATAGCCCAAGAAATAAAAATACTACTTACCGGGTCATTAAATACTGAGACCGTTGCAAAAAACACTTTAGCAAAAAAATGCTTGTATTGAGTTTGCCGAAATGCAACGCCCGATAAAAATTAAACACCGGAGCAACCTTTTGATTGTGAGGATTTTAATTTTTTGAGAAGAAAGCGGTTTGAAGCTAAATACTTTCTTTTTCATACTTTTTTATGTGTTCTGCAAAGGTCTCATACTTTAAATAGGATGATTTAGTTTTTGTGCAATTTTTTGCCTTATTTTTTGTATTGTAATTAATTTTTTCAGCTTTTCAGTATGATATTCTCCTTTCTCTGTACTTTTTATAACTTGTTTTTCCATCTCTAAAATACGTAAAAATTTATATCGATAAATTGCCTCTGTTACAGCATTTGAAAGAATTTTATCCAGCGGGGTGATAAAAACGTCCTTTTGTTTCCATTTATGTAGGGTATATTTTTCGGTAAGCATGTCAGAAACCTGATTTTGTATATCTTCATCTAATAACTTATTGAAAAATTCTGCATTACAAATTTTGTTTTCTCTTATTCCTTCCAGGAACAAGTTATATATCTTTTGATAAATCGCATTTTTAGGATATAATCCATCTTCTTGTAAGCGATCGATAATTTCTTCTGCAACCGTTACCTCAAATTCTGTTTCCTCGCCGTTTTCATCTAAATCTTTAATTACAATTTGACGTTCACCATAATTCATCAAAAGCGCTACAATTCTATGCTCCAACTCGCCTAGGGCATCTACCTCCATAACTTTTGGCTGCACCACCTGCATAAAACGAGACGACGCAGTTGCATGGGCATTATTTTTAGCCTTTTCCCGTTTTTTTGACTGGTCAATTTGCGAGAGATCTTTAAATAGCGTTTCTTCTTTTATCCCTAATAATTTAGCCGATTTTCTAACATAAAGTTCACGTTTGATCAGGTGATTGATTTTACTAATGGTAATTACAATTTCGCGGGCTAATGCCGCTTTTTTTATCGGATCGTTTTGCGCTTCATCTAATAAAACACGTATTTTAAATTGAATAAAATCCTCTGTATTTTCGTCTAAGTATTTTTTTAGCTGCGCTTGAGAGTTTTTGCGCGCAAAAGAATCCGGGTCCTCGTTATCAGGGAACAATAAGACCTTTACATTCATCCCCTGATCCAAGATGAGATCAATCCCTCTAAAGGAGGCTTTAATTCCGGCGGCATCTCCATCATATAAAATCGTAATATTTTGAGTCAGTCGCTTCACCAAGTGAATCTGATCATTTGTTAATGATGTTCCAGACGAGGCAACTACATTTTCTATTCCATTTTGGTGTAGAGAAACAACATCCGTATATCCTTCTACTAAAAAACAGTTATCTGCCCGTATAATCGCTTGTTTAGATTGATAAATGCCATAGAGAATACGGCTTTTATGGTAAATTAAACTTTCGGGGGAATTGAGATATTTTGCCGCTTTATCGTTCGATTTTAGAATGCGTCCGCCGAAACCCAGAGTACGCCCTGAAAAACTATGAATAGGGAATAATAAACGCCCTTTGAATCGGTCAAACTTCTTATCGCCTCTAATAATAGTAAGTCCTGCTTTTGAAAGGTGGTCTAATGAATAATTATTTGATAAGGCATTTTGGGTAAACGCGTCCCAGGTTTCGGGAGAAAATCCTAAATCAAATTTTTTAATCATCGCTTCAGAGAAATCACGTGATTTGAAATAAGACAATCCAATAGCTTTTCCCTCTTCAGTATTCCATAATTGATTTTGAAAATATTTATTGGCGTATTCGCTAACTAAGTAAAGACTCTCACGCTCTGCTATTTTTTCTTTTTCCGCTTTATTCTGTACACGGTCTTCCTTAACCTCAATATTATATTTCTTTGCGATATAGCGCAGTGCATCAGGATAAGAATAATGCTCTATTTCCATTAAAAAAGTGATAGCATTGCCCCCTTTTCCTGAACTAAAATCTTTCCAAATTTGTTTTGCCGGTGAGACCACGAAAGAAGGAGTCCTTTCTTCGGTAAAAGGGGATAGTCCTTTCAGATTGCTTCCCGAACGTTTAAGACGAACATAATCCCCCACGATCTCTTCTACCCGAGCCGCTGCAAAAATTTCATCTATGGTCTCTTGTTTTATCATACTGTAAAAATAAGACTTAATTTGAGACCGTTGCAGAATATATAAAAAAGTATGAAAAGGAAAGCATCTAACTTCAAACTGCTTCCTTCTCAAAAAATTAAAATTCTCCACACCCAAAAGATTGCTCCAGTGTTTAATTTTTATCGAGCGTTGCATTTTTTTGTTAGCGTGCTTTTTGCAACGGTCTCAATTTTATTTTTGATATCTTTTAGATAGCGCTAATTTTAGCCTCACTGACTTTAGTCTCACTGACTTTAGTCTCACTGACTTTCAGTTCAGTTGCTAAAGTACTTTTTGCAAAGATCTCAAATTATCAATACCTTTGTTTAAGTTATGAGATCGTTGAAGAATATATAAAAAAGTATGAAAAAGAAAGCATTTAGTTTCAAACTGCTTCCTTCTCAAAAAATTAAAATGGCAAAACTCAGTGTAAATATTAATAAAATAGCCACGCTAAGAAATGCGCGCGGCGGAAGTTTTCCTAACTTAGTGAAAGTAGCTGCCGATTGTGAGAGATTTGGAGCGCAAGGCATTACCGTTCATCCAAGACCTGACCAACGCCATATACGTTATCAGGATATAAGTGAGTTGAAATCAGCTATCCGCTCTGAATTTAATATCGAAGGAAACCCTATACCCGCCTTTGTTGATTTAGTACTTAAAAATAAACCCACTCAAGTAACACTCGTGCCCGACAGCCCTGAAGCCATAACCTCAACAGCAGGATGGGACACGAAAACTCATCTTAATTTTTTAACCGAAATCATCACGGAATTAAAAAAACATAAAATACGCACTTCTATTTTTTTAGATCCAAAACCCGAATTAGTCGAATATGCGGCAAAAACCGGTACCGATCGAATAGAATTATATACTGAAAGTTTTGCTGCAGCCTATCATATCGGAAATAAAAACGCCATAGAACCCTATAAAAAAACTGCTAAACTGGCTAAAGAGATAGGACTGGGCGTTAATGCAGGACATGACTTATCGTTAGACAATATCGAATATTTAATAAAAGAAATTCCGCAGATTGATGAAGTTTCTATTGGGCACGCGCTTATAGTAGAAGCGCTGTATATGGGGCTGGAAAATACCATCGGGAGTTATTTAAACAAAATAAAACGAGTCATGTTTTCCGCTCGTTAAGTACACTAAAATACATTTAGATAAGAACTTTTGAATAAAGATGAGCACGGGCTAAAAATAATAAATATTTCAAGACCGTTGCAAGGTAATGAAAGATTAGATATAAAAATGGGAATAAAGTTTACCCACACAGGAAATAAAATTGATTTTGCTTTGGCATTCTTTGCCAATCAAGAAGAGTTAAGGTTTGGTAGTTATTCAGACACTTCAGACAGCCGTTATTCCTATGATATTGCATCAAAAGATTTAGATGATGATGGAACATTACACTTACGAAATAAAGAAACTAATCAACTCAACGGAAAAATCAATTACAAATTTGGAAACAAAAAAGTTAGAAACAAGTTGGGGGCATCTATCCAATACGGTGGAGTACAAAACCTATATACTAAAAAAATAGGAACTCATTATGCATTTGGGGGGCATTATGAATTGAACACGGGAAAGTTTAATTTAAAAGCACAAATTTCTAACTATAAAATAAGTGCTCAAAACCCATCTGATGAACCTTCTAATATTAGTGCTATGACAGCTTATGGCTTTCCCTACTTTGTTGCTTCTAAGGCTACTACTTATACTTTAGGAAGTTCTTATTCAATTCCTGTAAGTTGGGGGCCGATTTCAAACATTCAGATTTATAATGATTTTGGATATATGGTAAAGTGTTCAAAGGGCTTTCAAGACACTATTATAAACGTTACTGGAGCATTGTTTACAGCAGGCAAGCACATGCCTTGGTTAAACCCTGATTTCAATCATTCATTAGCACAGGGATCATCCCTAAGCGATAAGTGGGAAGTTAGATTTAACATTAACATGGGTTATTATTTCTAAAAATGGAAAATGAAAAAATAAAAATCAAAGTAGAGGATTTAACACTCATCTTTGGGAAGAATAAAGAAAAGGCGTTAAAATTTCTTAATCAAGGGGTGTCAAAAGCAAAGATTCTAGAGAAAACAGGCTGTATAGTAGGTGTGAGCAAAGCAAATTTTGAAATTTATGACGGGGAAGTTTTTGTCATTATGGGTTTGTCAGGAAGTGGAAAATCTACTTTGCTGCGTTGTTTAAATCGATTAATTGATCCTACATCAGGAAATGTGATTGTAAATGAAGATAACATCACTAAAAAGAGCAATAAAGAATTAATAGAGGTTCGCCGCACTGAAATGAGTATGGTATTTCAGAAGTTTGGACTACTACCCCATCGTTCAGTTTTAGAGAATGTCTCTTTTGGCTTAGAAATCAGAGGGGAAGAAAAATCAAAAAGAAAGGAACAAGCTCAAACTGCATTAGAAACCGTGGGGCTAAAAGGATTTGAAAATCAATTACCTTCTCAACTTTCAGGAGGCATGCAACAACGTGTAGGGCTAGCGAGAGCATTAGCAAACGATCCAGAAATTTTGCTGATGGATGAAGCTTTTTCTGCTTTAGACCCATTGATTAGATCGGATATGCAGGATGAACTTTTAGAACTGCAAGCTAAACTTCAAAAAACCGTGGTGTTCATTACTCATGACTTAGATGAGGCGATTAAACTCGGGGATAGAATTTTAATAATGAAAGATGGAATCATTGAGCAAATTGGAACAGCTGAACAAATCCTAACTAATCCTGCCAGCGATTATGTGAAAGCTTTCGTAGAAAAAATAGACCGAAAAAATATTATTACTGCTAAATCTCTAATGTTTAAGAAGTTTATTTTTGCACAGATAGAAAAAGATGGGCCTGAGGGCGTATTACGTAAAATGGACTCTGTAGGGTTAGAGGTTTTACCTGTAGTGGATAAAAAACGAAAATTTTTAGGTTATGTGTGGTTAAATAAAGCGATAGAAGCATCAAAAAATAAGATAAGAAACTTAGAACATATTGTGGATAGCGATGTACCAAGTGTTTATACCTCATATACAGTTGAGGAAATGCTTCCTCTTATTATAGGAACAAAATCCCCCATCGCAGTAATAGAAGAAGAAACAGGGAAATTGCTTGGAATTGTAACACAAACTTCGTTAATTATTGAAGCCACAAAATTTGAAAAAGAAGAAATCATAGAATTAAAAGAACAAGCAAACGAGCAATAAAATGGAAAAAATAATCAATATAGGAAAATATATAGAATACTTAGTGAATTGGCTTACAGAAAACTTTAAACCATTCTTTGATTTGATAAAGGATACCGGCAATGCAAGCATAGAAGGAATAGAATCGTTGCTTTTAATTATTCCTTTTTATGTTATTATTGTTTTACTAACAGGCCTAGCATGGTGGAAAGCGGGTAAAGGAATAACTATTATCACTTTATTGGGTTTAACTTTAATCTATTTATTGGGTTTTTGGAAAGAAACGATGGAAACCTTAGCATTGATTATAGTTGCTACTTTAGGGGCGTTAAGTTTAGCAATCCCTTTAGAATTTTGGGCAGCAAAGAGTAAAATAGCTTCTAAAATCATTCATCCTATACTAGACCTTATGCAAACCATGCCTGCATTTGTATATCTTATTCCTGCGGTATTATTTTTTAGTATTGGAAAATTACCAGGAGCATTTGCTACAATTATTTTTGCCATGCCCCCTGCCGTTCGCTTGACTACTTTGGGAATTGAACAGGTTCCAAAAGACGTAGTAGAGGCTGCTCGTGCTTTTGGTGCAACTAATCGTCAATTATTGTTCAAAGTAGAGTTCCCTTTAGCCTTAAAAACGATTTTAGCCGGCGTCAATCAAACGATCCTCCTATCACTTTCTATGGTAGTAATTGCAGGAATGATTGCTGCTGGAGGGCTAGGTGAAAAAGTATTGGAAGGGATTAACAACCTAGATATTGGGCTCGGATTTGAAAGCGGTTTAGCCGTAGTTATTCTTGCTATTATATTAGACCGTATTACGCAAGCATTTGGAAAAAAATAATTAATTCATCTTAAAAAGTAAAAAATGAAACGAATAATTGTAAATATAATATTGTTATCAGGATTGATTTTTTCATGTAAAACCGATAAAAAAGTAAAAAACTCAACCACTGAAAAAACAAACAAAGAAATTACCCTTGGTGTAGTAGATGGCTGGGCAGAAGGAGTAGCTATGACCTATCTCGCTAAAGAAATTTTGGTTAGAGAAGGTTATGATGTGGATATAAAACGAGCAGCTATTGATTTAATATTTGCCTCTTTACATAATGGCGATATCGATGTGTTTATGGATGTATGGCTACCCACAACACATAAAGCAAAATTAAAAAAGTTTCCAGATTTGGTAACTTTGGGAGTAAATTATCCGAATGCAAGAACGGGTTTAGTTGTTCCTTCCTATGTAAGTATTAATTCTATTGATGAATTAAATGCTAGCAAAGATAAATTTGATGGAAAAATTATAGGAATTGAAAAAGGAGCAGGAATTACCAAAATGACGAATAAAGTGATTAAAGAATATGGTCTAGAACTAAAGCAGCTAAACTCATCCTCTATTGCTATGCTTTCAGAACTCCAAAAAGCGATTAAAGAAAAACGTTGGTTGGTAGTTACAGGCTGGTCTCCTCATTGGAAATTTGGAAGATTTGATTTGAAATTCTTGGAAGACCCTAAAAAAATATATGACACAACTGAACGCATAGAAACCTATGCTAGGAAAGGATTCAAGGATGATGACGAATTTGCTGCTAACTTCTTTGCCAAGGTAAATTTCACCGATGAGCAAATGTCAACTCTCCTCGTTAAAATGGAAGAGAGCAAACACAAAAATGTAGTTGCTAAACAATGGATAGATAATCATAAAAAATTAGTGGATAGCTGGCTGAGTAAATAGAAATAAAGCATTTCTCGTACCTTAGTGAGATCCTTGCAAAAAGCACGCTAACAAAAAAATGCTTGTATTGAGTTTGCCGAAATGTAACGCCCGATAAAAATTAAACACCAGAGCAAGCTTTTGCGTGTGGAGGATTTTAATTTTTTGAGAAAGAAGCAGTTTGAAGTTAGATGCGTTCTTTTTCATACTTTTTTATATGTTCTGCAACGGTCTCAATTTATTGTCTATTATGCGAAGGCTTTCAACGATTATCTTATTTATTTCTTGGGCGTTCCCGCCTGAGGGCGGTCGGGCTATCCGCTAAATCTTTTTCTTGGGGCGAGAGGATGCCCCAAGAAAAAGTATACCGCTCCTATCCCTAACGCTCTCCCCGCAAAGCCCTTTAGATCCTGCTGACTTACAATGGCAAAAAGTACTTTAGCGCGTAAAATGCAACGCCCGATAAAAATGAACGGCAAGTCAGCGTAAGCTAAAGGTCATTCTTTAAGGAACAATATTGATTTTTTTAATCAAGAAATACATAATAAATTATTGAAGTATTTTACTCCGCGCAAGCAAAATAATAAACCAACACAAGTAAAGAGCACAAAACAATCGTAAGAAAACACAAGAAACATTATAAGGAATACAAGAAACACTATAAGGAATGCAAGAAACATCATAAGGAATGCAAGAAACATCATAAGGAATGCAAAAAACACCATAAGGAATGTAAGAAATACCATAAGGAATGCAATAAACACCATAAGGAATGCAAGAAACACCATAAGGAATGCAAGAAACACTATAAGGAATGCAAGAAACATCATAAAGAATGCAAGAAACATCATAAGGAATGCAAGAAACACCATAAGGAATGCAAGAAACATCATAAGGAATGCAAGAAACACCATAAGGAATGCAAGAAACATTATAAAGAATGCAAGAAGTATAATAAGGAATATAGCAGCAAAAAATAATTAAATTAATGGCGCGTATTTTTATTATATTTTAGGCCTTTAGCTTGCGCTGACTTGCAGTTTCAAAAAGCACTTTAGCGGGTAAAATGCAACGCCCGATAAAAATGAACGGCAAGTCAGCGAAGCTAAACACCGGAGCAAGCTTTTGGGTGTGGAGGATTTTAATTTTTTGAGATGGTTGCTGAGCACAGCCGAAGTAAGAAAACAGTTTGAAGTTAGATGCTTTCTTTTTCATACTTTTTTATGTGTTCTGCAACGGTCTCGGTCTCAGGTTATTCTCTTCTTATCATAGATATATTAATGTAAATGGTTACATTTGTAACCAATATGAAACGCCGTTTCAACAAAATGTTAATCTTTCCGTTTGTACTGTTTATAAAATTTTATCAGGCATTTATTAGTCCGCTACTCGGAGCCAATTGTCGTCATTCGCCTACCTGTTCAGCATACGCATTAGAAGCACTGCGAGTTCACGGATTGCTCTATGGAAGTTGGCTTTCCGCTAAACGGATTATGCGATGTCATCCTTGGGGAAGTAGCGGTTACGACCCCGTTCCTCCTAAAAAGAAAAAAAACACATGAAAACCATGCTATATTTTACTTGGGATCCTCCCTTGGGCATTCCCATTGGTCATCTTTTTACCATTCGTTTTTACAGCCTGATGTATTTGCTTGCTTTTGCTTGTGCTTATTATCTTATGAAGCGGATTTTCATTCGAGAAAAAGTTAGTTTTGAGTTATTAGACCCGCTTTTAATCTATTCTTTAGTCGGAATGTTTATCGGGATGCGGCTGGGCGAAGTCTTTTTTTACAGCTGGGATTACTATCATAAGCATTTATTAGAGATTATCCTTCCTATCAGAGAAAACCCAAATGTATTCTTAGTTAATTTATTTGGAAATCATTGGATAAAAGGATGGGAATTTACAGGCTTTAGGGGGCTTGCAAGTCATGGTGCAACGATTGGATTTTTTGTTGCCTTTGCACTCTTCTGGAAAAGATTTTTAAAACCGCGGGGTAAAAAATTCTTTTGGCTTTATGATCGTATAGTTATTCCTATCGCATTAGGCGGCGCCTTTGTTCGCACCGGAAACTTTTTCAATTCTGAGATGGTAGGATTCCCAGCCTCTAAGAACTTACCCTGGGCGGTACAATTTATCAAGATGGCAGTACCTCGTGGAAAAATAAACGATGCTATATATAATCCAATGACTTATCGACATCCTGCGCAAATGTATGAAGCCACCGGCTATATAATAATCTTTATTCTATTACTCTACCTTTATCGTAAAACGGAAGTTAAAAAATATAGCGGGTTTCTATTCGGATTGTTTTTTATCCTCTTATGGTCAGTTCGATTTTTTGTTGAATTCTTTAAATTAGCACAGGTGGAAGAACGTGCTAACTGGGTGCTTAATACCGGGCAATGGCTTAGTATTCCTTTTATTATTACAGGAATAATAATTTTGATAACTTCTCTCCGAAGAGTCCAAAAAGGATAAATTGAGATTGTTGCAGAATATCAGACCGTTACAGAACACATAAAAAAAGATGAAAAAGAAAGCATCTTGCTTGCGCTGACTTGCCGTTCATTTTTATCGGGCGTCATATTTTTTGCTAAAGTGCTTTTTGCAACTGCAAGTCAGCGCTAGCTAAAGGTCTCCATTTTCAAGACCTTTAAGCTATGTCAAAAGATTAATTAATGTCCTGCTCCTTCACTTCTTGTAAGGACAACTCCTTGTTTTTTAAGTATTTTAGGTGTAATATAACCATAAAATGCCAAATAAAGATAGCCGACTAAAGGTACAATATAAGAAAAGTGTGTCCAGGAAATCCCCATAATTCCTTGTGGAAAGGCTAAGTCTTTATCACAAATATATCCCTGTACTAAGGGGATAATCCCTCCGCCAAGGATCATCATTACTAGGAAGGAAGATGCCTTGCCGGTATTTTCCCCTAAGCCTGCAATTCCCAAATCGAATATAGAGGGCCACATAATAGAGCAGAACAGGCCGCCTGAAATAAGGAAGTATTTAGCAATGTCTTTATCCGGGCAAAGCAATCCAAAAAGCATCATTAAAGCACCGGATAATCCAAAAATCATTAAAGTCTTCCCTGCATTTTTTCCTCCGATAAGGCTCATACCAATAAAGGCTAAAATCCATATGGCATAAATATAAAATTCTGAAACTTTTTTCCCACTGGCTTCATTGGCTAAAATATTGGCTAAAATAACGATTATAAAAGCAACAAAAGGAACAATGAATTTTAATAAAAAATTTATCGTATTAGAGGTTTTAAATACGTTGATCCCTCCACTCCATCTGCCTATCATAAGGCTTCCCCAATACAACGAAATAAACGGAGCTATGTCATTTTTAAGGATATTCCCAAACTCTGCTGTTTCAAGTAAAGCAGGTAAGTTGCTAACAATCGTTACTTCTGTACCCACATAAATAAAAATAGCCAGCATTCCCAGAGAGAGTTGTGGATAGTCAAAAATATTAAAATGCCCTTTTTCTTTCTTCTCTATAAGCGTTTCAAGTTGCTTTTCAGGTTCTTCTATTTTTGAGAAAATAATAAAAATGGCGACTGCAATAAAAGCTGCCCCCAGAATAGCAAAAGGGACAATTATATCATTTAAGTCAAGCTCAGAATGCTTTGTGGTTGAACCGAAGATCGCTAAGCCGAGTAAAATAGGACCTATAGTCGTCCCAAAGGAATTAATTCCTCCTGCCAGCGTTAACCGATGTGCGCCGGTAGAAGAATCTCCCATCTTAATAGCAAGCGGGTTAGCTACGATTTGCTGAACGGAAAAACCTAGTCCGATAACAAATAAAGCACTTAAAAATAACCCAAAACTGGCAATGCGTGCTGCGGGGATAAATAAGAATGATCCTAAGGCAGAAACTAATAATCCATAAGCCAGTGTTTTCTTATAGCCTAATTTCATCAAAATATCTACTTTTAACGAAATCAAAAAGAAAATGACTGAACCTACAAAATAAGCGATATAAAATGCCCATGCTACTAACTGTGATTGAACCTGTGAAAGCTTAAAACTTTCTTTAAACACCGGGATTAATATATCATTATTACTAGCCACAAAGCCCCAAAAGAAAAATACTGTTGCTAAAGAAATAAATTGTGGCCACTTGGTCTGCTGAACTTGATTATCCATACTTGTACTTTAAATTATAATATAAGGTAGTTATAAATTGTTTGTGCTTAAATAAATGCAAATATAATATGAGACCGTTGCAGAACACATAAAAAAGTATGAAAAAGAAAGTATCTCGCTTCAAAATGCTTCCTTCTCAAAAAATTAAAATCATCACAGCCAAAAGGTTGCTCCGGTGTTTAGCTTCGCTGACTTGCCGTTAATTTTTATTGAGCGTTGCATTTCGACAAACTCAATACAAACATTTTTTTGCTAAAGTGCTTTTTGCAACGGTCTCAATATATTATAATCGCAGCCAATATACTAATTTTATTTAATTTGTATTTATAACTTTAAATCAGGTGAAACCGTTAGCTTACTCCACAACCTTTATAAAACATTTACCTCTCTTTCTAACATAATTTGAAATTTAGCCTGAACATCTTCTATTATTTTTTGAGATAGCATCATAATTTCCCTTCCGGTGGCTTTCCCGTAATTTACTAAAACCAATGCCTGTTTTTCATGTACGCCTGCATCACCAAAACGTTTGCCCTTCCAGCCTGCTTTTTCAATAAGCCACGCGGCGGCTATTTTCACCTTTTGTTCATTTACCGGATAAAAAGAAAGTGAGGGATATTCATTCCTCAGAAGATTTAATTTTTGGGTTGATATGACCGGATTCTTAAAGAAACTTCCTGCATTTCCTATATCTTCAGGATTGGGGAGTTTTTGCTTACGAATAGTCATTACCGCTTTACTTAGGTCTTTTATGGTGGGATGTTGTATTTTCTTTTTAATTAATTCATTTTTTATTGCGCCGTAGGTGTCCCAGATTAAATGATTCTGCTTTTTTAGTTTAACGGTTATAGAAAGAATGACTACTTTTCCTTTTAACATTTTTTTAAAGATGGAAGTTCGATATCCAAACTGGCAATCATCTAACGAATACTTCTTAATGCTCTTTGTTTCTATTTCAAAGGCGGTTAATTCATAAAGAACATCTTTTAGCTCAACACCGTAAGCACCGATATTCTGCACAGGAGCAGTTCCTACATTCCCCGGGATTAAAGATAAATTTTCCAAGCCGCCATAATTTTGGTTCAATGTCCACAATACAAAACGATGCCAGTTTTCTCCTGCCATTGCTTTTACATAGACCCAATCTCCCTGTTGTTTCTCTATAGAGATTCCTTTTAAATTTATTTTAACTACAATTCCTTGAAAATCTTTCGTCAATAATATATTACTTCCACCACCGAGCAGCAATCGAGGCAATCGGTCATATTTTCCATTAATAAAGAGGGTAAATAATTCCTCTTTTGTATGAATTACGGCGAAATATTTTGCTTTTGCCTCCACTGCGAAGGCGTTATATTTTTTTAGCGATTGATTCTCCTGAATAACCATAGATTAATTTTCTTTCAAATATAGCTAATATTTAATGTATTGAGACCTTTAGCTAATGCTGACTTGCAGTTGCAAAAAGCACTTTGGCAAAAAAATGTTTGTATTGAGTTTGTCGAAATGCAACGCCTGATAAAAATTAACTGAACTGAACTGCAAGTCAGCATTAGCTAAAGGTCTCAACTCATTAGGTAAAAGCCGCAAGGTTTTATACTTTTGCCCAATAGTTAAAAAAATGTATAGAACGCATACCTGTGGCGAATTACGCCTTTCTCATCAAAATCAAAAAGTTACTCTTTGCGGCTGGGTGCAAAGGATAAAAGACCGAGGGCAGCTCGTATGGGTCATCATAAGAGACCGCTATGGCGTAACGCAGTTAATGATTGATGAGCGATGTCCTCAAAAAATGTGGGAGCGGGTAAAGGAATTAGGCAGAGAATTTGTCATTCAAGTAAAAGGCATTGTCATAGAACGTGAATCGAAGAATCGTGAAATTCCAACAGGAGAAATAGAAATTCTTGTCGAAGATTTGATGATTTTAAGTTCTGCTCAAACGCCTCCGTTTACGATTGAAAATCAGACCGACGGGGGCGAAGAACTGCGCATGAAATATCGTTATTTGGATATTCGACGTACGCCTGTAAAAGAAGCGTTGATTTTTCGCAGCCGCGTAGCACAACAGGTGCGTAATTATTTATCTGCAGAAGGATTTATTGAAGTCGAAACACCCTATTTGATTAAATCCACCCCTGAAGGTGCGCGGGATTTTGTTGTTCCTTCTCGCATGAACAAGGGACAATTTTATGCGCTGCCTCAATCGCCTCAAACCTTTAAACAGCTTTTAATGATTGGGGGAATGGATAAATATTTCCAATTGGTAAAATGTTTTCGAGATGAAGACTTGCGCGCAGACCGCCAACCCGAATTTACTCAGATAGATTGTGAAATGTCCTTTGTAGAACAAGAAGACGTTTTACATACGTTTGAAGGATTGGTTAGGCATCTTCTGAAAGAAATGAAAGGAATTGAAGTGCACCCGTTCCCGAGAATGACTTACGAGGAAGCTATGCGAAAATACGGCACAGACAAACCCGATTTGCGTTTCGGAATGGAACTTGTAGAATTGAACGATGTGGCACAGCACCGAGCGTTTAAAATATTTAATGAAGCTGAATTAGTCGTCGGAATCGTTATTCCTGGTGCAGCAAGCATGACGAGAAAAGAGATAGACAATATAACAAATTGGGTAAAACAGCCGCAAATCGGAGCTGCTGGAATGGTTTATGTAAAATGTAATGAAGACGGCTCATTTAAATCTTCTATAGATAAATTTTATACCCCGGAAGACTTAGCGGTTTGGGTAAAAGTTACCCAAGCACAAAAAGGCGATTTGATTGTTATACTTTCAGGAAAGGCGGACAAAACGAGAGGACAATTATCCGCTCTAAGAATGGAAATGGCAGAAAGACTTGGTTTACGAAAGTCGGATCAGTTTGCTCCGCTTTGGGTAGTTGATTTTCCCTTACTCGAATGGGATGAAGAAAGCGGCTGCTACCATGCGATGCACCATCCATTTACTTCACCTAAAATAGAAGATATTCCTCTTCTAAAGCAGAACCCCGGTAAAGTACGTGCCAATGCTTATGATTTGGTTTTGAATGGAAATGAAATAGGAGGCGGTTCAATACGTATTCACAACCGAGAACTGCAGGAACGGATGTTTCGTTATCTCGGCTTTACTCAGGAGGAAGCGGAAAGGCAATTTGGCTTTTTAATGGAAGCCTTTCAATATGGTGCGCCGCCTCATGGCGGAATTGCTTTTGGTTTTGACCGGCTCGTGGCTATTTTGGGCGGAGAAGAAACTATACGCGACTTTATTGCCTTTCCTAAAAACAACAAGGGTCGGGATGTAATGATTAATGCCCCATCTTTTATTGATAAAACACAATTAAAGGAATTGGCATTGAAAAAGAAGGAGAAATAACGGCGTTTTTTCTCGTTATATCTATGTATTCTTGCGGGTTTTTTCTTATCTTTCGTTTTCAGTTGTAAGGCTTATAAGGTTCATTTTTTAAGCCGTTGCCCGCTTACGGTGTTGTACCTCCTAAATAGGGGGCTAGGTTTTGTATATAAAAAACGATTTAAATTTACGTACTCTATTATTTGCAATATAAAAATAGACGATATGAACCCTTTAACTTATACTGACTTACAATTGCTAAAGGTCTCAGGGGATGAGTTAATAAAACTTGGAGACTTTTGCACTAAAATGTTTTTAAATCATGAATATTTGATAATCAATAACTTAAATTCTTTAATCAAAAAATTCTGAAAAACAATAAAATATTCATTTTCAAACAATTATTTGTTTTTTATTGACAAAAATGCTGTTTTAGTGTAAAGGTCTCAAGCTATAATTTGGCAATCCAAAAAATATATTTGAACGCGTTCTAAATTATGTATGAGTATCTCAAAAATAACCTTGCAAAGGTCCAACAATAACGAAAATTACTCCCCGGTTTCTACCCTCTTTTTAAAATTATTTTTTTTAACAAAAACTTCACCTATAGAAATTAGAGATTTCTTATGGTTTAAGACCGTTGCAAGGTAATGAAAAATTAGATATAAAAGAAGTGGTACTAAGCGGTTATTTTATCTAAAAAAGATAGTCTATTTATGTCATGAAAATATATCATCATCCTACTTTAGCCGATAGTATTTGTGATTTACGCACAAGAAAGATAAAAAAGGCTTTTTTCACTGAGTTAAACCGTTTGTTAGACTGGGAAAAAATAAGGAAAATAATAGACGGTCATTATAATAAGGGGAAAAGTGCGACGGGCAGTCCGATTGATGATGGGTTATTTAGGTTGCTGAGTACTTCGACTGGGCTCAGTAACCATTGGTCGAAGTATTATTCAAGATGTGTTTATTACAAACCGGGTATGGATTACGCGATTATGAAGTGGAAGATAGGATAAATGACAGTCTTTCGTTCAGTTATTTTTGTGGATTGCATATCGACCAAGTCTCCCCTGACCCTAGTACTTTGAGTAGATTTAGAACATTGATGACGCGGGCGAATGCCTACGAGCGTCTATTTAAGGAGATCAACGGTCCATTAGAACGCCATCCAATCATCATAAAAAAAGGAGCGATAGTAGACGCGAGTGTAGTAGAGACGCCCTTAAAACCGAAAGGCAAGGTGAATGATAAGGATACAGCGGAGAGCGGAGAGCAAAAAGAGGCGTTCGTAAAAAAAGAGGATAAGGTTATTGTAGATAAACAAGCCGCCTGATTAAAAAAGCGAGGTAAGGATTAGTATGGGGATAAAAAGCATTATGTTACCGATGAAGAAGGTCTGGTACTTGGGGGATTAACCACGAAAGCAAGTGTAAACGAGGGAAGTAATCTACAGGAGGTTTTAGCGTCTGCAGACCTGCCATCGGGTATTCCCTTAAAAGGGGATAAGGGCGATGAATCAGAGAGAAATGCGAGTTTGTTAAACAAGAGAAAGTTGAAGAATCATATACTGAAGAAAGCGAAAAGGGGAAAGCCATTAACGGATTTTGAGAAGAGGTTCAATAAACGAGTAGGGGAAACAAGCTTTAAAAAGGTTACTGAGTTTATCGAAGTATAGAACGGCCATTCGGAAGCATAAAGCGATGGTTTTCAGCCGGGGTGGCAAGATATAGCGGGATAGCAAAGATGCATACGCAAAACCTGATGGAGGCGATCGGGTATAATTTATATCGGGGTCCAGGGCTACTGGCGTCTAATCGTTAAAAATAAAGAAAAACAAGAGGATAAAGGAGTATTGATAGTCAATAAATTCATGAAAAAACAGTGAAAAATCGATGAATAAGTGAGTAGGTAAAATAAAAAAACTAAAAAAGAAAGATTATAAATCCCATTCAAACTTTTTGCAACGGTCTTAATAATTATATAAATTTAATATATAAAAGAGAACCCCTTTTTACTACTTCTGTTTTGTGATTTTATTTTTTTATCATATATTTCCTTAATCAACTTTTTTAAGTGAAGTTTATTTTGAGAATACATAAATTCCCTAAAAACTGAAGTATCCTCTTTTTTTCGTGTAGCATCAAGTGCTTTAAAATAATCACTTTTAAAATGCGGGTAAATTATAGACAAAGTGTTGTTATGATATTTTTGTACATAATTCATTAACAGCCTTGATAAGCGGCCATTTCCATCAGCGAATGGATGAATAGTTACTAGTTGATAATGACTGTCAAAAGCTAAATTATTAATCTCTCTATAAGACTTTACCTTGTCTATGTTCTCATTTATATAATCTACTAAAGATTTAACTTCTCCAGGTACCTTCTTATAATCCATAAAAGTCTGTACTCCCGCTCTAACCGTTAATTTTCTAAACTCTCCTTTTGAAGAGTCAAAATCACCGCCCATAGAAGAAATTTTAGAACCGGTACTTTTCATAATATGGGCGGAAATATTTTGGATAATGTCTACGGATAAAAGTTTTTTTCTATCTGCCAATTGAATTACATATTTAAGCGCTTCAAGGTGATCTAAAGCCATAAGACTATGCACTAATGGTTTATTTTTTGGAGTTAATTTTTCATCTAATAATAAAAATGTCTCCTCCATAGTTAAAGTGCTGCCCTCAATTAAATTAGAATGATGGACAATAACAAACTCGTTAAATTTATCATAATCAAAAGTATCGCCTTTAATTAGGCTTTGATATTCTAATTCTAACTTCATTAGATCATCCATAAATACAAAGGTAATTATTTAATATGATGGAAGCATATCCTTTATTATTCAAAAAAGATGGATATCATCTAAATACGAAAGTGGTATGGAAAAAGATTAGATAAAATAACATAGATCAAGCAGAGATTATGGGTCTAAAATGGACACAAAACATAGAATTGCTTAAGTAAAAATATTAAAATTTTTATGTTAATTATTTTTTATCTATAAAAAATCATATATTTGTAGTGGAGAAGAGTAATTAATCTATTTTTTAAGGTAAAATAAGATGTGTGTATAAGGGATTAGGAAGTTTGAACCTTCCATTACTCTTCTCCTTTTTTTACAAAATTTCAGCCTTGAAAAACTTTAGTAGAAAAAACTTTATTAGAACACTGACTTTTTTAGGAATGGGTTCTTTGATTCCTTTTCCAAATCTTGCTTTTTCTAAAGAAACGAAAGATAAAAAGCGCCACGCCTTTATGTTATTAAAAAAAGCAAGAAAGGCTAAAAGGGTAAAGCAATATGAAAGAGCGGAAAGGCTATTTAAAAAAGTTATTGATAACACCCCCAAGATAATACCCGCTTATTATGGTTTAAAAAAGGTTTATGCACTTCAAAAGGGTAATCAAGCAGCAATCATTCGTGTTTTGAGAAAAGGAGTAAAAAACAATCCTAAGAATGCAGAGTTACTCGGCGTTATGGCTAAAACGTATGCTAATTTAGGATTAGGGGATAAAAAAATGAAAACTGCATTTGGAGAGAATGAAAATTTTCTTATTCGTTCAAAAAAGTTATATGAAAAAGCACTGAGAATTTCTCCTGAAAATAAAAATTTAAAAAGAGGGTTGCAACGAGTTTTAGTAAAGATTGACTGCAATGCAGAGAAGATAGATGCACGAGATAATACTTTAATAAAACGTAATCGAAAAGCACGACGAATGCATCATAAAAAGATGCTTAGAGAGAAGTCTCATCAAAAATTGTTGCATCGCTTAGAAATTTTAAAAGCAAAACCTTTTGATAAAGCCCGTAGAGAAAAAATAAAAGCATTTTACCGAGAATTGATTCGACGCGCTCGAAAGAAAAAACAATATTCAAAAGCACTTGAATATGCGCAAATGCTTTATCAAGAAGACACAACTGATCCACTTTCGCTGTATTTGATTAGGCGGCTATGTAAAGGAGCAAAGAATTACGAGAAACTTATTTCGGTGAATGAACAAAATTTTCATCAAAAAAAGACCTTTAGATCAGCAATGGCTTTATTTAGTGCACAGTTGTTAGCTTATCAAAAGAGTTCTATAGGCTCTGTTGAAAACCTATCAAACACGCTAAAAAAATGTCAGCAATTGCCTACTGTTGGACAAACTGAAAAAAAAGAACTCCAATTTAAAGAAATAGCTTTTTCATTGGCGATAGGTCAAAAGGAACAAGGCCTAGCAAAATTAATAGAATTAGGAAAAAACATTAGTTATGCTCGTTCCGTTCATCAAGCGTTACGCTACAACCGCTGGGTGGCAAGATATTATATGAAAACTGGACAAAAAGATAAAGCCATTTTTACCTTAAATCAACTATTAGAAAAAAAGAATGAAGTTTTAGATACTACGGATGAGTTATTACGCCTGACCGTAGGCATGAACAGAAGGCTTACACTGGAAAAAACTATTCATATACAACAGGTAAAACAATTGAGGTCTAAATTATTGTCCATTTAAATTTGTCCATTTATGTTTTATTTTTACTTCCTATGTTGCTTTATATTAGGTTTGTTCGGTTCTACCATTGAGGCACAAGTAGCGATTACTGAAGTATATTATGATACGCCAGATATAGAAGCAGACTATATTAAAAATAATAGATATTATAAGGCATCCCATCAAGGGGAATTTATTGAATTGTATAATTACACCACAGAAGATACTGATATATCAGGGTGGGTATTATCCGATGCACAAGGAAATTATAGATTTCCAGATCATACAGTAATTCAGTCTGGAGGGTTCTTAATTATTGCCTTTAGAAAAAAAGGAGACGAGGATTGGAATTTTTTTGATTATTTTCGTCATTCTCGTGGACAGAATGACCAAAACGTCCCTCATGTACTATATCAAGATAGGCTAGAATTAAATAATTATGATGATATGGTAGCGCTTTATGCTACGCATTATAAAGGGATAAATAAGACTTTTTCTTCTTCTTATAAAATTAGTGAGGTATCATGGTACGTAAAACCTTATCGTAACCTTAAACGCTACTATTATGATCCGGAATGGGATAATTTTTATGTTCATTCCTTATCCATTACCGATCCAGATTTATTGGATCACTCTAATCCTATTTCTGATGTCAATTCAAACTACGTTACCGCATCTCCTTTTGAAATACCGTTTAAAGTAAATTTAAAAACTCCTAAGGAATCCCCCTTTTATTTAAAATATAAAAAAGAACATTATGATGATCCATATTACCAACTAGCTAATGACCAACAGATTGAATCAGTTTTACGTCAATTATGTAACACAAATATTCCATTAATTGATACCCAAACCACAGCAGACACCTATACTTTTGAACAGTGTTTTTCTTTTGATAAGGCCGGCAATCAAAGATCATCTGCAATCTGTACAAAGGATGAGAAAACGAACCATACCTCAAAAGAGCAAGAACAAGAGGATATAGAAGAGATTGCCTCTAAAATAGAAGTTTATCCGGTGCCGGTACAAGATTTTTTAAATATTCGCTGGGCGCAGGAAGTAGATGACTTAGTCGATCGGATTGTTTTGTCAGATATGCTAGGACGCGTTTCCCTTCCTGTCGCAAATCCTGCTAATAGTTTTCAGACACGCATAAATGTTTCTAGTTATCCTGATGGGGTGTATATCGTATCGTTTTTTCTAAAAGATGGCCGGCGTCTTAATAAAAATATTCTTAAATATTAAAAAACGGTCTTATGTCTTGTATCTATCACATAAAAAAATATCTTCTCACCGTAGTTTACCTAAGCGGATTATACCTTATGTCTCAGCAAATCAATACGGTAGTCCCTACGATAAATAGCAGCATGCAAGTGAGTAAAACCGGTTCACTTACTTATCATGTACCTATTGAAATTCCCAAGGGGGTGCATAATTTTCAACCCAACTTAGCTTTGGTATATGACAGCAATAATGGAGAGGGAGTTGCAGGTTTAGGCTGGAATATTTTTGGTTTGTCTGCCATTACACGAGGGGGCAAGATAGAAAAAATAGATGGTGTAACCGAAGGGATGCAGTATGATGATCAAGACCCTTATTATTTAGATGGGAATCGCATGCTAAAGCAACCCAATGGGACCTATGTGTTAGAGAATTTTTCGCATACGTTCATTAAAAAAGAAAATAATGAATATATCGTGCAATACCCTGATGGCAGAATAGCGACTTATCACTCGTGGGTAAGAGGGCAATATAGTTTAAAAAGTTTGGAAGATGCTTTAGATAATCGTATTGAATATTATTATAATGAAAAGGAAAACACACTATATTTAGATCGGATCGTCTATGGAAAAGATAAGGAATTTGTAATAGAGTTTGTGCAAACTACTCGTCATCATCCTGTCAAAATATGGCGTAAAAGTCGAGATTTAGTTAACGATAAAGTAATCAAAGAGATAAATATTAAGGCGCAAGGATTGCTTTACCGAAAATATGTATTGCACTATGAACTAACGAGCAAGGGCAGCGAACGCTTACAGCGAATTACCATCGAAAATGGGCAAGGAGAGGCGTTAAAACCTTTAGATTTTACCTATAACGAGAAGGTCCCTTCATTTCAGTTTGAACGTCAAAATATTATAAATGCAGGCCTGCCGGATGGAACAGAAAAAATAGGAGCAAGCGTTACCGGAGATTTTTATGGTAATGGAAAAATAACTTCTATCTATGCTTTAAAAAAAGAAGGAACACTTTATGATCTATGGAGTTCTAAGTATGGAAAACTAGACAATAAATTAACTAGCAGTATTTCAGAGGATACCCAATTATTTGCAGGAAAGGTTTTTGTAGGCAGTAATAAACTACCACAGAACGATTTACTTATTGTAGTCAATGTAGAAAGACATTATTGGCATCCTACATTTAGGAGCCCTGCTCAAAATTACAATCCTTATTTAACCATTGATTTTATTGATTTAAAAAATAAAACACGTAAAGAATATACTACTCCTGTTTTTAATGAAGAGGATATTGATGAAGGCTATTTAAGATGTATCTTTCGAGACTTTACCGGGGATGGAAGTATTGATTTAATGTTTTTTCTAGATAATTCTAATATTACTAGTAATATACGTACTAGCAATATAAGGCAATACCAGCATATCCCGAGCACGCGGGATAAAACTCCACGATATAGAAAATCAAATTATACACGGCAATACCGGTATCGCCCGAGCACGCGGGATAAAACTCCACGATATAGAAGCTCAAATTATATACGGCAATATAAACCACGATATAGAAACTTAACTTCTAAAGAAGAATATCGCACAAGTAGGCGATATAATACAGGTAAAGCCTACTTGATTGATTTTACCAAAGTATCTTCCTCCGAAGGAACGGATAATAAGGTTACCATGACTTCTTTACTTGACGACACGCCTATCCCCTTAAAACTTAATAAAGATTCTCTTGACCAACTTTATCCCATAGAATTTGATGGAGATGGCATACCAGAAATTTTATGGGTTGCGACCCAAAATAATACATTCGGGGTGCTAAAATACGACGGGAAAGCAAAGAAATTGCGAGTTGCGCTTAAGAATCATCAATCCTTAAGATATTTCTCAGACAAAACCCCGTTGATTCTTGGTGATTATAATGGCGATGGTCTCACCGATTTTATGACGCCTCATGCAGTATATGATATTGAAAAAGAGGGGACTGAAAGGATATTTCGTAGGATAAAAGACGAAAAACATATCTGGGAAAAACACATGAATATGGGCGGTAAGTTCATCTCAGAATCGTATGACTTTACAGATCAAAAACTCAGTTATTGTACCCCTTCTCAAAGAAATGTGATTAAAAAAAGTTCTTGGTTTGCCAAATTTTGGTCTGGAAAAGGAGACAAATATCGATACACAGAATATGCTACTTGCAGCGTTATTCCTATGGACTTTGATTATGATGGCCGTACCGACCTTATTTCTATTCAAAAATTTGGAAAAGTAAAATATGACGAGGAACTTAAAAACTCCGAAATTACCAATTCGGATATTTCTATTACACAGACAACAAGAGTTTACGAAGACCCTGATTTTCAAGAAGACTGTTATGATGAAGCAGAAAGATGCCCGCCATCACACTTGGTGTATCATATTACAGGTCCTGATAAATTCAACCAAATTCAATTTATCCAAAATACCTATAGAAACACAGATAAAATACTTGATTTTATCGATGCCCAAGGAATATTTAAAACCCAAAAAACATTTAAAATCCATAACGATAAAATATCCCCGATTAGTTTTATCGTTACTTCCCAAGACCATCCTACTTTTAATGGGGCAAGGAACCAACTGATGATCCATGACCCTTTATCAGAAAAAGATTATCAGTTTAGCATCTCTTCCGATCATTTTTTGGAGAGCAAAATCCAGAAAGTGGACAATCATTCCGGCCTTATTCAAGCCATTGAATATCAGCCCTTAGATAACCAACCCAATAATCCCGCCTACGCCGCTTATGATAAGCCGGGGCAAGCAGCGTCTAATAAATTAGAACAATATCAAGGAGATTTATATGCCGCATTAGGAAAACGATTTTATTTGCACCAACGGCTCCCCGGACAATACGTCGTCAGCCATATCAATACTTCTTTTGATAACCATACCTTGACCAAGCGCTATCGTTATATCAACGCCATACAAGATTTGGAAGGAAAAGGATTTTTAGGATTTATGACCACTATGGTGAGTGATAACTATGAATCCATAAGAAACAACAGAGGACAATACGAACCTAAAGACTATAAAAAACCTATTCTTTGGACGATTAACCGGTACGACCCTTCGTATGATCATCAATTGATAGAAACCACTTATGGAGGCGTGAATGAAAGACAGGATCAACGATCACTTTTAACCCGATCTATTATTGAATATAAAAAAATAACCTCACAAACGCACGCGCTTTTAAAACCTAATCAAACCTATTATAAGAAGACTCGGGAGGAGAATAGAGATTATAAAAAGAATATCCATATTACCAAAACATACCACTATGACGAAAGCAATCTTTTGCTCCGTTCTGTAATGACTGATTATAATAGTGAAGGAACTTCTGAAAGTCATTTTTCTTATGCTGCGCCATGGACAAATGGTGCTCATCGTTTTTATGGAAAAATTAGCGAAGAAACCCAAACCACAAAGGCTTATGGAGATACTTTTAGCACCCGAAATGAAATCGATTATCAAGATAACGGATTGGTAAAACAAAAGAAGAAATATGGAAACCATACCGATGCCGTTACCACCGCTTATACTTATGATAAACATGGAAATACCTTAACGCAGGCGATAACCGCCGAAGGAGAAACCTTAACTACCGCTTATACTTATGACGATACCCAGCGCTTTGTTGTAAGCACTACTTCGCCTGAAGGGCTAACCGCAAAAACAGAGGTAGATATATATGGAAATCCGTTAAAAACCACTTCTCCTCTCGGGCTGGAAACCCACTATACCTATGATGGCTGGAATAATTTGATTAAAACCGCCGATTATCTTGGAAATGAAACTCGGCACGAGCGGCACCCTACGCGGGAGGGCGGCTATTTTGTAACCGAGGTTCGAGAGGGCTTTCCTAAGGCGATGACCTATTATGATAAACTCAACCGCGCAGTGCGCACGAAGACGCAAGGATTACATGGTAAATGGTCAGTAGTAGATACGCGGTATGATGTATATGGCAAGGTTATTCGCCAAAGTGAACCTTATTTTGAAGGAGCGGCCGATAAGAAATGGAATCGAACGGTATATGATGTCTTTGACCGCCCGATTCAGAAAATCAGCTATACGGGGAAAATTGTGAATCTGTGTTACAGCGGGCGTACGGCAACAGTGGATGACGGCTATGAAGAGACGGCGGAAACCATCGATGCGATGGGGAACATCATTACCCACCGAGATAAAGGAGGCGAAATTAATTATCGTTATTACGCCAACGGCACGCTCAAGCAGGCAGATTATGATGGCGCGGTGATCAAAGTAGAACAAGATGGCTGGGGCAATAAAACCCGATTGGAAGACCCCTCGGCAGGCGTATATGAATATACCTATGATGACTGGGGCAGAAAACTCACCGAAAAAACGCCCAAAGGGCTTACTCGTTATGGATATGATCGTTTTGGAAAATTGTTATATGAAATCCAAGAAGGTGACCATACGCAGCTATCGAGCCAGTATATATATGATTTAGATAATCATCTGTTGCAAAAAATTATAGGAAACAACGGCACCGATACATTTGAGTATGAAACTTTTTACGATGAATATTATCGTATTACAGGCAAAAAAGAAACCCATCCGGCCTTTACCTATGAAACGCATACGACCTTTGACCGCTATGGCCGGTCTGACCGTTCTCGCAGCAAAGTAGAAGTAACTAACACCCATCATCCAATAGAAAATGAACAACAAAATCGCTATGATTCGCAAGGCATTTTATATGCGCTAGCTGATTTGAAAACCGGGCAGACGATTTGGGAACGAAAAGAGGAAAATGCGCAAGGTCAGCCTTTGGATACTAAGCTGGGTAACGGTTTTGATCTGATAAATGAATATAAAAATGACTTACCTGTTCATATTGAACAATACCATGCGCAAAATGGACAAGTTGCCGTCTCCATATCGTATGATTTTGATGTAAAAAAAGGGGTACTCAATCGTCGTTACAATAAGATATTTGAACAAACCGAATCCTTTACTTTTGATGACCTAAAACGCCTGACGGAAGAACATCATAATGGCAAACGAGCCAAGCAGTATGCCTACGACCCACGCGGGCGAATCACCTATAATACAGATTTGGGGCAATACGAATATCCGCCAGATACCTATCACCTGAATAAAATACGCTTTAATGCACAGGGTGAAGAAGCAAAAGCGCAGCGAGGTTTTCCGACGATTACGTACAATGCCTATAAAAAACCGGTCGAAATTAACCTGCCCCAAAAAGACCGTATTTCCTACGAGTATAACCTGATGCGTGGCCGAGCAGCCGCGTACTATGGCAGTGAAGCCCCCGATAAATACGCACGACCCCTACGCAAGTACTATTCAGCAGACCATGCCCTAGAGATCACCTACGATACACGCACGCAAATAATAAAAGTAGCACAATATTTAGACGGCGACCCCTATGATGCCTCATACGTAAAAATAAGCCAGTTTGAAAACCGAGAGTTTAAGCAAACGAATGCCTACTATTTGCACCGGGATTATTTGGGCAGTATCTTGGCTATTAGCGACCATCAAGGGAAACTAGTGGAACAGCGGCGTTTTGATGCTTGGGGCAATTTAGCTGATTATACCGCTTTTTGCGAGGGGCTTACCCGCGATCATCCATTGCTTGACCGGGGTTATACGGGGCATGAACACCTTTGGAGCGTAGGGCTTATTCAGATGAATGCGAGGCTGTACGACCCATTGCTGCGGCGCTTCCTTTCGCCCGATAACTTTGTGCCCGACCCCTACCATACGCAGCACTATAACCGCTATGGCTATGTGCTCAATAACCCATTGCTTTATACCGACCCAAGCGGTAATTTTCCTTTTTTAATAGTTGCTCAGTTATTGTTTAAGTCAGTGGTTAACCTCTCGCACGGCGTGCCGTTTTGGTACGGCTGGGGACGTACGGCTGCTATGGCAGTGGTTTCGCATGGAATAGGCAATGTAGTGAGTTCGGGTGGTGCGCTAGCCGATGCCTCGTCAACTGTTAAGGCGTTGTTTCAGGCAGGGGCGCATGGTTTATCAGGCGGAATATTTAATGCAATAGACGGGGATAGTTTTGGCATTGGTTTTCTTTCTTCAGCTGCAGCAAGCGCTGTAGGCAGCGGGGTAGATCACTTAGGAATAAATAGTGTAGCTTTGTACACAGCGGCAGAGATTGCCAGCGGCGGTCTTAGCGGGGGCTTGGGCAGTGTTATAGCGGGTGGCGATTTCTGGCGGGGCGCAGAGCAAGGCGTAATTGCTACGGCGTATAACCATGCGGTGCATGGGTTGTACAATAAGATTACGCTAGATGGCGGCCCAGGCGATGGAAAGGGGAAGAAGAAAAAATATAGCAATTGGATATCGATTAGGAGATACATTAAATCTTTGAAAAAAAGAATTTTATCTTTTAGCCATAATTTAGAGGAAACTGGAAGTATGTTCTCAGATTGGTTACTAGGAGAAGGTGAAGAAAATAGAATAATAGAAGGAAATGCATTTGCAGATGCTTTTCGAGATGCTTATCAAGTAAAAAATGCTCGACGTTATTGGTATAAAAAAGCATTATCTACTAATAATTATAAAGTTTCTGTTACAAATTATGGAGCATCTTTTGGTATTCAAGGATTATTTCGAGCAGGATTAGATCCTGCGGAACAATATGTTGGAAGTTATAGAATAGATATTAATAGTAATGGCAAAAATTTAAAATTTATATTAACTAATACAACTTCTTTTACATCTTTCTTTTATGGTATTGCTCCTTCTTGGAGTAGAGAATCTATGCCCTATATGGGAAATATGACTCAAAAAATAATCTTTACAGAACCTATCAAAAAATGAAAAAAAATATTATTTTACTTATAATAATTCTATATTCATGTCATCCTTTTTATTGTCATTGGAAAGAGGGTTTAAAAACAGTTAAAAGAATTTCACAGAAAGATTTATTTGGTAAATATGTTTCGAAGAATCGAAATAGTGAAATAGTCTTATATATCTACAAAAATGGAAAATTTGAAATGACGAATTTAAATGAGGAAATAAAACATGACTTTTCTATTAATCAAAGGAATACGATAGTTGGAACATGGTACTTTTCTAGTATTAATAAAGATTTTAAAATAGAACTGAGTGAATATACGATTATGCCTATAATGATTGATAGAAAGAAAAATTTATCATTACCTTTGACAATTGGAGATCCTGATGAATGTAAAGGATATATATTCAAGAGAGTTACGCATCAATATAGTTCCAAATAAAAAAATATTTATTATTACGATATTAGAACTTATGAATAGAACCTTAATAGCAATTATGTAAAATTACCTTTACGATGAAGAAGGAAATATAATAGCGAGTACACCGGTATCGTTTACGGAGATAGAAGTAGGCCCCTACCGTAGGACTTATGGGCAAGGGACTAAATATGTAAGCCCGGCATTATATGACCCCAGTTTTGATGTATTTGCTTGGTGGGCAAGTGGGGAAGTATTAGGGGCAGCGGTTGTAAAGACCTATAGGTATTTGAGTGGGGTTGGGAGGGTGGCTAAAGTTTTAAAGCCCCTTGGTTTAGGTTCAACTGGTCGTACTGTAGCAAATAATCTTACTGAACAATTAGCTATGAAAGAAATTATGTCTAATCCTACTGTAGGGAAAATTCTCAAAAAGTCTTTGAGTGACACTCGTTGGAAAGGATGGGCAAAGATGTCAAATAAAACTGCTCATGGCGTTGAAATACATTACAATGCTCTTTGGAAAAATGGTGTAATCAAAGCTGTGGACGATTTTAAATTTATAAGACAATAATGAAAGTTTTGTGTAAACATAATGATCCTGATAATATTTCTTCAGAAGTTCCTAATAATTTTGATTTTGGTCTTGAATTGGAAAAAGAATATCTAGTAATGGGTATCGTGTTGGCTGAAAAACAACTTTGGTATTTAATTGATGAGAAAGGGAAGCCAAGTTTTTATCCATTTCAACTTTTTCAAGTTACAGAAACTCTAATGAACTCTAATTGGTACTTTAAGTTATATAATGAAGATGATGGAATTTTTCCTTTTGGTAAAGAAGCTATGTGGGGGTATTTAGAATTATGCTTTGATAACAGCCATTACGAGCAACTTATAGATAGAGAACAAGATGCTTTGAAACTTTATTTTAAAAGAAAAATAGAGTTTAAAAATAGTTTGAGGTAAAGTAAAGAAATTATCTGTTGCTATATAAAACACTAAATTTTGCCTAATATAATAAGAATAGAATTTTGTTGGTGGTTTTCTTTCTTCAGCTGCAGCAAGCGCTGTAGGCAGCGGGGTAGACCACTTAGGAATAAATAGTGTAGCTTTGTATCTAGCGGCAGAGATTGCCAGCGGCGGTCTTAGTGGGGGCTTGGGCAGTGTAATAGCCGGCGGCGATTTCTGGCGGGGCGCAGAGCAAGGGGTAATTGCTACGGCGTATAACCATGCGGTGCATGGGCTGTATAATAAGATTACGCAGGATAGTAAAAGTCCTTATGATGGGTATAGAAAAGACAAAAACGGCAATTATATACGAGTAGATGGTCGTGGTGGAGATAAAATAGATTACCTTTACGACGAAGAAGGAAATATAATAGCGAGTACGCCGGTATCGTTTACGGAGATAGAAGTAGGCCCCTACCGTAGGACTTATGGGCAAGGGACTAAATATGTAAGCCCGGCATTATATGACCCGAGTTTTGATATATTTGCTTGGTGGGCAAGTGGGGAAGTATTAGGGGCAGCACTTGTAAAGACCTATAGATATTTGAGTGGGGTTGGGAGGGTGGCTAAGGGGGTAGGAAAGATTCCTGTGAATAGATTAAATCACATTTTTGGGAAAAAAGAACATGCCCTAGAAGGCCTTATAACTCAGTTTGGTTCTCAAGAAAAGGCATTTAATGCAGTTCAGAATGCTGCAAACCAAGCACTAAAAAATGGTAAACTTACTCCAAACACTCGTGGTATTTTGCCGTCAGGTAATGCAGGAAATATAATCAATGTAAGGGGCACTAATGTCCGTCTTATTGGTGGTAGAGTGGTTAATGGAAGGATTATTATTTCTTCATTTAGTAGAAAAGGATTATAATTAAATATGAGTGAAGAATTGAATTTACTGGAAAAAGCTACTCTTGATGAAATAGCAAGTTTCAATTTTAAAAAATATCCATTTATCAAAAAGCATATTCCTTATTTAAGAGTAAAATCCCGTAAGACTACTGGCGTAGGAATTTATGTAACTTTTGAATACTTGATAAAATACGAATCATTAGCAAATTTAATTAAAGAAGATATTTTTTTATCCTCTAAAAAAAGCCTTAAACTAGATAACTTAAAATATGAATTAAATTACGAACTTAATATCACAAGAGGAAAGATTGATTTTTTGGAATTTGTTACGAATGACGAATCTTGGAATGGAAGTTATAAATTTTTTAAATGGATTTGATTTAAATTAATAAAATTCTTTATAAAGATATAAAATATTTTCATTAGGCGTTTAAATAGTTTGAAAATATATTCAAACAAACCGACGTGGTGGAGATAAAATAGATTACCTTTACGACGAAGAAGGAAATATAATAGCGAGTACGCCGGTATCGTTTACGGAGATAGAAGTAGGCCCCTACCGTAGGACTTATGGGCAAGGGACTAAATATGTAAGCCCGGCATTATATGACCCGAGTTTTGATATATTTGCTTGGTGGGCAAGTGGTGAAGTATTAGGGGCAGCGCTTGTAAAGGCCTATAGATATTTGAGTGGGGTTGGGAGGGCCGCTAAGGGGGTAGGGAATGCATATAAGATTGCACAGGCTGGTGGAAAGCACGCTGGATTTCTGAAAAACTACGCTGGTAAAACTCCCGCACAAATTAATAAGGCAATTAATAGTTATCAAAAGGCTTCAAATATTCACCTCGATAAAATAGGTAACCCTACCAAATATGTTCCTAACTGGAATACATTAAGACCAGGACACCAACAAAGTTTAATTCGGGGATGGCGAAATGAGGTTACCAATTTTGGAGAACAAATTCAAATATTACAAGGCATTCTTCGATAATGGAAGCAATAGAATACTATTTAGAAGATACTTTAAGTCAATTGATTGATGAAGCGTTTGAAGAGAAGAAAAATGCTAAGAGTGAATTTGACGATGGTGTAGTCATTGGCTACTATCGAGTAATTTTAAGACTTTTAAACCAAGCGGAAGGGTTTGGAATTAAAGATAAGTTACCTGAAAAAATTCGTGATTTTAATCCAGAAGATTTATTAAGCACAGATTGCTAAAGAAGAAGCCTCGAATTAATCGGGGCTTTTTCAGTCTGGCACAAACTGTAAAAGTTCTTCCAGCTCTTTATCAGTCAGGTTTTCTTTCTTCAGCTGCGGCAAGCGCTGTAGGCAGCGGGGTAGACCACTTAGGAATAAATAGTGTAGCTTTGTATATAGCGGCAGAGATTGCCAGTGGCGGTCTTAGCGGGGGCTTGGGCAGTGTAATAGCCGGCGGCGATTTCTGGCGGGGCGCAGAGCAGGGAGTAATTGCTACGGCGTATAACCATGCGGTGCATGGGTTGTATAATAAGATTACGGAAAATAGCATGCCAGATGATATACGTTTTAGAGATAGTAAAGGAAGGTTAATTGCAACCTACGCTACAGACAAAGCAGATGCAGATATTTATCTTCCTTTTAAAGATCCTTTAGCCTCTAATATCAACTTAAATAAGATTTTAGGGAACATTGATTTAGAAGATTTAGATGCTATTGGTATAGGAGGAAATTGGGATTTCACCTTTGCGATGGGAGGAGGCGTAAGTTTAGAAGCAGTATATTTTTTAGATGGAAACAATAAAGGGCAATATCAAATTTACAGAACCAAGCGTCAAAACTTTGGGTTTAACGGAGGAGTAGGAGTATATGCTATTTTCGCAGATTACAAAGGAGGAGATAAAACCCTGAATTTTAATAGTTATACAGGACCTTCTTTCTCTGCTAGTGCAGGAATAAAAGGGCCTTGGATAGGTTCATATAGTAAATTTTGGGCACCTACAAAAGGTAATGAATCTATATTTGGAGGGAAATCTTTTTGGGATAATTCTAAGCGAATTTGGTCAGGTTACACTGTAGGCTTTGGTATAGGGGCAGGGGTACAGTGGAGCAGACAGAAAACAAAAATTTACAAAAGATGAAAAGAGTAATTTTATTGTTGATTTTATTGTTGTTTTCGTGTGATAATAGAAGTTGGATAACAGCTATAAAAGAAGATTATATCCCAATCGAAATAGAGGGAAGGATTAAGAAAGTAGAACTTTTTAAAGGATGTATGTATAGTCTAACTTTAGATGATAAAAATAAAAAATTTTTAGATATAAGTGGTGGTGGCTGTAAGGTGTTATCTCAATTAAAAGTAGGAGACTATTTTAAAAAGTTTGCCAATACAAATAAGTGTTTGGTAATAAGAAAAGATAGTATAATGTTTTTGAATTGTATTCGTTTTCGGAGACAGGATAGAGATTCTCTTGGAAAAATAGCTGAATGGAATAAAAGTAGGATTAATAAATGGATTACAGTAAAAGCAGAAAAATAAGAAGAGAGATTTTGTTTTAGCTATTAGGTGTAGAAAGTTTCCGAAAGCGGTCTTAGTGGGGGCTTGGGCAGTGTAATTGCCGGCGGCGATTTCTGGAAAGGCGCAGAGCAAGGCGTAATTGCTACGGCATATAACCATGCGGTGCATGGGTTGTATAATAAGATTACGCAGGATAGTAAAAGCCCTTACGATGGGTATAGAAAAGACAAAAACGGCAATTATATACGAGTAGATAGTCGTGGTGGAGATAAAATAGATTACCTTTACGACGAAGAAGGAAATATAATAGCGAGTACGCCGGTATCGTTTACGGAGATAGAAGTAGGCCCCTACCGTAGGACTTATGGGCAAGGGACTAAATATGTAAGCCCGGCATTATATGACCCGAGTTTTGATATATTTGCTTGGTGGGCAAGTGGTGAAGTATTAGGGGCAGCGCTTGTAAAGGCCTATAGATATTTGAGTGGGGTTGGGAGGGCCGCTAAGGGGGTAGGGAATGCATATAAGATTGCACAGGCTGGTGGAAAGCACGCTGGATTTCTGAAAAACTACGCTGGTAAAACTCCCGCACAAATTAATAAGGCAATTAATAGTTATCAAAAGGCTTCAAATATTCACCTCGATAAAATAGGTAACCCTACCAAATATGTTCCTAACTGGAATACATTAAGACCAGGACACCAACAAAGTTTAATTCGGGGATGGCGAAATGAGGTTACCAATTTTGGAGAACAAATTCAAATATTACAAGGCATTCTTCGATAATGGAAGCAATAGAATACTATTTAGAAGATACTTTAAGTCAATTGATTGATGAAGCGTTTGAAGAGAAGAAAAATGCTAAGAGTGAATTTGACGATGGTGTAGTCATTGGCTACTATCGAGTAATTTTAAGACTTTTAAACCAAGCGGAAGGGTTTGGAATTAAAGATAAGTTACCTGAAAAAATTCGTGATTTTAATCCAGAAGATTTATTAAGCACAGATTGCTAAAGAAGAAGCCTCGAATTAATCGGGGCTTTTTCAGTCTGGCACAAACTGTAAAAGTTCTTCCAGCTCTTTATCAGTCAGGTTTTCTTTCTTCAGCTGCGGCAAGCGCTGTAGGCAGCGGGGTAGACCACTTAGGAATAAATAGTGTAGCTTTGTATATAGCGGCAGAGATTGCCAGTGGCGGTCTTAGCGGGGGCTTGGGCAGTGTAATAGCCGGCGGCGATTTCTGGCGGGGCGCAGAGCAGGGAGTAATTGCTACGGCGTATAACCATGCGGTGCATGGGTTGTATAATAAGATTACGGAAAATAGCATGCCAGATGATATACGTTTTAGAGATAGTAAAGGAAGGTTAATTGCAACCTACGCTACAGACAAAGCAGATGCAGATATTTATCTTCCTTTTAAAGATCCTTTAGCCTCTAATATCAACTTAAATAAGATTTTAGGGAACATTGATTTAGAAGATTTAGATGCTATTGGTATAGGAGGAAATTGGGATTTCACCTTTGCGATGGGAGGAGGCGTAAGTTTAGAAGCAGTATATTTTTTAGATGGAAACAATAAAGGGCAATATCAAATTTACAGAACCAAGCGTCAAAACTTTGGGTTTAACGGAGGAGTAGGAGTATATGCTATTTTCGCAGATTACAAAGGAGGAGATAAAACCCTGAATTTTAATAGTTATACAGGACCTTCTTTCTCTGCTAGTGCAGGAATAAAAGGGCCTTGGATAGGTTCATATAGTAAATTTTGGGCACCTACAAAAGGTAATGAATCTATATTTGGAGGGAAATCTTTTTGGGATAATTCTAAGCGAATTTGGTCAGGTTACACTGTAGGCTTTGGTATAGGGGCAGGGGTACAGTGGAGCAGACAGAAAACAAAAATTTACAAAAGATGAAAAGAGTAATTTTATTGTTGATTTTATTGTTGTTTTCGTGTGATAATAGAAGTTGGATAACAGCTATAAAAGAAGATTATATCCCAATCGAAATAGAGGGAAGGATTAAGAAAGTAGAACTTTTTAAAGGATGTATGTATAGTCTAACTTTAGATGATAAAAATAAAAAATTTTTAGATATAAGTGGTGGTGGCTGTAAGGTGTTATCTCAATTAAAAGTAGGAGACTATTTTAAAAAGTTTGCCAATACAAATAAGTGTTTGGTAATAAGAAAAGATAGTATAATGTTTTTGAATTGTATTCGTTTTCGGAGACAGGATAGAGATTCTCTTGGAAAAATAGCTGAATGGAATAAAAGTAGGATTAATAAATGGATTACAGTAAAAGCAGAAAAATAAGAAGAGAGATTTTGTTTTAGCTATTAGGTGTAGAAAGTTTCCGAAAGCGGTCTTAGTGGGGGCTTGGGCAGTGTAATTGCCGGCGGCGATTTCTGGAAAGGCGCAGAGCAAGGCGTAATTGCTACGGCATATAACCATGCGGTGCATGGGTTGTATAATAAGATTACGCAGGATAGTAAAAGCCCTTACGATGGGTATAGAAAAGACAAAAACGGCAATTATATACGAGTAGATAGTCGTGGGGGAGATAAAATAGATTACCTTTACGACGAAGAAGGAAATATAATAGCGAGTACGCCGGTATCGTTTACGGAGATAGAAGTAGGCCCCTACCGGAGAACGTACGGGCAAGGGACTAAGTATGTAAGCCCGGCATTATATGACCCGAGTTTTGATATATTTGCTTGGTGGGCAAGTGGTGAAGTATTAGGGGCAGCGCTTGTAAAGGCCTATAGATATTTGAGTGGGGTTGGGAGGGCCGCTAAGGGGGTAGGGAATGCATATAAGATTGCACAGGCTGGTGGAAAGCACGCTGGATTTCTGAAAAACTACGCTGGTAAAACTCCCGCACAAATTAATAAGGCAATTAATAGTTATCAAAAGGCTTCAAATATTCACCTCGATAAAATAGGTAACCCTACCAAATATGTTCCTAACTGGAATACATTAAGACCAGGACACCAACAAAGTTTAATTCGGGGATGGCGAAATGAGGTTACCAATTTTGGAGAACAAATTCAAATATTACAAGGCATTCTTCGATAATGGAAGCAATAGAATACTATTTAGAAGATACTTTAAGTCAATTGATTGATGAAGCGTTTGAAGAGAAGAAAAATGCTAAGAGTGAATTTGACGATGGTGTAGTCATTGGCTACTATCGAGTAATTTTAAGACTTTTAAACCAAGCGGAAGGGTTTGGAATTAAAGATAAGTTACCTGAAAAAATTCGTGATTTTAATCCAGAAGATTTATTAAGCACAGATTGCTAAAGAAGAAGCCTCGAATTAATCGGGGCTTTTTCAGTCTGGCACAAACTGTAAAAGTTCTTCCAGCTCTTTATCAGTCAGGTTTTCTTTCTTCAGCTGCGGCAAGCGCTGTAGGCAGCGGGGTAGACCACTTAGGAATAAATAGTGTAGCTTTGTATATAGCGGCAGAAATTGCCAGTGGCGGTCTTAGCGGGGGCTTGGGCAGTGTAATAGCCGGCGGCGATTTCTGGCGGGGTGCAGAGCAGGGAGTAATTGCTACGGCATATAACCATGCGGTGCATGGGTTGTATAATAAGATTACGGAAAATAGCATGCCAGATGATATACGTTTTAGAGATAGTAAAGGAAGGTTAATTGCAACCTACGCTACAGACAAAGCAGATGCAGATATTTATCTTCCTTTTAAAGATCCTTTAGCCTCTAATATCAACTTAAATAAGATTTTAGGGAACATTGATTTAGAAGATTTAGATGCTATTGGTATAGGAGGAAATTGGGATTTCACCTTTGCGATGGGAGGAGGCGTAAGTTTAGAAGCAGTATATTTTTTAGATGGAAACAATAAAGGGCAATATCAAATTTACAGAACCAAGCGTCAAAACTTTGGTGTTAACGGAGGAGTAGGAGTATATGCTATTTTCGCAGATTACAAAGGAGGAGATAAAACCCTGAATTTTAATAATTATACAGGGGTTTCTTTCTCTGTTAGTGCAGGAATAAAAGGGCCTTGGATAGGTTCATATAGTAAATTTTGGGCACCTATTCCAGGTAGTAAAAGTATATTTGGATGGAATTCTTTTCGCGATAACAATTTAAGGGCATGGTCGGGCTACACCGTAGGCTTTGGTTCAGGGGCAGGGATACAATGGAGTAGACAGAAAACAAAAATTTATAAAAGATGAAAAGAGTAATTTTATTGTTGATTTTATTGTTGTTTTCGTGTGATAATAGAAGTTGGATAACAGCTATAAAAGAAGATTATATCCCAATCGAAATAGAGGGAAGGATTAAGAAAGTAGAACTTTTTAAAGGATGTATGTATAGTCTAACTTTAGATGATAAAAATAAAAAATTTTTAGATATAAGTGGTGGTGGCTGTAAGGTGTTATCTCAATTAAAAGTAGGAGACTATTTTAAAAAGTTTGCCAATACAAATAAGTGTTTGGTAATAAGAAAAGATAGTATAATGTTTTTGAATTGTATTCGTTTTCGGAGACAGGATAGAGATTCTCTTGGAAAAATAGCTGAATGGAATAAAAGTAGGATTAATAAATGGATTACAGTAAAAGCAGAAAAATAAGAAGAGAGATTTTGTTTTAGCTATTAGGTGTAGAAAGTTTCCGAAAGCGGTCTTAGCGGGGGCTTGGGCAGTGTAATAGCCGGCGGCGATTTCTGGAAAGGCGCAGAGCAAGGCGTAATTGCTACGGCATATAACCATGCGGTGCATGGGTTGTATAATAAGATTACGCTAGATGGCGGCCCAGGCGATGGAAAGGGGAAGAAAAAGGGAAAACCGACCAAAACAACGCCACAGTCTTCAAATATAAATGAAGAAGATTTTAATCCATGGACGGCAGCATGGGCGACAGTAGGCGTACTAGCTGCCGATGATGTTACGGGAATAGGAGCACTAGATGATCTTGCTATTCCGATTGTATTGGCGGGTACTGCGGCTTATGATCTTAGCCAACGGGTGTATGTTACCTATATTTTGACTCATCCCAGTGGAAAAGTATATATAGGAAGAGCCAGCGGTTTTGGCAGCCCATACAAAGTAATGATGCGCCGTTATTATGGTCATCATATGCGTTCAAAAGGATATATAAATCCTGTACTAGATAGAGCAGCACAAGGAGCAATAGGAGGGAAACAAGCTATTAAAGGTAGAGAGCAGCAGTTAATTGATTCTTACGGAGGAATTGGTAGTCCTAGTATAGGAAATCGTATTATAGGAGTTTCAAAATTCGGCATTGTTAAATTGAAATAGTTTTCATATATTTGCATCAAAAAAAATGGATTGTCCAAGATGTAAAAGTAGTTTAAAAACGAAAGATGGAATAGTTAAAGGCAGACAACGCTACAAGTGTAAATGTTGCGGTTATCGTTACACAGTGAAGCGTAAGTCGGATGTAAGATCTAGAAGAGTTAGGCGTTTAGCCTTGGAAATGTATTTGGAAGGCTTAGGTTTTCGTTCGATAGGAAGGATCTTAAAATAAGTCATGTAACGGTTTATTATTGGATTAAACGCTGGGGAGAAAAAGCGAATTTACCGGTTAGACCAACGCCTATTGAAATCGTTGGATTAGATAAGATGCACACGTATATAGGGTCAAAAAAAAATACGGTTGGATATGGATTGCTATTGATAATTGGGGAGAAAGTTTATCGATTTTGTCTATGGGAGCAGAGCAACGCAAACAGGGCTAAAACTTTGGAGTAAATTGAAAAATAAGCATATTGATAAATTTTGTAGTGATTACTGGAAAAGCTACCGTGAATTTATCCCTGAGCATAAACTTATGCAGTCAAAAGCAGAGCCCTTTACCGTTGAAGGATACAACAGTAGAATAAGACATTATTTAGCTCGCTTTAAAAGGAAAACTAAATGTTATAGCAAAGCAGAACATATGATAGAGAAATCGTTAAAATTATTAATATTGAAGTTAAATAATGAACTAACTATGCTAATTTAACAATACCAGATATTTTATATTCTGCAACTGCAAGTCAGCGCAAGCTAATGGTCTTATACTGTTTAAAAAGGTCTTGATATTATAATAGACGAAAGTATTTCTCCTTATAACAACGATATAGAATTTTTAAAAGAGTTTCTTAAACATGGCGTTAAAAATGAGCAAATTAAAGAATTAAAGAAACTTTTAAAAAATAATCAACAAAACAAAAAATCATCATGGCGAAAAGTTCTAAAATGGCTACCTTTATTTTTAGGAGAAGGATTGGTTAAAAATGCTCCTGCAATAATTAAATTTGTTCTAGAGAGACTTCATCATCCTCAATAGAAGGCGTTCGGATGGATTAAAGCACGCCTTTAAAAAGTTGAGACCGTTGCAGAACAAATAAAAAAGTATGAAAAAGAAAGCATCTAACTTCAAACCACTTCCTTCTCAAAAAATTAAAATCCTCCACACCCAAAAGGTTGCTCCAGTGTTTAATTTTTATCGAGCGTTGCATTTCGGTAAACTCAATACAAGCATTTCTTTGTTCGCGTGCTTTTTGCAACGGTCTCAATATAAAAAAATCCGTTTGATTTTGTCAAACGGACCTTTTCGCTATGAAAAATTATTTTTTATTTTACTTCCTCAAATTCTACATCCTCTACATTATCGCTGCCTCCTTCCTTTTCAGTTTCATTTGGCTTGGTCTGCCCCTGCTCAGCGTTAGCAGTAGGATCCGCATTTTTTTCATTCATGGCAGCATACATTTCCTGCGAGGCATCATTCCATGCATTATTTACTTTTTCTGTTGCAGTTTCCATAGCGGCTGCATCTCCTGAACCATGCGCTTTTTTCAACTCTGCTAAAGCAGATTCAATTGCTTGTTTTTTATTTGCCGGTAATTTATCTCCGTAGTCTTTCAGGTTTTTCTCTGATTGAAAGATGGTAGTATCTGCAGCATTAATTTTATCAATTTTCTCTTTGGCTTCTCGGTCTTTATCTGCATTCATTTCTGCCTCTTTTTTCATTTTTTCAATTTCTGAATCACTTAATCCAGAAGAAGCCTCAATTTTAATAGACTGCTCTTTACCCGTACCTTTGTCTTTTGCCGAAACATGCAGGATGCCGTTGGCGTCAATATCAAAGGTTACTTCGATTTGAGGCACACCGCGCGGTGCAGGCGGAATGTCTGTTAAATCAAATTTACCTATCTCCTTGTTATCATTATACATAGAACGTTCGCCCTGTGCTACACGAATAGAAACCGCCGGTTGATTATCAGTAGCAGTTGAAAAAACTTCCGATTTCTTGGTAGGAATGGTTGTATTTGCTTCTATTAGTTTTGTAAACACACCCCCCATGGTTTCAATTCCAAGTGACAGCGGTGTTACATCTAATAATAGTACATCCTTTACGTCCCCGGTTAATACGCCTCCTTGTATAGCAGCACCTAATGCCACTACTTCATCAGGGTTTACACCTTTTGAAGGTTTTTTACCAAAGAATTTTTCTACTTCCTCCTGAATTTTTGGAATACGTGTGGAGCCGCCTACTAAAATAATTTCATTTATTTCAGACTTTGATAATCCAGCATCCTTTAGTGCAGTTTCACAAGGAATCATAGAACGTCTTACTAAATCATCAGACAACTGCTCAAACCTAGCTCTTGTAAGGGTTTTTACCAAGTGTTTAGGTCCTGAAGATGTTGCCGTGATATATGGCAGGTTAATTTCGGTTTGGGGCGAAGAAGATAACTCTATTTTTGCTTTTTCAGCAGCTTCTTTTAGGCGTTGTAAAGCCATTGGATCTTTTCTTAAATCCATCTTTTCTTCCGCTTTAAATTCTTCTGCAAGCCAATTAATAATCACCTCATCAAAGTCATCCCCTCCAAGATGTGTGTCTCCATTGGTAGACAATACTTCAAATACTCCATCGCCTAATTCAAGGATAGAAATATCAAAAGTACCTCCTCCTAAATCATAAACCGCTATTTTTTTATCCTCATTTGCTTTATCTAACCCGTAAGCTAAGGCTGCTGCTGTGGGTTCATTTACGATTCGTTCTACTTTTAATCCAGCAATTTCTCCTGCCTCTTTAGTCGCTTGACGTTGTGCATCGTTAAAGTAGGCTGGCACGGTAATAACCGCTGCGCTTACTTCCTGCCCAAGATAATCTTCGGCAGTCTTTTTCATTTTTTGTAACACCATAGCCGATATCTCCTGGGGCGTGTACAAACGTCCGTCAATATCCACACGGGGCGTATTATTATCTCCTTTTACGACTTTATAAGGAACACGGTCAATTTCTTTACTCGATTCAGAAAATTTATTTCCCATAAAGCGCTTAGTCGAATAAATAGTTTTCTGTGCGTTCGTTACTGCCTGACGTTTTGCAGGGTCGCCTATTTTTCGCTCTCCTCCTTCAACAAAAGCTACAATAGAAGGGGTAGTCCTTTTTCCTTCTGAATTAGCAATGACGGTTGGTTCATTTCCTTCCATTACGGCAACACATGAATTAGTTGTTCCTAAGTCTATTCCTATTATTTTACTCATAATTATTTTATTTCTAAATCCTTAGTGGATTATTTATTCTCAATGATTATGCCATGTAACTTTTAACTTATTTTGACAGTTTCTATGAATTTATATTATGAGAACGCTGCAAAAAGCACGCTAACAAAAAAATGCAACGCCCGATAAAAATTAAACGCTGGAGCAACCTTTTGGTTGTGAGGACTTTAATTTTTTGAGAAGGAAGTGGTTTGAAGTTAGATGCTTTCTTTTTCATACTTTTTTGTGTGTTCTGCAACGGTCTCATTATCTTTTTTTACTGACACAATATGCCATTTTGACAAAAGATGTTAAGTGGAAATACAAGACCGTTGCAAGGTAATGAAGGATTAGATATAAAATAAAGTGATACTTCGACTACGCTCAGCAAGCATCCTAATCAGCTATTTTATCTATAAAGTTAAGACCGTTGCAAAAAGTTTGAATGGGTTATATAATATTTGTTTTTTAGTTTTTTCATTTCACTTTTTCTCTGATTGATAGCCCTTATCCCCTTTTAAGGGAATACCCGATGACAGGTCTGCAGACGCTAAAACCTCCTGTAAATTGCTCTCCTCGTTTACACTTACTTTCGTGGTTACTACTCCAAGTACCAGACCTTCTTCATCGGTAACATAATGCTTTTTATACCCATAATAATACTTACCTCGCTTTTTTAACCAGGCGGCTTGTTTATCTACACTAGCCTTATCATCTTTTTTGAACAATCATAATGCTTTCTTTTAACTCTTTGAAAAGCTTAGTAAGTTCCTGCAACTCATTGGTAGAATTCCAATTTGGCTTTCTAAAACTTACAGCATTAATTGTCTCTTTATTAATGCTCTTTAAAATTTTAACGAAGTGCTTTCTTTTTGGGTGTTCTAATAAATTTGAGTAATCAGTAAGTATTCTGTTTCGTATCTTAATTGCCTTATATAAATGATTATTTGTTCGGGTTTGCATTTCGGCTTCATATTTACCAATTAAAAAAGCACTTGAACGAATTTCTAAGCCATCAATTGACTTTTTAACATATTTTGTAATCTCAGTATGGTCAATTTTACTTATATCATAGCCTAAATCTGAATTAAAATCTTCCTTTTTGAATATTAATAAGTCAGGTCTTTTGACGATAGTATCTAATTCATTTTGAAATTCATTATAAAACTTATTAAACCCCTCTTCACCAGCAATTAAATCATCTGATTTCCCATATCTAACCGCCACATAATTTTTAGAAGTTTCATTAATTGCTCTTAAAATCAAATCCTCTGCCCAATTACCCTGTTCTTTGTTAGTAGTAAAATTTGAGGACGCTTTTGTAGGAAAAGATTTTCTGTCTCTCGGCTCTGAAAAATCTATGATAGATTTGGTATTTGCTTTGCTAATTTTCTTATATCATCAAGGTGTGTCATACTTATCTTTGTCAAATTATATTGACTACAAATTTAAAAGGAATAAGCAAAATACGCCTAATTGATTTCATATTTCTATCTTTTAAACCGTAAGCTATTATGAGTCTAATACCTTTTCGATACTAATTCTTCATTCAAAACACAAACGCTATATACTTAAACGTTCACATACGGGTTTTTTTTATTGTAGGATCGGTATAATCAATAAAACGAAATATGCACAATTTCCATTCGAAATTTACAAAAAAATCTTTTTAAATCTCCTTCGCCCAAAGAGGTCAATAATCCACCACCTCAGCGAAGTAATACAACCAGCCTTTGGCATCATACGCACTTTTCATCCCCGCAGGAATATGCAGCCTATCAGAAGATGATATATCAGAAAATACCATTGTTCCGCCTCGAATATCTATAATAGCAGCTGAATTAGTCCAGTGAACGGTAACCTCTTTTAAAGAACTACAATTTGAGACCGTTGCAAAAAGCACTTTAGCAACGGCAAATCAGCTAAGCTAAATACCGGATCAACCTAATGGTTGGAGGATTTAACTCTCAGTAGCTTAGCCTGTCAAAGCTTTGAGATGGTTGTGAGGATTTTAATTTTTTGAGAAGGGCGCCGTTTGAAGTTAGATGCTTTCTTTTTCATACTTTTTTATGTGTTATGCAACGGTCTCAATGTTTTTTATGATTGAGATCTTTTTAATCCTCTAAGGATTCGTTTTTTACACTGTGTGTTGAGATGCTTGAACAAACTGTAACATTTTTTTAACAGTATTGTTTCATATTGTGTTATACTTTTGCTTTAAAGTATTATTTTAATTCATTCTAAAAATGAATTGAAGCGAATTTATTATCTCAATTAAATCACTGTACAATGCACAAAAAAAATATTTCCTATCCTATTCGCAGGGATAACCTTAATGACAGGGATAATCAACTCTTGTAATAATGATGATGACCCAAAACCTAAATCAGGGAAATCAATCTTAAGATTGGAAAATTACCCTTATAATTGAAAATTGGCGACAAGATTACGCTGAAAGCCAATGATAAAAACGAAGGAAAATTTACTTGGAAAACTACAGCCCCTAAGATAGCTACCGTAGATGACAAAGGTACGATTACGGCAGTAGCTGCCGGTGAAGCCGAGGTTACAGCAAAAAGCAGCAGTGAACGAGGCAATATAGAGATAAGTTGGCAGGGAACAGTAAAGGAGCATTCGCTAGAGAAAGCGGCTCCCTCAACTAAAGCGGCAATGACTTCTGAGGGGGAATTGATGCTAAAGCTACAAGTGGGTCAGACCGCTTATATTAGTGTAGAAGTAGCGGGAGTTGAGGGTCAGGAAGTAACCTATTCAAGCAGCAACGAAAAAGTAGCTGCCGTAGATGATGAGGGGATGCTTACAGCGAATGATGTGGGAGAGGCTGAAATTAGAATCGCCGCTAAAAAGGAGGGGGTCAAACAAAAATTAAAAGTAATCGTGGGGGATGAAAAAGATGGAATCATTACCCGTTTAATGAAAAATTTTTATGCCCCTATTCTTCATGGTGAAGGTTCAGAAAAGTTGGAAAAACAATTAGACCCTGGTAATATAGATTATTATACTAAATTTGATTTCTCCACTGGAAAAGAAGTTGAAAAGGACAGTCCCGATTGGTATATCGCCTTTGCCGGCACTTGTATTATTGTTAATGGCGGTCAAAAAAGTGCAAGTAACGAACCTGAACGCAAGGGAAATGCGGCAGCCGCTATTTTATCGGATACTACTTTTGAAGGAGTAACCGATGTAAAAGATGTGCAATGGAAGCAAGATACTTCAAATAATCATACCATTTTTGATGATCAAATGCTTGATACTAAAGGTTGGTGTTACTACGATATGGGTAAACATTTAATTCATCCCATACCGGGAAGGATTCTGGTTTTTAGAACGCGGGATGGAAAGTATGCCAAGGTACAGATATTGAGTTTTTATAAAGGAATAGTAGACCAGGAAAAGATCCCAGCGGGAAGTCATGATTTTAATTATTATGCGTTTAAATATGCATATAGTAAAACCTGAGGGACTAAGCTGGGATGGCAGTCAGGCAAAGAGGAGGGAAAAAAAGCTGAAACAACTGAGCCAACAAAAACTCCTAACCGAGCTTACAAAGAAGTAGTGGGCAACTTAATTAAAAATGGAGGATTTGAAGAGCCAATAGACACATTGGACTGGAAATTTAATAAGGAGGTTAAAGTTACCAGCACTGATGCCCACAGTGGGTAGAAAAGCAGACGTTTCTTTTCCAGCCGCTAATAAGTTTCGAGCACCTCGAGCATAAATAAACATTACTTTAGGTTTAAATTTGAAAGAGGTAAGGGGCTGAATATCTTTATCAATTTTATTAATCAACTCATCAGCTTTATTACTTTTTAAATCTTGCGCTAACTTTTTTATTAAAGTTTTGGCGCCTTCTATAGAGTAGCTGAGTGTATAATAATGCACAGGTATAGTTAAGTCGTCCAACTGATTTTTAATCTTTTCGGATAGCTCGGATTCAATAGCAAAGATTTCAGTAGGCTTCATTTCTAATAAGGCTTTTAAAGAAAGGGTCATAACATGGCCCAAATCAACGGCTTTCTCTTTTACCGTTTTGGGATAAACGCTCGTAACGTCCACACCCACTATTTGGCTTTGATGCCCTAAATTGCTCAAAATTTCGGTAAGCGTTCCATTTAAACTTACGATTCGCTCTGTTTTAACGTTCTTTTGTAAGCCCGATTCTTGATTTTGTAACATTGATTCTTGAGATGTTTTCTTGCTTTTACAAGAATTAAACATTATAAATAAGGTTGCTGTAAAGGTTAAATATTTTACTATTTTCATTTTAAATTTATTTTTACTAATTATAAATAATGGCAAATGTAAATACCTTTAATTAAAAAAAAAGAAAATTAAATCATTTTATTTAGACAAACTAAAAATTATTTTGATTTTATTTGGTTAAGTTAATTAAGTAGTATAATTTTGCTAATTATATTTAGAATTAGTAAAAATCAAAATGAAACTTCTTTCAAATCTCATTATAATCGTTTGTATGTTTTCCGGCGATGAACTTTTTGGGCAGAATCAACAAAAGGTAAATAAAATAGATAAAGTGGAGGTAATGGGCAGGCATAAAATTCACGTCATAAACGATACTTTATTTCAGGTCAATACCATTAGCCGAGAAATGATAGATCAGATTGCAGGCAATACACTTGCCGATGTTTTAAATCAACATTTAAATATTACGATCGTTCCTAATGCAGCCACAGGAAGATCTACGATAAGCATGTTTGGGCTGAGCGGTGGTTATGTAAAGATTCTCGTAGATAATGTTCCTATGGTTAATGATAATGGATATGGAAATAATATTGATGTTACACAGATCAATTTAGACGAGGTAGATCATATTGAAATTGCAGAAGGTTCAATGGGGGTATTATATGGAGATAATGCCGTTGCAGGCGTTATAAACATCATTACCAAAAAAAGAGTACCGTTTGGACAGTTTGATATCTCAGCGGTGATGCAGGAGGAGGCTGTGGGAGGAGAATATAATTTAAAAAATACTAAGGGAAGGCATATTCAAGGGGTAAGCATAGCGCATAATATCAATGAACGGTGGTTTGTAAAAACGGGAATCTCAAGAAACGATTTTAAGGGTTTCTTCAATGATTATAAGGGGAAGAATCATGTAGGTATTGAGGGCAAAAGTATAATAAGTGATGGGTTAAGGGGATATTTATGGAATCCTAAATCATCGCTTTCATCGTATGGATTATTGGGTTATCGTAGAAAGAGATATGATATTTATTATAAGTATAATGCTTACCATGAAGACTTAATGTCTTATGGTCATATTATTAATACCCGCTATCAAAAGGATGCGTTGGGCGATTACATTAATGTTACAGCGAATGATGCAAATTATCTCACCAATCGTTTTGAGCATCAGCTGCAGTTAAACGGTTCTTTTAAAAATGAGACCCACTATCAGGTAATCGCTTCTTATTCCATGCAAAAGCGAAGATACAAACAGTTATTGTATAGTATAAATGACCGCAGAATACAAAATACGCTAAAAGATATAACCAATCAATCCAGTAAATTATTTTTCTCTAAAGGGTTGCTGGACAATATTTTTCCAAAGAGTACATTTTTTAATTTAACTGCAGGATATGAGGTAGTTTCACAAAAAGGGTATGATATTATTGCCAGTGGAGCGTATGCTGATGAAGGTCACAAGGTGGTGGAAGAAGGGTTAAATAATTACGATGTTTTTACGCAGGCTGATTTTCGTTTGAATAGGAAATTGCATTTTTATCCGGGCGTACGGCTAAATAATAACTCCAATTATGACGCTCATGTAATATGGGGCGGTACGATAGATTATCGCCCTGCAGATCAATTAGATATTAAGGCGGTGCTCGGCTCAGCGTATAAGACTCCTTCTTTCCGTCAGTTGTATTTTTATATGAAGGATGCCAATCATGACATTCAAGGAAATAAAGATTTAGATCCTGAAGACGGCATATCCATTATGCTGTCGGCTAGCAAAAAATTCACCTTGGGCAACGGTAGGTTTAACCATTTAACTACAGATGTAAAGGGCTTTCATTTTAATATCAAAGACAGGATTGACCTGATAACTACAAGCGATAAGAGTGGAAGTAGTGACGTATTCCGATACAAAAACATCAATAATTACAAAGTTTTGGGTGTATCCTTAGAAAATCAGTTGAATTATAACAATATAAATTTTGGGTTTGGAATAAATTATACCGGCATTGCACAGTCGCTCTACAGAAATGATTCTGCAAAGGATCGTAGTGATGATTCTGCCGATGCGCAGCAGGATATAAGCAATGATTATTTTTTCACGCTGAATTTAAATGCCTTTGTTGATTATTTTATCCCCTTTATAGATTCTTCCATTGCGGCGCAATATAAATATAACGGCAGGGTTCAGCAATATATTTCACTGGGTATAGGGGAAGAGGAGGGTAAATATGAGAAAGGCGAGCAGGATGCCTATCAGTGGTTAGACTTAAGTGTAAGAAAGGATTTTTTTAACCATGCTTTAGAAGTGACTGCAGGGGCACGCAATCTTTTCGATGTAATTCGTGTAGATACCCAGCTGGCAAAGGGCGGGGCACACAGCCCCGACCCTACAAGCATCTTATTGGGATATGGCCGGTCGTATTTTGTTAAACTAAAATATCATCTTAATTTTTAACTATATAAATATCAAACTATCATGAAAAATATTATATACTATTTATACGTTTTATTATTCACTTTTCTCATTAAAGGCTGCACGGGGGATGAGGGGGGGATTCCAGAAGAACTTATAAGGCCTAAGATTAAAAAAGGTGAAGCGGAGACTTCAACCGCTTCTAAAGGGGGCGTTATTAATGTGGATCTGGGAGGATTCCATGAACCCAACTCTGTATATATTGACCTTTCCACCGGCAAAACCACAAGCGTACGGCGCGATGCCTGGCAACTCGGTTTTTATAATGGTGCAGAGAACCGCGTATTTTTAAATGCCTCTGTGTTAGTAACCGCCGCTAAGACTGAATTTATTGATATCAGTAAAGTCTCAAGTAAGAGTACCTTTTCAAAACCCTGGCGTGTAAGAAAACTAGAAAGTATGACCACCTTAAAAACCAAATATATGGATATTCACGATATAGGAGAACTTATTGGTACAGACATAATGAAAAGAGGAAAAAAAAGAAAACGTGAAGGCTGTTTAACCTTAGGATATCAAATGTGTGGAGATATTGATAAGGGAATTTCATTTACCGATAGTAAGCAGGGCACGCTGGATGGAACTGCCCTGGGCGAAATTGCCGCAGACGCTTCTTCAGCGAAGGTATTTATTATATCCGCGGGCAGTAAAATTCCATCAGGAGACGCCGGTAAATTTAAAGGAGGCATCGCGACGACTATGAAAGACACAGAAGGGGGAGATAAAGGATTTTATAAAATAAAGGTCTTTATGCAGGATGCGCAGCATTACGTTATTCAGTATGCCCAGTTAGACGAAACAAAGCATAAAGAAGCCATTATAGCTAAAGATGACAACTATAATCTGACTTTTTTTAGCCTTTTGGAAGGAAAGACGGTAACGGCAGCACCGCCCAAAACCGATTTTGATATTAATTTTGCCGGCGTTTTTAGTTTTTACGGCGTTGAGGTCTTTCCTGGTGACGACAGAAAATATGAAGCAGGCATTACTTATTCTGATTATGCCTTGATCAATAATTTGGGCGGAACAGGGGCTTATGCGTTATTCCATATGAAATACGTAGGTTATAAATCAGGTTCTGCAGAATACAAACATACGGATGAACCGGCTTTTGAGGATTTTACCAAAGCCAGCGTAGAGGAAAACCGCTTTATTTACGATGACCAGACAGTGATTGACAGCAAGTGGAGAAGGCCTTTTCCGCCCCGCGAATTAATCCCTGGCGTGTATTTTATTATAAAAGACTTTGAGGGAAACATCTATAAACTGAAGTTTACGGCTTATTTGAGTGAATCCAAAGAACGCGGGCATCTGCAGTTTGAATATAAATTATTAAAATAACCTATACTTATTTATTCATTATATAAAGATGATTTAATTGAAAAGCATGTACAAAATAATATTCTCTTGGGACTTTGTAGGGTTTATAGTGATTACTATCATTGGATGTACGCCTGCTATTGCAGCTATTTTAATCTATAATTTTGGAGGAAGACGTGAAAGAAATCAACAAAATACAAAAAGAAAGAGCAGAAAAAGTAAACAATAATGGAAGGATTTACCTCTTAGAATGGTAAAAAAAAATTATTCATTATATAAATAAACAAAATTATGAGAAATCAAACAAAATGTTTACCGTTTTTAGTTTTTACCGTTGGCGAGGCCATCGGCAGGAAACCAGATTTTTTAGAAATTAAACCGAACCTTTTTATTCATTTTAATATCAATATAAAGTTATGAGAAATCAAACAAAATATTTACCGTTTTTAGTTTTTGCCTATGGCAAGGCCATGGGTAGAAAACCAAATTTTTTAAAAATTAAACTTAACCTTTTTATTCATTATTTAAATATAAATATCATGAGAAAGTACATTAAATGTTTACCGTTTTTAGTGTTTGCCGCCTGCATAACAAGCTGCGACAATGAAGATAAAATGCTCAACCCCGACAGTTTGAAGGCATCTGCCAAGGCTGCCAGGATAGAAGCAAAATCCGGCGGAACGATCGATGTAGATCTGGGAGGCCCCAACGAGCCTAACAATGTGTATATTGACCTATCCACCGGTAATACCAAAGTCGTACGGCGCGATGCCTGGGAGCTGGGTTTTTATAATGGAGATAAGAACCGCGTATTTTTAAACGCTTCTATTTTGGTAACCGCCGCTAAGACCGAATTTACCAATATTAATAGCGTAAGCCGCAGCAGTGAATTTACGAAACCTATGAAATTAAAATCTTTAGGAGTATTTGGAGCATTGCTTCCTCGTTTTTTTAAGCCCAGAGAGGTAACCGTAGAGAATGTAGAACAGCTTATCGAGGGCTTGCCTTTAGAATTAGGCATGTACGGATCTCCATCCCCAGAAGAAGAACACCCAGAAAAGACAATCTCATTTACCGATAATCAGCAGGGCACGCTGGACGGAACTGCCCTGGGCGAAATTGCTTCAGACGCTTCGCAGGCAAAGGTATATATTGTATCGGCGGGTTATGAAGTTCCTGGTACCAAGCCCGGTAAAGGATCCATTGAAACCAAAGGAGCGCAAAGAGGCTTTTATAAAATAAAGGTCTTTATGAGAGGGAACCAGTATGTGATTCAATATGCCCCATTAGAGGCAACAAAGCCTACAGAAGAAGCCGTTATAACTAAAAATAGAGCCTATAACCTGAGCTTCTTTAGCCTTGTGCACGGAAAGACAGTAGAGGCAGCAGCACCGCCCAAAGCGGAGTTTGATATTAATTTTGCCGGCGTTTTTGGGTTTTATGGTTATGAAACCTCTCATATTGACGGCAAGAAATATTGGGCAGGCGTTGCCTATTCTGATTATGCGCTGACCAATAATTTGGGCGGCACTGGGGTGTATAGCATCCATACGCAAAAATGGGATGAGTCCGCTAATACCTATATCCCTACTAACGAGCCTTCTTATGAGGCGTTTACCCGGGCAAATATTGATGAAAAACTATTTGTGTACGATGACCGTTCAGTGATTGACAGCCATTGGAGAAGGGCTTTCCCGCCCCGCAGATTAATTCCGGGGGTCTATTATATTATCAAAGACTTTGAGGGAAATATCTATAAACTGAAGTTTACAGGCTTTTTGGGCGGTGATCAATCAAAAGAACGCGGCTATCCGCAGTTTGAATATAAATTATTAAAATAACGTAACCATAGAGAAGCCAAAATTAAGACCTTTAAGTTTGCGCTGATTTTCGTTCAGTTGCCGCATCTATGAAATGGAGTTAAACGGAACCTCAGCGCAGTTTAAAGTTCTTTTTAACAAGGCCTCATAATTTCAAACGTGTATTTGTATAAAATGAATCATATCTTTTTTTAAATATTGTTTTGTTTACGCCTCCCTTCTTATGGAGCGGGAGGCGCCCCTTGGGGGAAACAAAAGAAACCAAAACACAGAAACAACTTAAATAAAAAATAAAAATACATCTTATGAATACTAGTAAAAAAATATGGTCTCTCTTGTTAGGGATCAGCATAATAACCAGCATATCCTATGCCTGCAAAGATGATGAAGAAGGCGGCAGCGATATGCAGCAACACTTTGACGACTTACATACCCGTTTGTCGGACATTTTAAAAGGCCTGGCAGCGACGGTTAAAAAAAACGGGGAGCGATCACAAACGGCAGAGCAAGCAGCAAAAACGATTGAGGAGGCTTCAAAAAAGTTTAAGCAAGACCCTCAAAAAGCCAAAGAAACCGCAGAAATATTGGCTTCGGCGGCAGAAATGATCACACAATACACTGAGGGGTATTCTACGATAGAAAAAAGCCTTTCAGAGGAATTAACCGCAGCAAAAACAGCACTGGAAATGCCCAGACAGACCCCTGCCGATTCACAGTTAGACGAGGTTTTAAACAAACTAAAGGAAATTATCGGCATATTACAAAACTCGGTCGTCATTCCCGATACCCATTTTCTAGACTATTTAAAAACCATAGTGCCCGACGCCTTTATCTATGGAAAAGATTTACTCTATACCGAATCGCCGGAAGTAAAACAAACCAAAAAAATATATATTAGCGGCGGCACCTATATGGACGACATCTACTGTGAAATACAATCCTTAAAAGGGATAGAATACTTTACGGGATTACAAGATTTGGATATATATCATATTAAAGTAAGAAATTTAGACCTGAGCCAAAATATACAGTTGAAGGAGATATCAGTATCAAATAATCCAAGACTTACCAAATTGGTTCTCGGCAATAAGCCCGCTTTAACGAAGTTGAGTTGCGGTTATAATAAACTGACGAGTTTGGATGTAAGTAAAAATACCGCTTTAACCTATTTGAGTTGTCAGAATAATAATCAATTGGAACAAGTGGTTTTTGGCAATAAGCCCGCTTTAACCGAATTGTGGTTAACTGATTGCAATATTAATAGTTTGGATCTAAGCCAAATGCCCGCTTTAACCAAATTGAAATGCTCTTATAATGAACTGACGAGTTTGGATGTAAGTAAAAATCCCGCTTTAACCGAATTGAATTTAATTGATTGCAATATTAATAGTTTGGACCTAAGCCAAAATACGGCTTTAGAAATATTGTATTGCTATAATAATAAACTCACAAGTTTGGATCTAAGCCAAAATACGGCTTTACGATACTTGACTTGCGGTGAGAACCCGATTACAATTTTAGATGTAAGTCATAAAAAACAACTCAAGAATTTGAGTGCGCGTTGTAAAGGACTTAAGAAGTTGATTGTATGCGATACTCCATTACTAACTGGTTATTATGTTCCCGAGGGCTGTTCAATTATAAAGGACTGCCCAGAACAGAGCCATACCGGTATCAGCACGCCGTTTTAATATAAAAAAATAAAGAGCATTGGCAGAATACAAAACTTTTTAAAAACCAAACCTAAACCTTTTTATTCATTAACACAGGAACAAGTTAAATCAGGAACAAGTTAAATAAAAACAAATCTTATGAATACTAGTAAAAAAATATGGTCTCTCTTGTTAGGGATCAGCATAATAACCAGCATATCCTATGCCTGCAAAGATGATGAAGAAGGCGGCAGCGATATGCAGCAACACTTTGACGACTTACATACCCGTTTGTCGGACATTTTAAAAGGCCTGGCAGCGACGGTTAAAAAAAACGGGGAGCGATCACAAACGGCAGAGCAAGCAGCAAAAACGATTGAGGAGGCTTCAAAAAAGTTTAAGCAAGACCCTCAAAAAGCCAAAGAAACCGCAGAAATATTGGCTTCGGCGGCAGAAATGATCACACAATACACTGAGGGGTATTCTACGATAGAAAAAAGTCTTTCAGAGGAATTAACCGCAGCAAAAACAGCACTGGAAATGCCCAGACAGACCCCTGCCGATTCACAGTTAGACGAGGTTTTAAACAAACTAAAGGAAATTATCGGCATATTACAAAACTCGGTCGTCATTCCCGATACCCATTTTCTAGACTATTTAAAAACCATAGTGCCCGACGCCTTTATCTATGGAAAAGATTTACTCTATACCGAATCGCCGGAAGTAAAACAAGCCAAAAAAATAGTTATTGACGGCACCTATATGGATGACGGCATCTATTATGAAATACAATCCTTAAAAGGGATAGAATACTTTACGGGATTACAAGATTTGGATATATATCATATTAAAGTAAGAAATTTAGACCTGAGCCAAAATATACAGTTGAAGGAGATATCAGTATCAAATAATCCAAGACTTACCAAATTGGTTCTCGGCAATAAGCCCGCTTTAACGGAGTTGAGTTGCGATAATAATAAACTGACGAGTTTGGATGTAAGTAAAAATCCCGCTTTAACGAAATTGTATTGCGATAGTAATAAACTAACGAGTTTGGATGTAAGTAAAAATCCCGCTTTAACGGAGTTGTGTTGCGATCATAATAAACTAACGAGTTTGGATGTAAGTAAAAATCCTGCTTTAACTAATTTGTATTGCTATGCTAATCAACTGACGAGTTTGGATCTAACGCAAAATCCCGCTTTAACTGAATTGTCGTGCGCTAATAACCCGATTACAATTTTAGATGTAAGTCATAAAAAACACCTTAAGAAGCTTTATGCAGGTTATGAAGAACTTAAGAAGTTGATTGTATGCGATACTCCATTACTAACTTACTATAATGTTCCCAAGAGTTGTTCAATTATAGAGGACTGCCCAGAACAGAGCCATACCGGTATCAGTACGCCGTTTGAATTAAATTATTAAAATAACGCAACCATAGAGAAGAACCTAAAATTGAGGCCATTCTTTTTTTAAATATTGTTTTGTTTACGCCTCCCTTCTTATGGAGCGGGAGGTGCCTCTTTGGGGGAAAACAAGAGAAACCAAAACACAGAAATAACTTAAATAACTTATAACTTAAATAAAAAATAAAAATACATCTTATGAATACTATACAAAAAATATTATCCCTATGGTTAGGGGTCAGCATAATAACCAGCATACCCTATGCCTGCAAAGATGATGATAAAGACAGTGGAATTAGCATAAAGCAGGCAACTGAGGAAATACAAAAAATTCAGAAACAAATCGATGAACTTGCTAAGGTCTTAGAACCCGAAGAAGCGGGGAAACGGCTTGAGCAGTCGGCAAAAAGCCTGGCAGAGGCGGCTGCAACCTCCGCAGACGCCGGACAACACTTACAGGAGGCAGCTCAACAACTCGCAGAGGCGGCTGAAGTCCTCCAAAAAGAAGGAGAAGAAGATTCTAAAACTGTCGAAAAGATAAAAGAAGCGGCAGAGCAAATGAAGCAGGCGGGGGCCGCCCCCGGGCAGACAGAAGAACAAACCCGGCAGGCTTTTACCCAAATCTTAGAAAAACTCCAGCAGGCAAAAGATTTTATGATAACACCTGAAAACTTAGTGACCATCCCCGATAAAGCATTTTATGAGGAATTACAGAATCAGCTGCCCCCGGGTGTAGTTCATGATGGGAAACTTAATCTAAATTCAAAAGCAATAAAAAAGACGAAAAAACTGCTTTTATGGAGTGGGAAAATACAATCCTTGGAAGGCATTGAATACTTTACTGGTTTAGAGGGATTGTCCTCCAAAGGGAATCCTTTGACAGAGCTGGATCTAAGCCAAAATACGGCTTTAACTTGGTTGGTTTGCACTAATAATCAACTGACGAGTTTGGATCTAAGTAAAAATATGGCTTTAACTACGTTGAATTGCACTAATAGTCAACTGAAGAGTTTAGATCTAAGCCAAAATACCGCTTTAGAAACATTGTACTGCTCGAATAATAAAAGTCTTTCAAAGATAAATCTTAGGGCTTGTAAGAACTTAATAATATTACAAGTAAATGATGCGAATCTTACGGAATTAGATCTAAGTCAAAATACGGCTTTAGATAATTTGAGTTGCAAGGGGAATCATTTGACAGAACTGGATCTAAGCAATATTCCTTCTTTCACAAAAGATGCAAAGGCTGGACTTACTGTTGATGAGGGGGTGAAAGTGAAATATTACAGCCCCATAATCGTAAAAACCATAAAGGAATTGTATGCACCAGCAAATCGAGCAAATATTGATTCAACAGATGAAGATTATGCTGTAATTAAGATTAGCCTTCAGAACTTTTTTGGTGCCATTGACCACTTTACAAAATTTGATTTTGCCTCTGGCAAAAAAGTACCCGCAGAAAGCAATGAATGGGATATTGCTTTTGCCGGGCAGTTTATTATCGTAAATGGCGGGGAAAAAATAAAAGGATGCACCGATGATGCAAAATCCGAATTAGAAGAGGGTTTAGAACAATCCTGCACCGTGGACAACGTACAGCCCGAGCGTACCGGCAATGCCGCAGCTGCTATTTATACAGATGAGGATTATGAGGCGGTAAATTTTGATGAGATAAAACAGGTAAAAGACGCAGATTGGAAACAGGATACGGAAACGGGAGCGGCAATTGAAGAAACGGACGATGCTATGGATTATTTTAATCCGAACGGATTGTATCAACTGAATTTTATTTCTTACGATGATCCGCAATATCTTGTCTTTATGCCCTTAGATTATAGAATGGCACTCTTTAGAACAAGGGACGGACACTATGTAAAAATGCAGATTCTAAACTTTTATAAGGGGTATGAGCATCCTGAGGACGTTCCAGCCCAAAGCCTGGAGTATGGCTATATAAGCTTTAAATATGCATATAACCGCGAAAAAGGGAGTACCGATTTAGATACTTCCTCGCCTTAAAATACACTTAATGCAGGCCCGGAGGGGCAGCATGCCCCTCCCTTTTAAAAATAAATAAATTAAAAAAATCGATAAATAACCCATTAAATACAATTAAAATGAATACATTAAAAAAAGTAGTTCCCTTTCTATTAGGGATAACCGTAATGATCAGCACAATCTATTCCTGCGAAGACGATAAGGAGGATAGCAATGTCTCTAATATGGAGCAGCTGGTGAAGGATATATCAAAAATCGGAGATGAAATCAATAAGTTTGTTCAGGCCTTAGAAAATGGAGAAGCCACGCAAAGGATGGAGAGCGCGGCGGAGAGTCTGAAAGAGGCGGCAGCAGCAAAATCCTCAGAAACCAGCCCAAAGCTGGCAGAGTTGGCACAAGCGATCTTAACGGCGGCACAAGCGCTCAAGGCAGAGGGAGAAGACTCCCAGGGTGCAGGACATCTATTAGAACAAGCAGCACGCCAAATTAAAGAGGCCGCCGAGCAGCACACACAAAAGGGAACGGCACAAAAACTTGATAAAGTCTTACCATTACTCCAGGAAGCAAAAGAATTAATAGCGGTTACCATGAGCGGAAAAAGCAGTCAGGAGGATGAAAAAATCCAATCTGAACCAGCAGAGGAAAAAATGTTCGTAAAAACCATTACGAGTTTCTACGCGCCCTTAAGTAAACAATTTATGGATAGTGGAAGATATAAGGAATCTATATTTGGACAACTTGTGTGGTATCAAATTGATACCTTTACAAAATTTGATTTTGCCTCTGGCAAAGAAGTACCCGCAGATAGCGATGAATGGGATATTGCTCTTGCTGGAAATATACTTATCATAAACGGGGGGGAGAAATATAAAGATGTTTGCGATAAACGTGATACATGGTTAAAAGCAATAGGTCCTCATCCGTTAGTTCAACCAGATTATTGTTTAGTTGATAAGATACAGCCTGAGCGCACCGGCAAGGCTGCGCTTTACTTTGCAAAGACATATGAATTTGATGAAATAAAAAATGCAAAAGAGTTTGTAGAAGAAGAAGGCGGATGGAGACAGGATACCGCTGAAGAACGCGCCCTTGAAGATGATCTTTTTTCTTTCGATCATAGTGGTTATTCCTATAAACCAATAGGTGGAATCTTGATATTTAAAACGAGAAACGGTAAATATGCTAAGGTGCAAATGATAAGCTGCTATAAAGATCCGCACAAAACAGATGTTACGGAAAAAGTAGAGTATATGTATTATACTTTTAAATACGCATATAATCCTACAGGAAGTCCTGATCTGGATACTTCTTCTATGGAGCAGCCCAGTAATGCAAGAGAATATCCTAAAGTATATCATATAAAATACTATAAGCCCCTTTAGAGACCTTAATTAAAAATGAATTGATAATATGGCATTATGAGAAAAGCTGTAACACTCCCTTGCCGGATGATAATACCGCACAGCAGCACATCCGCTTAGTTGCGGTATTGGTATGCAGGCAGGAGAATATCCTGCCTAGGGCGGGGAAACAAAGAAATCAAAACATAAAAAATAAATAATACAAATAAAAATACATCTTATGAATACTATCAAAAAAATATGGTCTCTCTTGTTAGGGATCAGCATAATGACGAGCATGCCCTATGCCTGCAAAGACGATGATGAAAGCAATAGCAAAATGCAGGAACAGCTTGACCAATTACATACTAAAGTGTCAGAAATACTAAAAAACCTGGCAGCAGCGGTTAAAAAAACTGCAGAGCAATCAGAAGTGTCAGAAAGAGTGGCAGAAACGATTGAAAAAGCCGCAGAAATGTTTAAGGAAACCCCCCAAGAAACAGAAAAAATTGCAGCTACGCTGGCCTCGGCAGCAGAAATGATCACGGAATACGCACAAGAACAGCATACGACTGCAGAAAGCGTTTTAAAAGAATTGACCGAGGCAGTAGAATCTAAAGAACAATCCCCGTCTGAAACGGGAATGGATGAGATTTTAAAAACGCTGCAGGAAATTATTGATTTGATAACCGACCCGGGCGAAGGTTCTTCTACCGGTTAGCTAGCCAATGGGGTTTCCTAAGGCAACTATGGAAAAAAAAGGGATAGGCATGGACGAATATAAGCGGCGGCAAGGGCGCCCCTGCATGGAAATATATGCAGGGGGTCTCATGCTCATCTTAAAAGCTATGCAAAAAGTCTTGTGTAAACCAAATTTTACCTTATGAAATAAGGGATTGGCTGAAACATTTTCAACTTAATCTATTTGATAACATAATACCATTGCAAAAAGCACTTTAGCTGGTAAAATGCAACGCCCGATAAAAATTAAGCACCGCAACAACCTTATGGGTGTGGAGGATTTTAATTTTTTGAGAAGGAAGCCGTTTGAAGCTAAATGTTTCTGTATGTATGGATATTTTATATTCTGCAATGTTCTTAACATTCATTAAGTATATCCTGCTTTCATACAGCCTTTCGTGTGTTTGCCTTGATTATAAACAAAACCCTCTTGCCTTATGATTTTTGCTAAATATGCTTGATAGGATTCATTATGGGGGTGTTTTTTTTATAAAGTTCAATATAACTTTGACCCTCGATTTTTTCCATAACACTTATCAATTATAAACAACTAGAATACATCTTTTAAAAATATAAATTGATCATTTTATTTAGACAAACTAAAAATTATTTTCATTTTATTTGGTTAGGTTAATTAAGTAATATAATTTTGCTAATTATACTTAGAATTAGTAAAAATAAAAAGATTAAATGAAATTAATGAATCAAAATGAACACAGCAAAAAATTACCTGTACTTCTGGCAATTTTTGCAATACTGCTCAACTTGTCTTTTCTCTCTTGTAAAGATGATGAGAGCCCTGAGGATATTACAATTGAAGTTCCTGATGAAGGGGTAGTTGAAAAAGCCGCTTTTGTAGACATTCCCGACCCTAACTTTAGGGCATATTTAAAGAAAACGATACCCAAGGCTTTTCCAAATGGAGGCAATAAAATAGACCCGCAGCATTCGATGGTAAAAGGATTGACAATCTTGGACGTAAAGGATAAAAGAATAAAGTCTCTATCGGGAATACAGTACTTTATCTCGCTAGAGGAGTTATATTGCAGCAACAATGTATTGGATACCCTGGATTTGACCGGAAATACTGCATTAACTCGGCTGGATTGTTCTGAATCCAAGCTTAGGAAGCTAATCCTAGCCCATAATACCGTTTCAGTCAATATCCAACATAATCAGCTCAAGCATTTAGATGTAAGCCAGAATAAGGCGTTAAAAGAACTCGTTTGTTCTCACAACCAACTTACAGCACTCGATCTAAAAAATAATACAGCGCTAACCTCATTAACTTGCGATGATAACCAGCTCAAGCATTTAGATGTAAGCCAGAATAAGGCGTTAAAAAAACTCGTTTGTTCTCACAACCAACTTACAGCACTCAATCTAAAAAATAATACAGCGCTAACCTCATTAACTTGCTATGATAACCAGCTGGAAAATTTAGACCTTAGAGGAATATCTCCTTCTGAAGGAAAAGCGATACCGAATCTATATATTATTGATGAAGTAGAATCACATAGAAAAGATGATAAAAGCATCACGGCTTTAAAGACCATCAAAATAAACGATGCGTTTAAAAACGTGAGCAACTCGTTCCATGATCAGCTGAGCTATATCAAAGAGAAAAATCCAAAGGTCGTGATTTCTAACTATGATAAACAAGGAAACCCAATACTTGAGGATTATAACCCTTTAGCTGAAAAGCGTGAAACCAAAAGTTATACCTCCACGGGAATAGTAATCAATACCCTATATGATTTCTTTGCCCCTTTAAACCGAGAACATATTACTGATTGGCAAAAACAAATCAGCCCAGACGATATAGACGGATGGACTAAATTTGATTTCTCCACCGGAGAAAAAGTAGATGAAAACAGTCCCGATTGGGATGTTGCTTTCTCCGGACATTTTATAATCGTAAACGGAGGGGAAAAGACCGAGGGATTCAAGAAAGAGCCTGAGCGAACCGGGAAGGCTGCAGGGGCTATTTTAACTGATACGACTTTTGAAGAGGTAACCGATGTAAGCGAAGTGGAATGGAGGCAAGATACCGCTGAAGAGCATGCGATTGATGAAGATGTTATGTCTAAGGAGAAGGGGGTGTTTTCTTATAATTTTCCGAAGCATCTTGTTTACACCATCAAAGATAGGGTGCTGGTATTTAGAACCTGTGAGGGAAAATATGCCAAAATGCAAATACTGAGTTATTATCAAGGTTTTAAAAAAGAAGAAGATATTCCAGTAAGAAGTTATGATTTTGGGTATTACACCTTTCAATATGCCTATAACCCCAGCGGAGATACAAACCTGGATACTTCAAAAGCATCAAAACAATTGATTAAACAAAAAGCCCTTTAGCTTCGCTGACTTACAGTTCAGCGGCTAAAGGGCTTTATTATATAAATGTATAACCAAAAAACAAAATTATTATGAACTCACAAGTAATCCAATCAAAAACAAAATGTAATCACAAATATAAATTAATCATAAATAACCTATTAAACGCAATTAAAATGAACAAATTAACATTTAAACGCTTAATATTATTCGCCCTGCCCTTGCTCGGCTTTTTAACTAACTGTGAACAAGACAAAGAGAAAATGTATAACCAAAAAACAAAATTATTATGAACTCACAAGTAATTCAATCAAAAACAAAATGTAATCACAAATATAAATTAATCATAAATAACCTATTAAACGCAATTAAAATGAACAAATTAACATTTAAACGCTTAATATTATTCGCCCTGCCCTTGCTCGGCTTTTTAACTAACTGTGAACAAGACAAAGAGAAAATGTATAACCAAAAAACAAAATTATTATGAACTCACAAGTAATTCAATCAAAAACAAAATGTAATCACAAATATAAATTAATCATAAATAACCTATTAAACGCAATTAAAATGAACAAATTAAAATTTAAAATCTTAATGTTATTTGCCCTGCCCTTGCTCGGCTTTTTGACTAACTGCGAACAAGACCAAAGAGATCCGTCTCGTGTGCATCATGTTCAAAAAGTAAGTTTAAACGCGTCATCTACTCATGCTGGTGATGCTTTTGAAGAGGGCACACGTGTAAAGCTGACGATTTATGAAGGAGAGTCAGGAACAACAACCATTGCAAAGTCTTATTCAGAAGGGGGTACAGAGGGACAAGAGATTAGCAATGCTGAATTTACATTCGATGAAAATAGAACCATTGACCTTTATCTTGAAGACGGAAAAAAATACCATATAACGCAATTTGATGTTTTAGAGGGAGATACTGGTGATGAAATTGAATATCAATTGGCTCAAGAAGATATACCTATTGATTTATCGAGTCCTGATGCTGATTTGAGTATAAAGGTTCTTTTACAAGAATATACTGCAAAAGTTGAACCGGGTCCAGAGGAGGGGCCTGCTAAAAAGCACATTAGTTTTAACTCTGAATACGTTACGGATAATAAATACTCCTTCCAGATTTTGTTTAAAATTAAAGACGATAGCGAAACAGAAGTACCTTTAGCTATTGATAAGGATACAAAAAATAACTATGATTTTAAGGTAAAATTAAAAGTTAATGACGGTAAAGAGGTTTTACATTTAGGAGAGGATTATAATATTTTTAATGTGGTTGAAGATACAGATAGCAAAACATACCAATCAATAAAGATTACACTTCCTAATACCTATGAGCATTATATTAATGAGGCGAGCGATAAATTCTTTTTAGAGGTAACTGATGTCAATAAAAAAGTAGAAGATAAAACATATTATGATGTTTCTAATGAGTTGAAAGGAGGAACTGATAATAAAGTAACGGTACATTTAGAAAAAGCAAAAAAAGAAGATAATGCAAAAGCTGAACCATGTGGTAATCTAAAGGGTTCTAAGCCTTTAGTCACAGATAATAAATACTCCTTCCAGATTTCGTTTAAAATTAAGAACGATAGCGGAACAGAAGAAGAGTTACTTATTGATAAGAATACAAAAAACGACTACCATTTTAACGTAAAATTACATCTGTATGATGATGAAGGTCATAAGATGGATCTTGAGGGTACTAAGTATAAGGAGGAAGAGATTTTAAAGTTAGGAGGAGAGGATTATAATATTTTTGATGTGGTTAAAGATACAGATAACGAAACATACCCATCGATAAAGATTACACTTCCTAATCCCTATGAGCATTATATTAAGGATAATCGTAAATTCTATTTAGAGGTTGACGCTGGTAAAAAAGTAGAAGATAGAGGATATCATGATGTTTCCAGTGCTTTGAAAGGAGGAACGGAGGATAAAGTAACGGTAACTTTAAGAAAAAGAAAAAGAAAAAGAACCACCTCCAAGGGAATAGTAATCAATCCTATATATAATTTCTATGCCCCTTTAAACCGAGAACATATGGATGTTTGGGAAAAACAAATCAGCCCAGACGACATAGACGGATGGACTAAATTTGATTTCTCCACCGGAGAAAAAGTAGATGAAAACAGCCCCGATTGGGATGTTGCTTTCTCCGGACATTTTATAATCGTAAACGGAGGGGAAAAGACCGAGGGATTCAAGAAAGAGCCTGAGCGAACCGGGAAGGCTGCAGGGGCTATTTTAACTGATACGACTTTTGAAGAGGTAACCGATGTAAGCAAAGTGGAATGGAAGCAAGATAATGCTACAAAGCATGCGATTGATGAAGATATTATGTCTAATCGGAAGGGGATGTTTTGGTATGATTTTCCGGTGCATCTTGTTTACACCATCAAAGATAGGGTGCTAGTCTTCAGAACCCGTGATGAAAAATATGTCAAAATGCAAGTATGGAGTTATTATAAATATTATGCAGAACAAGAAAATATTCCAGTAAGAAGTTTTGATTTTGGGTATCACACCTTTCAATATGCCTATAACCCCAGCGGAGATACAAACCTGAATACTTCAGAATAATTAAAATAATCGATTAAACAAAGAGCCCTTTAGCTAAGGCTAAAGGGTTCATAAATATATAATCTATAAAACCTTAATAAAATGAGCTTAAAGTATGCTTTATTAGAGAATCTATTAACGCCCTCTCCCGATGATTATACGGCACAGGTGCAGGAAGTAAAAAGCCATGATATGAACAGCATTATGGAAAAGATGCTCCAAAAAGGAAGTACGATCACCAAGACGGATACACTGGCGGTGCTCAATGCCTTTTTTGAAGTGATTGAAGAGGTTACCCGTCAGGGGGAAACCGTAAGCTTTGATGAATTTAGAACCCATTTTTCTATCTCGGGCGTATTTAAAGGCGCTGCCGACCATTTTGACGCAGATCGGCATACCGTGCATCTGAAGCTGCATGCCGGTAAACGCCTCAAAGAGGTGCTAAGCGATTTGAGCCTTGAAAAAGTAACCACTGAAAAAGCCCTGCCTCATGTATTGGAAGTAAAAGACAGCATTACCGGGAGTACGAATCAAAATATTACCTCTGCCGGGGTGATAGAAATCATAGGCAGCCGGATAAAAATAGCAGGCGAAGACTTAGACAAGGGCGTATATTTTGAAGACAGCCAAGGCAAAACTTACAAAGTACAAACACTGATTGAAAACAAACCGGCAAGGCTGGTAGTACTTGTCCCCAGTCTTGAGAAGGGGACCTATTTGCTGAGCATAAAAACGCAGTATAGCGGCGGAGGGACTTTCGTAAAACAAGCCCGTATAGGCACCTTTGAACATCCTTTGAATGTAGTTTAACCTCTAAGCGCAGGCTTCCCTAAGGTCAGGAAGGAGGCTTCCAACCCATCGGGAGGGATGCCTCCAAGCCTTAAAGGGTTAGCACTCCCTGCATTCGGGAAGCCTGCTATATAGAGAATGAATAACAATAAATAAAACAACAGAGACCTTTAGCTTTGCTGATCCGCAATTAATTTTTATCGCACGTTGCATCTTTTGCTAAAGTGCTTTTTGCAATTGTAAGTCAGCACTAGCTAAAGGGCTTTATTTATTATATAAATGTATAACCAAAAAACAAAATTTAAAATGAACAAATTAACATTTAAACGCTTAATATTATTTGCCCTGCCCTTGCTCGGTTTTTTAACTAACTGCGAACAAGACCAAAAAAGTTCGCCTTTTCCTAACGTTCAAAAAGTAAGTTTAGCAGCATCTACTAATGCTGGTAATGCTTTTGAAGAGAATACACGTGTAAAGTTGACGATTTACGAAGGAGAGTCAGGAACAACAACCATTGCAAAGTCTTATTCAGAAGGGGGTACAGAGGGACAAGAGATTAGCGATGCTGAATTTACATTCGATGAAAAGAGAACCATTGACCTTTATCTTGAAGACGGAAAAAAATACCATATAACGCAATTTGATGTCTTAGAGGGGGATACTGGTGATGAAATTGAATATGAATTGGCTCAAGAAGATATACTTATTGATTTAGCTAGTCCTGATGCTGATTTGAGTATAACGGTTCTTTTACAAGAATATACTGCAAAAGCTAGGCCGGGGGGTTCGGTTCAGACGACGGATCTGCCAAAGACTACAGCTACGAAGCAAATTAGTCTTACGCCTCAATACGTTAAGGGTAATAAATATTCGTTCAAGATTTCGTTTAAAATTAAGAACGATAGCGGAACAGAAGAAGAGTTATTTATTGATAAGAATACAAAAAATAAGTATCATTTTAACGTAAAATTAAAAGTTAATAACGACGGTAAAGAGGTTTTACATTTAAAAGAGGATAATATTTTTAATGTGGTTGAAGATACGGATAAAAAAACATACCCGTTTATAGAGATTACACTTCCTAATACCTATGAGCATTATATGAAGGAAGGCGATAAATTCTTTTTAGCGGTAATGGATGGGGGTGATAATAAAAAAGTAGAAGATAAAGGATATTATGATGTTTCTGATGAATTGAAAGGAGGAACTGACGATAAAGTAATGGTACTTTTAGAAGAACACAAACAAACACTTGATGATTTAACCTCCGAGGGAGGAGTAACCACCATACGTAATCTTTATACCCCTATGAATGATTCGGATGATTGGGCAAAACAATTATCAGCTGGTGATATAAAATCTTACAACAAATTTGATTTTTCTACGGGGAAAAAAGTCGACCCAGACAGTCCCGATTGGGATATCGCCTTTGCCGGCACTTATATTATTGTCAATGGCGGGGAAAAGGACAAAGATTATATTAATATAGAACCCGAGCGAACCGGGAATGCTGCAGCCGCTATTTTATCTGATACCACTTTTGAAAAGGTAACCAATATAAACGAAGAGAAATTAAAACAAGACACTTCACATGAGCATGCCATTTCTGACGATCAAGCCAGTAATAAGAAGGGCTGGTGTTATTACAATGCGGGAAAACATTTGATTCATCCGATAAAGGGGAGGATTCTCGTTTTTAGAACCCGTGATGAAAAGTATGTTAAAATGCAAATACTAAGCTTTTATAAGGATATAATAGACCAAGATGAAATCCCTGCAAAAAGCCATGATTTTAATTATTATACCTTTAAGTATGCCTATATAAATAAAGCAGAAACCATTGTTGAAGAAGGGAAAGCATGTGAATGCAAAATACCTGAGGTAGAAACGCCTAAGCGTCCTTCTATACAAGTTGTGGGGAATTTAATTGAAAACGGAGGATTTGAACAAGCAATAGAGGACGAGTGGACATTTTGTAATCAAAGCGCTTTTGAAGTTACGGATGCGGATGCACACAGCGGGGAAAAGAGTTTGCATTTTCATAAACCAATAGATAATTGTTCAGCGAAAAGTAAAAAAATTAAATTATCTCCTGGACATTATCGCGCCTCATGTTATGCAAAAGGAAAAGGAATGGCAAGTATTTCTATCGCGATAGCTTATAAAATAGGACCAAAATCTATGGGTAGTGCTATGTTAAAGAAAGAAGGAGAACAATATTATGGGTGGCAAGAATATACAAGAGAGATTAACGTTACGGCAAACGATAAAAATACATTATATGGTATTTCTTTAAAAGCAAGCATTAACGATGATACCTGGCCGATAAGTGTATATTTTGATGATGTTGCTTTGGTACAGCTTACTAAAGTACATTTTACTGATCGGGTTCAAGTGGTGAATGAGAATACTACCTCTCCTATTAAAGTAGCCTTAGCATTGGATTATCCGGCAGCACAAGATACCGAAGTTACCGTGTTTCTTGACGGAAATGACCCAGGCGTTTCGTTTGATAACGGCAGTACAAAATATCGTAAGGTAACCTTTGCCAAAGGTGCTAGAGAGGCTTCTTTTATTGTAAACGTGGCCGATGACAAAATAAGTACCGGAGATAGAGAATATACCTTTACGCTAAGTAGCAATGGGAAAAGTAATATTGTAGTCGATTCAAAAGATTTTATCTTACGAGTTAAAGACGATGAAAAAGCATTACCCGAAAAACTTGTATCTATCCCTGATGACAATTTTAGAGCGTATTTGAAGGAGCAGCTGCCGCCAGCGGCTTTCCCCAGAGGAGGCAATAAAATGAATGTCAATCATACCAGTGTAATAACTAGGACAAAACTTAACGTATCAAATACACTTAATAAAAGAGATATACATTCACTCGAAGGCGTTCAATATTTTACTCAGTTGACCTTTTTATGTTGCAATTCTAGTCACCTAAAGAGCCTGGATGTAAGTAAAAATCTTAATTTAAGCACCCTATATTGTAATTCCAATGAACTTACGAAGTTGAATTTAATTCATAATAAAAAACTGTACAATATTACGTGCTCTGGAAATCCCTTGACCTCTGTAAAAGTATTGGAATATACCTTGGGTAAAGAAAAGGTAAAAAAAGAACTAATTAAAGTAAAACAAAATATTCCTTCATTAATGATCTCTACTTATGATAGCAGCAGAAAGGTGGTTTGCAAGAATTATAATCCTTCTAATGATTCTTGCTTAGACACAAAAGACCTAGGGAAGCAAGTTTCTAAGGGTGAACCTTCTACGACAGTGGGAGTAACAACTAAACAGGAACCCGCAACTGCTACTAAAGAGAAAGAAAGAAAAACTTTTTCACTAACCAATACGTCGCTTACGGCTACCGCCTATAAATATTTCAAAAAAGAAGAAAGAGAAGGGGTGGACATTCATTTTAACGACATTCAAACCAGCCCTTTGAAAAACCCCGCTGCGGATATAACAGAGGCTTTAAAGGGAATGACCTTTAAATTTAAAACGGCTATGCTGGATACGGGCGACAATGAGCGGAATACTAATATTATTAATTACTTTTTTAAAAAACTCACTGATACTGACTTTATTACGGGTACTTTCGGTACCTTTGACAAGGCTACTGGTAAAGGTACCATAACGATTACCATGAACGGAGCTACGCATGATATGACTGTTAATTTTACCGAATTAGGAAATACTCTGTCCTTTACCGGAACAGTAAATACATGGGAATGGGGGAATAGCATCTTTAAGGCATTTAACTCTTTGAAACAAGCGTGCAAGCTTGTGCATACAAAAAGTGATCCACAGCATGCCAAAATCTGGCCCGATGTAGATATTAAAGGGAGTATTACTTTTTCCTCTGATTAAAAGGAATTGCAGCTAATCAATCCATATAATGAACCTCAACACCCCTAGCCTCCTTATACTAGGGGTGTTTTTTTGAGGATATGAGACCGTTGCAGAACACATAAAAAAGTATGAAAAAGAAAGCATCTCGCTTCAAACGGCGTACTTCTCAAAAAATTAAAATCCTCCACACCCATTAGGTTGCTCTGGTGTTTAATTTTTATCGGGCGTTGCATTTTTTTCTTAGAGTGCTTTTTGCAACGGTCTTAAATTATTTAAATGACGCAATAGCTAAAGGGCTCGCTTTTTCTCAAAGATTCTCCTCAAAATAGCGGCTCACTTTTCTCATCAGGTGTACACGGTCTTTGCCTCTCACATTATGCGGATGGGTTGGATAGCTAAAAAAATCTACTTGTTTTCTTTCTTCAATAGCCCTTCTAAGAAATTTTAGCGAGTGCTGCATCACTACAGTGGAATCTTGTGCGTCATGTACGATTAACAATTTTCCTTTTAAGTTTCCTGCCAACTGCAGCATACTTGTATTTTTGTAACCTTCGGGATTTTCCTGCGGGGTATCCATATAACGTTCACCATACATAACTTCATACATACTCCAATCCACCACAGGACCTCCGGCAACTCCTACTTTGAACGTCTCGGGATGGCGCAGCATTAAGTTAAGGGTCATAAACCCACCAAAACTCCAGCCATGAACCCCTATTCGCTGCGTATCTACATAAGGAAGGCTTTTTAGATAATCAATGCCCGCCATTTGGTCTGCTGTTTCGAGGATGCCCAACCGACGATGGATCACCGTTTCAAAAGCGCGCCCCCGGTTAGATGTTCCCCGGTTATCTAATGTAAAAGCAATATATCCTTTTTGTGCCATGTAGTATTGCCACCATATAGCCTTATTTTTCCAGGTTTTGCTTACCATCTGCGAATGAGGACCACCATAAACATAGACAATCACGGGGTATTTCTTTGCAGGATTAAAATCAGGAGGCAGAATCATTCGTGCGTAGAGAGTCGTTTTGCCGTCAGTTGAGGGAATTTCCAATAATTTATTTTCTCCAAAGGTATAGCCGGCTGCTTTATCTTGAGAAGTCAGTAAATTATGTACTGGAGTTCCATCGGACTTAAAAAGGGTTACTACATTTGGCACGTTGGTAGATTGGTAATGGTCGATAAAATATTTACCGTCACTGCTCAAATCTGCCCGGTGTGTGCCACTTTTTCGAGTAAGCTGCTGTATCTTACCCGTAGCGGTATGTATTTTGTAAACCTGGCGTTCTAACGGACTTTTTTTCGTAGCCTCTATAAATAGAAAATCTTCTTTTTTATCAAATCCTATTACTCGAGTAACTTCCCAATCGCCTTGTGTAAGCTGCTTGATTAATTTTCCACTCATACTGTACGTATATACATGATAATATCCGTCTTTATTGCTCAAGAAGTAAAAAATATTAGGGTGAACCTTAGAAAAAATAAAGGGATGCAGCGGCTCAACATAAGTATCGCTTCTTTCTTCTAATAAGGTTTTGACAAAAACGCCTTTAGCGGAATCAAATTGATTGAGCTTCATGTGATTTTGCTCACGGTTCAATTCCTGTACAAAAATGTACTTTTCATCGGGGGACCAGGAAATGTTGGTCAGATAGTCTTCTTCGCCCCCTTGCGTTTGCAAATAGTATGTTTGATTTGTTTTTAGATTGTAAATTCCAATGCTTATCTGCTCGCTTGGCATACCTGCCATAGGATATTTTATCATTTTAGGTTGAGCCACCCGAGTCATGTAATCTACCAAAGGATAGTTACTTACTTTCGATTCGTCTTTGCGGTAAAATGCTAGGTAGTTCCCGCCGGGCGACCAGAAAATTCCTCCTGAAATACCAAATTCGTTACGAGAGACCGTCTGCCCGTAAACATGCGCCTTGTCAGGGTCTTTGGTTATGGCTCTAACTCCTTTTTTATTATGGATATATAGATTATTTTTTTGGGTAAAGGCATAGGTATTATTGGCGTTACAAAAAACCGGATTTTCACCTTCGGAAGGAAAAGGAATTTTATCAAGAATTTGTGTTGCTTTTTTATCTATCTTAATCTGTGTACCTTTATAAATAAAGGACAGCGTTTCATCATCTACCCAAGAGAATGCAGGTAACCGCACTAAATGATCTCTTAACAACATATTGAATGTATAAAGATCAAAAAGAATCTGTTCCTTTCCTTGCTGATCACCTTGGATGAATTGCCCGTTTTTTATGTAAGAATAAGTCTCGCCTTTGGGTAACCATTGCAACTGATCCAAACGTTCCGGGGCTAAGGTATAATAGCGATTTAAAATCGCATCTTCAAGGCTTAGTTCTCGCTGCGCAGAAAGAGTAGTAAAACTTAAAAGCAACATAAAAAATGAGCGTATTTTATTTTTCATCTGTAATTTTTTTTCACAAGTTTCAAAGATATTAAGAATGATTTAAAAATTAACCTTTTAGGCAAAAAAATTAAACTAAATTTGCAACTAAGAGATCATTTCAGAACGCACAAAAAAGAATGAAAATAAAGGTATCTCGCTTCAAACTGCTTTCTTACTTCGACTATACTCAGCTACCGAAAATTAAAATCCTCCACACCCAAAAGGTTGTTCCGGTATTTAATTTTTATTGGGCGTTGCATTTCCACAGGCTCAATACAAGCATTTTTTTGTTAGCGTGCTTTTTGCAACAGCCTCAAATTTTATAAAGCATTCATAATGAGTAAATTAATTAAAACTTTTTATCAGCGGGCAGACGTTCATCAAATTGCAAAGGATTTACTAGGAAAAGTATTGATTACTTATAAAGGCGGGCAAATCACCAGTGGCATCATCGTTGAGACTGAAGCCTATAAAGCGCCTGAAGATACTGCCAGCCACGCCTATAATTATAAGCGCACTTCACGTACCGAGATTATGTTTGCTGAGGGCGGAGTGGCTTATGTGTATCTGATCTACGGAAGATACAAGCTTTTCAATGTAGTTACCTATCGGGAAGGACAGCCGCATGCAGTGCTTATACGAGCATTGCAACCGCTGGAAGGCAAGAATATTATGAGAAGGCGGCGGGCAGTTCTCCCTATAAAAAATGAACGGCTTACCCATGGCCCCGGCAGGTTAAGTGAGGCTTTAGGTATAGCGCTTTCTGATAATGGCGCAAACTTAAACGGTTCAGAAATTTGGATAGAAGACCGGGGTATAACAGTAACGCCCTGTGAAATTATACAAAGCCCTCGTGTAGGGATTAGCGTTGCAGAACCCTATCTTAGTGCACCCTGGCGTTATTCGATAAAAGATCATCCATGGGTAAGCCCTCCAAAACCGAAACTTTGAGCCCTTAGCAGAAATTATCCTGCCCTATTAACATAAGGTATAGCTTAGTATAGTGAGCCCGCTGCAAAAATGCTTTTTTCAAATGGATCAAATTTTGAATTTTCTATAGATTAATATATTTTTGCTTTGTTCATCCTAAAACTGAAAAAAATATGTCTCTTTTATATTTCCTTATAAGCAGGAAATTGTGGTTGAATTTATTATTAATGTTTATTATTGTCGCAGGTATTTTATACTGGTCAAAAGGATACTTAGATAAAATTACCCATCACGGCAAAAAAATAGAGGTACCTAGTGTAGAAGGAATAAGCCTTATAGAGGCTAAAATATTATTAGAAAGACATAAATTGGGACTAAGTGTTGACTCTACAAAATTTAAAGAGGAGTATAGCCCTTTTCAGGTTTATGATGAAAAGCCTCCTGCAGGTAGTTTCGTAAAGGAAGGGCGTTCTATAGCAGTAAAGGCGAACCCAAGAACCTTTAAACCCGTTAAACTTCCTAATTTAATTGATCGTTCTATTCGCCTTGCCCGTCAGCATTTATATTTAACTTCTTTAAAAATAGGAGAAATTACTTATGAACCCTATGTGGCAAGAGACGTTGTCTTAAAAGTGCTATTTAATGGAAAAAAAATTCAGCCCGGAGAGGAATTACCAAGATATGCGACCGTTGATCTGGTTCTGGGTGGAGGGGATAAAGTTCATGTTGAAGTTCCAAATTTAAGCGGATTAACCCTTGTTGAGGCATCATCCGTATTATCAAAAGAGAACTTATCGGTAGGAAAGATAGTAAAACAAAACGTAACCGATTCTCTTTCAGCAATGATTATTCAACAATCTCCTGCGCCGGGCGCTATGATTCAAATGGGAGAATTAATTGACGTCTGGATTAGCAATCACTTTTCCGGAATAGAAAAAGTGCCTTAAGTATTATAATTTGAGACCGTTGCAGAACACATAAAAAGTATGAAAAAGAAAGCATCTAACTTCAAACTACTTCCTTATCAAAAAATTAAAATCCTCACAACCCAAAGGTTGCTCCGGTGTTTAATTTTTATCGGGCGTTGCATTTTTTTCTTAGCGTGCTTTTTGCAACGGTCTCAATTTCTATTGAATTTATCCGATGAAAATTGAAAATCAACCAGTAAACGATGAACATCTGTTTGAGCACCACCGTTTTGTGGCAAGTGCCGGGCAAAAGCCGTTGCGCGTTGATAAATATTTGATGAATTATATAGAAAATGCCACTCGAAATAAAGTTCAACAAGCTGCAAAAAATGGGAATATTTTCGTTAATGATGAACCGGTCAGGTCAAGCTACAAAGTAAAACCCCATGATACTATTCAGGTTTTATTATCGCATCCTCCCTATGAAAACACCATTATTCCGCAAAATATTCCCTTAGAAATTTTCTATGAAGATGAAGATGTTTTAATTGTGAATAAAACCCCGGGCATGGTTGTTCACCCTGGGCACGGAAATTATGACGGCACGTTAGTCAATGCCTTGAAGTACCATTTTGATAATTTACCCTTAATAAACAGCGATTGGGAACGTCCGGGGCTGGTACACAGAATAGATAAAGACACCAGCGGGCTGATAGTAGTGGCAAAAAATGAGTTTTCGATGAGTCATTTGGCAAAACAATTTTTTGAAAAAACGACTGAAAGACAATATACGGCGCTTGTTTGGGGGAATATAAATGAGGATAAAGGAACGATTGAAGGACATATCGGAAGGCATCCTAAAAACAGAATGTGGATGACGGTTTACCCTCAGGGAGAGCATGGGAAGCCTGCTATTACGCATTTTAAAGTTATTGAACGGTTTCGATATGTAACATTAGTAGAATGCCGTTTAGAAACGGGACGCACCCACCAAATAAGAGTTCACATGAAATATAAAGGACACACTTTATTTAACGATGAGCGCTATGAAGGGAATAGAATTTTACAGGGAACGACTTTTACAAAGTATAAACAATTTGTTAATAATTGCTTTAAAGTCCTCCCCCGGCTTGCACTGCATGCGCAATCTCTGGGTTTTGTTCATCCTAAAACTGAAAAAAAAATGTATTTTGAAGCCCCTTTACCCAAAGACATGGCTTCAGGAATAAAAAAATGGAGGGATTATACTTCTAAGAGACCGTTGCAGAATATATAAGAAAGTATGAAAAAGAAAGCATCTCGCTTCAAATTGCTTCCTTCTCAAAAAATTAAAGTCCTCATAACCCAAAGGTTGCACCGGCATTTAATTTTTATCGAGCATTGCATTTCGGCAAACTCAATACAAGCATTTTTTTGCTAAAGTGCTTTTTACAACGGTCTCTTCTAAGTCATTATAAAATATTTTTTTTAAACGCTCTTTTCTTAAAAAGGATAAGAAAAAACACGCCTATAGAAATAGATGCATCAGCAATATTAAAAATATAACGGAAAAATTCAAATCGCCCGCCTCCTACTATTGGCATCCAATCAGGCCAGGTAAAGTTAAACAAGGGAAAATAAAACATATCAACCACTGAACCCAGGAAGGGAGCATTGTACCCTGAAAAATCCAATTTGGATAATTGTTGCTGATAAGGCATATTTATTACATCCCATCCCCAATAATTGTGTTCAGGATAATAGACCGTGCCATGGTCGAATATCAATCCGTATAAAGCACCGTCAATAAGATTACCAATAGCACCGGCAAGAATCATCGCCATCGGAATAATAAAATAATTAGACGCTCCGTTTTTTATTTGTTTATACACCCACCACATAATTGCTAAACTAAGCAATATACGAAAGGCACTTAAAATAATTTTACCGGTATTTCCTCCTATATGAAATCCATAAGCTGCTCCCGGATTTTCAACGAATTTTAATTTAAACCACTCCCCTATAACATTGACTTCTTCTCCTATATGAAAATGCGTTTTAACGTAGACCTTTAACATTTGATCTATCAAAAGAATTAAAACAACAATGGACGTAACTTTTTTCAATTTATTGCTTATTTTTTGCCTCAATGCTTAAAGTAGCGTGAGGGACTAATTTTAAACGTTCTTTATTTATTAATTTACCCGTAACCCGACAAATACCATACGTTTTGTTTTCAATACGATCTAAGGCACTTTTTAAGTCACGGATAAATTTTTCCTGGCGCCCTGCAAGAATAGCATTTTGTTCTTTACTCATCGTCTCAGAGCCTTCTTCAAAAATTTTAAAACTTGGAGAGGTATCATCTGTTCCATTATTGCCATCATTCATAAAATTTTCTCTTAAAACAGCTAAATCTTCCTCAGCCGTTTTAATTTTTTCGTTGATTAACAATTTAAATTCGTTTAAATCATCATCTGAATACCGTATTTTTATATCGTTCATTGTTTTAAACTTTCGTTATTTTTATCTTTGTGTTAATGTTATCAAAATCAATTTCTATACCGCCCTTTACTTTTTCTTCTAATTTTATATGCGCGGCTAATACTTCATCGCATATATAATCTTTATGTAAGGAAATAGCCTTTTCAATTTCAGCTTGTTTTTCAAGAGCAATCGTAATTTTATCACTTACTTCAAAGCCCGAATCTTTACGTAGATTTTGTATTCTGTTGACTAACTCTCGCGCGATCCCTTCAACTTTTAAGTCATCATCCACCTGAATATCTAACGCTACTGTAAGTTCGTTTTCTGAAGCGACTAACCACCCGGCTATATCCCGGGTTGAAATTTCAAAATCTTCTCGTGATAATTCTACATTTTTGCCCTCTATTTCAAGTGAAATACTTCCGTTACGCTCAATACTGTTGATGGTTTGCTGATCGAATTTTGTTATGTTACCCGCTATTTGCTTCATGCTTTTTCCAAAACGAGGACCTAAAGTCTTAAAATTAGGTTTGATTTGTTTAATAAGAATTCCCGATGCCTGTTCATTTGTTAATAGCTTAACTTCCTTCACATTGACCTCTTGCTTAATAATCTCTGACATTACCTCTAATCGGGTTTTTGTTTGTGGACTTAAGACGGGTATCATGATTCCCCTCAAAGGCTGGCGCACCTTAATTTGCTCTCGTTTGCGTAAAGAAAACACCATTGAAGTTATTTTTTGAGCTAAATGCGTTCTTATTTGTAATTCATGGTCTATCCAATTTTTATTTACTTCCGGGAAATCGGATAGATGAACAGAAGCAAAATTTTCTTTTTTCGTAACGCTGTTTAAGTCCTGATATAACTTATCCATAAAAAACGGGGCGATTGGTGATGCCAGCTTAGCGATGGTTATCAGGCAGGTATAAAGCGTCTGGTAGGCTGCAGTCTTATCCTCTGAAGAGTTGTTTTTCCAGAAGCGCCTCCTGTTTAGCCGAACGTACCAATTACTCAAATTGTCTATAACAAAATTTTCAATGACTCTCGCCGTTCGGGTCGGCTCATAATCTGAATAAAAATAATCTATTTTTTCTATTAACGTATGGAGTTCTGAAAGAATCCAGCAGTCTAACTCTGTTCGCTTCTCTATTGGAATTTCAGTCTCATGATAATCAAATCCGTCTAAATTCGCATAAAGCGAGAAGAAAGAATAAACGTTATAAAGCGTGCCAAAAAACTTACGCTGTACTTCTTTAATTCCTTCTACATCAAATTTTAGATTTTCCCAGGGCTGTGCATTGGATATCATATACCAGCGGGTTGCATCTGGCCCGTATTCATCTAGTGTTTTAAACGGATCGATGGCATTCCCTTTGCTCTTAGACATTTTCTGCCCGTTTTTATCCAATACTAAGCCATTGGATATTACGTTTTTATAAGCTGATTGATCAAAGATAAGCGTAGAGATAACGTGAAGGGTGTAAAACCAGCCGCGTGTTTGGTCAACACCTTCTGCAATAAAATCAGCCGGATAAGCCTTTTTTTCATTAATTAATTCTTTATTTTCAAAAGGATAATGATGCTGGGCATAAGGCATAGCCCCTGAATCAAACCATACGTCAATCAAATCATTTTCTCTTTTCATGGGTTTCCCCTTTGGAGAGACTAACACAATACGATCTACTATAGGTTTGTGCAGGTCTATCCGGTGATAATTTTCTGACGACATATTTCCAATCTCAAAACCGCTATAAGGATTTTCTTTCATAAAACCTTTGCTAACGGCTTTTTGAATTTCATTTATTAATTCCTCAACCGATCCGATAACTTTTTCTTCATCGCCTTTCTCTGTCCGCCAAATGGGTAATGGAACACCCCAATAACGAGCGCGAGACAAATTCCAGTCATTTACATTTCTCAGCCAGTTACCAAAACGCCTTTCTCCGGTGGACTTGGGTTTCCAATAAATATTTTCATTAAGGCGCTGCATCCGTTCTTTTACCGCAGCAGCTTTTATAAACCACGAATCTAACGGATAATATAAAACGGGCTTGTCAGTCCGCCAGCAATGCGGGTAGCTGTGAACATATTTTTCAACTTTAAACGCTTTATTTTCCTTTTTTAGTTGAATAGCTATTTCAACATCAACAGATTTTTCCGGAGCCTTTTCTTTATAGTATTCATTCTTTACATATTTTCCTGCAAAACCATTAGGCAAAGAGCGAATAAAACGTCCCTGTAGATCAACTAAAGGGATCGGGGAACCATTTTCGTCCAACACTAACATCGGTGGGATGCCATGTTGTTTAGCTACCTGCGCATCTTCTGCCCCGAAGGTAGGCGCAGTATGCACAATTCCCGTGCCGTCTTCAGTGCTTACAAAATCTCCATCGATTACCTGAAAGGCTTTATTTGAATCCTGATAAGGCAATGCCCAGAGCAATAACTGCTCATATTTTATGCCCACCAATTCATCTCCATGGTAAGACTGAATAATTTTATAAGGAATTTTTTCGTTTTCGGTTTTATATTGTTTAAAGTCCTCTTCGTTAGCAGTTTCAAAATATTTACCTGTAAATTGTTTTGCTACTAATTGTTTCGCCAGGATAACCAAAACAGGTTTAAAAGTATATAAATTAAAGGTTTTAACTAATACATACTCAATATGAGCGCCCACAGTCAATGCCGTATTCGAAGGCAAAGTCCAGGGTGTTGTGGTCCATGCGAGAAAATAAATATTTTCTTCTATTAAATCGAAAACTTTAGTGCTTTCTTTTTTAACTTTAAACTGTGCCACTACAGAGGTATCAGTTACTTCTCGATAAGCTCCTGGAAGATTAAGTTCATGGGAACTTAAACCGGTTCCCGCAGCCGGCGAATAAGGCTGAATCGTATATCCTTTGTATAGAGTCCCTTTTTTGTAGATTTGTTTGAGAAGCCACCAAAGGCTCTCTATATATTTGGAATGATAAGTGATGTAAGGGTGCTCCATGTCTACCCAAAAGCCCATTTTTTTGGACATTTTTGACCACTCGTCGGTAAATCTCATGACTGATTTTTTACAAGCGGCATTATACGCTGCTACTGAAATGGTATTTCCTATATCTTCCTTAGTGATGCCGAGTTGTTTCTCTACCCCTAACTCAACGGGCAGTCCATGCGTATCCCAGCCCGCCTTACGCACGACCTGTTTGCCTTTGAGGGTTTGATAGCGGCAAAAAATATCTTTAATGGCACGGGAAATTACATGATGAATGCCCGGCTTTCCATTGGCAGAGGGCGGGCCGTCATAAAACACAAACGCTTGTTTTCCTTCACGAGAGGAAACACTTTTTTCAAAAATCTGATGGTCAGACCAGTATTGGGCTATTTCATCCGTGATATTCTTGATATTTAATGTTTTATATTGTTTAAATTTTTTATTCATCTTTTCTTCCTACAAACCCTTAGAATAAGGGCACGAAGATATTAAAAATTGTTCAATTCAATGAGACCGTTGCAAAAAGCACTTTAGTGATTAAATTCTCTGTGCGATTGCAACTCAGCGCAAGCTAAAAGTCAAGACCGTTGCAGAATATATAAAAAAGGATGAAAAAGAAAGCATCTAACTTCAAACTGCTTTCTTACTTCGGCTGTGCTCAGCTACCGAGAGTTAAATCCTCACAATCAAAAAAAATGCTCTGGTGTTTAGCTTACGCTGGCTTGCAGTTCAGTTAATTTTTATCGGGCGTTGCATTTCGGTAGTTGGTTGCTGCATCTCGACAGGCTCGATAACCACCTCTCGAAGTGCTTAATACAAGCATTTTTTTAGCTTACGCTGACTTGCAGTTGTTCGCGTGCTTTTTGCAGCGGTCTCGAATTTTCAATGGATGCATGATACTATTTTTTTAGGTTTTTCTACTTTTTTCCTCTTTAACCCCCTATTTCTAATCATTTTTTGTTGTCTTTTTGATAAGTTATTAACAATCTCACGAAAGTTATCAACAAAATGGCTTGATTTCAATGTTAATTGTATATAAAATTAATATAATTTAAAATGATTTTAATCTTTATTAAATAAAATTAATAAATATGGGCAAATAATTATACTTTTCTTTATATTATTCGTATTTTTTCAAGCCATATGGAAGTCTTAAGTTTGCTTCGTAATCTGGAAAACGCAGTTTAGGTTTAAATATAAATTTTAAGGTAAATAATATTAAGCGTTTGTAGTTAAATAAAAGAAAAATGAATCTTCTTGTAAAGAATTACCATATTAAACTCGCCCCCCCCCCCCCCCATCCACTTGAGATAAGAGGAAAGCATAGCCTATGCTTTTCATTTTTAAAAAACCATTTTCTTTTTCTATTAGTAAAATCATGTAAATCTTACCAACATCAGGTTCTACCTAATGAGACTTCTCACTGCGCTGACTTGCAGTTGAAGAATATATTAAACATAAAGGCTAAAATATCTTGCTTCAAACTGCTTGCTTATTTCGAGCCTTGCAGAGAATACTTTTTACAAAAGCCTCACCATAAGAAATTATTTTTTCTATTAAATTTACTATGGGGGATTTTATGTGCCTTTTCATTAAATGCCGTTCCCCGGCCTTCTCTCGAAAATTGTTTGCAAACAAATTCATATTTTATAAAACAGCCTGAGCCTGTCAACCCCTTGATAAACGCGGATGAAATTCAAATGGGCTCCCAAAAAAAGTTAGAGATCATCTCCTCTTCAATTAAAGGTGATAGAAAGCAGCATATAAAAACGTATCACAACACTTATTACAGAGAAACATTAGAAAATATAACCGTATTAAATTATAAAGGGTATGTAAAAAATAAGATTTGGGTTCCTCCTGAATGTTAGAGGATTGATATGGAAAGGGCGAACCGATGCAAGTACAGATAATGCCCCTTGCCCAGCGATTCATAAGAATACGCTTGTGCATTTTATAAGCCGTGCGCAAAGTTACAATCAAAACGAATTAAAAAAATAAAACCAAAATAAAATTCAAAACAATGGTAAATCAAAATAATATAAAAAATAAACGAAAAAGAAATTATGTTAAACAACAAAAATTAAACATTATGAATACAACAAAGAAAACAATACAATTATTCCTTGTCCTTGCGATGATGACCGGAGGATTATGGAATTTGAACTCCTGTAAGGACGATAATAGTGACATCCTGGAGAAAATAGAAAAGGTTGACAATAATATTGCGGCACTTTCAAAAACAATGGGCGAAATTACAAAATCATTGCAAGAATTAACCGGCAAAGTAGACGGCTTGGCGACTAAAGAAGATGTTGAAGCAGTTAAAGGCGTAGTAGATGGCCTAGCAACCACATTGGCGGAGGTCTCAAAAACAGTGGGTACTTTGAAAGAGGATATATCAGAGGATGTAAAAAAGCAGTTCGGAAAACAATTGGGCGATATCCAAACGGCAATGGGTGAACTGCAAACCGCTTTAGAGGCGAAGATAGCAAGCTCAGATAGTGAGACAAAGAAACAGTATAAAGAGTTGTTAGGTAAATTGAAAGAACTCGAAACACAATTGAGCCAATTGAAAACTAGTTTGTCAAGTTTGACAGGTGATATTGCGGCACTTTCAAAAACAATGGAGGACATTAAAAACGCGTTGCAAGGATTAACCGGCAAAGTAGACAGCTTGGCGACTAAAGGAGATGTTGAAGCAGTTAAAGGCGTAGTAGAAGCAGTTAAAGGCGTAGTAGATGGCCTAACAACCAAATTGGCGGAGGTCTCAACAACAGTGGGTACTTTGAAAGACGATATATCAGAGGATGTAAAAAAGCAGCTCGGAACACAATTGGAAGAGATCAAAAAGGCAATGGGTGGACTGCAAACCGCTTTAGAGAAGAAGATAGCAGACTCAGATAGTGAGACAAAGAAACAGTATGAAGGTTTGTTAGGTAAATTGAAAGAACTCGAAACACAATTGAGCCAATTGCAAACAGAGGTAAAAGCAGTGCAAACAGATGTAAAAGCAGAGGTTGGAGAGACAAAGCAAGCGGTGCAAGCACAAAACGCTTATTTAATTGATGATGCAGATTTCGCAGACTATTTAAGGGGTGTAATGCATGATGCTTTTATATTTACTGATACAGATCTTAAGGATCCAGATAAATTAAAATTACCTAATACGGCAACATTGACTGTAGAACAAGCAAAACGGTATATTAACAAAACTGCTGCCAATGTCGTGGGATTAGAAGAACTTGATATAAAGACAGAAAAAGCAAAGCAAAATATAACATCCCTAAAAGCGATTGAAATATTTACAGCATTGAAAAAATTGACTGCTAGCGGCTTGAGTAAACTTGAAAATTTGGATGTTTCCAACACTCAACTTACAAAATTGGATGTAAGCAGTAATAGTAAATTAGCTACATTGAAAGTGGAAAAATGTACATTATTGACTGACTTGAATGCTAGCAGCACTCAACTTAAAGCCTTGAATGTAAGCAGTAACAGTGCATTAAAAAACTTGGATGTTTCCAAAACTGAACTTACAACCTTGGATGTAAGTAGTAATAGTAGTTTAGCTACACTAAAAGTGGACAACTGTAAAAAATTGACTGACCTGAATGCTAGCAGCACTCAACTTAAAGCCTTGGATGTAAGTAGTAATAGTAGTTTAGCTACACTAAAAGTGGACAACTGTAAAAAATTGACTGACCTGAATGCTAGCAGCACTCAACTTAAAGCCTTGGATGTAAGCACTAATAGTAGTTTAGCTACACTAAACGTGGACAACTGTAAAGCATTGACTGACCTGAATGCTAGCAGCACTAAACTTAAAGACTTGAATGTAAGCAGTAACGAAGCATTAGCTACACTAAACGTGGACAACTGTAAAGCATTGAATAGTTTGAATATTAGCTATACTAGTTTGACTGACGATACTTTCAGATGGAGTAACACCGCTGCATTAACTACATTGACTGCTCATGACCAAGGAGTGAAAACATTCGATTTAACAGCCCATAATGGTTTAGTAACTTTTGAAGCTAGTTATACTAAGGAAAATTATAGTAAAAGTAATACGAAAAATCAAATTAAAACACTTAAAATCGGTGAAAACAATGCTGTAAATTTGCAAACATTGATAGTCCCAAATAATGCTATTGCTAATGAAAATGAAAACACATTTAAAGAAGTTCCTCAATTAGTAACATTAGATATCAGTGGCAATAATTTTAGCGGAACTCTTGATTTCATAAACAATGATCACTTGGAAGATTTAAATGTAAGTTATAATGAAGCGCTTACAAACTTAACATTTGATGAAAATAATACAAATTTAAGTGCATTAAATATTAGTGGTACTAAAGTAGCGACTGACGAAACAAACCCTTTAGACCTTTCAGAATGTACTCATTTTAAAGGTTCATCGCTAGAAGAACACACAGGCTTAAATAAAGATGCAAAACAGATTCATTTCAAGTGGGATAAGGATAAATAAGTCATAAAGTATATAAACTTTGGTTAAAAGCTAATCATCATTTTTGAGTTTTTCTTATGTGAAGAAGAGAATCTGCATAAGGAGTTTAGCGGGCAGTTAAAACTGCCCGCTTTGCTTTTTTATGCCCCTGCCTGAAGAGGGATAGACCCCTTTAGCTTGTGCTGACTTGCAGTGGCTAAGGTGCTTTTTGCAAAGTTCTCTTTGATGCCTTGTTGCTTGTAAACTTTTAACCCCCCTTTGCAAGGTAGATAGACTAATTGATAAATGAGAGGCAGCTTGTTTAAGATTGCTATAACAGCCTTATAAAATTAGCAGTAAATCCGCTAACTTCTTTGAACTTTTATAACGATTCGAGACCGTTGCAAAACGCACGCGAACAAAAAAATGTAACGCCCGATAAAAATTAAACACCAGAGCAAGCTTTTGGGTGTGGAGGATTTTAATTTTTTGAGAAAGAAGCAGTTTGAAGTTAGCGTGCTTTCTTTTTCATGCTTTTTTATGTGTTCTGCAACGGTCTCATAGTATGCAATGTTATGCTAGGGAACTATTCGATAGTCGTTCTTACTTTCTACCAACTTATTCATAAAATTGTTTTAAGTATTGATGAAAAATAAAAACTCGGTTCCGATTGTAACCTGTTACTTCTTTGAGAATCCCGGCCTTAATAAAATCCGTGATGAGTGAGTTCGCAGCATTATAACTTAACGCTATTGCTTCCTTAGCTTGATTAACCGTAATGCTAGGCTTTTTTAAAAGATATTGAAGTAACAGTATTCCTTGCTGACTTTTTCTTCCAAATTCGTTACTTATTTTATTTTCTATCTCTTCTTTAAGTTCTAAAATATTGAGTAAGGTCTGCGATGATTTTTCAGCAGTTTCTGCTATTCCAACCAAAAAGTATTTCAGCCACTGTTTCATGTCACTTTTTGTTCTCACCCATGTCAAATTATCGTAGTACAATCCTTTATTTTTTTCAAAGTATACTGATATGTATAATAAAGGCTTAGTCAATATTTTTTTATCCACTAAAAATAACGTAATTAATAATCTCCCTATTCTTCCATTTCCATCTAAAAAGGGATGTATAGTTTCAAATTGATAATGAGCAATGGCAATCTTGATAAGATATGGAATACCTATTTCTTCATTATGAATAAAATTTTCCAAATCATTCATAAATTCTCCAACATAATCAGGATGCGGAGGTATAAATGTCGCATCGGCTAAACTATTTCCTCCAATCCAATTTTGACTTGTGCGAAATGCTCCGGGTAACTTATGCTTCCCTCTTACACTATCTAATAATATTTTATGCGTGTTCTTTAAAAGACGTGATGAAATTGGCAGCTGTTGAAGCTGCTCAATAGCGGTATTTAATGATTTAATATAATTATTTACTTCTCTCCAATCATTTTTACGTTCAGAAGTAATTTCTTCTTCATTCATTAATGCTTCATCTATCTGCGTTTGCGTTCCCTCAATTCTACTTGATATTACTGCCTCGGTTGCTACATGTATTTGAATAAATAAGTCGATGTTTGGAACGAGACTTGAAAATGAATTTAATTTCCCAAGTTCTAGGGCAGCTTTCTCTAGTAATGAGGTCAATTTTGGGTCGCGCCAAGTCCATATATCATTAATTTTTGTCGGCATAAAATATTGATAACCTGTGTGACTTTTTTGAAAATGTCCTGAAATATATTTTTCGAGTTGAATCATGGGCTTATAAACTTCAATATAAGTTTTTATATCTCAACTTAGGTTTCAAAGTTACAATAAAAATACTTATATCTCAACTAAACCAAACATAAGAGACCGTTGCAAAAAGCACGCGAACAAAAAAATGCAGTGCCCGATAAAAATTAAAATCCTCACAATCATTAAGCTGCTCTGGTGCCTCGCTTACGATAAGTTGCAGTTAATTTTTATCGGGCATCACATTGTATCGCGAGAGTGCTTTTTGCAACTGCAAGTCAGGGCAAGCTAAAGGTCTCTCTATATAAAGGCTTCCCGAATACAGGGAACTCTAACCCTTTAAGGCTTGGAGGCATGCCTCCCGATGGGTTGGAAGCCTCCCTCCTGACCTTAGGGAAGCCTGTGCTTGGAAATACACTACATACACCTTTTAAAGGTCTTGAGTGTACGCGAGTTCGTTTCGTCTATGGTAGGGAATTTTGTAGGTTAAGACCATTGCAGAATACATAAAAAAGGATGAAAAAAAAAGTATTTATAAGGATTATCTCAGCATATTTTCAGCTGTTTTAACCGCCTTAACTAACGAATCTATCTCTTTAAAAGTATTATAAACGGCAAAAGAGGCTCTTACGGTACCTGGGATACCTAACTCTTTCATAATGGGTTGTGCACAATGGTGCCCTGTACGAACGGCGATGCCAAATTTGTCCAAAATAGAGCCGACATCTGAAGAATGAACGCCTGCCAGATTTAGATTAAACGAAATAGAACCTGCACGTGGTGCTTCTTTGGCATAAATTTCCAAAGATTCAATCTTAGATAGTTGATCGGTTGCATATTCAAGCAATGCACTTTCATGTTTTTGTATGTTATCTATTCCGATTTTTTCTATCCAATCAATAGCAGTGCCGAGTACAATTGCTCCTTCAATGTGAGGCGTACCTGCCTCTAAACGAAAAGGTAAATCTGCATAAGTGGTCTTTTCAAATGTTACTTCTTTTATCATTTCACCCCCACCCTGCCATGGGGATAATTGATTAAGTGATGCTTCTTTTCCATATAAAATCCCTATTCCCGTGGGGGCATATATCTTATGCCCTGAAAAAGTATAGAAATCACATCCCAAAGCCTGAACATCAACAGCAGTATGTGGAACAGCCTGCGCGCCGTCGATCAGCGTATATGCGTTCACTGATTTTGCAAGGCGTATAATTTTTTGTATGGGAGTTATAATGCCCAGTGCATTAGACACCTGGGTAATTGCCACTATTTTGGTTTTTTCAGTAAAGAGTTCTTCTAGTTTAGTTTCATCCAAGCATTTTTTTTCATTCAGGGGAATTACTTTCAAAACAGCGCCGGTAAGTTCGCATAGCATTTGCCATGGAACGATATTGGCATGATGCTCCAGGGCAGAAATAAGTATTTCATCTCCTTTTGAAAAAAGCGGTGCCATTCCCTTAGCGACTACATTAATACTCTCCGTTGTACCGCGCGAGAAAATAATTTCGCTGTTCTTTTTAGCCCCGATAAAACGCTGTACCTTTTTTCTAGCTTCTTCCATTTGCATCGTTGCTTTTTGGCTTAAGGTATGAATCCCTCGATGAACGTTTGCGTTTATTGTAGAATAATATTTTGTAATCGCTTCTATAACTTGTTTGGGTTTTTGAGAACTGGCGGCATTATCTAAATAAATCAATGGCTTTCCATTAATCTTTTGAGCTAAGACGGGAAACTGTTTTCGAATCACCTCAACATTCCATTTCATTAGTAGTTTTTTTAGAACGCAATCTTTGCTTCAAAGATACTTAAAATAAAGGATATGGAGAACGAATGCCCTACAGAATACACAAAAAAGCCTGAAAATGAAAGTATTTATATTCAAACTGCTTCCTTAATTCAACTGCGCTCAGCAACTATCTAAAGGCTTCGATAAGCTAAGCGGTCTATTTACAGAGTCAGTTCTTTATATCAAAAAAATAATTTATCCATAAATTATTTTTTTACATTTGTGTTTACATTGTATATTTTAGTTCAATTGAGTACTTTTTTTTACTTCGGATGGAATATATTTATAAGCGTTTATAAAGAATAAAATGTTGTGCGTTGAATTAAAATATTGGCTTTGTACTATCTGATTTTTGTAAACTGAAAACACACAAATATGAAACGATTTTTTTTGATTGGGCTTATCGTTTTGATTGGGCTTATAAGTTGTAGCCCAAAAACTACACTGAGTTTAATTGACAAACAACCAAAATTATCATCAAAAGATAAAGTTGCTTTACTTGATGTAAAGCATAAATTACCTAAAAATGTTGTTAAGGTTGGAAATTTAAGGTTTCAAGATTCAGGTCTTTCTACGGATTGTACTTTTAACAGCATAATAAACAGGGCAAGGAAAATTGCACGGGAAAACGGAGCTAATATAGTGAAAGTTATAGAAAAGAGAAGCCCGAATTTATGGAGTAGCTGTTATCGATTAAAAATCGAGCTATTAAAATATAACGGCGATGTTTCAAAGTTGCCCCAATATCAATTAACACTAGATTAAATATTAAAATCAAATAACAATGGAAAAATTAATACGTTTTATTTTATTATCAATGGCATCATGGCTTTTGGGTTCTTGTGCAACCATTATATCAGGGTCAAGACAAACGATTAAAATTTCATCACAACCAAGCCAAGCGACCGTTTTTATCAATGAAGTAAAGATTGGAAAAACGCCGCTTGAAAAAAGTTTAAAAAGAAATCAAGAATACAATGTTGTTATCAAATTAGATGGCTATCAGCCTTATGAAACATTGATTAAAAAAGAGTTTAACGCTTGGTATATAGGAAATATTTTATTTGGTGGAATTATCGGGCTTGTAGTTGACCCCATAACTGGGGCTATGTATAAATTGTCGCCAAAAGAATTAAATGCAAATTTGAATAAGGGAGTGAGTTTTACCACGAAAGGGAAAGATATATATCTGGCGGTAAGTTTAAAAATTGATCCTAACTGGCAGAAAATTGGGCAGTTTGAGAAAATAAAATAACCCTATATACTTATCGCTTAACAAATATAGGTGAGACCGTTGCAAAAGCACGCTAACAAAAAAATGCAACGCCCGATAAAAATTAAATCCCGGAGCAAGCTTTTGGGTGTGGAGGATTTTAATTTTTTGAGAAGGAAGCAGTTTGAAGTTAGCGTGCTTTCTTTTTCATGCTTTTTTATGTGTTCTGCAACGGTCTCATAGGTGTAAATTTAATTAACCTTAAAATAGCTCCTTACATTTAAACTATAGTTTGTGAAAATTGATATTTTTTTTATTTTTGACCCTATGAAAAGGCTCTTAGCTAGGGGAATACTTTTCCTTATCGGCTGGAAAATCATAGTGCGCGTTAATAAAGAAAAGATAAAGCGTTGTGTAATGATTGCAGCGCCTCATACTTCTAATTTGGATTTGTTTTTTTCAACCTTAACTTTTTGGAGAGAAAAGATTCCTGTGCAATTTTTTATTAAAGACGAGCACACAAAATCATGGTACGGCTTTTTAATAAAAGCTATTGGAGGCATAGGAGTGGACAGAAAAAAGAATAATAATTTAATAGAATATGCCGCTAAGCGATTAAGGTCAAAAGACAAACTGATTATACTAGTTCCGGCAGAGGGCACCCGAAAAAGAGTAAAAGAATGGAAAAAAGGGTTTTATTATATTGCCAAAAAAGCAAAAGTTCCGGTTGCGCTGGGCTATTTAGACTATGAAAAAAAAGAAGCGGGAATAGGAGAGATTGTCCATCTTACCGATAATTTCGAGTTGGATATGACACGCATAGAAAATTTTTATACCGATAAGAAAGGACGCTATCCCGAAAAGTACAACCCCCAAATATTTATTAGAAAAAATGATGAATAAAACAAAAAATGAGCGCTTAGCTCAAGTAAATGGCTATATAAAAAATACGCTGTTAGAGGTACTATCCATTGAGTTTATTGACGCCGGAGATACCTATTTAAAAGCAACTATGCCTGTTACGCATAAAGTACATCAACCCATGGGATTTTTGCACGGCGGAGCAAGTATTGCCTTAGCGGAAACGCTGGGCAGTTATTTGTCGCTTACTTGCGTGGATGAAGAAAAATATAGTGTTTTCGGATTGGAATTGGCAGCTAATCATATTAAATCAAAGAGAGAAGGAAAAGTAACGGGAATTGCTAAAATACGTCATAAAGGGCGGACTACTCACCTAATTACTATTGATATTGTAGATGAAGAAGGCCAATTGATTAGCGCTGTTAAGATGAGCAATATTATTATTCCAAAAAAGAAATAGACCTTGCTTGCTGAAGAAATTCAATCTAATTTGGATAAAGCCCGCCCGTTTATACTTTATAAAAAGCCGGGCGAAATAGGTATTTTTTATGCAAAAGAAGAAACTAATGGAAAACATCAATTCGTTTTCTCTTCATTTCTTCAAGAGGCACGGCTTTCTTTCTCATTTAAAAAAAAAAGAAATATCAGCGATGAAATTGAAGAGGCAGAACAAACGATAAAATTACCTGAAACGCCTCTTGAAAATCAAAATGTATCCAAAGAAGAATATCAGCAAAAAATAGCTGAAGTTATTCGGTATATAAAAGATGGAAAGGCAAGGAAAATTGTATTCTCACGTTCAATTGTATTAGGAAAAAAAATTGATCTGCTGCCCACCTACCGACAATTGTGCAAGCAATATACCCATACGTTTTGTTATATTTGGTTTCATCCTTTTTCAGGCGTTTGGCTGGGGGCGACTCCAGAATTATTAGTGAAGGTCAAAGGAGTTCAATTAGAAACGATGGCGCTCGCTGGAACGAAGGCCGTACATGATTTTTGGACACCAAAAGAGTTCCAAGAGCAACAGATCGTTTCAGACTATATAAAGGCACAACTAAAGTATGTGGCAAGCGAGGTTAAAAGTACTGGGGTGCAAACGATTTTTCAAGGCGAAATACAACATCTTCAAACGAAAATATCTGCTCGGTTATGGGAAAAAAATTATGACCAATTGATTCAAAAAATCCATCCTACCCCTGCAGTTTGTGGTGTACCTATGGAGAAAGTAAAACGATATTTACAAGAACACGAAGAGTATAATCGATCGTTTTACACGGGATTCTTAGGGGACGCAGAAGAAAATTCAATGGAACTGTATGTTAATTTGCGTTGTGCCCACTTAAATGATTATCAGGCAAAATTGTATGTCGGAGGGGGGATAAATGAACTTTCAGACCCATTGAAAGAATGGGAAGAAACCGAACTTAAATCAAGCATACTTCAGCAGTGTTTGGTAGAAAAGGGGTAAGTTATTTAAGTTATAGTTTTGAGAGGAGAATGCCGCATGAATATAAAAATTTTTAGTACTGTTAAATTAAAATAGTTGTATATTTGCATCAAAAAAGATGGATTGCCTAAGGTGTAAAAGTAAAGACCGTTGCAAGGTAATAAAAGATTAGATATAAAAGAAGTGGTACTAAACGGCTATTTTATCTAAAAAGGATAGTATATTTATGGCATGAAAATACATAACCATCCTACTTTAGCCGATAGTATTTGTGATTTACGCACAAGGAAGATAAAAAAGTCTTTTTTTACGCAGTTAAACCGTTTGTTAGACTGGGGAAAAATAAGTAAAATAATAGACGGTCATTATAATAAGGGGAAAAGTGCGACGGGCAGTCCGAGTGATGATGGGTTATTATTTAAGATGTGTTTATTACAACCCGGGTATGGATTAAGCGATTATGAAGTGGAAGATAGGATAAATGACAGTCTTTCGTTCAGTTGTTTTTGTGGTTTACACCTAGCGCAATCCTCGCCTGATATAGTACTTTGAGTAGATTTAGAACATTGATGACGCGGGCATAAGCCTACAAGCGTCTATTTAAGGAGATCAACGGTCAATTAGAACGTCTCCAATCATCATCAAAAAAGGAGCGATAGTAGAGGCTAGTGTAATAGAGACGCCCTTAAAACCGAAAGGCAAGGTGAATGATAAGGTTACAGCGGATATCGGAGAGCAAAAAGAGGCGTGCGTAAAAAAAGAGGATAAGGCTAGTGTAGATAAGCAAGCCTCTTGGTTAAAAAAGCGAGGTAAGGATTATTATGGGTATAAAAAGCATTATGTTACCGATAAAAGGGGATAAGGGCTATGAATCAGAGAAAAATGCGAGTTTGTTAAAGAGGAAAAAGCGAAAGAATCATCTACTGAAGAAAGCGAAAAGGGGAAAGCCATTAATGGATTATCAGAAGAAGTTCAATAAACGAGTAGGAGAAACAAGCTTTAAAGAGGTTACTGAGTTTATCGAAGTATAGAACGGACATTCGGAAGCATAAAGCGATGGCTTTTAGTCGGGGTGGCAAGATAAGGGGGATAGCAAAGATGCATACGCAAAACCTGATGGAGGCGATCGGGTATAATTTATATCGAAGTCCGGGGCTACTGGCGTCTAATCGTTAAAAATAGAGGAAAACAAGAGGAGAAAGGAGTATTGATCGTCAATAAATCCATGAAAAAACAGTGAAAAATCGATGAATAAGTCAGTAGGTAAAATAAAAAAACTAAAAAACAAAGATTATATAACCCATTCAAACTTTTTGCAATGGTCTTAAAACATAATAAAAAATATATTGAAGAGATAAATAAGCTATTGGTAAGAAAATACGAAGTTTAAATAAAGTATTGGAATCAAATTCATTAACTTAAAAACATAAAAAATAATGAAATTTGTATAAATTAGAACGTAGCTAGTTTAGGAGGAGGGGGCTTACACAGTAGTTAAAGAGATCTCAAAAAAAACTAGAATGGGGAGACGCAATAGGCTCACTTTTTTTGTTTTTGCAGGCGGCTTTGCTTTCTTAGGATATAGTTCACGCCATTTTTAAAAATATTCATTACTTCTAACTCAGGGATATTTTTAAATGTTCCTTTTTCTACTCGCTCGGGATGTGCCATGCGCCCGTAAATTCGACCGCAAGGACTGGTTATTCCTTCTATCGCATAACATGAACCATTGGGGTTGTGTGGCATTTCCATGCTCGGATTGCCTTTTTCATCAACATATTGGGTAGCAATTTGTCGTTTTTCTAATAAGCTTTTTATTAATTTCGGTGAAGTAATAAATTTTCCTTCCCCATGCGAGACAGGAACCCGGTAAGTCTTGCCTTGCATCCCCTCTAACCAGGGGGAAGACGTGTTCGTTACTCTTGTTCGAACAAATTGAGCTACATGCCGCCCAATATCATTATAGTATAAAGTAGGAGCGTGTTCATTTATATCTGAAATACGTCCGTAGGGCAATAATCCGCTTTTTATCAATGCCTGAAAACCATTACAAATACCGAGGATTAATCCATCACGGTCTAAAAATTTATGTATAGCGGCTTTTATAACAGGATTTCTAAGCGCAGCAGCCATATATTTTCCCGATCCTTCAGGCTCGTCAGCGGCGCTAAATCCTCCGGGGAAACAAATAATATCGGCTTCATCAATAGCCATTGCCCATTTATTTATAGAAGATTTAATCCAAACTGGTTTTAGGTTTCGGAATACAAACTGCCGTACTTGTGCTCCCTCTTTTTCAAAGGCTTTTTGCGTATCATACTCTGAGTTGGTACCCGGAAAAACGGGAATAAGTACTTTAGGTTTTCTTTTTACAACTTGTAACTTCGGTTGTTTTTCTTTTTTTGAGGGATATGTCTGATTTTCAACTATAATAGGCGTGATACACTTTGATTCATGAGGAAATATGCTAGATAATGTTTCTTCCCAAATATCTTTTATATGCTTTATAGAAAAAGATTCTTGCTCCATTTCGATCTCAGCGGTTTCATTCGTATAGCCTATTAATTGAACATTTGCATTGATAGCAGCGTTTTTTTCTATCTTTTCACTCATTTGAAAAATTAAACCCCCCGGGAAATATTGCATCAGCGGAATATTAGGTTTTAATTCTACCCCCACTTCATTGCCCAGCGCCATTAAAGTTATTGTCTCAGCAATTCCACCAAAAGTGATGGCTTTCATGGCGATAATTTTTGAATTTAATTCTTGTCTTATATATTTATAAAAGGTTTTTAGCGTTTCAGCATCTAAAATATTATCCTCAACAAAGGGGGGAAAGAAAGCATACAGAAAGGCAGGTTTTTTTTCTAAAGTAGAGGAAATGATTTTTCGGGCATCGTTAGGACAAACTGCAAAAGAGATTAAAGTGGGTGGAACATTTATATCTTGATAGGTTCCACTCATGCTGTCTTTCCCGCCAATCGCTGCAATTCCCAACTCTTTCTGCGCCTGAATCGTTCCAAGTAAAGCAGCAAAAGGTTTCCCCCAACGCTCAGGCTCTTTGCGCAACTGTTCAAAATATTCCTGAAAAGTAAGTCGAATTTCTCTATAATCACCCCCTGCGGCAACAATTTTAGCCACGGATTCCATTACGGCATAGTATCCTCCATGATAGCAGCTCCACTCGCTTATTGACGGATTAAATCCGAAGGAAGCCATACTCACTGTGTTTGTAAATCCTGAAGTAGGAATTTTTTGCACGCTTACATCTTCGGGTGTCATGTTGCTTTTTCCTCCAAAAGGCGCTAAAACTGTTGACCGTCCTACACTGCTATCAAACATTTCTACCAGTCCCTTTTGCGAGGAATGATTTAACTCCCTTAACAGGTCAAAAAACCGCTTTTTTGTGAACGATTTATTTTTAAACGGATTTCTTTTATTATTTGTATCTGAAATAATTACTTTTGCTTGTTTACGAACACCATGGGTATTTACAAAACTTCTTTCTAAATCTACTATTTTTTTACCCTTCCAAAACATTTTTATACGGTCATCATCGGTTACCTCAGCCACTTCAATGGCTTCGAGGTTTTCTTCTGCTGAAAAAGAAATAAATTGAGAAACATCTTTTTCCTCTACGACAACCGCCATTCGTTCCTGTGATTCTGAAATAGCCAATTCTGTGCCGTTTAAACCTTTATATTTTGTTGGGATAGCATCCAGATTGATTCGTACGCCATCGCTTAGCTCTCCAATAGCAACCGATGCTCCCCCTGCACCAAAATCATTGCATTTTTTTATCATACGAACCACTTCTTCCCTTTTAAACAGGCGCTGTATTTTTCGCTCTACGGGTGCGTTTCCTTTTTGTACTTCTGCGCTTAGGCTTAACCGATTTTGTCCATCATGAATTTTTGAAGAACCGGTAGCGCCACCTATGCCATCCCGCCCTGTTTTTCCGCCCAGCAAAATGATTTTATCTCCTGCTTTTGGCGTATCTCGTCTTACCCAGTCTTTTTTTACCGCTCCTGCGACAAACCCTACCTCCATCCGTTTCGCCTTATATCCTTCGTGGTAAATCTCTTTTACATAAGTAGTTGCTAAACCGATTTGGTTACCGTACGCACTATATCCTTTGGCAGCCTCAGTGGTTATTTTTCGTTGTGGTAATTTTCCTTTTAAGGTATCTTCCCACTTCTCCAAAGGATTAGCCGACCCTGTTATGCGCATTGCCTGATAGATGAAAGCCCGCCCGGATAAGGGGTCTCTAATCGCACCGCCAATACAGGTAGAAGCACCGCCATAAGGTTCAACTTCAGTAGGATGATTATGGGTCTCGTTCTTAAACATCAGCAGCCATTTGCTAGTTTCACCATCTTCTTCTACCTCAATTTCAATGGAACAGGCATTGACTTCTTCTGAAATTTCGATATTATCTATGGCACCGGTCTTTACAAAATATTTACCCGTAATAGTGGCTAAATCCATCAATCGTACCGGCTTTTTTGTATTTAATTTTTTTCTTAATTTAAGATAATTATTCAGGGTGAGTCGAATGGTCTTTTCAAACTTTGATTTGATTTTAATATCGGTAATTTCCGTTTCAAAAGTGGTGTGCCGACAGTGGTCAGACCAATAAGTGTCTAACATCTTGAGTTCGGTTTCTGTTGGATCCCGATTCACAGTTTTAAAATAATCCTGAATAAAAATCAAGTCATCCAATTCGAAAGAAAACCCAAATTGTGCATGTAGTTTTGTTAGGTCTTTTTTACTTTTTGTCCAAAACTTCTCTATAACAGGAACAGGTCTAACACTTGGAATTTCAGGTAATTTCAGCTGTGACAGTTCTTTTTCCCGAGATTCGATGGGATTAATCAACAGGCTTTTTAGATTTTGCTCCTCTTCTTCTGAAATATCATCAAACTCATACAGAATGGCAGACTGGACACGCACTTTCTCTATTCCAAGAATGGTAAGGCATTGCTCTGCAGAATCCGCTCGTTGATCATAATTTCCCGGCAGGCATTCTACTGCAAAATGTTTCTTAGCAGGAATATAATGTAAGTTTACTTCATCTGTTACCGGATTAGAGAAAACTTGTTGAACAGCGGTTTGAAAATCGCTTTTTTCCAGGTTAAATACATCATATATATAACTAATTATAACATGCTTAATCTTAATATTTTGCTGTTTAAACTGATTTAATTGTCGAATGCTTTCTTCATCAAAGTTTTTTTTCTTTCGTATAACGATTCGCTGATTCATTTTCCGGATACTAAGACTTAGGTGTTATTTTTATGTTTATTGGCTATCAAATAAAATGCTTAAAGATTTTGCGTAAGCATATAAGCAATGAGACATTTTCAAAAAGCACTTTAGCCTTTGCAAGTCAACTTAAGCCAAAGGTATCGAAATTGTATACTTTGAAGCAAATATAATTAATTTTAAATATGTATTCCGGTCATATATTTTTAATATTTTTTGTTTATTTATGAAAAAATAAATAAAATTTTTTAATTTTGTTGTGAGAATTTTATTTTTAGCTTAAAATGACTTGCAGATAGTGCTTTGTGCAATTGCAAGTCAGCGCAAACTAAAGGTCTCCTCATGATAGTAATTACCTAAGGAAAAGATAATATTATTTTAATAATAGATTATTAAGATGTTATTTCTATTTGAAATATATTAAAATGAAAAAAATAACATTTTTGCTTTTATTGATTCCATTATTATATATGTCTCAGGTTGGAATCAATACTCAAAAACCCACTGAAACCTTAGATGTTGATGGAACTTTACGCATTCGCAATATTTCTAAAGTAAACCCTCAGTCTTTGGCTCCAGTAAAAGACTCTATTATGGTTTTTGAAAAAGGGGTGGTTAAAAGAGCAACGGCTAATCAAATTATTAAACAGGTAGATGCTTCTATTTTCCCTTCAGAAATACAAAATACCGACAACCAGCAAATTACTAATTTTAAATATGACCCAGATACCCATAAAATAAGCCTTACGTTAGAAGATGGCGGGACGAAAGAAATTGATTTATCTTCCTTAGACAACAACGGAACAGATGGCCAGCAATTAACGCTAAGCGGTAATACATTAACTTTGCAAAATGGCAGAACAGTTGATTTATCACCCTACTTAGATAATACCGACGACCAGCAAATTACTAATTTTAAATATGACCCAGATACCCATAAAATAAGCCTTACGTTAGAAGATGGCGGGACGAAAGAAATTGATTTATCTTCCTTAGACAACAACGGAACAGATGACCAGCAATTAACGCTAAGCGGTAATACATTAACTTTGCAAAATGGCGGAACAGTTGATTTATCATCCTACTTAGATAATACCGACGACCAGCAAATTACTAATTTTAAATATGACCCAGATACTCATAAAATAAGCCTTACGTTAGAAGATGGCGGGACGAAAGAAATTGATTTATCTTCCTTAGACAACAACGGAACAGATGACCAGCAATTAACGCTAAGCGGTAATACATTAACTTTGCAAAATGGCGGAACAGTTGATTTATCATCCTACTTAGATAATACCGACGACCAGCAAATTACTAATTTTAAATATGACCCAGGTACCCATAAAATAAGCCTTACGTTAGAAGATGGCGGGACGAAAGAAATTGATTTATCTTCCTTAGACAACAACGGAACAGATGGCCAGCAATTAACGCTAAGCGGTAATACATTAACTTTGCAAAATGGCGGAACAGTTGATTTATCATCCTACTTAGATAATACCGACGACCAGCAAATTACTAATTTTAAATATGACCCAGATACCCATAAAATAAGCCTTACGTTAGAAGATGGCGGGGCTAAAGAAATTGATTTATCTTCCTTAGACGACAAGGGCGATGATAATCAGCAATTAACATTAGAGGAAAATGCTTTAAAATTAGAAAGAGGCGGAACTGACATAGACTTATCAAGCTACCTGGATAATACGGATAATCAGACAATTGAAACCCTTCAATACCAACAGAGAGATCGTTCCTTGAAGGTTAAACTACAAAATAGTGAGGAGAAGTCAGTCAAGTTGGCTACCATTCCTGTGGGAGGAATTATCATGTGGAGCGGAAGTATAAATGATATACCCTCAGGCTGGCAATTATGTAATGGAAGTAACGGAACGCCTGATCTAACAGACCGTTTTATCGTAGGGGCGTCTAATAATATTGGGGATACTGGAGGAAATAATAAGATTAAGCTAAAGGCAAACCAAATACCCACTTTAACGAGTAATATGAATAAAGATTTTAAAGTTTACACGGACCCTAAAAACAAAAATTTCACATACCGTGATACGCAATTTAGGGATAGTGATTCTGATGAAGGGAAAGAGTTTAAATCTATGGAAGTAGATGGCCACGAACATTATTCTGAGGAGAAAGGTAAAGATAACAATTATCATGCTGTTGTTAACAGTGGTGGAAAGAATCTGTATATATATTATAAAAATCGTACGCTTGCTGTTCGTTTTGAGAACGGAACCGTCAAGTATACAAATGCTAGTCAAAAAACAGTGGATATTAGGCCGCCTTATTATGCTTTGGCCTTTATTATGTTTGTAGGAAGTTAATTAAATTCCAGAGCAGATCTTTGGTTATGAAAATTTTAATTTTAGTCAGCTGAGTTTATCGAAGTTTTGAAAAGAATCTGGGTATATTCCAGAAAGGATTCCCACAAACTGAGACCGTTGCAAAAAGCACTTTAACAAAAAAATGCAACGCTTGATAAAAATTAAACACCGGAGCAACCTTTTGATTGTGAGGATTTTAATTTTTTGAGAAGGAAGCAGTTTGAAGTTAGATGCTTTTATTTTCATACTGTTTTATGTGTTCTGCAACGGTCTCAAACTCATCTTTCGCTTAATTGCTCCTGTAGTTTTTCCCACAATAGCATATTCTCTTCCAGTTCTTTTTGTAGATGTTCATAATCTGAAAAGACCTTTCCATCCGTTGCTCCCTGCGTTATTTTTTCCTGTATTCTCTTCATCTTTATTTCACAATTTTCAATAATTTTTTCTATTTTAACGATCTTATTTTCAAGTTGGCGTATTTTATTCGGGGTGGTTTTAGGTAAGGATACAACTTTATTTTTTACTTTTTCTACCTGTTCTATTTCCCGAAAAGAATCCACTTTTCGAGCGGATAGATAATCCTTAATACCTCCAAGAAATTCTTTTACTTTCCCCTCTTTAAATTCAAAAACTTTATGAACCAGTCCTTCCATAAAATCACGATCGTGAGACACGACGATCAATGTTCCTTTAAATTGTTTTAACGCATTTTTTAAGATATTCTTTGATTGCACATCGAGATGATTCGTAGGTTCGTCTAGAATCAACGCGTTAAAAGACTGCAATAATAATTTGCACAGAGCTAACCGCCCGCGTTCGCCTCCTGAGAGTACGCCGACTTTTTTATACACCTCATCACCCGAAAAAAGAAACGCCCCAAGCAAATTACGCACTTCTTTAAACGATTCTTCTGTAGCAGCGTGTTCAGCCTCTTCTAAAACAGTTCGACTCTCGTCCAGTTCCTGATTTTGTGCAAAGTACCCCAGTTGCACATTATGCCCTAATTCAATGATTCCTTCTCCTTGTAATTCCCCAACAATCATCTTAGACAGTGTCGATTTTCCCTGACCATTTTGCCCTACAAAAGCCACTTTTTCACCCCTTGCAAGCGTAAAATTTACCTGTGAAAATACTTTATTCCCCTCAAAGAATTTCGCTGCGTTTTCAATTTTCAGCACGATTTTCCCGGGGGTAACCCGTGTATGAAAACGAATATTCATCAAGTTAACATCATCCTTATCTACCTCAATGCGCTCAACCCGCTTAAGCTTTTTAATCAAACTCTGCGCCATAGAAGCCTTATTGGCTTTTGCACGAAATTTCTCAATAAGTTGTTCGGTATGTTTAATTTCCTTTTCCTGATTCTTTTGCTGCGCCAGTAATTGCTCGCGGCGTTCCTGTTTTAAAATCAAATATTTTTTATAGTGTGTAGGATAGTCCGTTATTTTTCTGTTAGCAATTTCAAGGGTTCGACGGGTTACACTATCCAAAAAATGCGTATCATGTGAAATCAAAACCACGGCGCCGGCATAATTTTTTAAAAAATCCTCTAACCAAATAATCGAATCAATATCTAAATGATTAGTCGGCTCATCAAGCAACATAATATCATGCGATTGTAATAACAATTTCGCCAATTCAATCCGCATGCGCCACCCGCCCGAAAACGCATCGGTTAATCGATTAAAATCGGTTCGCTTAAACCCTAGTCCAAGTAAAACTTGCTCAATTTTTACATCATACGTATAGCCGTCTAATAAATTAAATCGCTCTGTTTTTAAGCTTAGATTTTCTATCAATCGGGCATAATCTTCACTATGATAATCCTTTCTTTCGTTTAATTGTTTATTGATTACATCTATTTCAGCCTCCAGTTTTTTTATTTCCTGAAACGCCAATTCAGTTTCCTGCCAAAGCGTTCTTCCCTTTTCAAAATCAATATCCTGCTTTAATATTCCTGCCGAAATATTTCCTTCAAAGCTAATTTCTCCCTCTGTCGTTTCCTGTTCACCGATAAGAATTTTAAGTAAGGTTGACTTCCCAGCGCCGTTTTTTCCTACCAACCCGATGCGGTCTTCTTTTTTAATTTGAAAAGAAACCTTTTCAAACAGATAATTTCCCGCAAAGTGCAGCCCGATATTTTGTGCATAAATCATATATTCCTCCTCCTCTGTAAAATACAGGCACAAAAATACATTTTTTATACCGATGATTTATTTAAAAAATATCTTGATGTTTTTTGAAAAAAGTCTTGATGTTTTTGAGAAAATGTCTTGATGTTTTTGAGAAAATGTCTTGAGAAGTTTTTCAAAACATTTATTGACTATTTTTTTAACGAAAGTGCAGGCAATAATTACCAAGACCGTTGCAAAAAGCACGCTAACAAAGAAATGCTTGTATTGAGTTTACCGAAATGTAACGCCCGATAAAAATTAAACACCGAAGAAACCTTTGGGTTGTGAGGATTTTAATTTTTTGAGAGGGTTGCTGAGCACAGCCGAAGTAAGGAAGCAGTTTGAAGTTAGATGCTTTCTTTTTCATGCTTTTTTTTACATTCTGCAACGGTCCCTTACTATGCCCACAAATACATAATAAGTCCTTTTGTTTATTTTTTGGGCGTTCCCTTTTTTGGCGAACTAAGTTCGCCAAAAAAGGTCGGGCTATCCGCTAAATCTTTTTCTTGGGGCGAGAGGATGCCCCAAGAAAAAGTATACCGCTTCTATCCCTAACGCATCTCCCCGCAAAAGCCATTCAATGCAAATTTTTGCAACGGCAAGCCAGCGCTAGCTAAAATTTATTTAACTTTTCAAACGTTTAATTTCTAGCTTGATTTGTTCTAATATATCTTTATTTACTATTTCTTTTTTATCTCCTTCTCGTACTGAAAATATAACGAACACTTTTCCACCAAATTTTTCCTCAAAAACTTTAAAGCTATTACTCATTCTTTCAGAAACATTATAATTCCCGAAATTTGAATTGGCAGTAATAGGTTTTATCTGAATTCCAAAAGCCTTATCACCTACTTTTCCAATATAGTCTATATCACCTGCATGATCTAACTCTTCACTTGATTCTTCAAACTTCACTTCTGGGAATACCTTTACAAGTCCATCATTCACTACTGATTTCTCCAATAAAAATCCATCATAAGTCCTGACTATTGTAACCTGATAAATATATTCTTTACAATCTTCAATACTTAAATTTTGAAAAGCGGCGTTCCATTCTGGTATAACCACTTCCGTTATTTTTGAATAGAGCCTTACACCTAGTTCATCAAGGATTTCTTTTGTAACTTTAGCCGGTTTCGCTGATTTCGTATAGGCTTTTTTAAAGTAGTATTGTTCCCATTCTTCTAAAGCATTAGGTTGACATTCTCTAATCAAAGCCATTACTGCGCCGACCTTATTCGGACGAGTTAATTGATAGGTATTGCTTGCATAATTTAAAACTTTTTCTTTTTTACCAAAAGATTTAGCATATTTCTTCGATGGATGATTGGTTATAACTTTTTTCTAGATTTTTAAATTTCGTTTTGTGTTTATACTCTCGTTCTATATCCACTAAGGCAAGCCCATTTTTAATCAAATGTGCATTTAAAAAGGTTTTGTTTTTTAGATACACGTAAGCCAATACATAATTAGAATGATCATATTTTTGTTTATCAAACCTTAGAAAAATGGCTTGATTACGCGTTTTAGTTTTTAAAAACTCCGTTGCTTTTCCATCAATTTCCGAATGTTCTTTTACTCCAAGAAGTCTCACGATAATATCGTTATTCAATTCGATTAACTCAGGACTCAAAACTTTTTTAACCCGATAAAACGTCTCTTTACTTCTATTGTATTTATCTAACTTTGATCCGAACAAGAATTTTTTAGGATTCATTTTTTTATCAAACGCATGATAATCTTTAAAAATATAGGGGAGTTTATTCCATTCTCTTTCAAAGTTCATAAAAAGAGATTGTTTACGAAAACGGATGCTATGCGGTTGTAGTTCGGGATTTTTAACCCCGAGTTTTTTTTCAATAATCGGTTTAAAGTCTGCATTAATTTCATAGCCTATGGAATTTCGATAAAGTTTTTTTGAAGCAAGCGAAGTAGTCCCGCTGCCCAGAAAAGGGTCAAGCACGGTATCTCCTACGAAAGAAAACATCTTGATCAATCGGTGAGGCAATTCTTCTGGAAACATGGCAATATGATCCTGCTGCTTTACTCCTCCAAAATTCCAGTGTCCTTGAAAATAAGTTTTCCATTCTTCTTTGGTCATGGCTGAAGCCAATTTATTTTCTCTGTCAGATTTTCTAGGCGCTCCGAGTTTTTTGAACAATAAGATAAATTCATAATCAATAGAAAGCACACCATTTCTAGGATAAGGATAACTTCCCATAAGTGAAGCCCCGCCTGTTGTGTTAGTGGTCGTTTTCTTTTGCCATATAATGGCGCCCATATAATCAAAGCCTATCGCTTCACAAAATTTAATAATCTCTGTTCGGATAGGAATGACTTTGTATCTCCCGTAATAAACCGCCCGCGCAAATTGATCCCCTATATTTACACACAATCTGCATCCATTTTCAAGTACTCTATAACATTCTTTCCAAACGAGGTTCAAGTTATTTATATAGTTTTCATAGTTTTCATGATAACCTATTTGGCGGTCTACTCCGTAATCTTTTAACTGCCAATAGGGTGGAGAAGTAATGATGAGTTGTATGGATTCGTTCTCTATCTCATCCATTTGTCTGCTGTCTCCAATGATAATAGTATGCGCTGTTTGCATGGAAAAATTTGTCGTAAAAGTATCCATTTTTGAGGATTTTTCCAAAGGAAGCCAGTATTTGTAAAATAAGCGTGTATTTTAATTTTTTGAGAAGGAAGCAGTTTGAAGTTAAATGATTTCTTTTTCATACTTTTTTATGTGTTCTACAACGGTCTCTTTTTATTAAAAAGAATTATTGACATCTTGGTTATTTTATGAATCTTGACAAATCTATATCTTTGCTTTTTATCTTTAAGCATGCTTTAGCAATATGAAAAAAATACAAATGGTAGACTTAAAAAGTCAGTACCGAAAAATAAAAAAGCAGATTGATCATTTGGTTTTACAAGTAATCGAATCAGGGGCGTATATTAACGGACCGGAGGTGCATGCTTTTGAGAAGGATTTAAAAGACTATTTAAAAGTTAAACATATTATTCCTTGTGCCAATGGTACGGATGCGCTGCAAATTGCCATAATGAGTTTAGGGTTGAAGCCCGGAGATGAGATTATCACTGTTGACTTTACTTTTGCAGCTACTGTTGAAGTTATCGCCTTATTAGGATTAAAACCCGTGTTAATTGACGTAAACTTAGATACCTTTAATCTGCGCATTGAAGAAATTGAAAACAAAATCACTGATAAGACAAAAGCCATTATTCCTGTTCATTTATTTGGGCAATGTGCCGATATGGAAGCCATTATTCATATAGCTCAAAAACATCAATTATGGGTTATTGAAGATGCTGCTCAGGCTATTGGCTCGACCTATACCTTTAGCAATAAAACCCTAAAAAAGGCAGGAGCTATGGGGCATATCGGTACAACCTCCTTTTTCCCTTCTAAAAATTTGGGATGTTATGGAGATGGAGGAGCGCTTTTTACAAATGATGATGAATTAGCTCAAATAGCACGGGGTATTGTAAATCATGGAATGTACCAGCGTTATTATCACGACGTAATAGGCGTTAATTCTCGATTAGATTCTATTCAGGCAAGTATTTTGAGGGCTAAGTTGTCTCTTTTGGACTCTTATAATCAGGCAAGAAGAAAAGCTGCTTATTTTTACGATTGTGCCTTTGCGAAATGTGATAAAATCATCACCCCGTATCGTGATAAAAATACGCATCACGTCTTTCACCAGTATACACTGCGTATTGTTAACGGCGGAAATCGTGATGGACTGCATCAATTTTTATTAGAAAATGAAATTCCAAACGCTATTTACTATCCCGTGCCACTTCATCGTCAAAAAGCTTACCAATCAATCGATTATAAGGAAGAAGACTTCAAAATATCTAATCAGTTAGCAAAAGAAGTCTTATCCCTGCCAATGCACACTGAACTTGATGATGAGCAGTTGCACTTCATCACAGATAAAGTCTTAGCTTTTTTAAAATAGAAAAACGAGACCATTGCGAAAAGCACGCTAACAAAAAAAGGCAACGCCCGAGGAACTGCAAGTCAGCGTAAGCTAAAATTAAATACCGGAGCAACCTTTGGGTTGTGAGGATTTTAATTTTTTGATAAGGAAGCAGTTTGAAGTTAGATGCTTTCTTTTTCATACTTTTTTATATATTCTGGAACGGTCTCAAAAAGCACTTTAGCAATAAAATATGAAAATTAAAGGAGAACTTACTTTAACCGGTTCGAAAAGCGAAACTAATCGTCTATTAATTTTACAAGCTCTGTCAAATTATGCCTTTGACATAATTCACGCTTCAAATGCCCAGGATTCAACTATATTACAGGCTGCTTTAACTTCTAAGGAAACAGAAATTAATGTTGGAATTGCAGGTACAGCTATGCGGTTCTTAACTGCTTATTTGGCAATAAAGCAAGGGCGAGAGACTATTTTGACAGGCGAAAGCAGGATGTTAGAACGCCCGATAGGGCTGCTTGTAAAGGCGCTTAATGAATTGGGTGCGGATATTTCGTTTATTGGAAAACTAGGGTATCCGCCGTTAAAGATCAGAGGAGTAAAAATAAGCCGCTCACGGGTAGAAATTCCAGCTCATGTCAGTAGTCAATACATTACAGCGCTTATGTTGATCGCTCCTTTTTTAGAAAATGGATTAATGATAAGTCTAAAGGGAAAAATAACCTCCCTTCCCTATATAAGTATAACACTTGGGTTATTAAGAAGAGTAGGGGTTGAGGCTTCTTTTAAACAGAATCAAATCTATATAAAACCTGGCGCCCTCTTAAATCAAAAGCAATCCGTAGAATCTGACTGGAGTTCTGCCTCCTATTATTATGCATTATCTGCCCTTTCAGATAGCGCAGAAATAGGATTACAATTTTACCGCAAAGATAGTTTGCAGGGGGACAAAGTCTTGGTAGATATTTATAAAGAATTGGGCGTGGCATCCTCTTTTCTACAAAATAAGTTGATTTTAAGAAAGCAGAATAACTCGAAAATTCCTGATTTTATAGCCCTTGATTTGAATCACGCACCGGATATTGCCCAAACTATTGCAGTAACTTGCTCGGCGCTCAAGATAAAATGTAAGCTAACCGGCCTCGAAACGCTTAAAATAAAGGAAACCGACCGCTTAGAAGCGTTAAAAACAGAGCTGACTAAATTTGGATCAAGCGTTAAAACTACGGATGATACCTTAGAAATAGTCGATTTTGAAAAGCCAAAAGAAGGGATAGTAGTAGAGACGTACAATGACCACCGCATGGCAATGGCTTTTGCACCGCTTAAATTAAAATATGATTTTAAAATTAAAAATAAGGCAGTGGTAGAGAAATCATATCCTTATTTTTGGAAAGACTTTGAAGGGCTGGGAATTACTTTTTAATAATCCTGCACAGGATAGAATGAGACAGATTCGAGACCGTTGCAGAACACATAAAAAAGTATGAAAAAGAAAGCGTCTAACTTCAAACTGCTTCCTTCTCAAAAAATTAAAATCCTCACAACCCAAAGGTTGCTCCGGCGTTTAATTTTCCTTGGGCGTTGCATTTCGGCAAACTCAATACAAGCATTTTTTTGTTAGCGTGCTTTTTGCAACGGTCTCAGATTAATCATTAAGCAGCATTTGTGTAGAATCAATCAAAGTTGTATTTTTGATTATATGAATTATTTTTTCAAGTATATACTCACGCTTGTTTTCTTTTTTGGTTTGGCTTCCTGCTCAGTTCGTAAAGACCGTTTTACTCATAGGGTTTTTCATAGATATACCGGTTGGTTTAATCCGTTGTTCAATGGTGAAGAGGCGATAAAAAAAGAATTAAAGAAGAAAAGAAAAGATTTTAAGGAGGATTATTCTACTTTATTACCGGTAATTCCCGGACAATTAATTAAACAGCGAGAAAATGATTCAGAAAACCCTTACGCGAACTATATAACGCATAAAAAAAATAATTTCTTTAAGCGCACGGGAAAAGGTATTTTTCTTGATCAACCAGAGGAAGATGATTTTTCTGGAAATCCGTTTGATTATGCTGAACAAAAAGCGATAAAAACAATTGAAAACCACTCGATGATTATCAGGGGAAAAGAACGAAACCTATTAATAGCGAGAGCTTATCTCTTATTGGGCAAAGCACGTTATTATCAGGGGAAAAGCTATGAGGCATTAGATGCCTTTAACTATATTTTGGACAATATAAAAGGAAGTAAACAAGAGAACGAAGCGTATTTTTGGCAGGCGAGAACTAATTTTCAGGCAGGAAATAAGTTTTATGCGCTAGAATCTTTAGTGGATAAGTATAAAAATCCCGGCTTAACAAATGAACTGAAAGAAAAAATAGCGGCTTTATATAGTCAGATATTAATCGATGACGGAAAATATGAACTTGCAATACAAGCACTTGAAAAGGCAAAAGAGAATACAAAAAACAAAAAAAGAGAAGGGCGCTATACCTTTATTCAGGCACAGCTTCAGAATCAGTTGGGAAATTATATAGAATCTTCAAAACTATTTGATAAGGTGGCTAAATATCATCCGGGATTTGAAATGGAGTTTCAATCAAAAATGGGTATTGCACAGAATTTTATTCCACAAAAAAGTAATTATACAGCTTTTCAGGAAGCTTTGAGAAAAATGCTCAAGAATAGCAAATATGAGGGGCTTAAAGATCAAATTTATTATCAACTCGGCTGGATAGCTGAGAAATCGAACAAACTAAATGAAGCTGAGAAGTTTTTTAAGAAAGTGCTATTACAAAACAGCTCATCTGAACGCATCAAAAGTCTGGGTTACGCACACACAGGAAATATTTTATTTGAAAAAGAGAGATATATCTCAGCAGGCGAGTATTATGACAGCGCTTTTAAGAAATCAAAAAATCAAAAAATCAAAAATTTTCTTAGCCAAAGAAGAATATACTTAGATGAATTAATCAAAAATTATAAAAAGGTTAAGAATAATGACAGCATTCTTGAGTTAGCAAGATTGACCCCATCATTACAAAGAAATTATGTAGAGAAATACATTGCCCGATTAAAAAAAGAGGATAAAAAAAAGCAACAGGAGATAGAACAAAAGATTACAAATTATGAACTAATCGACCCATCATCTGCTTTCGATAAAACCTATGATAATAAGAAAGTTTTTTATTTTTATAATGATCGTTTAATGGCTCGGGGGAAGCAAAAATTTAAAGAGAGATGGGGCGCCCGGCAATTAATTGATGATTGGCGCATATCAGGCATAATAATAGGTTTTTCATCAAAAGAAAAGGAAGAAAAATTTCCGGAAGAAGATAAAAAAAAGCGTTATAATCCTGATAACTACTTGTCGCAAATACCTATAGATAAAAAGATTATTGCGAGGATGAAATCCGCGCGAGACAGTGCGCAATTTACGATGGGAATTATCTATCTTGATAAAATAAAGAATAAGAAAAAATCAATAGTAACGCTTAAGGAATTGTTAGTTCAGCAACCGGAAAAGGAGTTGAAGGCAAAAGCGTATTATAATCTTTTTAGGGCGTTGCAGGATCATCCTGAACAGGCAAAACAGTATAAGATGCTTTTAATAGAAGAATTTCCTCAAAGTCTGTATGCCGCTTATGTGAAAAACCCCGTTTCAAATGTGGCTGCTGCGAAGAATTCAAAAGAAAGCATAGCGCTCTATAAAAAGGCATTCAAGGCTTATAGAGCAGATGATTACGAAGAGTGTAAACGATTAATCCGTCAGGCGTTTAAACATTATGGAAACCAGGAAATTATAGCAAAATTCAGTTTGCTTAGTGCATACGTAGAAGGAAAAACCCAGGGGAAAGAAGCCATGCTTTCGGCTTTAAAGAAAGTTGCGCTTCTTTACGAGGGTCTCCCTGAATCTGATAAGGCGGAGGAGATACTCCGATTAAGCAGGCAAAAAAAGGATTCAGCAAAAAACAGCAGAGATTCTACATAGCTAAAACATAGAAAAGAACTTAAATGGGTTACTCTGGATTTATTTTTACTAGGCTTTGCATTTCGAGACCATTACAAAAAGCACTTTAGCAAAAAAATGCAACGCCCGATAAAAATTAACTGAAAGTCAGCAAAGCTAAACACCGGAGCAACCTTTTGGGTGTGGAGGACTTTAATTTTTTGAGAAGGAATCAGTTTGAAGTTAGATGCGTTCTTTTTCATACTTTTTTATGTGTTCTGCAACAGTCTCGATTTATTGTCTATTATGCGAAGGCTTTCAACGATTATCTTATTTATTTCTTGGGCGTTCCCGCCTGAGGGCGGTCGGGCTATCCGCTAAATCTTGAGACCGTTGCAAAAAGCACGCTAACAAAAAAAATGCTTGTATTGAGTTTGCCGAAATGCAACGCCCGATAAAAATTAACTGAAAGTCAGCAAAGCTAAACACCGGAGCAACCTTTGGGTTGTGAGGATTTTAATTTTTTGAGAAGGAAGCAGTTTGAAGTTAGATGCTTTCTTTTTCATACTTTTTTATGTGTTCTGCAACGGTCTCATTTCATTAGTTTCGCTGACTTGTCTTTACTAAAGTGTTTTTTGCAACGGTCTCGGATTTTAATTTTCGGCAGCTTAGTCGAAGCAAGAAAGCAACTTGAAGTTAAAGCTCAAAGTTTTTATACTTTTTTTATGTATTTTGTAAAAAATCTTTGCAAAGTAGTTAAGATTACATATAAATAATTTGTATATTTGTACCATATTTAGGGGTTTCATATTTATGAAAATCAATAAAAAAGAGGTATTAAAGGCAATTAAATTAGCTGGAATTGAAGTAGAGGTTCGCAATGTAAATGCCTTTGGAGACGAGGTAGAAATAGATGTTGTTGTTTCTTCCCCTACTTTTCACGTTAAAAAGAAAATAGAGGTTAACCTGCTGAAAGCCGTACATGATTTTGTTTATAAAAAAGCGAAAGTCAAAGTTAATTTTCATGTAGAAACACCTGAAAAACCAAAAATTAAAGGAACTAAAATTCCCGGTGTACAAAATATAATTGCTATAGCTTCTGGAAAAGGAGGTGTTGGGAAATCAACTGTTGCTTCAAATCTTACAGTTTCGCTGGTAAAAAAGGGGTTTAAGGTAGGGCTTTTGGATGCGGATATTTACGGCCCTTCAATGCCTACTATGTTTGATCTGACAGAAGCAAAACCGTTAGGAATAAAAGTAGAAGGAAAACAAAAAATACAGCCGGTTGAAAATTACGGTGTTAAAATATTATCTCTCGGGTTTTTTGCCAAAGCTAACCAGGCAGTGGTTTGGAGGGGGGCTATGGCTTCTAAAGCTATTCACCAGCTTATTCGGGATGCTCATTGGGGAAAATTAGATTTTTTAATCGTTGATTTACCCCCCGGAACAGGAGATATTCATCTGTCAATAGTACAGGAAGTCCCTATTACAGGTGCCGTTATCGTTTCAACGCCCCAAATCATTGCATTGGCTGATGCACGCAAAGGTGCAGCAATGTTTCAATTACCCGTGATTTCCGTACCTGTTTTAGGAATGATTGAAAATATGGCTTATTTTACTCCTGAAGAATTGCCGGACAATAAATATTATCTGTTTGGAAAACAAGGAACACGACGTCTGTCAGAAGAATTAAAAGTTCCTTTTCTTGGCGAGATTCCGATTGTACAGAGTATTAGAGAAGCAGGGGATGCCGGCCGGCCGGCCGGATTACAGGAAAATACATTCGTTACGGATATATTTGATGAAATATCAAAAAAAATGATACAAGAGGTTGTAACGAGAAATAAAAGCCTTCCACCGACAGAGGCAGTTCGTATTACTACAATGGCAGGTTGTAACGCAAAATAAAATAATAAGATAAAGATGTCAAAAATTCAAGACCAGGTAAATGCAGCTTTAAATGAAATCCGCCCGTTTTTAAATACTGACGGGGGAGACATAGAGTTGGTAGATATTATAAAGGATAAAATAGTTAAAGTAAGAATGTTAGGAAATTGTACGGATTGCTCTATCAATCAAATGACATTAAAAATGGGGGTCGAACAAACGATAAAAAAACATGCTCCACAAGTAGAGCAGGTGATTAATATTCTTTGATGTAAAAGTAATTTATGCTAAAACTAAATAGGATTATCATTTGGTTACGATTGGCACTTTAAAATTGGGAGAATTTCCCTTACTTCTCGCCCCTATGGAGGATGTAAGCGATCCGCCCTTTCGACGTTTATGCAAAACGCATGGTGTTGATATGATGTACACAGAGTTTATTTCAGTAGAGGGATTAATAAGAGATGCTGACAAAAGTGTCAGAAAATTGGAAATCTTCAAAGATGAAAAACCGGTAGGAATTCAGATCTTTGGGGCTGAATTAGATTCCATGCTTAAGGCTACTGACAAGGTAACAGAAGCATGCCCAGACGTTTTAGATATTAATTTTGGATGCCCTGTAAAGAAAGTGGTCAGCAAAGGAGCCGGAGCAGGTATATTGAAAGACATTGATAAGATGGTACGGCTTACCAAAGCAGTGGTTGACAGAACCTCTTTGCCGGTAACAGTCAAAACAAGATTAGGTTGGGACGAAAAATCAATTCGAATTGTAGAAGTTGCTGAACGATTGCAGGATGTAGGTATTCAGGCACTATCTATCCATGGGCGAACCCGTTCACAAATGTATAAAGGAAATGCGGATTGGACACTAATCCGGGAGGTGAAAAAGAATCCAAGAATGTCTATTCCGATTTTTGGGAACGGAGATGTTGACTCACCTCAAAAAGCAAGATTAATGCGTGATGAATATGGTTTGGATGGCTGCATGATCGGACGTGCAGCGATTGGTTACCCTTGGATTTTTAACGAGATTAAATATTACTTAAAAACGGGAGACTTTTTATACCCGCCAAGTGTAAAACAAAGGGTAAAGGCTGTTCGGAAACATTTAACATTGGCAGTTAAATGGAAAGGGGAACGCATAGGGATTATAGAAACCAGAAAACATTATGGGAATTATTTTAGAGGAATTCCTAATTTTAAATCCTATAAAAATAAACTGCTTACCGCGAATGAATTAGGGGTTTTATATAAGACCTTAGAGGAAATTTCTCAATCATATAATTGAAATACTTTAAAAAAGTTACTTTCTTTATATAATAATACCAAATCTATAATAAATTAAGACCGTTGCAAAAAAGTTAAATTCGATTTTTAATCTTTCTTTTTTAGTTTTTTGATTTTACCTACTGACTTATTGATAGGTTTTTCACTATTTTTCATGTGTGTATGTATTATAAATCGTCGCTTATCCTTTTGTTTTTCACTCTTTTTAACGATTAGACGCAAGTATCCCTGGGCTCCTATATAAATTATAACCTATCGCCTCCAGCAGGTTTTGCGTATGCATCTTTGCTATCCAAGACCGTTGCAAGGTAATGAAAGATAGTAGATATAAAAAAAGTGATACTTCGACTAGGCTCAGTAACCATTTGTCGAAGTATTATTCAAGATGTGTTTATTACAAACCGGGTATGGATTAAGTGATTATGAAGTGGAAGATAGGATAAATGACAGTCTTTCGTTCAGTTGTTTTTGTGGTTTACACCTAGCGCAATCCTCGCCTGATATAGTACTTTGAGTAGATTTAGAACATTGATGACGCGGGCATAAGCCTACAAGCGTCTATTTAAGGAGATCAACGGTCAATTAGAACGTCATCCAATCATCATCAAAAAAGGAGCGATAGTAGAGGCTAGTGTAATAGAGACGCCCTTAAAACCGAAAGGCAAGGTGAATGATAAGGTTACAGAGGAGAGCGGAGAGCAAAAAGAGGCGTTCGTAAAAAAGATTATAAGGCAAGTGTAGATAAACAAGCCGCCTAGTTAAAAAAGCGAGGTAAGTATTATTATGGGTATAAAAAACACTATGTTACCGATGAAGGGTCTGGTACTTGGAGTAGTAAGCACGAAAGCAAGTGTAAACGAGGTGAGCAATTTACAGGAGGTTTTAGTGTCTGCAGACCTGCCATCGGGTATTCCCTTAAAAGGGGATAAGGGCTATGAATCAGAGAGAAATGTGAGTTTGTTAAAGAGGAAAAAGCGAAAGAATCATCTACTGAAGAAAGCGAAAATTGGAAAGCCATTAACGGATTTTGAGAAGAGGTTCAATAAACGAATAGGAGAAACAAGCTTTAAAAAGGTTACTGAGTTTATCGAAGTATAGAACGGACATTCGGAAGTATAAAGCGATGGTTTTCAGGCGGGGTGGCAAGATATAGGGGGATAGCAAAGATGCATACGCAAAACCTAATGGAGGCGATAGGGTATAATTTATATCGAAGTCCGGGGCTACTTGCGTCTAATCGTTAAAAAGAGTGAAAAACAAGAGGATAAAGGAGTATTGATAGTGAATAAATCCATGAAAAAACAGTGAAAAACTTATCAATAAGTCAGTAGGTAAAATAAAAAAACTAAAAAACAAAGATTATAGACCCCATTCAAACTTTTTGTAATGGCCTTAATTAGTTTCCTTTAAAAGTATTCACTTCAACCAAAGTAGAGAAATTAATATCTTTTCTAAGCAGTACTTTTTGCAAGGTTTTAAAAACGATTTTGAGGTCCAATATCAAACTTTGATGCTCTACGTAACATATATCCAGTTCAAATTTTTCCTGCCACGAGATAGCATTCCTGCCATTTACCTGAGCCCACCCTGTAATGCCCGGGCGCACTTCATGTCGTCGTTTTTGCCGTTCATTATATAAAGGCAGGTATTCTATCAATAAAGGGCGAGGACCAACTAAACTCATCTCTCCTTTAATAACATTGATGAGTTGAGGAATTTCATCTAAAGAAGTTTTACGAATAAAACGCCCTATAGCTGTGATTCTTTTTTCATCAGGTAAAAGTTTTCCATGGATATCTCTTTTATCGTTCATTGTTTTAAACTTAATGATTGAGAATATCTTTTCATTTCGCCCGGGTCTCTTTTGAATAAAGAACGGTTTGCGACGGTTGGCAAAGAACAGGCAAATAGTAATCAGTACAAAAACAGGACTAAGAATAATCATCATTATACTTGCAGCAATCAAGTCAATTATTCTTTTAAAATAATTTTTATATACCATAGGTTAATTTTAACAAGATTTGTAAAATTTATAAATTGAGACCGTCGCGTTGTATTAATTTATCCCAAAAATATAATTTTATCTTTACTTATGATAATAAGTTGAGTAACTTTGCGATAAATTATAATCTATGTACAAGCGTACTTTTTTATCCTATTTTATCCTTTGTTTTAAAGGGATTTTAATGGGCGCAGCCAACAAAGTTCCGGGTGTTTCAGGCGGGATGGTCGCTTTAGTTACAGGATTTTATGAGGAATTGATTTATTCTTTTCAAAAAATAAATTTGAAATCACTGGGCCTGTGGCGAAAGCGTGGATTTTCTGTCTTTGCAAGGTATGTTAATTTAAAATTTCTTACGGCAGTTATTTTTGGGCTGGTATCGGCTTACTTTAGTATTTCATTATTATTAGATTACCTTATTCGTAATTTTCCTTTCATGATTTGGTCAACATTTTTTGGGATGATTATTGGATCCGTCATTTATGTAAAAAAAGACGTAAAGCAATGGAATCTTAAAACGCTCGGTTTCTCTCTGATAGGAGCGATTGTAGGATTTACCGTTTCATTTATGCCACTAATGACCCCTAATAATTCTTTATGGTTTGTCTTTTTATGTGGTTTTATAAGTGTTTCAGGCATGGTACTTCCCGGTTTTTCAGGCTCGTTTATATTAATCCTTCTCGGAAATTATACTTTGTTATTAATCGATTCGGTTAATAATTTATTGAAATCAATAATAAGCCTGCTTATAGGGCAACTGGAATTTTTTAACTCTCAGGAGCACATACATTTACTTTACGTAACCGCTGTTTTTAGCCTGGGTGCTATATTAGGGCTTATTACTTTTTCAAATATTATTGCTTACTTCTTAAAGCATTTTCACGACTATGTTATCGCTACGCTTATCGGATTTATTACCGGCTCTCTTGGGGCAGCTTGGCCCTGGAGAATAGAACATCATCATTTTCGAGAGGATGGGGTAAAAATTATCGAGTCTTACGAGCGCTTTCTCCCAAATTTGAGTAAATGGAATAATATTATTTACATTGGTTTTATCGTGCTGGGCGTATTCATTATTTTATTTTTTGATTATTACGAACGCAGACAAAAAAATATTAAACTATGAAATAACCTGTCGATAGAGTAAAAAAATCAATCAATTCTCTGTTTTAATCATTTTATAATTGTATTTTTCGCCTTTCTTTTAATAAGAATAAAATAATGTAGAGAGACCGTTGCAAAATAGATAAAAAGTTAAGGAATGAAAAAAGGAAAAACAATCGAGATGTCTTTTTTAGACCATCTGGAAGAATTAAGATGGCATTTAATTAGAAGTGCTATCGCGATTGTAGTCGGTGCGATATTGTGTGGTATTTTTGCTCAGGAAATTGTAGATGAATTTTTATTGGGAATGATAGACCCTGATTTTATTACCTATCGTGGGTTGAATTATTGTACCCAATTACTTGGAATGGGAAAGCCCTTTACACTTTCAGCAGAGGATCTTCATGTACAAAATATAGCTGTTTTCGGACAATTTAACACGTTTATATGGGTTGCACTCATCGCCGGAATTGTGCTATCATTTCCTTATATAGTATATGAAATCTGGCGTTTTGTAAAGCCCGGTTTATCCGCAAAAGAACAAAAATATTCAGCCTCTTTTATCGGGGTTACTTCATTTTTATTTTTACTGGGCGTTATTTTCGGCTATTTTGTTATCTCTCCTTTGGCTATACATTTTGGCTATACATTTAAAATATCTAATAAAACAGAAAATATCTTTCGGTTAGGCGATGTCATTTCAACCATCGTTACTACCACGATTAGTATGGGTGTTGTATTCTTAATACCTGTTTTCATCTATTTTTTTACCAAAATAGGCTTAATGACGCCTGCATTTTTAAAGAAAAATCGCAAATTTGCTTTTATTATTATTTTGGTTTTATCTGCCTTTATAACGCCCTCGGATGTTTTTAGCATGCTTGTTGCAGCAGTTCCGCTTTGGGGCTTATTTGAAATGAGCATTATCGTCTCAGCCTTTGTTTATAAAGGATTGCAAAAAGAAAAATAAACAGTGATAAAAGTAAAATAAGACCTTTGTAAAAAGTATTTTGAGACCGTTGCAGAACACATAAAAAAGTATGAAAAAGAAAGCATCTTACTTCAAATTGCTTCCTTACTTCGGCTGTGCTCAGCAACCATCTCAAAACTTCGACAGGCTCAGCTACCGACAATTAAAATCCTCACAACCAAAAGGGTGCTCTGGGATTTAATTTTTATTGAGCGTTGAATTTCGGCAAACTCAATACAAGCATTTTTTTGTTAGCGTGCTTTTTGCAACAGTCTCATTTTATCAACAGTCTCATTACAAGAATATAAAAAAGAGTTATAGGATCACATCTTCAGTAAGCCTATAACTCTTGGATTTAATAATTACGAATCATTAAACTCCTGCCGGTATTTATTCATCCTCATCAGGATTTAGATCTTTCAAGTCTTTATCAAATAAGTAAAGTCCGGCTTTATCTTCCCCAATAATTTTAAGTTTATCTAACAAGGAGTTAGCCAGTGCCTCTTCTTCAGCCTGCTCAGAAACGTACCACTGCATAAAGTTGTGCACGGTATAATCTTTTTCCTGTAAGGATTCATATACGATTTTGTTTACATGATCGGTGACTAAACGCTCTTTCTCTAAGAAGAAATCAAATAAACGGTAAACCGATTCAAAATCACTTATGGGTTTTTCTAAATCCGTAAATTCAACTTCGCCACCACGTTCATTTACAAAATAAATCAATTTAAGCATGTGCTCTCGCTCTTCTTCGGCTTGGCGATAAAAGAATTTTGCAATGCCGTTATATCCATTGATTTCTGACCAACTTGCCATCGCTAGGTATTGCATAGAAGCGATAGTTTCTAATTTAATTTGTTCATTGAGAACTGAGTTTAAGGTTTGTGAAATCATAACAAATAAATTTTTGCCAAATTTACAACTTTTTTTGAAATAAAATCCAGAAAACCTTTGCAAAAAACACTTTAGCCAAAGGAAAGTCAGCGAATAAAGTGCAACGCCCGAGAACTGAACTGCAAGTCACCACTAGTTAAAATCAGCACAAGCTAAAGGCCTCATTCATTTGAATTATTTTTTTTAATTTTGCTTGCTTCGACGCAACTACAATGATAATCAAAAAAATGAAAAAATATAACTTTAGTGCAGGCCCCTGTGTTTTACCTCAGGAGGTTTTAAAAAAAGCCTCTGAATCTGTTTTAGAACTTAATGACTCCGGCCTTTCTCTTATCGAAGTTTCGCATCGAAGCAAGGAGTTTGTTAAAATTATGAACGAAGCACAAGACTTGGTAAGGGAACTTTTGAATGTACCGGAGGGATACAGTATTTTATTCTTACAAGGGGGCGCCAGTCTGCAATTTACTATGGTGCCGTATAATTTTCTAAAAAAAGGAGGAACCGCTGCATATATCAATACGGGAAGATGGTCGGAAAAAGCAATGAAAGAAGCCAAGCGATTTGGAAAAGTTAAGATGGTTGCCTCATCAAAAGAGCAAAATTTTAAATCTATTCCCAAAGAATATATCATTTCTGAAAATGCTGATTATGTGCATTTTACCTCGAACAACACCATTTTTGGCACACAGTTTAAAATCTTTCCAAAAACCAATAAACCCCTGATTTGCGATATGTCATCCGATATTTTCAGCCGAAAAATTAATGTAAGTGATTTCGCATTGATTTACGCCGGAGCACAAAAAAACCTGGGACCTGCCGGGACCACTTTAATTATTGTAAAAGATGAACTATTGGGACAAACCGGACGAGACATTCCATCGTATCTAAATTATCAGGTTCATATAGCCAATAACAGCATGTTTAACACGCCGCCGGTATTTTCGATAGCTACTTCCAGATTGATGTTAAAATGGTTGAAAGTTCAGGGAGGAGTAGATGCCATTGAAAAAGTCAATAAGGAGAAAGCAAATGCTTTGTACGAAGAAATTGATAGAAATCCTTTATTTGAAGGAGTAGCGGATAAACAATCTCGTTCTATGATGAATGTAACTTTTGTACTAAAGGAACCAAAGTATAGTGAACATTTTGAAACACTTTACAAAAATACCGGGATTGCTAATATTTCTGGTTATCGATTAGTAGGCGGATATAGAGCCAGCATTTATAATGGCATGCCAAGAGAAGGAATTGAGGCATTAATTACAGTGATGAAGCAATTAGAAGAGAAGTGCTCATTATTAAAATAATTTTGAGACCGTTGCAGAACACATAAAAAAGTATGAAAAAGAAAGCATTTAGCTTCAAACTGCTTCCTTACTTCGACAGCCTCAGTAACCATCTCAAAAAATTAAACACCGGAGCAACCCTTGGGTTGTGAGGATTTTAATTTTTATCGGGCGTTGCATTTTTTTGCTAAAGTGCTTTTTGCAACGGTCTCAATTTTATACAAAATAAAAAATAAAATATGAAAATATTAGTTAATGACGGAATTTCAAAAGCAGGAGAAGATATTTTAAAAAACGCTGGTTTTGAAGTGATGGTTAATAAAGTTGCGCAAGAGCAGCTAATTAATTTTATTAATAGACACGGTATTGAAGTGGTATTAGTAAGAGGCGCCACTAAAATTAGAAAAGGAATCATCGATGCCTGCCCTCATTTAAAAATTATCGGTCGCGGAGGGGTCGGATTAGATAATATTGACGTGAAGTATGCTAATGAAAAAGGAATAAAAGTCATCAATACCCCTGCTGCATCTTCTAAATCAGTGGCGGAATTAACTTTCGCTCATTTATTCTCTATGGTACGCTTTCTGCACGATTCTAACCGCAATATGCCGCTCGAAGGAGAATCTAAATTTAAATCCTTAAAAAAACGATATGAAAATGGGCAGGAACTTGCAGGAAAAACCTTAGGAGTTATAGGTTTTGGGCGGATTGCTACCGAAACAATTAAAATAGGATTAGGCATTGGGATGAAAGTTATAGTAGCAAATATTGAAAAAATCAAACGTGAAATAACGCTTGAATTTTATGACGGTCAAACCGTTACCTTTCACATTAACAGTACATTTTTAGATGAAATGCTGCCACAGGCAGATTTTATTACGCTGCATGTACCTTATCAAGGAAAGCCCATTCTCGGAAGAGAAGAATTTGCCAAAATGAAAGACGGAGTAGGGGTGATTAATACGGCTCGTGGAGGCGTAATTGATGAAAAAGCACTCTTAGGCGCTATTGCATCTAACAAGGTAAAATATGCAGCACTTGATGTTTTTGAAAATGAACCTTCACCAGAGGTACATTTGTTAATGAATGCTAACTTATCTCTAACCCCGCACATTGGCGGATCAACCATAGAAGCACAAGAGCAAATAGGAATAGAACTGGCTGAGCAAGTGAAGAAAATTTATTCTATCCCTTAAGTGGGTTATAATTGCTGGTTTTCGGCACTTGGCGTACAATAAATGAAGTTTTATAAAAGATTATTTCTGAATAAATGGACAGGCTTCCTCATTGCTTTGATCATTGTAATTTTATCGATTATGATGATTACTCAATCAGTCTATCGTTTAAAGCAGCAAGAATCGCTAAGGATTCAATTTTATGTAAAAATTCAGAAAAATCTGATTGATCTGGGTGAAAATATCAACCCGGAAACCTTTGATTTTTATTCAGAGTACCTCAATAAAGTAGATTTACCGATTATTATTTTAAACGATGAGCAAAAGTGTATTTATCATCAAAATATATCGGATAAAATTATTAAACATCCTCATCGATTACATCGCCTAGTTGAAGAGATGAAAAAACATTATGAACCGATTGAAATAAAACTTCCCTTAGGTTCTCAATATATTTATTATAAAAATTCAGCATTTTTAGATCGTCTGCAATGGTATCCAATCATTTTAATGCTCTTCATTACTTTGTTCGGTTTATTTATCTATTGGTATTATAATATGGTAAAACGATCAGACCAAAATGATTTATGGGTGGGAATGGCAAAAGAAACGGCACATCAGATAGGCACTCCTATTTCTTCTTTAATGGGATGGTTAGCTTTTATGAAAATGGAAAAAAATCATTCCATGCCTATTGAGGAGATAGAAAAAGATATAAACCGTTTAATCGTCATTACCGATCGTTTTTCAAAAATAGGCTCAAAACCCAGGTTATCCTCTGAAGAAATCGTAAGCGTTAGCCTTCAAGCATTCGATTATATGTCTGACCGGATTTCAAAAAAAGTTTCATTTGATTTTCATTCAGCTATTGAGCATGCTTATGTAGCATTATCTATCCCATTATACGGCTGGGTATTAGAAAATCTTATAAAAAATGCAGTAGATTCTGTACAGGGAAAAGGCAATATTTCTATTGATATTTTTCAGCAGGAAGATCAGATTTTTATTCAGGTAAAAGATAATGGGCAAGGGATTCCTAAAGCGAAACAAAAACAAATTTTCAATCCCGGATATACCACCAAGAAAAGAGGCTGGGGATTAGGACTATCTCTTGCGAAGAGAATTATCGAAGAATATCATAACGGAAAAATAGGAGTATATGAGTCCTCTCGTGAAAAAGGAACAATATTTCGTATTATTTTACCGGTATTTACAAAAAATTAAGGCTTAATAAACATCTTAGGGACCTTTGCACAAAGTACTCTATCAGCTGCAAGTCCGCGCAATCTAATAAAATACGACGCCCGATGAAAATTAACTAAACTGAAAGTCAGCAAAGCTAAAGGGCTCTCTATATGAAAGGCTTCCCGAATACAGGGAACTCTAAGCCTTTAAGGCATGCCTCCCGATGGGTTGGAAGCCTCCCTCCTGACCTTAGGGAAGCCTGTGCTTGGAGATAAACTACTACACCTTTTAAAGGTCTTGAGTGTAAGCGAGTTCTTTCGTCCATGGCAGAGGATTTTGTAGGTTTTACAGGAAGGAAACTGTCTTGATTTTTTGGCATCGTTTTTTTATCAAGGAAAAAATGAACAGAAAGAGCAAGGGTCTTAAGCTATAATTTATTAGATTTTTTGCGTCTTAAAAAAAAATTTCTAATCAAGTTAAATCGATTAATTTGATATCTTAATCGTTCTTCCATATATTTTGGAAACAAAAGAATAAGCATATACCTAATGACTAAAAATAGTAAAATAGCATAGCCTCCCGGAATACGAGTATCACCAATATATACATAAATATGGCCTAGGTCAATACGGAAAAAATGTAAATAAATGAAAAGAAACAATATAATTCCAATGGTTAATCCTAACCTTAAGGAACGGGACTTAAAAATACGATATTTGTATTCATACTTAGACATGATATATAATTTTTTAGATTTACTTTTTATTAAGCTATTGTCGCCTCTGATTAATGCTTATCTGGTTGTTTTTCTTTCTTTTCAGGTTGTTCACAATCAGAACAAAAAAGACAATCTACAGCAACATATTCAAGAACAGCAGGAGCTAATTCAGGCTCAATAACCACTATTGCAACTTTCACTGGGTCTGACCATTCTCGTCTGAAGCAATCACTCCAAGTCTCGCCCGGATGACGATCTGTAGAACCATTTTCAGGAAGTGCCGTTTTATATCTCAAATATGATTGGTCACCCAAGATTTCAACTGATCCCTTTCCAAATATTTTACCATTTCTATCAAGATAATATGCCTGCGTACTATCTTCGCTTAAAGGTTGTATTTGAAAATCAATTTGCCCATCTCGGTCTAAATCATACGCGTAATTACCAGAAGATAGCTTATACATATAAATCTTTTTTGAACGACCATATGCAGATAATTTAAAAGAGAAACTTGATATTATTGAACCTGCATTTGTTACTATAACATTTGACTTAATATCCAGCGGACGACAACCGCTTATTACATATTTAGCACGGAAATTATTCACTATATTTTTTCCTGAGTAGTCTTTCAAAGACTTTTCATCTTGTGTACAACTGATAAAATTTTGCACACAAATAATCATACAAAACAAAAATACTTTTTTCATAACTAGCGTTTTTAGTTACTTTACTGTCAAAGGTAGATAAAATAATATAATAAAAGTACAGTCTCGCAAGTATAATAGATAAAAAATATCAAAAATAAAGTAAGTCTTGCCTGCTTAAATTAAAGGTTATGTTAAATGAGATTATTAAATATTAATTTTATAAAAGTAAAAGATAATATTTAATAAAAAAATATAATTTTATTCTTTGAATCAGTAAAAAGTAATAGATATTTATTATAGTAATTGAAGACCTTTACAAAAAGTACTTTAGCCCATACAATGCAACGCTTGATAAAAATTAACTGTAAGTCAGCGAAGCTAAACACCGAATCAATCTGTGGATTGTGAGGATTTTAATTTTTTTAAGGAGTACGCCATTTGAAGTGAACTGCAACTCATTGTGAGCTAAAGGTCTTACATAATAAATTTCACTTATTTATTAACTATAAATAAAAAATATTTGCATATTATTTTTATCTTTGTAAACATAATTTTTGTAAAAAATGAAAAGAAAATTATAAAAAGTATTCAGTGGAATGAGACGAGTAGGTAAAACGACTGCTATAGTTATGTTGTTATTAGGTAGTACATGGGGCTGTAATCAAGATGAGGGGGTAGTTTTGCCGAGAGAAGAGATGAAAATTCAACCGCAGACGGAAGAAATTCATAAATTTATCCAAGCGTTGGATATGACCTTAGAACAAGTTTTATTTAAAGAGATTAGAGAAGATAAATAAGAAAATAGTTAATAGCGCTCACTTGTCTCCTCTTGAGCAAACAGATTTATTGAATACAGGAGAAATGATGAAGCAGATGGCAGTATGGATGGAAGGAGCAAAAGATAGGTATTTTGCTAGAGTAGGGTGGGCTGATCAAGCACATGTTCCATCTATAAACAACTATCCAAGCATATACAAAAATCATGCTACAGTAGCACAGTCTTCCATCTCATGGCAATGCGCTGCATCCATAGCAGCAAATGCAGTATCTACTCTAGGTTTAGCATCATGTGGTGTAACTTTAGGTTTTGGTTGTGGGGCAGCAGTAGTTGGTAAGATTTTTTCATATGCTGGTATCTTCGGCTCTTGTTAAAGCAAATAGAGAATTGGAATAAATGACTTAATTTTAAATAAATTTATGAAACTCAAGATATGTTATTTGATAGCATTTTTTATTTCCTTATTACTAAGCATTGTGTATTTTTTCAAAGTAGTATATTCTGATGATACCGCTATAGAAAATGTATTTCACTACATAGATTTTGGATTGATTTTTTCTAATATCGGTTTAGCAATTAATTTCTACGATTTATACTGGCTTAAGGGTTCATTAAAAGAATCTCGTCAAAAAAAATCTTTTGTTATTTATCGGGCACTTCCTTTTTTACTCATGTTATACTCAATAGATAGTTTGGGTTATTATATTGTCTCAATACTAAGAACTCAAGTTAGTTTTTCAGATACTAAGGTAATTGTTGTTGGTATACTAGTATCTATTTTTGCTATGTTTATAGTTTATTACAGTATCATTAATTTCAGGAAAAGTACTCATTTTTACAGTCAAAAAGCAAATGTATTATTTTGATGACTTGATGGAGAGATAAGTGTTGCAGACCATTGTGATTAATGATAATGAGTAAATGAAATAAAATGACTGAGACCTTTAGCTTACGCTGACTTGCAGTTGCAAAAAGCACTTTCAACTCATAAAATGCAACGTCCGAGAGCTGTAAGTCAGCGTAAGCTAAAGGTCTCAAATCATTATTTCTCGCTTGCTTTTAATTAATATTCGAGACCGTTGCAAAAAGCACTCTAACAAAAAAATGCAACGCCCGATAAAAATTAAATGCCGGAGCAACCTTTTGGGTGTGGAGGATTTTAATTTTTTTGAGAAGAAAGCAGTTTGAAGTTAGATGCTTTCTTTTTCATACTTTTCTATGTGTTCTGCAACGGTCTTATATTATCTTTAAATCAAGGTTGTGTTAGTAGTTTTTTTGTACGGCTATAGCATAAGTTTAACAGATACGAGTAAATGAATCAGCGAAAAACAAAAAAAGTAAATAAAAAATGAAAAAGTATTTATTTTTAATCCTTAGTTTATTTTGCCGGATAAGTTTATCAGACGCACAGGAATTAACTTCGCCTAATGGAAATTTTGTAATGAATTTTTCCTTACTTAAAGATGGAACACCGACTTACCACCTAAATTATAAGGGAAAAGAAGTGATTAAACAAAGTAAATTGGGGTTAGAATTAAAAGGAAATGAAAAATCATTACTTAACGATTTTATCATCACAAGTAGTGAAGTTTCTTCTTTCGATAAAACTTGGAAACCGGTCTGGGGAGAAGTCAGTGAGATTAGAAATCATTATAACGAGCTATTTGTTACACTAAGGCAAAATGGCTCCGACAGAATTATGCTGATTCGGTTCCGCTTATTTAATGATGGATTAGGCTTTAGATATGAATTTCCGCAGCAAAAGACTCTGATTTTTTTTGTAATTAAGGAAGAAAGAACACAGTTTGCTATGACTGGCGATCACACTGCTTTCTGGATCCCGGGGGACTACGATACACAGGAATACGATTACACCGAATCCAAACTATCGGAAATTCGGAATAAAATAAAAACAGCAATTACCCCCAATGTGTCACAAACCCCATTTTCACCTACAGGCATACAGACTGCCTTGATGATGAAAACAGATGATGACATTTATATCAATATTCATGAAGCAGCTCTAATTGATTATCCTTGCATGTCCTTGAATTTAGATGATAAAAGTCTAATTTTTCAATCTTGGTTAACGCCTGATGCTAAAGGTAATAAAGGAAATCTACAAGCCCCATTTCACACCCCTTGGCGTACTATTATCGCGAGCGATGATGCCAGAGACATTTTATCCTCTAAAATGACCCTAAATTTAAATGAACCGTGCAAAATCAAAGATACCTCATGGATTAAGCCTATGAAATATATAGGCGTCTGGTGGGAAATGATTACTGGAAAGAGCACTTGGTCCTATACGAATGATTTTTCATCTGTTAAATTAAAAGAAACCGATTATTCTAAAGCTACGCCAAACGGTACACATGCAGCAAATACTTCGCACGTAAAGAAATATATTGATTTTGCTGCTGAAAACGGCTTTGATGCAGTTCTTGCAGAAGGCTGGAACGAAGGATGGGAAGATTGGTTTAATCATTCTAAAGACCATGTGTTCGATTTTGTAACCCCTTATCCAGATTTTGATGTGGAAGAAATTCATCGATATGCAAAATCAAAAGGGGTAGAAATGATTATGCATCATGAGACCGCAGGTTCCGTTCGTAATTACGAGCGTCATTTAGATGCTGCCTATCAATTTATGAAAGTTAATGGCTATAATGCTGTGAAAAGTGGTTATGTAGGGAATATCTTACCCGCGGGGGAATATCATTACAATCAGTGGGTGGTAAACCATTATCAATATGCTTTGGAAAAGGCAGCAGATTACCATATTATGGTCTATGCACATGAAGCAGTTCGACCCACCGGGATTTGTAGGACATATCCCAACTTAATGGGGAATGAATCAGCCAGAGGAACTGAATACCAGGCCTTCGGCGGGTCTAAACCGAATCACGTAACCATTTTACCCTTTACTCGCTTAATCGGTGGTCCAATGGACTATACACCCGGTATTTTTGAAATGAATATTTCTACACTTAATCCTAGTAACCATTCGCATGTAAATGCTACTCTTGCTAATCAGCTAGCGTTGTATGTAACTATGTACAGCCCAGTACAAATGGCTGCTGACCTTCCGGAAAACTACAAACGTTTTCCGGATGCTTTTCAATTTATAAAAGATGTTGCTGTAGATTGGAGCGACAGCAAATATTTGGAGGCTGAACCGGGAAGATACATTACAGTCGCCCGCAAAGCTAAGGGAACGCATAATTGGTTTATAGGAAATGTAAACGGATTAACCCGCCGCACATCTAAAATCAAATTAGATTTCATAGAAAAAGGCAAAGAATATATTGCAACCATTTATGCCGATGCTAAAGACGCGAATTACAAAACGAACCCACAGGCTTATGTAATTAGCAAAAAAACAGTAACGAATAAATCCAAACTATCGATCGAATCAGTTTCCGGTGGAGGTTATGCTATTAGTATTATGGAGAAAAATAAAGACTAATGCACTATTTTATTTCGATTTTTGGTGCAAATCAAGTTAAGGATGAAAAAACAGAATAAAGTCAATAAAGATAATCAAAATAGAGGTTTTTTGTTTTTCGTATTCTTACTGACGGTAGTGATTCAAGCACAAGTAAAAAAGATAGAACCTCCGTTCTGGTGGACAAATATGAAACACAATCCTATTCAACTAATGATTTATGGAGAGAATATATCTCAATACGAAATAAGTTTTAAGGAGCATATTTCTCTTAAAGGAATTATTAAAACTGAAAATCCAAATTATCAGTTTGTTACTATAGATTTATCATCAGTAAAGCCTGGGATTTATACCCTTCAATTCAAAAAAAATAACCATGTGCATTTTACTCATTCCTATGAAATTAAAGCTCGAAAAGAAGATTCAGCTTCTCGTAAGGGATTTGATAGCAGTGATGCTATTTATCTTTTAATGCCCGATCGATTTGCTAACGGAGATCCTAACAACGATAATATGGATTCTATGATAGAAAAAGCAGATCGTTCTAAACAAGATGGGAGGCATGGTGGGGACATTCAAGGAATTATAGATCATATTCCTTATTTAAAAGATTTAGGGATTACAACAATCTGGAGTACTCCGCTATTAAAAGATAATGATTCCGTTTATTCTTATCATGGTTATGCCCAATCCAATGTTTATAAGATAGACCCTCGATACGGCACTAACGAGAAATATAAAGAATTGGCAGATGAACTCCATAAAAACCATATGAAATTGATTATGGATTACGTTACAAATCATTGGGGAAGTTCACATTGGATGATTCGAGATTTACCAACTCATGATTGGATCCATCTATTTCCAAAATATACAAATTCTAATTATCGAATAGAAACGCAGTACGATCCTTATGTTGCAAAAGTTGATTTTATTAGCTGTACTAAAGGATGGTTTGTAAAATCTATGCCGGATCTTAATCAGAATAATCCACTTGTATTGAACTATCTTATACAAAATGCTATCTGGTGGATAGAATATGCTGATCTTGACGGTATCAGAGTGGATACCTATCCTTATAATGATAAAAAAGGAATTGCAAAATGGACCCAAGCTATTACTGAAGAATATCCAAATTTGAATATGGTTGGAGAAGTTTGGCTGCATAATCAGGCTCAAATCGCTTATTGGCAAAAAGATAGTAAAATTGGTAGGTTAGAACATTATAATACCCATTTGCCAAGTGTGATGGATTTTCCTCTGTATGATGTCATTGAAAGTATATTTAATGAAAATAAACCCTCATGGAATAATGGAGTTATTAAATTGTACAAACATTTTACAAACGATTTTTTATACCCGAATCCAAGTAATATTTTAGTTTTTTTAGAAAATCATGACACAAGGCGCTTTAATGAAGTGTATAATCATAATATAAAAGACTATAAACTCGGCATAAGTTTAATTACCACCATAAGAGGAATCCCACAACTGTATTATGGATCGGAAGTTGGGATGGCGGGAGATAAATCCAAAGGAGATGGAACTATACGACAAGATTTTCCCGGTGGATGGAAAAATGATAAAAACAATGCGTTCAATTCTTCAGAGAGAACCCAATTACAGAATAAATATTTTAATTTCACTAAAAAGATATTACGGTTTAGAAAAACATCAAAAGTTTTACAAAAAGGTAAAATGCTGCATTATTTGCCTAGTAATAATGTTTATGTTTATTTTAGAATATTGGGTAATGAACGGGTAATGATTATTCTAAATAACAGTAATAAAGATCAAATGTTAAGTTTATCTCGCTTCGCTGAAAGTTTAAACGGAGTTTCAATAGGAACGAATATTCTTACGAATACTAAAATAAACTTAACAGGTACGCTCAAAGTTCCTAAAAAAACACCTATGATCATCCATTTTTCGGCTTTTAATTCTTGATTCAAAGTAAAATAATATAAAACTTATTACATAATTATAGGCAGAGCCCTTACCGTTCTATGTATTTGTAAGCCCCCCTAAATTAGCTACGTTCTAATTTATACAAATTTCATTATTTTTTACGGTTTGTTTTTGGGGAATAGTTTTGTTGTTAAGTAATGCTCTCGCTATTTGATATACCAACTCTATATTAACCATATTTCCTAAAACTCTAAATGACGCTGCTTTAGTATCTGGAAGTTTAATAGTTAGCGGCATGGATTGCGCTTTTGCCGCTTCTTCCACACTAATATATCTCATATATTTGCCAATAATGGGTACTTGGGTTGAAACCGTTACAAGGGAAGGAATATAATCATTTTTCTTTATTCTCACGCCTGAACCTCTAAACTGAATCAGTTTATCAAAATAAATTTTTTCTGCAGTTCCACAATTCCATTCAAGTTTTTTCCAACTCTCTTGGTTAAAATTTTTTATTGCTTTTAAGGTATGTTTATTTATCGATCTTTTGTATTGCTCGTAAAACATTCTATTATTCTCAATATATCGAATCTTCCAGGAAGGTGGAGTTTTCTTTTGAGTTTTTACGTAATTTGGAAGTCTCTGGTGAACCTGAGCCATTGTTTTGCATTTAGCAAGGGGATAGCCATACATTCCTTTATACTTTTTCCATTCATCATACGTCATGGACTCCCAATGGGCATCTGCGGGGTAGGTTGCCCCAAATTCCATAGACCATAAAGGCTTTACAGGATAAACGTCATGTGGAAGCTCACTAATGAAATTTTTCCATATTTTTAATACCTCTTGCTTATCCGGTTCTAAATCTTTTGCTGTATTTTCAACTGAAAGAATTTGGTTTACAGATACTTTATACTCTTCTTCTGATAACCATTTCATTTTTTGAATATCCTCAGGTTTTAAACTCCCAACAATAAATATTCTTTCTCTGTGCTGGGGAATATTAATATAATGAGGAGATAAGATTTTTTTATCAAAAAAGTATCCTAATCGATTTAATTCTGCTGAGATAAACGCCCAGGTATTTCCTTGGTCATGGCTTAACAAGTTTCGCACGTTCTCAAGAATAAAATATCTCGGACGATGACAGGATAAGATTTTAATAATTTCATTAAATAATTTTCCTCGTGCTTCTTGCATTCCTTTTTGATGACCTGCTTTAGAGAAACTTTGACAAGGAAATCCTGCACATAATAGATCGTGAGGCGGTATGGATTGGGCCTCAATATTAGTAATATCACCATGACATTCCATATCGTGATTAATAGGATACAATGCCCTTAATTCTTTACTCAATTCTGAAGCAAATACGCATTTATGCCCTAATCGTTTAAGTGCGATATGAAACCCTCCAATTCCAGCAAAAAGATCAATGAATTTTAAATTATTCATCCTCAACTATATTATTTTCTACAAAATCTTTAATTTTATCGTTTAACTTCTCATCTTCTTCTGAGTTGAAATATTTAATTATTCTGCCTCTATCAAAGACTATTGCATTCCCAAAATCAGCGTGTGTTTGTCTTAATTCATCTTTTTCAAGATAATGTACAAGGCTTAATACCTTGGTTGGCGGTTTTACCGCGAAAGAGATATACTCATGCTGCCAGCGATCATGAATAACTTTCTTATATTTATAGTTTTTTCCGATGCACGATTGCCCAAGAACAATTAAGTTCCCTACGTCTCTATCATCCAATGCTTTATAAATAATAAAGTCAACCCCCATCATCTTTTGCTTGTGGAGGCAAATTATGATATACTCCTTCTTTTTCTTGAAGGGTCGTTGTTATTTTCTTCAAAAACTCAGGTGACAAATTATCACCTGCTTCACCGGTTAATATGCTCTTTGCATTTTCTCCTAGGAAATTTTTTACCGCATTGGCAGAAATTTCTTCAAACAATTTACCCGAACCATCAGAACTTGCTCCCGTTCCGCCCCGCTTACTTTTATGGACAAGAAACCGATGCAAACATCTTTTGATTAAATACTCATCCTCTTTTTTAACATTAAATACGCTGCATCCATCCTGCGGCTCTAAAATATCTAACCCATAAATTGTTTTGAATCTGTACAGCAGTGCATCTGTTTTAGCTTTTCTAAATTCAAGTTTGTCTATTTCCTCTTCTGGGGGATTTTCGCCTAAAAATTCATCAACAACCTCTTTAAAATCTATAGAGTCTTTAGTAAGAAATAATTTATTCTCAATACTATCTATTTCTCCCATGGAACTCAATGTTATAAGTCTACCGTTTTATTTGTTCTTTTTACCTTCTCTAACACATTAGTTTTATATTCTTTTTTTAAATCTTCACGATTGTCAGGTTTTGTTTTAGACCAATATTCTTGTATATGAGTTAGCGACTTATGAACCTTGCTGCAAGATTCTTTTACTATATTATCATAGGTATCTGATAATAACAATGCCGCATCTTTGTCTTCACCGTCTTCAAATGCTTTGGTTGATTCTGAATTTTTTAAAATGGGTTTAAGATATGTATTAATTTCTCTGCTCTCTCTAATCGGTGGATTTTGAGAAAATACCCATTTAATAATATTTTTTGTTTGGGGTTTGTTGTCTTCCGGAATAATATCCTCATAATCCTCTGGGTCTAAACGATTATAGCCATTAATTCCTATATATTTTGCAATGGATGACTTTCCATAAGAAGTCATCGCTACTTCTAATAGAGAGAATTTATTATCTAATGAAGCACCTCTAAGGCTTCTATCCTCCTCAATTAATCTTTGCATATATTGATAAATACAGTATTTATAAAAGAAGTTACGCACCTTTAGAGGATTATTACTAGTGGCTTGAGTAAATTGATCCATTGATTCTTTAATGCTAATGCTGCTCCTCTCTTTTTCTTTAATGATTTGATTATAAACATATTTAGACTGAGCCAAGGGCTCCCATTTAACCACACCTTCGAGATGCCTAACACCGAGATACGCATTTACACTATCTCTGCTCTCTTTTCTAACCACAGGTATCATTGATAATCTATTAACTAAATCATAGGGGGCTTTAAAATCTTCTCTTCTGCCCAGTGATACGATTTTTTCTCTATATTCACATTTGCATAGGATTTTTATGGCGGTGAGTCTTCTGTTTCCCTCTACAACAATGTATTTACCTGATTCTTCCGCCGGGATAACCACCATAGGCTCTACGGTAAAGTACCCATTTTTTAACAGCGAGTCTTTAAGGTCGCTAATGCCAAAATTATCATAAATAAATTTTGCAAGTTCTACTTGGGTGATATTTTCTGAAATATCTTGGTAAATCCTTGGGTTTTTATTATCTAAGCGTAAGTCGTCTAAAGGGATACTTTCAATTTCATTCATAATTTATCTCAAATAGTATAACAAAAATAAATAAAAAATAATTAAAGAATTTAGGATTTATGTATTTGATAATTTTGATGCAAAGGATTTAATACAAGAGTTGATTAAGCAATATATAAGACCATTGCAAAAAGCACTTTAGTTGGTAAAATGCAACGCTCGATAAAAATTAAACATCGGAGCAACCTTTTGGGGGTAGAGGATTTTAATTTTTTGAGATGGTTACTGAGCCTGTCGAAGTAAGGAAGCAGTTTGAAGTTAGATGCTTTCTTTTTCATACTTTTCTATGTGTTCTGCAACGGTCTCAAATACTTTTTGCAGAGTTTTATTCAATTGAATACCTTTGTAAAGATTTCTTAAAAAAAGAAAATCATGGGAATTTTTGCGAATTTGTTTGGTAAAAGAGATTATTTTGACTGTTACACACCGATTTTAAGAACACGAACCCTTCAAGGGGTTTCCTTTCCTTCCTTTATTAAAAAGGAAGAGCAGTATATTTTTTCAGATTTTGAAATATTTGAAGATGGGGTTTTCTATTGTGAAGAGTTCGTAGATTCTCCTCTTTTAAAAGATAGACTATCAGAACAATGGCTGAATGATCAGGTTCCCATAGGAGAAAATTAATTATTCCCGGACTTGGAAGTATGATAGTAAACGAAGCAAAATGGTTTTTTAAAGATGATAAAGCCTTTTTAAAAATAGCTAAGAAATATCTTAAAATGCTAAATCCATCTCTAAAAAATTTGTATAGTTTTTTTGGTGATAACACTCATGAAGTAAACAAAATAAAAGTACCTATTTTTAAAAAAAATATCTCCTATCCTGTACTTGAAAAAGATATTTCTCAAATTAATAAAAGACAGAGAAGAGGAAAATCAACGGCGGTATTTTATAAGGCGGTATTTTATAAAGAAAAAGGGCAAACTTTCTTAGCGCAAATATCCGTTTTTAAAAACGGTACCATAAAGATACATCGCGTACCCGATACATTAGTTGGGATAATAAGCGAATTAGAGAATATATTTGAAGAAGGAGCGTTGAAGACAACCCTTTTAAACAATGAATCCGGATCAATCTTTTTTATGTGTTCTGCAACGGTCTCAAAACATATTGAAAGATACTTTGATGAATTTGCCTTTAGAATTAATCGCTCACAAAGCAAGAGAACAATAGTTCACAAAACGATTGAAAGAATGTTTCGGGCAACTCCTTGGTATCAATCACAAATTAAACAGCGATTAAATGTATAGCTCGATAAATTAAAATGTTATAAATGATTTTACAGTATATTATTGTTGGGATTTTCCTAATCGGGGCAATTTATTTCTTGTATAAAAAATTTAGCAAATCAACTCAAGGGAATTGCAACAGCAATTGCAATTGTACGAATACAAACAAGAAAAAGTATGAAAAAACTTCTAAGGAATAAAACTTTTAACACTTTAAGACCATTGCAAAAAGCACTTTAGTTGGTAAAGCAACGCTCGATAAAAATTAAACATCGGAGTAACCTTTTGGGGGTAGAGGATTTTAATTTTTTGAGAAATACGCCGTTTAAGGCTAAATGCTTCTGTATGTATGGATATTTTATATATTCTGCAACTGCAAGTCAGCGCAAACTAATGGTCTTATATTTTTTACAAAAGTCTCAGCCTTTAAAATAGTTGAGCCCTTTAGCTCATGCTGACTTGCAATTCTTGGGCGTTGCATTGTATCGCTAAAGTGCTTTTTGCAACCGCAAGTCAGCGAGAGCTAAAGGGCTCAAGTGCAGATGCTTGTTTTCTTATTTATTTCTCTTCTCCACATAGGCATAAAACTTTCATCGCTGAGGCGCAAACGAATCATCCCTTGCCGAAGGCTTGCCTACCAAAGTGGGAAGCTATCCGATAATGCTTGACTCGTTCTCTACTGCCGTACGAGTAAATCATCCCTTGCCGAGGGCTTGCCTACCCCGGTGGGAAGCTATCCGATAATGCTTGACCCATTCTCTACTGTCGTAGGAGCAAATCATCCCTTGCCGAAGGCTTGCCTACTCCGGTGGGAAGTTATCCGATAATGCTTGACCCATTCTCTACTGTCGTAGGAGCAAATCATCCCTTGCCGAAAGCTTGCCTACCCCGGTGGGAAGCTATCCGATAATGCTTGACTCGTTCTCTACTGCCGTACGAGCAAATCATCCCTTGCCGAAGGCTTGCCTACTCCGGTGGGAAGCTATCCGATAATGCTTGATCCATTCTCTACTGCTGTAGGAGCAAATCATCCCTTGCCGAAGGCTTGCCTACTCCGGTGGGAAGCTATCCGATAATGCTTGAGAACTTTCTCTTTATGGGTGAAAAAACACATCCTCCGCCGAAATTTTTCCCTTGCGTCCTTATGCTTTCTTCAAAAGCTAATTTATATTTCCTTCTCCCGTATCGTCATCCTGTGTTGTTTTATGACTGTTGCCCGCAACGGCTCGATTATACTCGGCAATCAGGCTATCCCATTCAGCCGTTACTACTGAAAACAAATCAGAAGGAAATAATAAGGCTCTCGCTTCAAACTGGGCAACTAACCGGCGATAGGTTTTTGTCAGGGTTATCCTAAGTTCTCGTAAAGCACCAGCATTTTGCAGGGATTTCTCCTGCGTTCGAGCGACATACTTTTCATTCAATTGATTATTTGCTTCTTCCAGCTCATTTACCCATCCGGTTAGTGCCAAAGCGGTCATTGAATCAGTACATTGGGTTTTCCAATCTTTTAGCAGGCCGGCAAGCGTGGCGGTTTCCAGTTGATAACGCATAAGGGGGATACGATCGCCATAATCGTTGAGTTTATCCAATAAACGTTCAGCATGCTGCACCGTAGAAGGCTTGTAATGATATTGCAAGGCTTTTAGCTGTAGTTTAATGCCTGTGAAGGCTCGGTCTCTTCGATCGTCTAAGGCGGCAATCTCAGCGGTCAATTCACTACCTTGTGCCGGCTGAAAATGGGTTGCAAAGTCATTCGTGCGCTTCTGTAGTTCTGCTCTTGATGGGACCAACTCAAGTTTTTCTGCACGTGCTTCCGTCAGCATTTCCAATACATTGTGCAGGTATTGGAGAAAATCGCCGTTTCTGTATTTTTCTAGTCGAGCGGCTCGTTTCATGGTTTTACATTATTTATCGTTATCATGTTTTTGTTTTTTATCTCTTAAGACCATTGCAGAATACGTAAAATATCCATACATACAGAAGCATTTAGCTTTAAACTGCTTCCTTCTCAAAAAATTAAAATCCTCCACACCCAAGAGGTTGCTCCGGTGTTTAATTTTTATCGAGCGTTGCATTTTTTTGCTAAAGTGCTTTTTGCAATGGTCTTCTCTTTTACTTCCATAGGAGTTATTTTATAATGGAATTCTATCTCCCGGCATAAAGAACGTAGAGCCGTACCGCTTTAACGATCTTTAAACTTCTATAGAGAACCGTGCTCAAAGGCTTCGAGCACGGCTTATAGAAGTGCCGGCATTTGCTTATTCCTTTTTTTTAAATATAAAATCAATAGGTTTTCCATAATTAATGCAGCCTCCATTTAATAGGCATAAATACATAGTTAGTTGTATTGTATCCAAACAAGAAAATGTTAACCCTTGCCCTTTTGCATATAAAAGCATACCTTTAAAATTAATCGCCAGTTGATTCTTAACAGTCGCTTCAGTTTGATCGGCTACACTGAAGATAAGATCTTTATCTTTTTCCAAAAAACTTTTTATGGTAAATTGATTTTCCTTAGGTCCCTGCACTATTTCTGCCGTAGTAATCTCTCCTGAAAACGGACTTATAAAATAATACGTGCCCACAATGGCTTCCTTATACTGAGAATCTGTCGGACATCCTATAATAAACCCAAAGGAATACGCTTGATTATAACCATTATTTTTATCATAAATATGTTTTTCTAGCATTCCCTTCTTCTGCAATATCTTAATAATCGTCGAATCGCCTTTTGAGGTTTGGGTAACCATCGCCCCTTTTGGAATGACTGGCTTTTTAGAATCATCACCTTTTATCCTGGCGATTCTTTCATAAGACGGCTTTTGCGGATAATACACGGTGCCGTTATCGCCGGTGGCGAAGCCTATAAAATCAAAATGATCGCCAAAAGAGATATCCTCTACTTTTTTCTTTAAGGCGTTAGCAAAATCTTCTGCGGTGTACTTTAAATGCAAAGGAAAGGTATCAAACGTACCCAGCGTTACTGTATCGGTGGGCTCGCCGGATAACTCGGCTTTTAGGTCCAGCCTGTACGTTTTTACATGATTTGCCTTTATGGTTACTTCATATACCAAGTCTTTAATGGCTTTCACACCCACAATCTTAGGCGGTTTTTTTTCAAAAACAACATAGGGTGCGCGTTCAAATTTATCTATTTGTTTATCCTTATCCTCGCAATGTATCAATAAGAGGAGGGATGATATACTAACTAAAAACATTAATTTTTTCATGATTCTTTCTATTTTAATTATATAACTTTAAAATAATTGGGTCTTTCCGGTATCCCAGAATACCGGGTCGGTTATTTTCTTTTGATCAATATTCTTGTTTACTCTTGTAACATCAATAGGGTATGCAAAACTTCTTGGAAAATTCCCTATATATTCTACGGGGTTTTGTAGGTCAGAAGGGTACCCGGTTCTTCGATAATTGTTATACGGTTCTATTCCATTGCCATACGCGGCAATATAATATTCCTTGATCACCGCATCTAACGGTTTCGCTTTATATTCTTCTCGGGCGGCTGCTAAATAATCCTCTAAGGAGGTGAGGGTAATCTTCTTCTTTTTCAGCGCTTCAAGATCAACGCCGCGGGCTGCACCAAAGGCTTGTACCTTTTCGATGGATTGACGAATGCCGGTTTCAAAATAGGTTTGGGCATCGCCGGTCGTATGCAGGGTAAGCGCGGATTCAGCGAGCATAAAATTTACCCAAGAGGAAAGCAAGATTGGCTCAATACCATCCCCTCCTGCCCCTTTGTTTTTATCAATAGAGGTAAATGAATCCTCATCAAAAGCTCCTGCAACAGGGTAGATTCCCCAACCGGTTTGTTCTAAACTTTTACTTGAAGGAGGAGATTTATCGCCATGATCATATCCTCGATATCCATTTCCTAAGTAGCAATAATAGCCTGGTTTAAATTGTCCTTGTACTTCACAAAGCAAATCGCTCTTTTCTGGCTTTTGGGAAGATTGTCGATAGAGATAGTAACGAAGGCGGGGGTCAGGCAAAGAAGTAACGCTTGTTTGGAGCGCTGATCCTTTGGTTACCGTAGTTTTTGGAGCCTTTTTTTGATCTTTCAGGATATAAATAAGATAGTTACTCGCAAAGCCACTAAATCCTTCATTTCCCTCATAACTAAAATAATAAGGATGTCTTGAATCGGGATTGACATCATGCTTAGTAAAAGGATACTGAAAGTCATCTTCCGGCTTTTGAATATAATTGCCTTTCGCAATAATTTTGTTAATTTCCGAACGGGAGGTATCGGGATCAATAAGGCGCATTTGAAGATAGACTTTTAAACGAATCGTATGAATTAACTTTATCCATTTTTTAGGATCTGAATCATAGAAAAGATCTTCAGGCAATTGTCCTGCTTTGTCTGAAGCAAAGAGCATTTCTGCTTCCTTGAGCATTGTTAAAGCGAATTGATACACTTCCTTTCCTTTGTCTAGCTTGGCTTCTTTTATCTTTGGTGCCCTGTTGGCTTCAGTACAAATGATGTCGCCGAAGGTATCTACCATATTGATCAGCATATAAGCTTTTAAGGTCTTGGCAATCCCTACATAATAATTCAATTCCTTTTTTGCTGCTTCATTAATAATTAAATCCGCATCTGGAATTAAATTCAAATACACACTTCTCCAATAATCTAAACTTGTTTGAGTTCCAATAGCCACGTCTTCATATTTAGCTTTTAATGGTCGCATACGCATTATCGGCATACAAAGATTACTAAAACTAAAAATACTACTAATAAATTCTGCCTCAAGATCATTGAAGACTTTGTCCAAATTATTTATCGCTTCCTCTTTGCTAATAGAACCAGGGGTTTCTGTTATTTCCATTTCACCTATATCGCATCCCATTTGAGAAAAGAAGAATAAAAGTAAAAAAATGATTTTAATGTGTTGATAATGATATTTTTTCATGATATTATAATTTTGAATGAATTTTAAAAGTTTATTGTTATTGCAAATGAATAGCGCTTATCACTCATAGGAGAATCTAAATCCCATCGATCTAATTTTTCTGTCCTACGTGCCCTTGAGTTAGTGCTTTTTGTATCCGGATCGAAATGGAGATGTTTAGGAATATTAGGGGTATAGTACCATAAATTCTGCCCGGAAAGTGTAAAACTCACCGAATGAATAAACGTGTGCTTTAATAAGCGTTCAGGCAGGGTATAAGATAAAGAAACCTCTCGTAAACGAAGTATTGAACCATCAAAAATAGGCTCACGATACAACATATAATTATTAAAATATATATGTTGCAGGGGAGTTGCTAGGGTATTAGGAATTTCTTTTCCGGTTTCATCCAAAATGGGTTTTCCGGTTGTAGGATCTCCAAGAACACCCGGAATAATAAAATAGCCTTCCCTATCCTCCGTATCTTTGGTAATGCCTCGAAGTAACAAAGTACTTGTCCCATTACCTGTTGTTGAGGTTGTATTCCCCGGTTGAGCCACAACAATACCTCCATGAGTATATTCTAATTGAGTTTTTAGACGCCATCCTTTATAAGAGAAGGTGTTGATATTCGTTAGCTTATAATCTGGATTGGGGTCTCCAAGAATTTTGTCTTCCATCCCTAATTTCCTACTATTAATTAGCGTCCCATCGTTAGGATTGATCAACAAGCGCCCCTGTTCATCTCTTAAGGCATAAGCACCCATTAGTATTCCATAAGGATAGCCATTCATAGCAAACCCTCCTAAATCAAGATAGCCAGCAATCATCTTCCTTTCCTCTTTGATGTCAAATACTCTACTATCAGTGGTATTAAAAAGATTATTCATCGACCAAGTAAAGTACTTCGTTTTCAGAGGGATAATCTCTAAACCTACTTCGATCCCCTTGTTATCTGCTCTTCCCTGATTTTCGTAGGTCGAATAATAACCACAAGAGGGATCAAGATTCACTGTAATGAGTTGATCTTTTGAGATACGATAATAAAAAGAGGCATCTAGAGAGATTCTATGAGAAAGCCAATCTGAATCAAATCCAACTTCAAACTCTCGGTGCAACTCAGGCTTTATTTCAGGGTTTCCGAGAAAACTTGAACGACTCACAGAATGTAGATAGCTGCCATCATCTTTGGCATATACTCTTTTTGAAAGATTATAATGCGTATCTACGCCCCCCATAAGAGGGTAACCCGCAGAAGTGGAATAAGCCACTCGTGTTTTTAAATAATTCAAAACAGAAGAATTTATGTTAAAAGCGTCGGTCGGAATAAATGAAAGGGATACACTCGGGAAAAATTTGGAATTATTTTCTTTTACAGTCACCGAACTCCAGTCGTTTCTCCCGGCTAAAGTCAAGTAAGCATAATTTTTATATCCTAGCACCCCCTGTGCATACAGCCCGATAAGATTAACCGTATAGTTACTACGTGAAGCTAAATTTTCTTCAAAGCCTTGGGGAAAAGTATATCCAAAAATAATCTGCTTACTTGCGGAAGCTGATGTAGATTTATTCTTTTCTTGTCTTGCTTCTGCTCCCATGCTCGCATTCAAATAAAAATTTCCAAAATCAAACCGGTCTAAATTCAATAATAAATTATGCTCCCACTTTGTAAGGATACTGTTTGATTGGCTCATTGACCCAAGAGGATCGGATATATCCAATTTGTTATCCCAGCTTTTTACATCATTTGTGCTTTGACTTAGTCCTACGAGATAAGAAGCATGCAGATATGGATTGAGCTTATAATCAATTTTAGCCCCTCCATGAAAGTATAGTACATCTGATTCAATTCCAGCATATTTCATCTTCCAGTAATGATTAGGTAGTGAGGGGTTGTAAGAAACCATTTGGTGTGTTACGGGCGCCTCGTAAGGAAGATTCTTTAGATCCAAATTACGAGGCGTAAATAAGATTTCAGGAAACATACTTAAATCAGGAAGACGCCTATGCGATTGCCCGTAGTGTATATTGCTGTTAAAAGTAAATCTATTCCATTGTGCCCTTCCTCCTAAACTAAAATTGATTTTCTTTAAATTGTTATTATAAAGATACCCCTGCTCTTGGGTATAGCCAGCGCTTAAACCAATGCTTGTATTTTTATTTCCCTGAGAAATATTGACATAAGTATTTTGGCCGATTCCGTCTCGAAAAAAATCTTTTACATTGTCTGGATAGGCTTGATACCGTTCGGTTACTCCTTGATATTGAGGAAAGGATTCGGCAAAACGTGGTTGGTCGTAATGATGAGGTACAGTAATACCCTCAGAAAAAGGTGCTCCCCAATTACCAAAAGTGCTGACATTAGCAACATGATCAGTACCTTGTCCGTAGGTATTTTGATAATCGGGCAGGTGAGGGCTTGTTACGTATACTCCCTGCTTGAGCTGAATATTCAACTTTCTTTCTTTTTCTTGGCTATTAGTAAAGTTATTTTTAGTTTCAATTAAAATCACGCCATTACGCCCTTCTGATCCATACAAAACAGAGCCCATTAACCCTTTTAAAACTGTAGTTGTCTTAATATCCTCTGAATCAAGTATTAAGTAACTTGTAGTAGGCACTCCATCTACAATATAAAATGGAGCATTCTGTCCTACAAGAGAAGAACGGCCTCGAATGGTCACATCAGAAGAAACTCCTACAATTCCTGATGTTTTTAAAATGTTTAAGCCGGGCACCTTTCCGGTAATGGAAGTAATTATATCCGTTTGCTGCTTGGATTGAAAATCTTCATTGCCAATGGTGGTAACCCCATAACCCAACGATTTTTCTTCTCGCTTAATTCCTTGCGCCGTTACCACAACTTCCGAAATTTTACTATAAAACTCTACATTGAGTACCTCTGAAGTTACTTCTTTTACTATATCTTCTTTTCCTATAAAACTAAACGTCAGGCTTTCTCCCTGCTTTGCAGTAATGGTATATTTCCCATTGGCATCGGTTTCGGTCCTCTGTCCGCTTTCGCTTTCGATATATACGCCTGGCAGCGGCTCACCCGTATTATCAAGAACCACGCCTTTTACTATTTCCTGCGCCTGAAGCGCCGTAAACATCAATAGAAGTAAGCCGCTTATTATTAAGGACTTACCCCCCCCCCCCCCCCCCCCCCCCTTTATTCATCAGAAGGGGTAGGATTCCTGTGTAATCAATTTTTTTCTTCTTCATAATATTTTTTTTATCGTTTTCATTTTTTTTGTTTTATCTTACAGGGCAACCCGCCTTGTCCCAGCCATAATCATAATCCATTTCATATTGCTTATTCCGCAAGGAAGTCCCATAAGCATTTCCCTGTTTACAATCATTATAGCCTGCATTATAGGCTTCCTCCGCTGTTTGAAACTTTTTTAAAGGGCCTAATTCAAAAAAGGGAAATTTTGACGAGAGAGATTCTTTTGTTTTTACCCTTGAAAGAACAAATTGTCCCCCTATTCCCATTGGCCAAGGATATAAGGCTAAACCTGTATCACTTACTGCTATCTCGTAGGTCAAGTCTTCGTTAGGGTCTGCAGGAACTGACTTTAAGTATAAAGTATAAACATTATCATCTACATATCCAGAAGGTGTCTCGGCCTTTCTCGTTGAATATTCTATGGTGTAGGTGTAATGGTCTGTAGAATCTCCTGTTATTAGGTATTTCCAAATACATCTACCATCTTTGGTAAACGTGAGTTCGGTATTATGATCTTCATCATCTAAAAAAGTCCCTACTATCCATTTCTTTTGTGCTTCAAAGGTATTATAATTATACTCCTCTGAACTCGGCGGCTCCTGCGCCTTTCCTATCGAAAAAAATAACAGAAAAAATAACAGAAAATAATCTTTTTTTATTGATTTCATTTTTTATTTTCCTTATTGGTCATGCAGGCGTCATTCCAGCCCCTTTTAAATCCCTCTTGATAGGTTTTACTTCTCCCTTCTATACTTTCAAAAGCCCGGTTTATACAATCATTAAGTTCCAATTGAGGTGCTTCAAGAACCCTTATATCTTCCAAAGCCGATTTTATATGCCTATCCCAAACTCCTCTGTACTTATACCTTTCCTTTTCACACTGCTGACACGCTACACCCCCGTCAAAATACCCTCTATCATCATCTGATAATTTTAACCCCCGCTTAAGCAATGGCTCCGATTCCTCTTCTAATTCTGAACTTGGTTCCGGTTTGGGCGTTAATTCCTCCTCTTTTAAAGCAGACATTGGTAAAGAGGATTCTCTTACTAAAATGGCTTCATCTGGGAAATAGTTCTCTCCATCTATTTCTTTAACCGTTTTCCATTTTATCTTATCCGGGGCTATAAATGTTAATGTAGCTATTCCTTCATCATCAGCACTACTCATAAAAGGTGATCCAAAAGTTACTGTGGCTATATCATTTTCTATTTTTCCTGCTATTGAAGGGTCATCTCCAGAATCAGGATTTCCACCATAATCTATTTTATTCCCTGCCATTGCTACAATACTATGATAAGCTTTGATTTTATTACCATTTTGTAAGATAGTTAGCTCAAAATTATATCTATTGGAAGATGCATTTCTAATCCATCCCCAATGACCCTCAAAGTTTAAAACTTGTTGCTTATGTATATTTTTTATTCCAGAAAATGACAGTACAAGTCCAGAAACAATAATCATTAGAAATATTTTTCTCATTTTAATCACAATTTACATTATGCTTATGTTCTTTATCTTTTTGCTTAAATTTTTTGACTCTATTTAACCAGCCGTTTAAATATTTTTTTTGACTATGATTTTTTTTAGGAATATCTGTTATAAAATCAATTCTTGCTTGTTTCAATTTATTATATAATTCTATGGGATCAGTATTATTTATAGCTTTTAACGTGTTCAGACCCATTCCTCCGTCTATTATCAAGTGATTCCCCAAGGTATTTAATACCCTTTGTAAAATTGTTATTGCACCATTGTGTATTTTACCATTATGCTTGATATAACCCCCACCTGAATTCACATAAAAATCAAACAATAAATACCGTACATCTCCATCATTAATTTGGTCAGCACTTATCGCATCCCAAAATTTATACCGATAGATCTCTTTTGCCTGTGCATCGGTTAAATTTTTTAAATTATCTAAAGTAGGTTCTACTCCCAATACGCTTTTTGCATTGGCTTTCCATGTCCTCCAAGCAATTCCTTTATTCGTAGCTCCGCCTTTGTCCGTAGGGTCGTTTACGAAACCTCCTTCAGTATTAATCACCTGTTTAATTCTATTCTCAAAGGTATTGCACGGCTTGTCTATACAATTCCCATCGGAACCTTTCACCTTCCCATCCGGACAAGGGTCTTTTTCCTCCTTCCCAGATTCTTTCTTTTTCTTTGGGTCTTCCTTTAACGGCTCGCCCCGCTCATCTATTAATTCCTCTGGAGGCAAAAGTGGAGGTAAAGGCGATAATATCACCCCGCTCCGCTCTGGCTCTTCCCTCTCCTTACGATGTCCCTTCACTACTACCGGACCTATCTCCCCGCCATAATAACTCTCCCCATCATCCCCGCTATATGAACCCCCGCCTCCACCTCCGCCCCAACTGCCAGGACTTACCGGCCCCGCTGGATAACCAACGCCACTCCCCCAACTACTGCTCCCTATCCCTCGTGAATCAAAAGAAGAACCCGAGCCCCATGAACTACTCGATGAACCCGGTGAACGTCGATGCGCTGTTACTACTACCGGAGAAATATACCCGCCAAAGTCATTCTCTATCAGATCCCCTGATCCGCCCTCCCCAGGCTCCATCAATTTATCCATGGTTTCTAAGCATTGATTGCTCGCGTTAGATAACAAACCATTACCTGAATAAACCTTTTCCAACGTATCTTTTTTATATACATACACCGTCCATGCCCTTGCCTTCAACGCACTTACTTCTATTATTCCCGTAAAACTTGAATCTTTACCCGTGCCCGACTGGCGTACTACTCGCACTCGGTTCGCCTGCAGTTTACCCTCCTGCTTGTAAAATACCCATTGCGAGGCTTTGCCCTCCTTCATTAGCTGCACAATCCCCGCCTCTGCCTCTTCACCTAACAACTTGACATAATGCAAGGGGCGGATTATACGCTCACCCTCCCCATTCGTATTTTCCTTTTGGAAAGCTGCAGGGCGTTTAGCTTGCACTGACTTGACATTCTCTTTTAAAAATGCTTGTATCTCCTCCCTTGAAGCCGTCGTAAAAACTGAAACCTTTTGACTTTGACCGCTTTTTGCATCAGCTAAGCCCTCTTTCTCATCCTGCAGGCAGCCTATCATTACTCCCAGAATTAATAGGAGGAAAAATGCGTTTACATAAATCCTTTTTTTCTTGCTTTCCATGACGTTATCACTTCATTCATTATCCCCTCTTACTTTACTTTTTCTTTGTCGTTTCTTTCTCTTTATTCAATGGCATAGAGGCATCTCTCCAGCCCTTTTCAAATCCATCTTGATATTCTTTTGTGCTCATTTTTATCCTTTCAAAAGCTTCTTCTCTACAATCACCTAGTCCCAATTTAGGGGCTTTAGATTCCCATTCCATTCCTTCAATAGGCATGAGTCTATGCCTATCAAAAATATCTCTATCCTCCTTATCCTGCTCCTCTTTACACTGCTGATACGCTACACCCCCGTCAAAATATCCCCTATCATAATCTGATAATTTAAACCCCCAATGAAGCAATGGCTCCGATTCCTCTTCTAATTCTGAACTTGGTTTCGGTTTGGACTCCTTTGTCTTTACTCTCGAATCTATTCGCTCATAAAAATCAGTTCCTACTGTGGGATAAGCATATTCTAATTGTAGAATTTTTCCATCTATTGAGAAAGATATAGTATAATTAATTATATAATTACTGTCTTTAATATCAACCAACGTTATGCCTGTAAATAAGGTACCGTTCTCACTTTTATCTTGCGAAAAGGTATAGGTATAAATATCACGTACATTAACATCATCTTCCGCCGATACATAGTTAATATAGCATTTCCTATCTTTGGTAAATTCTATAACTGAATGTGGATCATCTATTGATTTCCATTTACCAACAAGAAGTTCTTTATCTTTTTTCTCTTGAGCGTAAAAACTTATCATACCAAATAAGAAGATTATTAAAGGGATTCGTCTAATATTACTTGCTTTCATTTTTAATGGCATTTTATATTAATTTTTGATTTTTCAAATATTTTTTTTCGATCAGAGAATCCCATAAACTTTGGATTCACATATTTAGTAACAGATCTAACTGTTGTTTTATCTGTTATTTTAATACGATTTTCAACATGATTTTTAAAAAACCATAGGGCACTAATCACTGTTACTTTTTTATCTGAAGCCACCAAACCTGGATTAGAAAGTAAATCTACGCTGCCATCATAATGTTGTTTATAGAAATAATTGAATTCCTCATAGTTATGCCTACCGGTTAATTGAAAAAGCCCTCTGCCTATGTACTTATAGCCGTCACTTACTTGAATATTACCTAATTTCCTACCTTTTTTTCTATATTTATCATTATATACTCGATTCGCAAATTTTTCTGCATCTACAAAAGGTGAAGTAACTGAACGTTTATAATCCCTTGGATCTGCTTTGGTAGGATCTTTAGTTGGTGTTTCTATTGGATTAAAATAGTTTGTCCAATATCTTTTTCCTAGCTCTTTCCAGCGATAATTCAAATTCTCTTCAAAAGCACTCAAAGGTTTTCCAGTAACCACCGAACGGCTCTCATGACCAGCCTGTGACAAAAAATGCTGTAACTTCTCCTTGCTGTCTATCCCAAAATCTTTGCCGTATTGATTCACCAAGTCCGCGATTTCTTTTAAGGTACTGCTGTCCGTACCCGGAAATACCTTTTGTAAATCTTCTACTGTTGTCTTGCAAGGTTCTTTTTTATCTTTCTCTTCCTCCTTCTTCTCCGGCGGCTCTTGCTTTTCCCTTAACGGCTCGCCCTGTTCATCTATTAATTCCTCTGGAGGTAAAAGTGGAGGTAAAGGCGATAATATCACCCCGCTCCGCTCTGGCTCTTCCCTCTCCTTACGATGTCCCTTCACTACTACCGGACCTATCTCCCCGCCATAATAACTCTCCCCATCATCCCCGCTATATGAACCCCCGCCTCCACCTCCGCCCCAACTGCCAGGACTTACCGGCCCCGCTGGATAACCAACGCCACTCCCCCAACTACTGCTCCCTATCCCTCGTGAATCAAAAGAAGAACCCGAGCCCCATGAACTACTCGATGAACCCGGTGAACGTCGATGCGCTGTTACTACTACCGGAGAAATATACCCGCCAAAGTAACTCCCGCCTCCGCCGCCACAATCGCCTCCATCGTAAGCAGGGTCTAATTTAAGTAATACAGCCGGCTTAGTAGGTACTTTAGATTCTTCTCCTACTCTATCCTTCATTACCGGAGAAATATACCCGCCACAGTCATTCTCTATCAGATCCCCTGATCCGCCCTCCCCAGGCTCCATCAATTTATCCATGGTTTCTAAGCATTGATTGCTCGCGTTAGATAACAAACCATTACCTGAATAAACCTTTTCCAACGTATCCTTTTTATATACATATGCCGTCCATGCCCTTGCCTTCAACGCACTTACTTCTATTATTCCCGTAAAACTTGAATCTTTACCCGTGCCCGACTGGCGTACTACTCGCACTCGGTTCGCCTGCAGTTTACCCTCCTGCTTGTAAAATACCCATTGCGAGGCTTTGCCTTCCTTCATTAGCTGCACAATCCCCGCCTCTGCCTCTTCACCTAACAACTTGACATAATGCAAGGGGCGGATTATACGCTCACCCTCGCCATTCGTATTTTCCTTTTGGAAAGCTGCAGGGCGTTTAGCTTGCACTGACTTGACATTCTCTTTTAAAAATGCTTGTATCTCCTCCCTTGAAGCCGTCGTAAAAACTGAAACCTTTTGACTTTGACCGCTTTTTGCATCAGCTAAGCCCTCTTTCTCATCCTGCAGGCAGCCTATCATTACTCCCAGAATTAATAGGAGGAAAAATGCGTTTACATAAATCCTTTTTTTCTTGCTTTCCATGACTTGAGCAAATTGATTACCTTTGAGAACCAATATTACAAAATTAAGTGGAAAACATTGTGTTAAAAATAGTTAAAGTTTATATCTATAATTTAATAATCTTATGAGAAGTTTAAATAAGTTCTCTTAATATAAATTAATCTTAACATAGTTTAACATTTTATTAAGCCTTTATTTTAGGCTGACTTGCAGTTGTTAAAGTACTTTTTGCAAAGGTTGAATTCACTTAATCTTCTTGTTCAGAAAAGCGTTGAGTCAATTCAATAAAATTTTCTACTGATAATTGTTCAGGGCGTAAATTAAGCAGCGGGTGCTCTTTTAAGTTTGAAGGAATTTCTAAACTTTTTAATGAATTGCGCAAAGTTTTTCTTCTTTGGTTAAACGCGGTTTTAACCAACTGTTTAAATTTTTGTTCATCACAACTTAGACTTTCTTTTTTTCTAATCATCCTAATGACTCCTGACTTGACTTTCGGCGGAGGATTAAACACTTTTTCATGCACTGTAAACAGATATTCAACCTTATAATAAGCCTGCACTAAAACAGATATAATTCCATACGTTTTATTTCCGAGCTTTGCAGTAATCCGTTCGGCTACTTCTTTTTGAAACATTCCTACAAACTCAAGAATCAATGATTTATTTTCAAGCGCTTTAAATACAATTTGAGAGGAAATGTTATATGGAAAATTTCCGATAACCGCCAATGAATCGTTAAAATAATCACTTAGTTTAAAAGTTAAAAAGTCTTCTTTTATTATTCGATTTTCTAACCTGGGAAAACGGGATTTGAGGTAATCAACTGACTGGCTATCGATCTCAATTACAAAGGTTTTTAGGTCTTTTCTTTTCAGTAGAAACTGTGTTAAAACACCCATGCCCGGACCTATCTCCAATACATTTTTATAATCCGTTCCTCGAAGAGCATCCACTATTTTTTCAGCAATATTTTGGTCGGTTAAAAAATGCTGTCCCAGATGTTTTTTTGCGCGTACTTTCTTCATGAATTAACCCTTGAAGTCTTTTTCAGTCATCTTTTATATAGTAAGCAAAACCCCAAATTTTTACGCTTCAATTATTTTATATAGCTTATCTGAGGGTCGGATTTTAAATGCTATGGGCATCGTTACGATACTTCCTTTTTTTGCTGCCTCTGCCTGCTTGTCATCCGCCCAAATTTCACTAACTACAGTTTCCTTAGCCCCGGTAGTGGGCCCGGTAATCAGGATTTTATCCCCTACTTTTAGGTCGTATGCCTGAAGGTTAAATTCCCCTATTTTAGATTTGGGGTAGTAATGAACTCCTTTGCCCAAATATATTTTTTTTTGGGTAGCCGCCGAACCATTTACAGCACTCCATTCCCCTAACTTTTGCCCTAAATAATAACCGCTCCAAAACCCCCGGTTATACACTTCTTTAAGTGTATTCATCCATTGTTCTACCCTTTCTTCTGTATAAGTTCCAGCTATTACAGCATCAATCGCTGCACGATAGGTTCTAATAACTTTAGCCACATATTCCGGCGATCTGCCCCGTCCTTCTATTTTCAGTACTCGAACGCCCGCCGCTATAATTTGGTCTAAAAAATCTAAGGTACATAAGTCTTTTGGAGACATCATATATTCGTTATCTAACTCAATCTCAAAACCCGTTTCCTGATCGACCACCGTGTATTTCTTTCGGCAGTTTTGTTTACATGCTCCGCGATTAGCTGAAGAATTATATGCATGCAAACTCAGGTAACATTTCCCTGATACCGCCATGCAGAGCGCTCCGTGTCCAAATATTTCGATCTGCACCCGATTACCCGAAGGGCCTTTTATTTCTTCCTTCTCGATGTATTCTACTATTTTTTTTATTTGATTTAATGATAGTTCTCTACTTAATACCATCGTGTCTGCAAAGTTTGCATAAAATTCAATGGCTTCCGTATTGGTAAGGTTAATTTGCGTGGAAAGATGAACCTCCATATCAACCTTTCTCGCATAATTAATTACGGATTGATCCATAGCAATAACTGCTGTAATGCCTGATTTCTTTGCACGGTTGATTAACGTTCGAATAATAGATAAATCATGATCGTAGATAATCGTATTTAATGTCAAATACGTACGAATGCCTTTGGGCTTACACCTTGCAACAATTTTTTCTAAATCGGAAAGTGTAAAATTAATTGAAGCTCTTGCCCGCATGTTTAATTGCTCTACGCCAAAGTACACCGAGTCTGCGCCATTGTCAATCGCTGCCTGAAGGGATTCAAAATTGCCAGCAGGCGCCATTAATTCTATTGTTCCTCGTTCTGCCATCTTTTTTACTCATGATTTAGGGCAAAATTACAAAATTTGAGACCGTTGCAAAAAGCACTTTAGCAAAAAAATGCAACGCCCGATAAAAATTAAACGCCGGAGCAACCTTTGGGTTGTGAGGATTTTAATTTTTTGAGAAGGAAGCAGTTTGAAGCTAAATGCTTTGTTTTTCATGCTTTTTTACGTGTTCTGCAACGGTCTCAATTTATTCTTCTGAAATCTTTAGTTAAGACTGATTTGAACTTCTTTGAGCATTGTATTTTATTCGCGCGCTGACGGGTAGTTGTTAAAATGCTTTTTGAGGTCTCAAGTTTATTAAATATTTTCACTATAAACCGCTAATCTTAGCTAAAAACGATTTCTTTATTATTTCCTTTTATTATTTCCCCTATTTTGTACGCTTCTTCTTTTTGTAAACGAATCGTTTTTATCAATGATTCTACTTCCTCTTTATTGACGATTAAAATCATTCCTACTCCCATGTTAAAAGTTCCATACATTTCCTGCGAATTTATCCTGCCTCGTTCAGATAAGGCTAACATAATTTCCGGAACATGAATTTTTGACGGATGGATTAAAGCCGTTAAGCCCTTAGGCAAGATGCGAGGAACATTTTCAATTAATCCACCTCCTGTAATATGTGCTATCCCATTTATTGAATGTTTTTTTAAAATAGAAAAAACGATATTTTGATATAGCTTTGTGGGGGTGAGTAAGGTTTCATAAAGCGGCTTTCCGTTAAATTCTTCTTTAAAATCAGTAAATATTTTGCGAATCAATGAAAATCCGTTGCTGTGAAATCCACTTGACGGAAGTGCAATAATCACATCTCCTGCTGTTATTTTTGAGCCATCAATGATGGCGTGCCGTTCGACAGCACCTACGCAAAATCCTGCGACATCATAATCCCCCGATGAATACATGCCCGGCATTTCGGCGGTTTCTCCCCCTATAAGCGCCGTACCGGTTTCTTTACAGGCGTGTACCATCCCCGAAACAATCTCTGCCGCTACTTGCGAATCTAACTTTCCACAAGCTAAATAATCCAGAAAGAATAAAGGTTTTGCCCCATGGCATAAAATATCGTTTGCACACATAGCAAAACAATCTATTCCTACGGTGTCATATTTTTGTACCTCTATGGCAATTCTAAGTTTAGTGCCTACACCGTCGGTTCCGCTAACCAGAACAGGATTTCTATATCCTTTCAAATCATAAAATGCTCCAAAACTACCCAATCCATTCAATACATGGTCATTGTGCGTGGCTTGTACTCCAGCCTTTATTTTATCTACCGTTGCGTAACCCTCCTCCTTGTTTACTCCCGATTCTTTATAAGGATTTGTCCGCTTCATACAATTAAAATTACTTTTTTTGTTTTGCTAAAATGAAATATCTTCTTCTAAAACAATATCTTTGAAACCGTTACTTAATTGAGGCGTTCTTCAAAATAAAGATAAAAATGAACCGGACAATACTTTTTATAGAACCCAAATACTTTTTGCAACTGGAAGTAAGTGCTGGCTAAAGGCTTTATATATTTCATCATTTCTTCTTCGCTCTTGCTTTTAAAATTTTTATTACATCATCGAGAGAAACTTCTTTGGCGTGTAACAAAATTAAGTAGTGATACAGTAAATCTGCGGATTCATTTAAAAATAACTCTTTATGATTGTCCTTTGCCTCGATAATTAATTCTACTGCCTCCTCACCCACTTTTTGGGCTATTTTATTGATTCCTTTTGCAAATAAAGACGAGGTATAAGAGTCAGATGAAGGATTTTTCTTCCTTTCTTTAATCAATGCTTCCAAAGTTTGGATAAAGAATTCTTTCTTTTCATTTTTTTCTGCCCAACAGGTATCTGTGCCTTTATGACAGACCGGACCCTTAGGAATTGCTCGAACCAACAGCGTGTCTCCATCACAATCTACCTTGATACTTTGCATATATAAAAAGTTTCCACTCTCTTCTCCTTTTGTCCAAAGCCTTTTTTTTGAACGACTAAAAAAGGTAACTTTCTCATCTTTTATCGTTTTTTCATACGCTTCTTCATTCATATAACCCAGCATCAAAACCTTGTGCGTTATATAGTCTTGTACAATTGCTGGTACTAAGCCGTTATTTTTAGCATAATTTATTTCCATTTACTTTATTTTCATTTGAGGATATAAAAACGCTTAAACTTAAAATTAATTATATGTAACACAAAGGTAATCAAATCCTTTATATCCTGACTGTAATGCCTTGATATCTTAAATATTGTTTTAAAACGCTAATATCAATTTCCTTAAAATGAAAAACACTTGCTGCCAATGCTGCATCTGCTTTTCCTCGTTGAAATGCAGCGGCAAAATGTTCCATTTTTCCTGCACCGCCTGAAGCAATAACCGGTATTTTTAAATTATCAGTTAGTTTAGCCAACGCCTTCTCAGCAAATCCGGATTTAGTCCCGTCATGATTTATAGAAGTGAACAATATTTCACCTGCGCCGCGTATTGCACTCTCTTCTGCCCATTCAAATAAATCCAATTGAGTAGCAATACTCCCTCCAGCCAAATATACAACCCATTTGCCTTCAATTTCTTTGGCATCTATCGCTACCACAATACATTGACTACCAAATTTTTCAGCTAACCGGTTAATAAGCTCCGGCTCTTTTACCGCTGCTGAGTTAATTGCAATTTTATCTGCCCCGGCTTGTAAAATCTCATACGCATCTTCTAATGAGTTAATCCCACCTCCTACCGTAAAAGGGATATTAATTTTTTGTGCTGTTTTTCTAACTAATTGTTGTAAAGTTTTTCGCTTATCAATCGTTGCCGTAATATCTAAAAAAACGAGTTCGTCTGCTCCTTGCTGAGAATAAAACTCAGCAAGCGCTGCAGGATCGCCTGCATCACGGAGATCTATAAAATTCACGCCTTTTACTGTTCGCCCGTCTTTAACATCAAGACAAGGAATAATTCTTTTTGCTAACATTATAATATTTAATAATTTAAGTGCTTTTCCTAACAAAGAATCAAGGCGCGGTTAGTCATAAATTGAGAACGTTGTAAAAAGCATTTTAGCAATGAAATGCAATGTTCTCAAATTTAGTACTGCTCTGTTTTATTAGGATAATCTACTGCTTTTACCTCTTTAATATACGTTTTTACCGCCTGGGTAATCTGCTCATCTAAATTCAAATATCGTCGTAAGAATTTAGGGCTGAATCCTTGGGTTAAGCCCAACATATCGTTAATAACCAAAACCTGTCCGTCAGTACCGCTTCCCGCGCCTATTCCAATAGTTGGAATCGTTAATTGTCGAGAAACTTCGGCAGCTAATGTTGCCGGAATTTTCTCTAACACGACAGCAAAACAGCCCAATTCTTCTAATAACAAGGCATCTTGTTTTAATTTATTTGCATCCTGCTCTTTTTTTGCCTGGACAGAATATCCACTCAATTGATGAAAAGACTGAGGGATTAGTCCCAGATGCCCTATCACAGGAATTCCAGCCTTCAAAATGCTCGTTATGCTTTCTGATATTTCCTTACCCCCTTCCATTTTGACGGCATTAGCGGTTGTCTTTTTCATAATTCGTACCGCCGACGCCAGGGCTTTTTTAGGAGAAGACTGATAATAGCCAAACGGAATATCTACTATAACAAAAGCCTGTTTAACCGCTCTGGTAACCGCTTTGGCATGGTAAATAATTTCATCTAAGGTTATAGGAAGCGTAGATTCATTTCCTGCAAAAACATTAGAGGCAGAGTCTCCTACCAAAATCGTCTCTATGCCTGCATGGTCTATAAGTTGTGCCGTTGTAAAGTCATACGCCGTCAGCATGGTAATTTTTTCCTTATTTTTTTTTAACTCACGTAGTGTATTGACCGTTATTTTTTCACGAGTAGGCATATTTTTGCTTATTTTAGTGCCAAAATTACTTATATTTTTTAAATATTGAACCTTTCGTAAATGAGACCGTTGCAAAAAGCACGCTAACAAAAAAATGCTTGTATTGAGTTTGCCGAAATATAACGCCCGATAAAAATTAACTGCAAGTCAGCGCAAGCTAAACACCGGAGCAACCTTTTGGTTGTGAGGATTTTAATTTTTTTAGATGGTTACTGAGCCTGTCGAAGTAAGGAAGCAGTTTGAAGTTAGACGCTTTCTTTTTCATACTTTTTTATGTGTTCTGAAACGGTCTCGTAAATATAAATTAAAGAGAAGAAAGGAAAATCCTTGTATTAAATATTTTTGGTAATAGATTGTACCCATTTGAAGTGCCCAAAAAATTCTTTCAGAATAACACGGACTGCCGTGTAAGCCGGTAATGCAAATATAACCCCTACGACGCCAAAAAGTGTTCCGCCTACAACGATAACAAGAAAAACTTCCAAGGGGTGAGACTTAACACTGTTTGAAAATATAATGGGCTGGGTTATAAAATTATCAATAAGTTGAGCGCATAGATAAGCCAATAAGACGTAACCGGTATGAAATAATACCCCCGGCATGAAGTCAAGCCCCTGCCCGATAAAATGGCTGACTGTTAGAAATATCATTAAAATCCCTCCAATCAAAGGACCTATAAAAGGAATAATATTCAACAATGCACAAAAAAAAGCAATAATCAACGGGCTGTCAATACCAAAAGAAAATAGAATAATGACATAGATTGTGAACATAATGAAAAACTGAATAATCAACCCGATAAAATAACGAGACAATAAATTATTAATTTTATCCAATACATTCTCCAAATGCTTTTCTTCCCTATCAGGAACAAAACTACAGAGCATTTTTTTTATAAACATGCGGTCTTTAAGTAAAAAGAAAGAAACAAAAAGAACAGAAAGAACTCCTATAAATAAAGAACTTATAATTTCTAACACCCGGTTTAAAAAATTAGGCAATAAGTAGCTGAGTTTATCCATAAGATTTTCAGGACTCAATAAACTATTAGATAAACTGATTCCGTATTTTTCAAAATATTTTGTTACTTGATAAATTTGGGTTTGTAAATATTCCTTAAATTCTTCTCTGTTAAGAAGTGAAAAATTATCTGCCTGCTGAGAAATTAACGGGATAAACCATAGGAAAATAAAAATAATAAGCACTAAGAACAAAAGCATAGTTATTAATGCTGCAACCGTATTAGAAAAGCGCAGTTTGCCATTTAAAAATAAAATCAACGGCCGCCCAATAATGGCAATTACTGCAGCAATTCCAAAATATATAAAAACAATTTGAATTTTATATAAAAAATAACACAGCAAAAGACTGCCTATAAGACCTAGCGCGCCTTTGATAATCCCTTTCGCTATTCTATCATCTATGCCCATAAAGCAAAGATAATTAAATATGAAACCTTTGCAAAAAGTATTTGAGCAACTGAAAATCAGTGGAGCTAAAGAGCTCAAAGTGTTTTTTTAAAACGTCCTAGATAGTACAATGCACCTGAAAATATTTATGATCACCCACTATATTAGCAACTTTATGTATTTTAGCTGCAATAAAACACCATGAAATTCTACAGCCTAAACGGACATTCCAAAGAAGTAACTTTTGAGGAAGCGGTTTGCGAGAGTATTGCGCCGGACAACGGACTTTTCTTTCCTAAGACTATCCGGTCGGTCGATAATGAGGTCATCCAATCATTCTATGACATGCCGAGAGAGAAAATCGCTTATGAAGCCATAAAACAATTTGTAGGATATTCCATTCCTAAAAGTGAGCTAAAGAAAATTATTCGAGAGACCTTATCCTTTGAATTTCCCATAGTCAGGCTGCACGATAACATTTATGCCTTGGAACTGTTTCATGGTCCTACCTTGGCTTTTAAGGATGTAGGCGCACGCTTTATGGCGAGGTGCCTGCGGTATTTCTATTCGAAGAGAAAGCAAAATACCACGATTTTAACAGCTACTTCGGGTGATACAGGAGGGGCAGTTGCCAACGGATTTTATGACGTAGAAGGTACGCAGGTGATGATTTTATATCCTAAGGGAAAGGTTAGTCCGCTGCAGGAAAGGCAAATGACTACACTTGGCGGGAATATTAAAGCCGTTGCAGTAGAAGGCAGCTTTGATGATTGTCAGGCAATAGTTAAAAAGGCATTTTCAGACGGGAAATTAAAAAAAAACTACGGGCTGGTTTCTGCAAATTCCATCAACGTTGCCCGATGGCTGCCTCAAATGTTCTATTATATTTTTGCCCTTCAAAAGTTTGAAAATAAACCGGTGTTTTTTTCCGTTCCTTCAGGAAATTTTGGAAATATCTGCGCAGGAATGATAGCAAAAAGGATAGGCTTCCCAATAAAGAAATTTATTGCCTCGAATAATCGAAATAATGTAGTTCATCGATACCTAAAAACCGGAAAATATCAACCTATAGAAACGATTTCAACTCTCTCAAATGCCATGGATGTAGGTAAGCCGAGTAATTTTATACGGATTCAGAGGTTGTATAATGATTTTGAACATCTGAAAAAACATCTCACCAGTGAGACGTATAACGATATACAAACATCAGAAGCATTGCTAACGGTTAAAAAAAAATATGATTACTTGATGGATACACATGGTGCAATAGGTTACCTGGGAATAAAGGATTATTTAAATAAGGAGCAGAGCAGAGAGGCGATAGGAATTTTTTTAGAAACTGCTCATCCGGCTAAATTCACTCCTGTAATTGAGCCGATTATACATGAAAAATTAAGAATTCCTAAGGGTTTAGAGCTACTAATGAAACAAAAAGAATCTACGCATTCTATCCCGGCTGATTATTCTTCATTTCAATCCATATTAAATGAGCTGCTTTAAAAACAAAAGGTTGAATGAACAAAATGAGACTGTTGCAAAAATCACGTTAACAAAAAAATGCTTGTATTGAGCACTTCGGCAAGTTCAGTAACCCCCTGTCGAAATGCAACGCCCGATAAAAATTAAACACCAAAGCAACCTTTTGGGTGTGGAGGATTTTAATTTTTTGAGAAGGAAGCAGTTTGAAGCGAGATGTTTTCTTTTTCATACTTTTTTATGCGTTCTGCAACAGTCTCTCTATATTGAGATCTTTATATTGAGCTGATTTACAGTTGATAGAGTGCTTTTTGCAAGGGGATCAATATATAATTTTCTGGTTAATAAAAATATAAGACCGTTGCAAGGTAATGAAAGATAGTAGATATAAAAAAAGTGATACTAAACGGCTATTTTATCTAAAGATAGTATATTTATGCCATGAAAATATAGCATCATCCTAATTTAGCCGATAGTATTTGTGATTTACGCACAAGAAAGATAAAAAAGTCTTTTTTCACTGAGTTAAACCGTTTGTTAGACTGGGAAAAAATAAGTAAAATAATAGCGGGTCATTATAATAAGGGGAAAAGTGCGACAGGCAGTCCGAGTGATGATGGGTTATTTAGGTTGCTGAGCTTGTCGAAGTATTATTCAAGATGTGTTTATTACAAACCGGGGATGGATTAAGCGATTACGAAGTGGAAGATATTGCAAGTCATCAAATCAAGATAAAGCAAAAAAGAGTCCTTTAATGGTTCAAAAAAGAGATAGAAATAAAAAAAGTTTATCATAATCTCCTAAAAATAACTCCCGAAAACACTATCCTAAAAAAACATTAAGTTTTGCAATGGTCTTAATTTATATGAAAAAACATTTAAAAAATATGCTTCTTTTAAGCCATCTTGTTTTTTCGATACTGTTGCTTTTAGCCTGGTTTGGAAGTCTTGATTGTAATCCGTTTTTACCTTTATCTATACTTGCACTAATCTTACCATTATTATTCTTTATAAACATTTTATTTACATTATTTTGGACTTTTTATGCTCATTCAAAAATTAATATGCTGATATCGGTTTTTCCGATAATATTTTGCCTTTTTATAGCAAATCGGTTTTTTACTATCCGTTCAAAGGGAAACCGTGGGGACCTAAGCATTATAAGTTATAACATAAAAAAATTCACGCCTTACAGGAATACGTATCAAAAAGAGGAGTTGCACTTATTTGCAAAAAAATACAACAAAATAATGCAAGAACAAGATCCGGACATATTATGTCTTCAGGAATATTCATTTGGAAGAAATAACTTAAAAAAAATATATCCTTATTTCGTCTTTGACTTTCACTTAGAAGAAAAGAAAAGCCGTCCTTTAGCTATTTTTTCAAAATTTCCTATTATCCGCCATTATTCTGTTAAAGTAAAGGGCAGATATACGAATAACCTTTTCGCTGATATTGTTTTTAAAAAAGATACGATAAGGGTAGTTAATATCCATTTAGAGTCTTTAACCCTGCGAAAAAATGATTTAAAACAACCTGATAAAGATTTAATTGCAAAATATAAACCATTATACCAACGACTTTTAAACAGCTTTAAACTGCATAGGGATCAAATTGACGCGATCTTAAATGAAATAAAAAAATCACCCTATCCGGTCATTTTATGCGGGGATTTTAATAATACTCCTTTTTCGTACGAGTATAGTCAAACAGTAGAATATCTATACGATGCTTATCAAAAAAAAGGAAGAGGTATTGTGGACACTTATCATAATATCCCAATCCCTATACGAATTGATTATATTTTTGCCTCTCCTTCTATTAAGATCAACCGCTACCAAGTTATTCGTCAAAAAATATCTGACCACTATCCGGTAAAGATTGAATGTACAATCCTTGAAAACAAAATTCCTATTATAAAAAATTGAGCGTGCTAGAAGATTTTGCAAAGGCAAAGATTGACGAACTTAAAAATCAAAAAAAATGAAACAGTTACTATTTATTTTTATAAGCACAATCTACACAGCAAATGCTGTTTTTTCTCAATCCATTGAATCTAAACTTAAAGAATTTGCTAGAAGTGAATACCCTAACGATACAAGAATGCAGAACGATGTCTATAAAAAGCAACGGTCTGGTTATGATAAGTCCGATTATAATTCCTACAATATTTCTTAACATTTCTTTTATAACAAAATAAATATATAATTTTTTATTGTATAAAAAATTGATTTTTAAGGCTTTCTATATTTATATAATATTAATTATCAATGATTTTCTTTAGCAATGATTATTATCCGTAAATATCGTTTAACACCTTAGCTAATCGCAAGCCCGCCTTTAATAACTGGTTTCTTAATAAGGAAAAATAATTGTACATATAGGAATAGCTTAAATTTTTGGTTTTGATAACCGAAGTATAAACCTTTTCCTCCGACAGTTTCTTAGACTCTTTAACCCAATCCAATACAGTGCCTTTTTGTATTTTTTTTCGCTCTTTTTTTGATAAATTAGGATAACTATCTGCCAACTCGGTATAACTCATTTTATAACAATCTATCATATCCTCATCCCAGACGCGATGCAAATTCGAATCCTCTCCAAACCATTTTACCTTTATAAGATTTCCTCCTAAGTCCTCTTGGCGCCCTACATGTAGCGGTTGATGCAAATCTCCTACAAAATGGATCAATAACTTAAGATAAAATATTTTATCTGCTGTTAAAGATTCCGAATTTTTCAAAATCTCAATACATTTTTTAATAGCCTGAACAACATCTCCTTGCGGATTTTTCACCGCCCGCGCATAGTCCATTCCTTTAAAATCTACATAGTGCCAAGTGTTATATTTTTTATATCGTTTATCTGAACGTATAGCATCAGCGTAATTCGACCAGTAAGCCAAATTATGCTCCCCTAACAACGAACGTATTGTTCTTTTGGCCTTCTGGGATAAATAATTTTCTGCAATTTGTCCGATTGCACGATGTCCCGTTGGTCCCCAGGCAAATACACCCCTAATCAAAAACAGAAAAAAAATTGTGAAAACAGGTTTTAACCCTTGAAAAAAAGGATGAACGTTCATGAAAAATTTTATTTAGTTTTCTTTACTGAAATAATTTTTACCGGGCAGGCTTTCTTAGCTTTCTCAATTTCCTCAAAAACCCAGTTACTCGGATCCTTATACGCATCAAAACCTTTTTTTTCTTTTGCGTACAGTAAAACTGATTTTCCATCCTTTTTAAACATCTTGAAGTGACTTGGCGCCATTTCTGCACAATAATTACATCCTATACATTTATTTCTTTGCAAGGTAATAATCACCATAATTTATATAGTAAAAAAATCAGCTAGCTTTAATAGCTAAGCAAAGATACAAATTATATAAAGAGTTTTGCAAAAGATAGTTTTTACTAATTATTGTTTGAAAAACGGTTCAAATAAATTAGACCTTTAGCTAATGCTGACTTTCAATTGCTAAAGTCTCTTTAAAACTATTTTAAGGTCGGAGACCTTTGCAAAAAATATTTCAGCCCAATACCCTTACATAACGAAAATTACATATTAAGTTCCTCTTTAGCCGGCACCTCCTGCTTGTTGTGTAGGAGGCGTTTTATAAAGTTTTATAAAGATGCGAATAAAAGTTTAACACAACTTTAACATAGCTTTAACAAGGGGTTTAACATCTATACTATACTTTTACGCCATTAATGTAATTATTCAACCTTATAAAGTATTTAAAAATGAAAAAGTTAATTTTAGTAAGCCTTGCAATAGGCTTGTTTATCAGTTGTGAGAATGAGCGTAAAAACGATCCAAAGAAACGCAGTTTGCAAAAAGTAAAAGTACAATTTGGATATACTATCCAGTCTCTTCCCCCGAATTTACAATCCGGGGAAGATAAAGTGCCCCAAAATAGGCGTAACGGGATACAAAATGAGGATAAAAAAGCGAAGAAGAAACCCTCGGATATCCTTAAAGACCTTAAGCCTTATTACCTGGCTATAACCTTAAGAGACAAAGAACCGGATAGCATTTTTTTTAACCGAAAACAGTTTGAGCTTATAAGTAGTAATGGCAAAGATTTTTTAACCCCGTAGATCTTGATGCCCTCTGGGGAATACATCATAGAGGAGTATTTGATACTTAATGAAGAAAACCAAACGATCTATGCCATACCCACAGAAGAAAGTAATTTAAATTCTCTGGTAAGCCATCCTTTACCTTATACAATTAAGGTTGAAGAAAATAAAAATAATCTATTCTCTCCTGAGGTGTTGCCTACCTTTACCACAGGAGGAAAATCCGTGTCGCTAGAAGCGTTTGGTTATATCAGTTTCTCGCTTAATATTAAGGATTATCCGATTCCTTTTCAAATGGTAGTTTTGGATGCAAGCGACAAGATTCGTGGTTTTCATTTGAAGATTGAATCGCGCTCTAGAGGCATTATATTAGAGGAGGATTATGATGAAAAATTCCAAACGATTAGGATTGAATCCTCTGGGAAAAAAGAAGCGTTAACCCTAACGGTTTTCGATAAAAAAGGAGGCGATATACTTGAACAATATCAAATGACTGAGGAGCAGTTGCGCAAAAAGATAAACGAGAATATGTTTGAAGTGAAAGAGAAAGCGAATATACATGATATTGCCTTGAATGTGGAGGTTTATGATAGTAATAATAAGCTAGTCCCGTTCTATCTGCAAGTTTCCTCAGCCGATGGAATTATACTTAAAAAGACAAGATATGAGGCAGGTGATTCAGTTACCATTAAAAACTATCGCTTTCTAGAAAGTCAACAAGAGCAAGAATTCACCTTCACCTTTTCAAATCAGGGATATCAAGATAAAATCATAACGTACCCCCAAAAGGAGGTATCTCAAATGGCAGAAGGGGGAGAAACAATAAAGATTACAATGGATACTATGGAAGTTACCTTAGAATTTAATAATTCTCAAGGCGTAATGAACCACCAAGATTTTGAGGTAAAGTTGTATCCCCCAAAGGGAGGGTCTTCTATTGAGCAAGCATCTGAAAAAGTAAGTTTTCAGGCTTCTGGGGAGAATAAAGAAGTAATATTTGAAATTTATTATCATAATCCTAATACAAATGGAGAGCATGCAATGCCATACTATGTACCAAAAGTGGTTCGTCGTAAGGAAGATGATTTAATAAACAATCCAATAGTAAAAGTCGAGTTTAAGGATAGCGATAAAGTAGATCATATATATGTTGGTAAGTATGAAATCAAGCATGAAGATGGATTAAGAAAATTAGGAAATAGTAACATTCAAGGGATTGTAGGAGAGTTAAGAATCGATGATACTCGAATAGATCATGAAGATCTTAAGTTGTTAAAAAATAAATTAAGATTTGTAACTAAAGAATGTTACCTGCATATAGCAAGTACAAATTTACAGGGCTTAGAAAACCTTCAATTTGTAGGAGGAGGATTTACACTTAATTTTGGCCGTTCTATTGATAGGCTTACTGTATACAAAACCAAATTGAATACAGACGCGTTAGCAAATCTAACCTATGCAGGCGTTCATCATGAGGGCTATAACATAAAGTTTACAGGTAAAAACGATCGTTATTATTATCCTGATATTTATGGTCGTGGCTTACTGAATTGGGCAAAAGCAAATCCGAACAGTATTTTTCAGATTGAAGAACCCGGTAAGAAAAAATATAAGAGAATGACGGGTAAAGAACTTGAGAAAGAATTAACAAGTTCATAAGGGATGTTGTGTTCATCACAACAGGTAAAGCAGCACAAAACATTATATTAGCCAAAAGTCTCCTTTATCCTAATCGGCTCTTCACCTTACTAGCTGAATACATTTCCCTGCATAGGGTGAATGCTTTTCGCCTTACTAGCTGAATACATTTCACTGCATAGGGTGAGTGCGCTTCACCTTACTAGCTGAATGCGCTTCACTGCATAGGGTGAGTGCGCTTCACCTTACTAGCTGAATGCGCTTCCCTGCATAGGGTGAGCGCGCGTCGTCTTACTAGCTGAATGCTCTTCACTGCATAGGGTGAATGCTTTTCACCTTACTAGCTGAATGCTCTTCACTGCATAGGGTAAATGCTTTTCACCTTACTAGCTGAATGCTCTTCACTGCATAGGGTAAATGCTTTTCACCTTACTAGCTGAATGCTCTTCACTGCATAGGGTGAATGCTTTTCGCCTTACTAGCTGAATGCTTTTCGCCTTACTAGCTGAATGCTTTTCACCTTACTAGCTGAATGCTTTTCACCTTACTAGCTGAATGCGCTTCCCTGCATAGGGTGAGTGCGCTTCGCCTTACTAGCTGAATACATTTCACTGCATAGGGTGAGTGCGCTTCACCTTACTAGCTGAATGATCTTCACTGCATAGGGTAAGTGCGCTTCGCCTTACTAGCTGAATGCTTTTCACTGCATAGGGTGAGTGCGCTTCACCTTACTAGCTGAATGCGCTTCACTGCATAGGGTGAGTGCGCGTTGCCTTACTAGCTGAATACATTTCCCTGCATAGGGTGAGTGCGCTTCACCTTACTAGCTGAATACATTTCCCTGTATAGGGTGAGTGCGCTTCACCTTACTAGCTGAATGCTTTTCACTGCATAGGGTGAATGCGCTTCACCTTACTAGCTGAATGCTTTTCACCTTACTAGCTGAATGCTTTTCACTGCATAGGGTAAGTGCGCTTCACCTTACTAGCTGAATGCGCTTCACTGCATAGGGTGAGTGCGCTTCGCCTTACTAGCTGAATGCTTTTCGTCTTACTAGCTGAGAGAGTTTTAGCCTACGCTGACCTTTCCCCTGCAAAAAGTGCTTTCAGCCCATACAATGCAATTCAATAAAAATTAATTGCAAGTCAGTGAAACTAAACACCGGAGCAACCTCTTGGGTGTGGAGGATTTTAATTTTTTGAGAAAGGAGCGCTTCTGTATGTATGGATGTTTTGTATTCTGCAAGGGTACTATTTTGCAAAAATGCGTTGTGAAGGCTTTTTGCGGGGTGAGCGTTAGGGATAGCAGCGGTATCCTTTTTCTTGGGGCGAAACCATGCCCCAAGAAAAAGATGTAGCGGATAGCCCGACCGCCGTCAGGCGGGAACGCCCAAGAAAGAAACGATATGGAAAAATAGCGTATGATCTCTTGTGGAATTTGTATTAAATTAAGAGCCGAGACCTTTGGCTTATGCTAACTTGCAGTTCATTTCTATAGTTAGCAAAGATTTCTCTTCTTGCTAAGCATGAAAAAACTTTTTATAGGAACCATAAATAAGTATAGAAAGAGACCGTTGCAAAAAGCACGCTAACAAAAAAATGCTTGTATTGAGCACTTCGGCAAGCTCAGTAACCGCCTGTCGAAGTAAGGAAGCAGTTTGAAGTTAGATGCTTTGTTTTTCATCCTTTTTTATGTGTTCTGCAACGGTCTCAAAAAAATTTAATAACTTTATAATTAAAATTATAGGCAAACGATTTAAATTTAATGCTTAAAATTAAAATATCATGGTTCATAGAACTTATAAAGCATTGATTATTGAGGAATATCCTATTATTAGAGATGCCTGCAAGAGTGCTCTAACAAAGTTGAAAATGAGATATAAAATGAATTTTTCTCAGATTAAAGAGGCTAGTAATTGTGAGGGGGCTTATACAGCTATTGAAAAGTATTGCAGAAGGAACGATGCACCAGATATTGTTTTTCTGGGGATAAAACTTCCGCCTTCTAAAGATAAAAAAACACTTTCGGGAGAAGATATAGGAATAATAATAAGGAAGCGTATCCCCCGCGCTAAAATTATCGTATCTACAGTTCTGGATAATTATTACAGGATATATAACATTTTAAAAAACCTTAATCCTGCTGGTTTCCTGATTAAAAGCGATGTAAACTCGGAAGAATTGATAACCGCTATTTATACCGTACTCACCCATCCGCCCTATTACAGTAAGACTGTTCTTAAAATGTTAAGAAGAGAAATTACTCATGATTTTATATTAGATACCCTTGATCGAAAATTATTACATGAACTCTCTATGGGTACGCTTGTAAAAAATTTGCCCAATATACTACCTCTTTCTCTTGCGGGAATTGAAAAGCGGAAACGCCGGCTTAAAGAAATTTTTGAGGTTAAAAGTACGCACGATCTGATTTTAAAAGCCAAAAAAGAGGGGTTTATATAGGGCGGACATATTTTAATGCAAAAAGTAAGGTTTTTCCTTACTTTTTGTATCGTTAAACCTTACCTTTCTTTCGTTTTTTGTGTATATTTTTGCAGTGTAAATAATAATTAATCTTTAAAATTTCAACATCATGAAAAAAGTAGTAGTAATTTCCGCCTTGTGTATGGGCGGAGCAGGTTTAATGGCATTCAAACCCTTTAAAGTACACACAGTTCCCTTAAACGATGTAACCGCAGCGTATAATGCTGGTGAGTTGTCTAATTTGATGGAAAATACAAGTTTTTCAGATTACCATACTAGGAAGTATGTATCTTCTGAAAAAACGTTGGTTTGCTGGGAAGATTATTATACGCCAGAAAAAAAGAAGAGTTCACCGTCAAGGGTTGATAAGGTAGAAGAAGTATTGAAAAAATACTAAATGGAATTCCTTAGCGAGCCTAAAATTAGGCTCGCTATTTTTCTAAAACTATTCTTTACTTCATGAAATGAGTTAAATAATAAACAATTTTTAAACGATGAAAAAGCCATTATTTTTTACATTATTAAGTTTTTTAGCCTGTACGCTTATAGGGCAAAGCAATAAGAGATATTTAAAAGTAACTTATGTAGCCATTCCCTTGAGTCAATACACGAGCCCTTCAAAAAATAGCACACAATATAATCATCATCAAAGTTTTACCGTTCCCTTCGGTAGGGCTTACAGGTATTATTATACACTTTATGTGGACTTACAAACGCAGCGATCTGTCTATCGAATAGATTCACTATCTATAGGAAAAGTACCTAAGGGATATGAAGATAGTAAATTTACGAATGGAGATAGCTTGACTTATGTGGTGAAGCATAACGACCATGCTTTTTTCAAGTCTGATCATAAAATGGCTTTGGGAGGATTTTACACGGAAGGCACCTTAAAAGATATAGAATGGAAAATTACTAATAAGACGAAGACCATTTACGGCTTACATTGTAAAAAAGCGGTACCCAAAGACAAGGATTTTTTAATGAATGTATGGTTTACTACGGATATAGCCGTGAGTACGGGACCTGGAATTTTCTTAAATCTTCCCGGTCTGGTAGTCCGCTCGGAAGACTTTGATTGGACGACAGAAATAGACCATATCGCTTATATGGATTCAGAAGAACTAAATTTTGAAAAACTGATACAAACCTATAAGGAAGATTTTGACCGAAACAAAAAGAAAAATCCTATGAAAGAAAAGCAGCTATTGATTTGGAAAGCAAAAGACACAAAAGAGTTTCTTAATTTTTTGAAGGAGAAGTATAAAGAATGAAAAAAGTACTTTGTTATTTTTTTGCGATTCATTTGTTTTTTTTGTGTACCAATGCACTCTCTTGCTTTATAGAGCAGATGAGACCTCATACTGAAAAGATCCCGATGCTGGGATTTTTGAAACGTATATATTTTTCGCCGCTGTTTAGACCCTATATGATCCTTTCGGGCATTGAATCAGGCTATGGATTTTACGGAAGAAATGTAGCAACTCATAAGTATTATTTTATAGAGTTTTACGATAAGGACAATCGTTTACTCGAAACCTTCGATTATGCAAACTTATTTAAGACGGCAAACGGCTTTTCGAGATTTCAAACCTTTCCTTCTAAGTTATACAATTTTATCGTACAAACTGAAGACCGAAAGAAAAAGATCCTAAGCGAGCAGGAAAATAGGCTGATTAAACTCAGAGAATCTTATACAGAAAAGACCTTAAAATATATCGCCCAAGCGGCAGTTGAGAACGCCGAAAAAGCAGGAATAGTTAAGGGAAAAATCACCTCGTGTAAAATTAAGTTCATTACCGTAGTCCCTCCGCTTAATCTTTTTAATAAAGATAATTTTACTGATAATAAGCAAAACATCTATGTGCTCAAAGAAATTCGGATAGCGTTAAAAGATATAGCCAATACCACTTAAGTCCCCTCAAGAGAACAACTTTTAAAGCAAAAAAGTAAGGTTTTTCCTTACTTTTTGTATCGTTAAACCTTACCTTTCTTTCGTTTTTTGTGTATATTTTTGCAGTGTAAATAATAATTAATCTTTAAAATTTCAACATCATGAAAAAAGTAGTAGTAATTTCCGCCTTGTGTATGGGCGGAGTAGGTTTAATGGCGTTCAAGCCTTTTTAAAGTACACACAGTTCCATTAAACGATGTAACGGCAGCGTATAATGCTGGGAAGTTTTGTAAATTGGCTACTGAACCTGAATTTCAAGAGTCATACACTTCTAAATATACCTCTGATAAAGGAGAGTGGTCTGTGTACCATAAGAGTGATTGCAAAAAGATGAGGAAAGAGAGTGCAGATAGAATAGAAAAGGTATTAAAAAAATACTAACTAAAAGTTTTAGCAAGCCTAAAAATTAGGCTCGCTATTTTTTCTAACCCCATTTTTACAACATGAAATAAGTAATTTTCAAATCATGAAAAAACATTTTTTTCTAATTATACTATGCTTTGCAGTTTGTATGCTTACGGCGCAAAATAAGAACCGATACTTAAAAATAACTTATATAGCCATTCCTCACAGTTCATATCATCGTAGTCCAAAAGTTACAGATTATGAGGATAATCGAGCAGCTAGTTTAGCTGCTGCTTATCGGTATTATTATACGCTTTATGTGGATTTACAAACGCAGCGTTCGATCTATCAAATAGATTCACTTTCTATGGGGAAAAAACCAGCAGGGCAGGAACAGGTAAAATATATGGTAAATGACAGTCTATCTTATGTGGTGAAAAGCAGCCCTCAAATGTTTTTTAAATATGAAGAACTATTTCATCATCCCTTCTATTGCGAAGGTAACTTAAAGGAAATAGAATGGAACATTACCGATAAAGTGAAGACCATTTACGGTTTACACTGCAAAAAAGCAGTGGCAAAAAATAAAGACTTTTTAATGAATGTATGGTTTACTACGGATATAGCGGTAAGTACAGGTCCCGGTATTTTCTTAAATCTTCCCGGTCTCGTGGTGCGCTCGGAAGAATTTTTTTGGACTACGGAAATAGAGAATATAACCTACATCGACTCGGAAAAACTAAATTTTGAAAAGTTAATCGCAACCTATCAAAAAGACTTTGACCGAAACAAAAAGGGAAATAACATAAAAGAAAAGAAATTGTTGTTTAAAAAAGCATCTATAATAACAAGTATGCTTAATGCACCCATTAGCAGATAACAATAAATAATTTTCTACGTTTTATTATGAAAAAGTAAGGTTTTCCCTTACTTTTTGTATCGAAAAACCTTACCATTCTCTGATTTTTTGTGTATATTTTTGTAAAATAAATGAATAATTCATTTTTATTGTGTTAAAAATAAGTATGTTATGTACGAAAGCATCATTTTTCGGAGTATTTATCTCACTATTTTTATTTCACTACTCGTTATCACTTACTCCTTTAGAAAAAACAATCGCTTTATAAGGTCGTTTCTTGGTCAAACTTTAATACTGTGTGCTATTGCGTGCTTATGGATGTACAAAATGTACGAATCGATTTTTGAAAATGCCTCTAATTTTGGCGAGATTTTTTGGTTCACTTTATCTTTGCTTGTAAGTATTCCTATCTATTGGAAAAAATACAAAAATAGATTTTTATAACCTAAGGCTAATAAAAAAGTAAGGTTTTCCCTTACTTTTTGTATCGAAAAACCTTACTTTTCTTTCGTTTTTTGTGTATATTTTTGTAGTATAAAAATAATAATTCATCTTTTAAAATTTCAACATCATTAAGAAAGAAAAACAAAAAACACAAAAGTTGTTCAACGGAATGAAAAGACTTTTTAAGTTAGGGTTACTTTTTATTTTACTGCTTTTGGGAAATTTGTGGAGTTGTAGTGAAGACGAAGGTCATACTATTTCACAGCAAAACTTTTCATCGCGTAACCTGTATTCCCAAGTAAAATCAAAAGGAAGTAAGATGACCTTTTATGATCTTTTTGAAAAAATAGCAAAGAATGATTTAAATGCAAAAAGAGGAAACGTATTGTATATAGATTATACTATAAATAAGGATGGTGAAATCAATATATTTAATATCAAAGAATCAGAGCCTACCTGGCCAGTAGCTTTTGTTATGATAGATATTTTTCATGAAAGGAAACCACAAATTAATAAAAACTATCTTAGTGGCAAGGATAAGTATCAGGTAAGTTGTTCTACAGGCTGGGATGAAACATGTGGAGGGGCTTATTCTTGTGGCAGATTGGTAGAGAAGTGTTTAGACAGTGGAGGATGTGCTGAAGTCTGTAAATTACAAATGGTTTATAACCCCGAAAATAAAACTTTTTACCTTATTGGCAAGGAATAAAAAAATACAAAAATAATGAACGATATTTTGATAACTTTTTTATGTACAATTTTCATATTGATTTATGTATATTCTATTTCTCATTTTCTTTGGAAATTAATACAGAAAAAAATAGATAAACATCAGATGTATTGGTTTTGGATTATTTTTTTATTTCCTATAATAGGTTCATTTTTTTATTTATTATTCAGTAAAAATTTAAATCATGATAGACTTGGAAATGAAAAAGAGTTCTAAAGTCGCCGCAGTTGATGAAGTAGGGGGCTGCATTAGGTTTGTATGGAGGTCCTTTATGGTCTATCATACAAGGAGCTATAGTAAGTATAGCTGTAGATGAAGAAACTGAAAATTAAAATAGCTAATAAAAATGGGTATTTTGTTGATAAAAAGAAAGTATGAACCAGCAAGTGCGATGTCAGCCTACACTATTTATATTGATGGAGAAAAAAGGGGAAGTGTTAGGAATGGGGAAGCAAAAGAATTATTATTATCACCAGGGCACCATACACTAAGAGTAAGGTTTAGATGGTGGAGTAGTCAGCCGATGAGCCTTGAGATAAACCAAGACAAAAAAATCGTCTTAATCTCTCAAAAAGTCGAATCAACTTATATTATTTTCTTAGTTATTGGGATGGTTATAGTTTATTATCTTTTTAAAATGATTTGGAAAATTGATATAAGTCTTATGTTAGATTTTGTTGGATTATATGTTATTGCTTATCTGTTTTACTTTTTTGTCATCGAAAGAACAAATTATTTAAACATCAGGCAGTTGTGATCTCCTGCCTGCTATCATAGAATAAGGAGTAAATAGGAAAAAAGAAGAGCTAATTATTTAATGAAGATAGGAAAAATCAAAAAAGAGGGGTGTAATCATGTAATGAAGACAGGAAAAATCAAAAAAGAAGGGGTTAATCATTTAATGAAGATAGGAAAAATCAAAAAAGAAGGGGTTAATCATTTAATGAAGATAGGAAAAATCAAAAAAGAAGGGGTTAATTATTTAATGAAGACAGGAAAAATCAAAAAAGAGGGGTGTAATCATTTAATGAAAAGGGGAAAATAAAAAAAACACCGCTTAATTATTTAATGAAAGCAAGAAAAATCAAAAAAGAAGAGGTTAATCATTTAATGAAGATAGGAAAAATCAAAAAAGAAGGGGTTAATTATTTAATGAAGATAGGAAAAATCAAAAAAGAAGGGGTTAATTATTTAATGAAGATAGGAAAAATCAAAAAAGAAGGGGTTAATCATGTAATGAAGATAGGAAAAATCAAAAAAGAAGGGGTTAATCATGTAATGAAGACAGGAAAAATCAAAAAAGAAGGGGTTAATCATTTAATGAAGACAGGAAAAATCAAAAAAGAAGGGGTTAATTATTTAATGAAAGCAAGAAAAATCAAAAAAAGAGGGGTTAAGGGTTTAGTAAAAAAGATATTTTGCTTTTTTGTAATCTTACTAAATGGAATGACCCTATGATAACCAACATATAAAAACTAAAACCTTATAAACTATGATACATTTGAATAAATTATACACAAATAGCAGAGCTGCAGAAGTAAATGCCGTTATGATACGATTGATAAGGTTATATAAAAAAGGAGATTGGAGTAAAGAGGCTTATCTGGTGAATATTTTTAAAGACTTAGAGGCATGCTCCAATAGTTTAACCACCGCTATAAATCATAGCAAACCCGTCTCTTTGCTTGACGAAAAAGATGAGCTAAGGGACTATAAAGTAAGATCGCTTTATTATTTTTTAACCGGCCTTTCCTATCATCCCGAACAAAAAATTAAGATGGCTGCCCAAGCAGTGCTTGAGATCTATAAACGATATGGTATTGCTATCATAAATGAAAATTATGCTATAGAAACCACCCTTATATCCTCATTGATTAAAGACCTATCAGTTGAAAGTTTAAAATCTTCTATTGATGCACTTTCAGGCTGTGCAGGGTTAATAGAAGAACTGCGAAGGGCGCAGGAAGATTTTGAAAAAGCGCGTGTCGAATATGAACAAGAGAAAGCCGTTGAATCAGTCCGAGAGAATGCGACCACGATAAAACATAAAGCCCTTAGGCTCATCAATGAAAAGCTAATAACCTACTTACAGCTGATGTCTCAGGTGAACGAGGCCCAATATGGAAACTTTGCCCGCACAGTGGCCGAGATAACCAATGATAATAATGAAACCATAAAGAAAAGGAGAAGCAATAAATAGCCCGATGAGAAAATAAAGAAAGGGTTGAATATATAACCGAATATGTAACCTTATGATAGCTAAGAAAATCATGGCTTTTTTTGAATCGCCTGCGCATAAATCCTATAATTATTTATCATTCTTTAGAATTTCCACCGGATTGATCGCCATGGTAGATATGCTATCCATGGCGGCAGATTTTAAGTTCTTATTTTCTAAAAACCAAACCATTATTCCTCAAGAGTTGGCCTATGTTTACTCCGGATACTTTGATTATCTTCAACCCTTCTATGAATTTTTGAAAGCCAAGGGGTTGTACGAATTTTATTATAACAATGTAGTATGGGCTTATTTGCTGCTTTTACTCTTTTTGATAATCGGATTATTTTCAAGAATCTCGGCTTCGCTGGCACTCATTTTACAACTACTCATCTTTAAATCTTTTGACGATTATAATTATGGATACGATACCTTCCTTACGATGTCCTTATTTTATTGCATAGTATTTCCTGTGGGTACCTATAGTTCAATAGATAACCTTATAAAACGCGAAAAAAAACCAAATGCTTATCGGCTTAACTATGCGAAAGTTTTACAATGGCATTTATGTGTAGTATATTGTTTTGCGGGCTTGCCTAAGATTTTAGAATGCAATTGGTGGAATGGCAAGGCGATGTGGAAAGCGCTTTCAGGGATTCATCACTCGTATTATTTGATTTCTCCTTATATTTTAATTCCCGCTGGAATAGTTGTGCTATTTACCGAAACGTTCTATCCAGTTTTGATGAATATACCCTATACAAGAAAAATTACTCTTTTTTTCATACTTAGTATGCACATAGGAATTGCCTTGATGATGAATCTTTTTATTTTTTCTGCGATGATGATCGTACTCAATATCACGGCTTGGTATGACGTTGTCCCTTTTTCCAAGTATATTTTTAACAAAAAGCAAGCAAAAATAGTATGAAATACCTGTTTAACATATTTTTTATACTTATCTATGGCGTATCATCATTAAAGGCACAAGAAGTGAAAAAAATTAAGGTATTTGGCAGGATAACCGATTCACTTGGCACAGGCATAAATGGTGTAAACTTGATGGCAAAATCCTCTGTAAATAAAAATGTCTTTGCCTATGCTTCCACCCATAATAACGGGGAATATTCTCTCTCTTTTGAAACGAATGAAAAAAGCGCAGTGATGGAGGCTTCTTGTCTAAATTATGCTGAAAAAACACAAACCATCGTATTAAATAAAAAAAATATCGCATGCAATATGATGCTTTCTGAAGCACCTGTTGAATTGAGCGCGGTAATCATCAAGCCAAAATTTCGTGATACAATGGGCATTAACACAAAAAAAATGGTATTGAACGAGCGTTCTACGCTTAGAGATATTTTAGACCAAACGGAAGGATTTATAGTAGAAGAGGATGGGGGCATTTCCTTTATGGGAAAGCCTATCCAAAAAGTTCTTGTAAATAAAAAAGAAGTGTTTGTCAATCAAAATAAAATTGCGTTAGATAATCTTAATTTTAAAATGATGGATAGCCTCCAGTTGATTAACAATTATAAAGATAAATTTAAGATTGACTTTGATAATTTTACAGAGCCTGTCATCAATATAGACACGAAAAAGGAATTTAAAGGCATTTTAAAAATATCATCAGAGGCAGATGCAGGGGTAGAAAACAAATATAAGATAAAGCCCAAGGGATTCTTTTTTTCTGATAAAATCAATTTTTTTGCGGTAAGCAATACTAACAACATCGGACAGAAGGACTTTAGCTTTAAAGATATATCCTCTGCGTTTAAAAAGCAGTCTTCTGGTTTTTTCCAACGGCAGGTTACCCCGTTTTTTTTAGAAGATGAACTTTCAAAGGATGCCTTTGATTCTGATACGAACATCACCTTAAGAAAAGAAGGAAATCGTTATCGTTCATCACTTGTTGTATATTACAACCATTTTTTAAAAGAAAGGGAAACCGAAAGCATCACCACCGAAAACAATAACGAGAAGGTGAAAGAAGAGAAAAACAATCTTCAAAATCGCGGAGATTTTTTGACCGGACAATTTGACCTTAACTACATTATCGGCAGAAAAACAGGGCTGAGTTTATCTAGTAATTTCGGTTATGCCCACACGAAAAGTAAAGAAAAAAACACGATTCAAAATCATATTCCCAGTGAAGTTTTCATCTCCGAGGATAAGCGGGAAAAGCCTGAAAGTGTGATAGGGTCTAATCAAGTTGAGGTAACGAATATGCCTAGTAAAAATACCAAATTACAGATAAGGCTATCCCATCATTTTGAGCATTCTAAAAATGATTTTTCATCCAATTATGCGGTTGCGGACAAAGCTTATAATCCTTTACTTCAGGCATACAATTTTAAAAATAACGATGTTGATGTTTACACGAATTTTGAAAAAAAATTTAATAAGCTCCTAAATCTATCTGCAGGACTTGAAATATCTACTTTCAAAGAAGAAGTAAATTACCCGGAAATGGCTTCAAATCAACCTTTACGAGAAGGAAATTTATATAGCCCCTTTTTACGGGTAAGAGGGGAAAGAAAATTTTTAAAATATTATGCAAAAATAGCTTCTCAGTCCTATGCTTTTAGGAATTCTAAGGATAGAGAGAATAAAATCCAACCGGAAATCAATACCTCTATGGAGTATACACTAAACGCGAATAATCGTTTATGGATCGAATATGAAAGGCGCAATCATTTGCTTGACCTTTATAATGACTTAGATACCTTGTCTATCTCTTTTAACGAAAGGCTTATCCGCGATAAGCCTATAAATCATACCGTTTCCAATGAAAACTATCTTGCGTTAGGCTATTTTTACGCAAATATTGCCCGTTCTGAAGGGTTTAACGTTTCTTACACCGCAGAGAGGGAACATAATATTTTACAACCTATCTATTGGCGAATAGAAAATAATGTATTCTTTTATAAAAATACATTAATAGATCGTCAGAAAAGCCAAAAGATAAAAGCAGGTGCATCAAAGGGATTTTATTTTTCAGAAAACTACCATAAGTTATCTTTTGGCACCTCTGTATCGGGAGATTTTAGCCAATTTCCTTCCATCGTCCATTCAAAAGAGGTAAATTTTTCTACTAAAAATATGAAATATTCCGGTGAGATTAGTTTTGAGCCAAGAAAATTCATTTTTAGCGAGCTTGCTTTACACGCTTTATGGAATGCCCATAAATTATATTTGGAAAAAAACAATATAAACACGCAAAAAAGGTTTCTTTTAACTGGCGAGATTTCAAAGAAAAAAGACCAATTTGATTATAAGTTAATTGCAGGATATCAGCGGTTTAAAAATGAGGAAGTAGATTTTTCCTATCCTATTTTAAATGTTGAAACCACTATAAAATTAAGCCGCACCATCGAACTATCTATCCTCGGACAAAACTTAATCCATCTTTTTAATAAAGATAACAATCCTTATACCGGTCTCAACATTCATTCGGATGGAAATCTTATAAATAAAAACATTAATCGATACAATCTTAATTATTTTGTAATTGGCATTTCTTATAAGCCGTAGTACATTGGTGTTATTAGAAATTTATAAAATCATTTGCTAAAGGTTTAATTAAATATTTCTGCTATAGGCTCGTAAAGCTCTTTCCCTTGCTTTTTTATGTTCTACTATGGGTAACGGGTAATTATTAGTCCCTAGCTCGGAGATCCATTTTTTTACATACGTTTTGCTCGTATCAAATTTTTCTAGTTGGGTCATCGGATTAAAAATTCTAAAATAAGGTGCGGCATCGGTTCCACAACCTGCCACCCATTGCCAATTTCCATTATTAGAGGCTAAGTCGAAATCCATTAATTTTTCAGCAAAATAGGCCTCACCCCATCGCCAATCAATCAGTAAATGCTTCGTCAAGAAACTGGCAGTAATCATGCGTACGCGATTGTGCATATAGCCTGTTTGGTTTAACTCTCTCATACCAGCATCCACCATCGGATAACCTGTTTTTCCTTCGCACCATTTTTTAAATTCTTCTGGGTTATTCCTATAGGTAATGCTACGGTACGATTTTTTAAAGGGTCCTTTTACCACTTCAGGAAAATGCCATAAAATTTGTGTAAAAAACTCCCGCCAAATCAATTCATTTAAAAAAATTTCATTTTGCTGCGTGGCAAACTTAACGGTTTTTCGAATGCTTACCGTTCCAAACCTTAAAGCCGTTCCTAGTTTGCTCGTACCGTTTTGCGAAGGATAATCCCTTTTTTTATCATAATCCTTCATGTTTATATCGCTTACATCTTGTGGAACTTTAGGGATTGGCATTTCTTCAAAACCTATACTTTTTAAGGAAGGAATAGCTGCCTCGGGTTGCTGAAGGATATTTGCTGCATTTAACTCTACTTTAAATTCCCTTAAAAATTCAAGATTATCATACAATTTCTTTTTCCATGCTCTCATAAAAGGGGAGTACACTTGAAAAGGTAAGCCACCAGCATTAAGCACCTCATTTTTTTCAAATATTACCTGATCTTTAACGCAATGGAAGGGAATATGATGTTGTGATAAAAGCGCTTGGATTTTCTCATCTCTTTTACGTGCATAAGGTTCATAATCGTGGTTTAAATAAACGGCTTTTATGTTTTTATCTTTTATTAAAGCGTTCCATACTTTCATGGGATTTCCTTTTTTTACCCATAGCGTTCCGCCTATTCGCCACAACTCACTATTAAGTTTACTTAATTCCCCATGAATAAAGGATACTCTTGCATCTTTTCTGGGCAGGTGGTCTAATATATCCTCATCCAAAATAAATAAACACTGTACGGGCAACCCTGTTGATATAGCTTTATAAAGAGCATGATTATCTTCTAATCTTAAATCTCTACGCAGCCAAAAAATATTATAGTTCACTATTTTCCTTTGGTTAGATGGTGTAACATTCCTTTAAATACAATGGAGTGGAAAGGGGTAACAAAATACCAATACAATCTTCCCATAAGTCCCTTGGGCCTAAAAACGGCTTTTTGCTGCAATTGATTTTCAATTACTTTGAATTCTAACCATGCTTCACCGGGCAATTTCATTTCTGCAAATAAAACCAACTTTCCTTCCTGTCTGTCAGCATATAAAACCCGCCAGAAATCTATTGCATCACCTGCATGCAAACGGGTAGGATGAATTCTTCCTCGCCGCAGTCCGACCCCTCCTATCATTTTATCTATCCCTCCTCTGATTTTCCATAAAAAATTGGCATAATACCATCCCTTATCCCCTCCGATACTAAAAACGCTATCTATACAACGGTCTCTGTCATCAAATGTTTTTTTTCTACAATCTACTAAACAGCCATATTTTGGAACTTCTACAAAATCTGAAAACCCATCGTTCTTTTGGTGCACTGGATCATTGGCTATATTTTTCATGCGCTCTATCTTAGACAAGGTTCTTTCTAAAGCCGTTTGATAATTAAAGGGAATAACGCCTGTAATTTTCATGATGTGTTCTAATTTATCCGGATGACATATTACCTCCACTTTCATGCTATCTACTAAAGAGCAAGCCAATTTATAGGTAGTAGAAGTAACAAAATATAACCAATAAGAAGAAAGCCTTGGCGTCATGACAGGAACAATAAAAATATTTCTTTTTAGTCCTCTTACCTTTGCATAACCTAAAAGCATATTTTTATAGGTCAATATATCAGGGCAGCCAATATCAAAATAATCGTCGTAAGTTTTGGCGTTAAACAGTGTTTTTATTAAAAAATCGAGGACATTCACTATACCGACAGGCTGACATTTCGTGTGCAGCCACTTAGGCGCAACCATAACCGGCAATTTTTCTACTATATCTCTTATTATTTCAAAGGAAGCGCTTCCGGATCCGATAATAATTCCTGCCCTTAATGCGGTAAAATGATAGCTGCCTTCTCTTAGAACTTTTTCTACACTAAACCTTGATTTTAAATGCTTAGACAGCCAACTTTTATTAATTATTCCGGTTAGATAAACGACATGCTCACATGAACTGTTAGATAGATATTTTTTAAAGTTTTTTGCACAAATCACCTCTTTTTCTCCATAATCTTTAAAAGAACTCATGGAGTGCATTAGATAGTAAGCCCCATCAACATCCTTAGGAATATGATGTAAGGTTTCTTCTCTAAGAAAATCAACGGTTACTACTTTTATTCTATGCGGATATTCAACCGTGGGGCATTCAAATTTAAGCGGGTCTCTTACGCAACAAACTACCGAGTAATTATTCTTTAATAACCCCGGTAGTAATCGTCTTCCTATATATCCTGTAGCGCCTGTGAGAAGTATCTTTTTCATGCCATAAATTTAGATAAAAAATGTATTTAAAAACTGAGGGCGTTGCAAATGTTTACAAAATTAGCGGATAGAGAATTTTAAAAGTTTTCAAAAATCGAGACCGTTGCAAAACACATAAAAAAATATAAAAAAGAAAGCATTTAGCTTCAAACTGTTTCCTTCTCAAAAAATTAAAATCCTCCACACCCATTAGGTTGCTCCGGCGTTTAATTTTTATCGGGCGTTGTATTTCGACAGGGGGTTACTGAGCTTGCCGAAGTGCTCAATACAAGCATTTTTTTGCTAAAGTGCTTTTTGCAACGGTCTCAAATCATAGAATTTAGACTGCCACTCTGGAGTGAGTAATTTTTTCTGCCTTTTAGTATTTATGGGGTCTTTTAGATAGATCTCCATACCGCCATCTCTCGAAGGGAAAAACAATATATTATCCCCAACATCTTGAGGGATCACCCGAAGTGGTTTACCTGTGCCAAAATCAACCTCATATACAGGGAGTTTACTTTGGTTATTAAGTGTTTGAATAGGAATTCTAAAGTTTACGCTAGGATAGTTGTACCCTAGCCTCAAACCGTCATAAACAGCATCTAAATTAGTCCGCAAACTTTTAGCGGTAATTTTAGCAAAGGATTGTCTCAAAAAACTGGCAATCTCACCCCGAGTTGCTTCATGGAAACTTTTTCCCAATTGTGCAGTGAAACTGTAAAGAAAAATAGCATTGCCGGCAAAACGTGCTTGTTTATCAGCGGTTTCATAGTTTATGCGACCGCGTATGTCTATATCGCTCACTATCTGAATCTTCTTTAATATTTTATTAGCATGTTGCAGCTCAGACATTATTTTTAAAATATGGGCTCCAACAGCTTCGTTGGTTGTTATCCAATCTTCCCCTGATTCTCTCGTAACCGTTTCTTTGATCTGACTGACTTGTTCTTTATTAAAATAGATAAGTTCTCTGTCAGCACGCCTTGCCTTGCCTAATACTTTTAACATCACATTCTTTAATACGCTGCCAAAGAGTCCTTTGAATTTAATTGGCTTGGGGATCCCCTGAGCTTTCATATCTTGAAATAATTGTTTTTTCCCCCTATTAGTACCAAAAATAAAAAGCGAACGGCTGTCGTATATTAATTTCGTTTTCGTATCAGATTGATAGCTACCGGTTGCCTCAATCTCTTTGAATATTTTACTCCATCGATTAATCACCTGATGAAAGCCTTTTGCATCGAGCAAAGCATGGTTAATTGTGATGCCAAGGATGCAGCCATTAGAAGCAAAGTTGGTCAATTTTACCCCCATTAAAGGGGCTTTCCCCTTTGCTACTAATGCTCTCTTGGGTTCTAACACAAACTCCGTGCGGTTTCTCTGAATACATCCTGCACTGCTATAATTATCAATATTATCCGGATGATTATCTACGACAACAAATGGAATACCTTTTTCATATTCAAGAACTTTCATTTTTTTAAAATCTGCTCTACCCGCAAGCGCGGGATATTCTTTTAACAATTCTATAAGAGAAGTCATCAGTAAAGTATAATTTATTTTTTTTTCAAAAACATACTGACAGCCAATATTGCCACCGGTGATAAAAACATAATTTTGATCTATTTTTTCCAGCGAATGCTCGATGCATATACCTGAAGGGAGGGTTACAAATTTTTCCTTTATTTTAATACACATAGTGAGATTTTATTTTCTGGTTGATAAATGACCTTTTCTTCTGTACATGATTCTATTTTTAGACTTTTAGCTAATGCCTGCTTGTATTTGATAGAGCGCTTTTTGCAACGGTCTCATAGTGGAATTTAAAAATGATTTCACCATATTACTAAAAAAAATCAAAATACTTTTAATATGATCAAATAATTTTGTAATTTTGTTTTTATTAATTCTAAATACAAAATTTTGCATTATGAAAATCGCATATATTTTTGCGCACCCAAGAAGCGCAAGCTACAAATTAGGAAAAATGATTTTACCTCAATTAGAAGTAAATACACATATCGTTGAGGTAGTAGGAATGTTTTTCTTTGATGATAATACCTTTATTTTACGAAAAGGGGATCCTGTTGGTGAAAGACTATCTAAAATTGCCAAAGAAAAAGGAATTATACTAATGATGTGTGATATGTGTGCCTTAGAGCGTAACTTAGCTGAAGGAGAACCTCGTTGGTGTGCGCCGGATGGAAAGGGACGAACTGAGCCCGGAGAAGTTCGCCCTTTGAACACTGTTGATGGAGTTTCCGTAGGTTGCTTTCCCGACCTCTATTCAGCATTAGCAACCAAAATGCCTGATCAAGTTATAACACTTTGATAGAAATTAAAGAATTGGGCAAGTTCTTTAAACTTATGAGACCTTTGCAAAAAGTACTTTAGCAACTGCAAGTCAGCGATTAGTTAAAAGGTCTCTTATATATTTAATACGGTTAAAAATTATATACTTTATCTAGTAGATATTAATTATTATTACATTTGTATATTAACTATAAATAACATTATTATGAAATTATTAAAAAAATTAGTTCAATCTAAAGCAGGATTTAGTAACTTAGCGCTGCGCATTCCTGTGGGAATTATCTTTATGCTGCACGGCGAGCCAAAATTGTTTGGTCTTTTTGGTGGTCATGGCTTAGAGGAAACAGCAAAATTTATGACCAAAATTGGTTTAGAGCCTGGGATGTTGATGGCAATCTTGTCGGGCGGTGCAGAGTTTTTTGGAGGAGTGCTGATAATTATCGGCTTTCTTATTCGCCCGGCTGCGATATTAACGACTATAACCATGGTCGTTGCTATTGTATATGCTCATGTAATTCATCTAAATCAAGGTTTTTTTCCATTAGATCAAGGTTTTTTCAAATGGGATCGTAATTTAATACTAATTGCCGTAAGTATATTTCTGCTATTTTCTGGCGCCGGCCGCTTTAGTGTTGATAGATTCCTCTGGAAAAGGCTAAAATAAATATCATAGGTTTAACGCTTGAGGAAGCATATCCTATGATAAAATAAAAAAGGGGGAATTCTAAAACAGAATTCCCCCCTTTTTTAGGTTCTTTACCTGCTGCTCAGCAACTAAATCATATTGTACCCGTCCCTAAAATCCGCTACAGTTAGAATTAGAAAATAACTGTAAATTTATGATATAAAAAAAAGTAGATTAAGCGAATTACAAATCGTTAAGATTTTGAAGCAACATGAATCGGGCGTTTCAGTCAGGGAACTCTGTAAAGAGTATGGAGTAAGTGCCGCCACTTTTTACAATTGGAAGAGTAAATATGGCGGTATGGAGGCTTCTCAGTTCAAAAGGCTCAAAGAAATGGGGGCAGAACTTTCCCGCTACAAACAAATGTATGCGGAGTTAGCTCATCAAAATTATGCGTTAAAAGATTGGATTGAAAAAAGTTGTAAGGGCAGTTGACAAACGGAATAATGTAAGTTACCTGATCAATGAGCATAAGCTAAGTGTACGGCTCTCCTGTAAGCTTTTAGGCTTAAGCACTTCGGTATATTACTACCGCCCAAAAAAGACAGATGACAGCGAACTTATTGAATCAGTTGGCCGAATTACATCCTACTTACAGATTTAACAAACTTTTTAAAATGATACGAAAACAAGGATAGGGATATAACCATAAACGGGTCTATCGTGTATACAAACAAATGAGATTAAACATTAGAAGAAGACGTAAACGACGCATTTTAGAGCGGGTTAAAAGACCTTTGACACTGCCTATAGATACTAATATTGTGTGGAGTATTGCTTTTATGCAGGATCGTTTCCTACAGGGTAAAAGTTTTAGGACACTTAACATCATAGATGATTTTAATTGAGAAGGTCTTTGGATTACTGTCGATGTATCCATTGCCAGCGCAAGAGTAACTTGAGAACTCGATAAACTCATTGAATACAGGGGTAAGCCAGCGCGGATACGAGGAGATAATGGACTTGAGTTTACCCGTATTCACTTCCAAGATTGGTGTGAGCGAAATGATATTAAAATATGAGACCGTTGCAAAAAGCACTTTAGCAAAAAAATGCGACGCACGAGGAAAATTAAATACCGGAGCAACCTTTTGGGTGTGGAGGATTTTAATTTTTTGAGAAGGAAGCAGTTTGAAGCTAAATGCTTTCTTTTTCATACTTTTTTATGTGTTCTGCAACGGTCTCATAATACTTTTTTTAAAAATTATATCATGTTTGTCTCAATCCTCTTTGTTTATTAATTTAAAATCACTAAGTTTGCACCCGCTAAATAAACGTCATTGTACTTATTTATTTGATTTTTAATTAATTACATTTTAATTGTATGCCAACTATACAACAGTTAGTAAGAAAAGGAAGAGCCACAAATGCTAAGAAGAGTAAATCGGCTGCTTTGCAGGCATGTCCTCAGCGGAGAGGAGTCTGTACTCGTGTGTATACAACCACTCCAAAGAAACCTAATTCGGCAATGCGGAAGGTTGCAAGGGTACGACTTACCAACGGGAATGAGGTGAACGCATATATTCCCGGCGAAGGACATAATTTGCAAGAGCACTCAATAGTATTAGTTCGTGGAGGAAGGGTGAAAGACTTGCCCGGCGTTCGTTATCATATTGTAAGAGGAGCATTAGACACAGCAGGAGTTGAAGGACGTAAACAAAGAAGATCAAAATATGGAACAAAACGTCCTAAGAAATAATCATTAAATAAAAAAAAGATGAGAAAGTCAAGAGCAAAAAAAAGACGCATATTACCCGACCCTAAGTTTAATGATACTTTAGTAACCCGTTTTGTAAACATGTTGATGCTGCATGGCAAGAAAAGTGTAGCATTTCAGTTATATTACGATGCAATAGAGATTGTAGAGCAAAAAAAAGAAGATGAGGAAGTTTCAGCAATAGAAACATGGAAAAAGGCATTAGAAAATATAATGCCTCATGTAGAAGTCCGCTCCCGGCGAGTAGGAGGGGCAACCTATCAAATTCCTATGCAAATTCGACCAGATCGTAAAATCTCTATGGCGATGAAGTGGTTAATGAAATACGCTAAAGCCAGGAATGAGAAATCAATGTCTCAAAAATTAGCAGGTGAGATTTTAGCTGCGGCTAAGCAGGAGGGAGCGGCAGTAAAAAAGAAGACGGATACGCATAAAATGGCTGAAGCCAACAAAGCATTTTCACATTTTAGATTCTAAGATAAATCATGGCAAGAGATTTAAAATACACAAGAAATATAGGAATTGCGGCGCATATTGATGCCGGCAAGACCACAACAACAGAGCGTATTTTGTTCTATACAGGTCGTTCTCATAAAATTGGAGAAGTGCATGATGGAGCAGCCACCATGGATTGGATGGAACAAGAAGCGGAACGAGGAATAACCATTACCTCTGCAGCTACCACCTGTACTTGGAATTTTCCAACAGAACAAGGAAAACCTACCTCTGAGTCGAAACCTTATCATTTTAATATTATTGATACGCCCGGCCATGTCGATTTTACGGTTGAGGTTAATCGTTCCTTGCGGGTGTTGGATGGCTTAGTGTTTTTGTTTTCAGCGGTAGATGGAGTTGAACCCCAATCAGAAACCAACTGGCGTCTGGCAGATAACTATCACGTGCCTCGTATGGGGTTTGTTAATAAAATGGATAGGCAGGGCGCTGACTTTTTAAATGTTTGCAAACAAATGAAAGAAATGTTAGGCTCTAATGCGGTTCCTATTTGCCTGCCTATTGGTTCGGAAATAGACTTTAAAGGAATCGTAGATTTGGTTAAAAATCGAGCCATTATATGGCATGATGAAACCCAGGGGGCAACTTTTGACATCATTGACATTCCTGAAGAAATGAAAGAAGAGGTGAACGAATACCGAGGTTTTTTGATAGAAGAAGTAGCATCTTATGATGAAGGATTATTAGACAAGTATATGGAAGATCCGGATTCAATTACCGAAGAAGAAATACATGCTGCGCTGCGTGCTGCTACTTTAGATATGTCAATTATCCCTATGCTGGCAGGATCAGCTTTTAAAAACAAAGGAGTGCAGCATTTATTGGATTGTGTATGTCGTTATCTGCCCTCGCCATTAGATAAGGAAGCCATAGAGGGAACAGAACCCAATGCACAAAAAATTTATAGAAAACCTTCACCTAATGAGCCTTTCTCTGCATTGGCATTTAAGATAGCTACAGATCCCTTCGTTGGACGCTTAGCATTTTTTAGAGCCTATTCAGGAACATTGGATGCTGGCTCTTACATTTTGAATAATCGTTCAGGAAATAAAGAAAGAATTTCTCGGATTTTTCAAATGCACGCTAATAAACAAGAACCCGTTGATTCTATTAGTGCTGGAGATATTGGCGCGGCAGTAGGGTTTAAAGATATTAAAACGGGAGATACTTTAAGCGATCTTAAAGCGCCTATTATATTAGAATCTATGAATTTTCCTGATCCAGTAATTGGGATTGCAGTAGAGCCTAAAACAAAAGCAGATGTAGATAAACTAGGCATAGCACTGGGAAAATTAGCGGAGGAAGACCCAACTTTTCAGGTGCGGACTGATGAAGCCTCAGGGCAGACTATTATATCAGGGATGGGAGAGTTACATTTAGATATTATTATAGATCGCCTAAAAAGAGAGTTTAAAGTAGAAGTAGATCAAGGGCAGCCGCAAGTGGAATATAAAGAATCAATTACGCGGTCTGCTGATCATAGAGAGGTATACAAGAAGCAAACCGGTGGGCGAGGTAAGTTTGCAGACATTATTTTTAAAATGGAACCTGCCGAAAAAGGAAAGGAAGGGTTGGAGTTTATTTCAGGAATTAAAGGAGGAAATATTCCAAAAGAGTTTATTCCATCGGTTGAAAAAGGGTTTAAAGAGGCTATGAAAAACGGTCCATTGGCAGGATATGAAATGGATGCCTTGAAAATCACTTTATTAGATGGCTCTTATCATCAGGTAGATTCTGATCAATTATCTTTTGAATTGGCGGCTAAATTAGGATATAAAGAGGCAGCTAAAGCTGCGGGAGCAGTTATTCTTGAACCTATGATGAAGTTAGAGGTAATTACCCCTGAAGAAAACATGGGAGATATTGTAGGAGATTTAAACCGTCGTAGGGCATTAGTAAACGGAATGGACGATAAATCAGGAGCTAAAGTGGTTCGTGCAGATGTGCCTCTGTCAGAAATGTTTGGTTATGTAACTTCGTTGAGGACATTATCCTCAGGAAGGGCAACTTCCACGATGACTTTCTCGCACTATGCAGAGGCACCAGCAAATATTGCAGAAGAAGTAATAAAAGCATCTAAAGGCGAATAATACGATTAAAATTAAAAAGATGAGTCAGAAAATTAGAATAAAATTACAGTCGTACGATCATAATTTAGTTGATCGTTCAGCAGATAAAATCGTACGAACAGTAAAATCAACCGGAGCAGTAATTAATGGCCCCGTTCCTTTACCCACTCATAAAAAGATTTTTACAGTGTTACGATCGCCGCACGTAAACAAAAAATCTCGTGAGCAATTTCAATTATCATCACATAAGCGTTTATTAGATATTTACAGTTCTTCTCCCAAAACAGTCGATGCATTGATGAAATTAGAGTTGCCAAGCGGGGTAGAAGTAGAAATTAAAGTATAATCAAAAAAGTTCATAGCCTGCATTTATTTTATAATGATTAGGCTTCTTAACTTAAAAACGGATAGTAATGTCAGGAATTATTGGAAAAAAAATTGGAATGACCAGTTTGTTTGACGACTCAGGGAAAAACATTCCTTGTACAGTTATTCAGTCAGGCCCATGTACGGTAACACAGATTAAAACTGAAAAAGTTGACGGATACAAAGCGATACAACTAGGTTTTGATAACAAAAAAGAAAAGCGGGCAACAAAGGCAGCTATAGGGCACTTTAAAAAATCAGGAACAACTCCTAAATATAAAACAGTTGAGTTCGCAGCCAATTATGAAAAAGATTTGAATATCGGAGAGATAGTTGATGTGAAAATTTTTGATGAAGGAGAATATATTGATATAGCAGGAATTTCTAAAGGGAAAGGATTTCAGGGTGTTGTGAAACGTCATGGATTTAAAGGAGTGGGCCAAGCCACGCACGGTCAGCATAATCGTTTAAGAGCACCGGGGTCAATTGGTGCCGGATCTGACCCTTCAAGAGTGTTTAAAGGAACAAGAATGGCAGGTCGTATGGGAGGAAAAAGAGTTACGGTACAAAATTTACAGGTAGTAAAAGTAGATAAGGATAAAAACCTCCTGATAGTAAAAGGGTCCGTTCCGGGTCCTAAGAATGGATACTTATTAATACAAAAGTAATGGAAGCAGTTGTTTTAGATATTAAAGGAAAAGAAACGGGTCGAACGATTTCTCTGAATCCTGATGTTTTTGGATCAGAGCCTAATGAGCATGCGGTTTATTTAGAAGTAAAGCAATATTTAGCGGCGCAACGCCAAGGAACACATAAGGCTAAAGAAAGAGGAGAAATTATAGGGAGCACTCGAAAAATAAAAAAACAAAAAGGAACGGGTACTGCAAGAGCCGGGTCAATTAAAAATCCTCTTTTTAAAGGAGGAGGCAGAGTGTTCGGACCCAGACCGAGAGACTATCGATTCAAATTAAATAAAGCGGTCAAACGTTTGTCTAAAAAATCGGTGCTGTCGCAAAAAGCAAAGGAAGACCAAATTAAGGTGATGGAAGATTTTCATTTTGAGGCGCCTAAAACAAAGAATTTCCTTAATATAATTAATGCTTTAGGGCTGGAAGATAAAAAAATATTGATGGTGTTGGCTAAGTCGAATAAAAACGTATATTTGTCGTCCCGAAATTTACCGAAGGTAAACGTGCTGGTTTATTCTGAATTAAGCAGTTACCATTTAATTAATGCCTCTGAAATTGTGTTCATTGAGGATGCGGTCGCAAAAATTCAGGAAAATTTAACGAAATAATTCATTATGAGTATTTTAATTAGGCCTGTCATTACAGAAAAAACAAACTCGGATAGTGAGTTGAATAATCGTTTTACATTTCTAGTAGAACCAGTAGCAAATAAACTGCAGGTGAAAGATGCGGTTGAAAAAATGTATGGAGTAGAGGTATTGTCTGTCAAAACCATGATTTACAGGCCAAAAGTTAAATCAAGACATACAAAAAACGGAATGCAGAAGGGCAAAACAAATAAGCAAAAAAAGGCGGTTGTGAAAATAGCCGAAGGACAAGAAATTGATTTTTACGATAATATTTAAATAAAATCATGTCAGTAAGGAAATTAAAACCGGTTACACCAGGGCAACGATTCAGAGTGGTAAATAACTTTGAAGAAATAACGGTATCTAAGCCTGAAAAATCATTGGTTTCAGGAAAAAGTAAGTCCGGAGGGCGTAATAATCAAGGGCGAATAACCAGCCGTTATATAGGAGGAGGGCATAAAAAAAAGTACAGAAAAATTGATTTTAAACGAGATAAATCGAATGTACCGGCGGTAGTAAAATCTATTGAGTATGATCCTAATCGATCCGCTTTTATCGCCTTACTCTATTATGTGGATGGGGCAAAGCGCTATATAATAGCCCAAAACGGATTAAAAGTAGGACAAAAAGTAATATCCGGGAAAAATGTAACTCCTGAAGTGGGAAATGCAATGCAGCTTGAATCAATACCTCTCGGAACTATTATCTCATGTATTGAACTAAATCCCGGGCAAGGAGCAATTATAGCGAGAAGCGCCGGGTCTTATGCTCAATTAGTGGCAAGAGATGGAAAATATGCAATTATAAAATTACCCTCAGGGGAAACCCGTATGATTTTAACAAGTTGTATGGCAACTGTAGGAGTGGTTTCTAATTCAGATCATCAACTGCAAATTTCAGGTAAGGCCGGACGAAGTCGATGGAAAGGGAGAAGACCAAGAACACGAGCGGTAGTAATGAACCCGGTAGATCACCCTATGGGAGGAGGAGAAGGTCGTGCTTCGGGAGGACATCCAAGAGATAGAAAAGGAAGACCTGCAAAGGGACTTAAAACAAGAGCTAAGAAGAAAGATTCAAATAAGTATATTATAGAACGAAGAAAGAAATAATTTATGGCACGTTCATTAAAAAAAGGACCTTATATACATTATAAATTAGAAAAAAAAGTTCTGGCAAACGCAGCATCAGGAAATAAAGCTGTTATAAAAACATGGTCCAGGGCATCTATGATATCACCTGATTTTGTAGGGCATACTATTGCAGTGCATAACGGACGTCAATTTGTACCGGTATATATTACGGAAAATATGGTAGGGCATAAATTAGGAGAATTTGCACCCACCCGCACTTTTAGAGGGCATGCAGGGGCAAAGAATAAAGGTAAAAAGTAGTCGTAATGGGAAAAAGAAAAAGAATAAGTGCGAAAAAACGGGCAGACGAGAAAAAACAGACTGCCTTTGCCCGGTTAAATAATTGTCCGACTTCTCCCCGTAAAATGAGAATTGTGGCAGATATGGTCAGAGGGCAGGAGATCGATAAAGCGCTATCACTTTTGAAATACAGTAAAAAAGAAGCTTCCAATAAATTAGAAAAATTATTATTATCCGCAATAGCTAATTGGCGGGTAAAAAATGAAGAGTTGGATGTAGAGAACTCGGACTTGTTTATCAAAGAGATATATGTAGATAGTGCCCGCATGTTAAAACGTATTCAGCCGGCACCTCAGGGTCGTGCACATAGAATACGAAAAAGGTCAAATCATGTAACCTTAATTTTAGATAATAAAACCAGCGAGTAGATTATGGGACAAAAAACAAACCCGATAGGGAATAGGTTAGGAATTATAAAAGGATGGGAATCAAACTGGTTTGGAGGGAAAAAATTTGGTGAAAAAATTGCTGAAGATTATAAAGTTCGGCAATATGTTGAAGCAAGATTATCTAAGGCTGGTGTCTCGAGAATAATCATCGAACGAACATTGAAACTGATTACACTTACAATAACAACTGCCCGTCCGGGAATTGTTATTGGAAAGGGGGGGCAAGAGGTAGATAAGTTAAAAGAAGAATTGAAAAAACTAACCCATAAAGAGGTTCAGATTAATATTTTTGAAATTAAAAAACCTGAATTAGATGCTTTATTGGTAGCGAGGAACATAGCTCGTCAGATTGAAAGTAGAGTTTCCTATCGGAGAGCGATAAAAATGGCTATTCAATTGACCATGAGAATGAGGTGTGAAGGAATAAAAATTCAAATTTCAGGACGTTTGAATGGTGCTGAGATGGCACGATCAGAATCCTTTAAAGAAGGTCGTATCCCACTATCTACATTCCGGGCAGATATAGATTACGCATTGGCGGAAGCTCATACTACTTATGGACGCTTAGGCGTTAAGGTGTGGATTATGAAAGGAGAAGTTTATGGAAAAAGAGATTTATCTCCACTGGTAGGGATGCAAAAGAAAAAAGGAGGTCTACCAAGAAACAGTAAGGTAGGTCATTAAACAAAATATACATGAATTATGTTACAACCTAAAAGAACGAAATTCAGAAGAATGCAGAAGGGTCGTATGAAAGGAAATTCCCATAGGGGAGATCAGTTAGCATACGGAACTTTTGGTATAAAATCGCTGGAAGCTACCTGGATTACTTCAAGGCAAATTGAAGCGGCTCGTGTGGCGGCTACAAGATATATGAAAAGAGAAGGGCAATTGTGGATTAAAGTGTTTCCGGATAAGCCTATAACAAAGAAACCTCAGGAAGTAAGAATGGGAAAAGGAAAAGGTATGCCGGAATATTTTGTAGCTGTAGCGAAGCCGGGGCGTATTTTATTTGAAGTAGAAGGGGTTTCTTATGAAATAGCTAAGGAAGCTTTAAGATTAGCAGCTCAGAAATTACCAGTAAAAACAAAGTTTATTGTCGCAAATGATTTTGTTCATTAAAAAAGTATTATGAAGGCAGCAGAAATCAAAGTATTATCTATGGAAGATATTAAAGTTAAATTAGAAGAAACAAAGAAGAAATATCAAAATATTCGATTGATACATAGCGCTTCTCCATTGGAAAATCCAATCCAGTTGAGAAATTACAGAAGAGTCATCGCACGACTTGCTACAGAATTAACAAAAAAAGAAAAGAAATCTTAAGATAATGAAGAGAAACTTAAGAAAAGAAAGAATAGGGACGGTAACTTCAAATAAAATGGAAAAAACGATTGTAGTTACGGAAACAAAAAGAGTGAAACATCCTATGTATGGGAAGTTTGTTTTGAGATCAAAAAAATATACTGCACATGATGCTGAAAATGCCTGTAATGAAGGAGATACTGTGCGTATTATGGAAACACGCCCCCTGAGTAAGAACAAAAGGTGGAGATTAGTAGAAATTTTAGAAAAAGCTAAGTAATTATGTTACAGCAGGAATCAAGGTTAAACGTTGCAGATAATACAGGGGCTAAGCAAGTGCTGCTTATCCGGGTACTTGGCGGTACCAAAAGAAGATATGCTTCCATTGGAGATCAAATCGTAGTGACGGTAAAAGAAGCTACTCCTTCCGGAGGCATTAAAAAAGGAACTGTTTCAAAAGCAGTAGTGGTGCGGACTACTAAAGAAGTGAGGCGTAAAGATGGGTCTTACATACGATTTGAAGATAATGCCTGTGTGCTCTTAGCAGCTACTGGAGAGATGAGGGGTACTCGTGTATTTGGACCTGTGGCAAGAGAATTAAGGGATAAAGAGTATATGAAAATTGTTTCATTAGCACCAGAGGTGTTGTAAAAAGTATTATGAATATGCTAAAATTGAAAATCAGAACAGGGGATAGAGTAATTGTCTTGTCAGGAAAAGACAAAGGAAAGGAAGGAGAGGTACTAAGCGTGAATCGGGAGAAAAATCCAGATAAAAACCGCGCAGTTGTAAGAGGAGTAAATATGATAAAAAAGCATACGAAGCCCTCGGCGGATAACCCTCAAGGAGGTATAGTAGAGCGGGAAGCACCTATACACATATCTAATCTATCCTTAGTTGACCCGAAATCAGGAAAGGCAACAAGAGTTGGGTATAGAATAGAAGAAGGTAAAAAAGTGCGTTATGCCAAAAAGTCAGGCGAGATTTTATAAAAGAGTTAAATAAGCGATGAATTACGAACCGAGACTTAAGAAGTCCTATAAAGATAAGATTATAACTGCTTTAAAGCAGGAATTTGGTTACACTTCGTCAATGCAAGTACCTAGATTGAAGAAAATAGTACTTTCGCAAGGATTGGGGTCAGCTGTAGCAGATAAAAAAATAATTGATTATGCAATTGAAGAAATGACGACGATTGCAGGTCAGAAAGCAGTACCTACTGTTTCTAAAAGAGATGAAGCGGGATTTAAACTACGTAAAAATGTGCCGATAGGGGTAAAGGTTACTCTACGTAGAGAGCGTATGTACGAGTTTTTAGACCGTTATATTTCAGCCGCACTTCCTCGTGTAAGAGATTTTAACGGAGTTTCCGGTACAGGTTTTGATGGAAGAGGAAATTACAATATGGGAATTACCGAGCAAATTATTTTTCCTGAAATTAATATCGATCAAGTGAAGAAAATTCAGGGAATGAATATTACTTTTGTAACTTCGGCTTATACTGATAAAGAAGCAAAGGCATTACTGGCTCATTTAGGATTACCTTTTAAAAAAGATTAAGAAATGGCGAAAGAATCGATGAAAGCCCGCGAGGCAAAAAGACAAGAATTGGTCTCAAAATATGCAGCCAGGCGTAAGGTGTTAAAAGAGTCAGGAGATTATCAAGGATTGCAAAAAATTCCCAGAGACGCATCTCCTACCCGATTACATAACCGATGTAAGATTACCGGGCGGCCTAAAGGATATATGCGTCAATTTGGAATTTCACGTGTGCTTTTTCGTGAAATGGCTAATAAAGGGCTTATACCCGGGGTTAAAAAGTCAAGTTGGTAATAAAAATTGATAGTAAAAATATTAAAAATAAAGATTAAGAGTTTTAAAGTTGGAATTGGCGGTCAATTTAAACAAGTCCAAAACTCATCACTCAAAATGATTAAAATATGATAACGGACCCAATTGCAGATTATCTTACACGAGTAAGAAACGCTATTATAGCAGGTCATCGGGTAGTAGAAATTCCTGCATCTAAACTTAAAAAAGAAATCACAAAAATTCTATTTGATCAAGGTTATATTTTAAATTATAAATTTGAATCGTTAGAAGTACAGGGAAAAATAAAAATTGCCTTAAAATATGATAGATTAACCAAGGAGCCGGCAATTAGAAAATTAATAAGAATCTCTAAACCCGGGCTTAGAAAATACAGCAGCGCTAAAGAGTTACCAAGGGTATTAAACGGGCTAGGAGTTGCTATCATCTCAACCTCAAAAGGCGTGATGACGAATAAGCGTGCACTTAAAGAAAATGTAGGGGGTGAAGTTTTATGTTATGTTTATTGATAAATTGAAAATAAGATGTCAAGAATAGGAAAAGCAACCATATCTATTCCTTCGGGAACGACGGTTGAAATAAAAAACAGTATAATCTCAGTTAAAGGAAAATTAGGGGAATTATCGCAAGAAGTAAAAGGAGGAATAAAAGTCCTTATAGAGGACGGAATTATAAAGTTCTCCCGCCCTTCAGATAAAAAGGAACACCGATCATTACATGGATTATACCGGGCTTTGACAAATAATATGATTATTGGGGTAAGCGAAGGGTTTAAGAAAGAGTTAGAATTGGTAGGAGTGGGTTATAGAGCAAGTAGTCAAGGGCAGAAATTAGATCTGGCTTTAGGATTTTCTCATAATATTGTATTGGAAATTCCTCCTGAAGTAAAAGTTGAAACCCTGTCTGAAAAAGGTAAAAATCCTATTGTAAAATTGACTTCATTTGATAAACAGTTGTTAGGAATAGTGGCAGCAAAAATTCGTTCTTTTAGAAAACCAGAGCCTTATAAAGGAAAAGGAATTAAGTTTGTAGGAGAAGTTATTCGTCGTAAGGCGGGTAAGTCGGCATAAAGTCGGCATAATTAAAGACGGGAATAATAATATTTAAGGATAGAAAATGATTATAAGTAAAAAGGCAAGAAGATTAAAAATAAAAAAAAGGGTTCGAAGAAATATTTTTGGTACTCAGGAGCGCCCAAGATTATCTGTTTTTCGAAGCAATAAAGAGATATATGCGCAGATCATTGATGACACTTTAGGGACTACATTGGCATCAGTTTCCTCAAGAGTGGAAGGAGTTATTAAGGAAAAAGTAACAAAAACAGAGCAGGCTAAGTTGGTGGGTAAAAAGATTGCAGAAATCGCAAAGGCATCAGGAATAGATAAAGTAGTCTTTGACCGCAATGGATTTGTTTACCATGGGAGAGTAAAATCTTTAGCTGAAGGAGCGAGAGAAGGTGGACTTTTGTTTTAGATTTAGAATTGAAAAAAAGTAAATTTTAGAGAGAAAGAGAATGTTAGGATTAAAAAATATAAAAAGGGTAAAACCGGGAGGACTTGATTTAAAAGATCATTTAGTAGGGATTCAAAGGGTAACAAAGGTAACGAAAGGAGGAAGAGCTTTTGGTTTTTCAGCTATTTCAGTGGTAGGCGATGGTAAAGGTGTCGTAGGGTTTGGTCTTGGAAAATCGAAAGACGTATCTTCATCTATAGCAAAAGCGGTAGAAGATGCAAAGAAAAATTTGGTGAAAGTTGCCTTAGAAGATGGCACAATTCCTCATGAACAAGAAGCTCGTTATGGAGGTGCACATGTTTTTATACGTCCTGCGGCTCACGGGACAGGAGTAATTGCCGGAGGCCCTTTAAGAGTGGTGTTAGAGGCGGTAGGCATTCATGATGTATTATCAAAATCGAAAGGCTCATCTAATCCTCATAACGTGGTTAAAGCGGCGGTAATTGCTCTTTTATCGTTAAGAAATGCCGAAATGGTAGCGTCTCAAAGAGGAATTTCGATAGGAAAAGTTTTTAAAGGATGATGATTAAGAACGAAATTATGGCAAAGATTAAAGTGATTTTAAAAAGAAGTGTAATCAATCGTTCTAAAAATCAAAAGAGAACGTTAGAAGCCCTAGGATTAAAAAAAATTAATCAGATAGTAGAACATGAAGAAACCCCTCAAATAATGGGAATGATTCGTAAAGTATCGTATTTAGTAGCGTTAGAAAAAGAAAAAGGATGAAGTTAAGTAACTTGAAGCCTGCACAAGGCTCAGTAAAGCGAGGGATTAGAAAAGGGCGAGGCGAAGGCTCAGGAAAAGGAGGCACCTCTACCAGAGGGCATAAAGGAGCAAAGTCTCGTTCAGGATATTCTCGTAAATTAGGTTTTGAAGGAGGGCAAATGCCCCTTCAACGAAGAGTACCAAAATTTGGATTTAAAAATATTAATCGAAAAGAATATAAAGGAATTAACTTAGATACTATCCAAAATTTGGTTGATGATAAAAAGATTAAGGAATTGTTAACAAAAGAAATTTTGTTAGAACTGGGGCTCGTACATAAAAATGATAAGATAAAAATATTAGGTAGGGGAGAATTAAATGCCCCCTTAAAGATCAGTGCAGATAAATTTACTAAAAGTGCAGCAGATGCCGTTGTAAAAGCGGGAGGGGAGGCAATTATTTTATAAAGTTTTTTGATGAAAGTTTTTTTTCAAGCGATACGAAACATATTTAAAATAAAAGAGTTAAGAGAAAGGATTCTTTTAACCCTGAGTTTACTGTTAGTATATAGAATAGGATGCCATATTCCATTGCCGGGAATTAATCCTGCGGGAATTGATGACTATTTAGCACAACTACAGGCTTCTGGGGAAAAAGAGAATGGTTTATTAGGTATTATTTCAGCGTTTACAGGAGGCGCTTTTACAAAAGCTACACTCCTCGGATTAGGAATAATGCCATATATTTCAGCCTCTATTGTGTTACAATTAATGGGAATGGCGGTTCCGTATCTTCAAAAATTACAGAACGATGGAGAAAGCGGAAGAAAAACTTTGAATCAAATCACTCGTTGGCTTACTATTGCCATTTGTTTGTTACAGGCTCCATCTTACCTGGTTTTATTTCAACGGGCTATTATTCCGACTCAGGCTGCGCCACAAGCTTATTATAGTTTCGCTCATTCTACGCTTTTTTACCCCATAGCAACGATTATTTTGGTAACCGGTACGATGTTTACCATGTGGCTTGGAGAAAAAATAACAGATAAAGGAATTGGAAATGGTATTTCACTCGTTATAATGGTGGGGATTATGTCCAGATTACCACAGGCTATTATAGAGGAATTTGATTATCAAATAAATATCGGAGAAAACGGAGGATATATATTTGTTTTAGTAGAAGTGATTTTATGGTTAATCGTTATTCTAATTTCGGTCTTATTGGTAAAAGGGGTGCGTCGTGTAACCGTTCAATACGCTAAAAAGGTACAGGCAAGCGGTAGTGCATTTACACGTTCAGTTACCAGCGCCGTTCGTGATTACGTACCGTTGAAAGTAAATGCCGCCGGGGTTATGCCCATTATATTTGCACAGGCTATCGTATTGCTTCCGGTGCAATTAGGTTCATATTTTGTGGATGACCCGCAAAAATTATCTCTATTAAACAACTTTGGAAGATTGGATAATTGGTGGTATAATATTACCTTTGCATTTTTAATTATTATTTTTACGTTCTTTTATACGGCGATTACTATTCCTGTTAATCAGATGGCTGATGGTCTGAAACGCAGCGGAGGGTTCGTACCCGGTATAAGACCCGGATTAGAGACCTCTAATTATTTAGATACCATCTTATCCAGAATTACTTTTCCCGGAGCTATTTTTCTTGCTTTGATAGCTATATTGCCCGGAGTAGTTATGAATTTTGGAATTCAACAGAATTTTGCACTATTTTTCGGAGGAACGTCTTTAATTATTTTAGTAGGCGTAGCAGTAGATACCATTCAACAGATTAATGCGTATTTATTGAATCATCATTACGATGGACTAATGGAACCGGGAAGAATAAAAAATAAATAAAGAATGGCAAAGCAGGTTTCAATACAACAAGACGGTACAGTTAAGGAAGCATTATCAAATGCTATGTTCCGTGTAGAACTTGAGAATGGGCATATTGTAACGGCTCATATTTCAGGAAAAATGAGAATGCATTACATTAAATTGTTGCCGGGAGATCGAGTAAAACTTGAGATGTCGCCATACGATTTAACCAAAGCAAGAATAACTTTTAGATATTAATATTCTAACTAAAGCGGAATAAAGTGAAAATAAGAGCATCATTAAAAAAGAGAAGTCCGGAATGTAAGATCGTCCGAAGAAAAGGGCGTCTTTATGTGATTAATAAAAAAAATCCCCGATTTAAACAAAGACAAGGGTAAATATTAGAGATATTATGGCAAGAATCGCAGGAGTTGATTTACCGAAAAATAAAAGAGGCGCTATAGGATTAACGTATATATTCGGTATTGGAAAAAGCGCAGCATTACAAATTTTGGCAAAAGCTAGAGTGAATCAAGACAAGAAAGTGCAGGATTGGAATGATGAAGAAATTAGTAGTATTCGAACAATCATTTCTGAAGAGTGGAAAGTTGAAGGGGAAAAACGCTCTGAAATTCAGCTAAGTATTAAACGCTTAATGGATATAGGGTGTCAAAGAGGTATTAGGCATCGATTGGGATTGCCTTTGAGAGGCCAGAGGACAAAAAATAATTCACGTACGAGAAAAGGGAAAAGAAAAACGGTTGCTAATAAGAAAAAAGTAACTAAATAATTGGTAATATTATGGCTAAGTCAACTATAAAAAAAAGAAATGTTAAAGTAGAAGCCGTTGGAGAGGCACATATTAAAGCATCCTTTAACAATATTATTATTTCTTTAACGAATCAGAACGGCGAAGTTATTTCATGGTCATCTGCTGGGAAACAAGGGTTTAGAGGGTCTAAGAAAAATACCCCTTATGCAGCCCAGGTATCTGCAGAAGATTGTGCAAAAACAGCTTATGAGGCGGGATTGCGTCGAGTTAAAGTGTATGTAAAGGGGCCAGGACAAGGTCGTGAATCTGCTATACGTACACTGCATAATAACGGAATTGAAGTTTCTGAAATTATTGATATTACTCCAATCCCTCATAATGGTTGTCGTCCTGCTAAAAGAAGAAGAGTTTAACATTAGCTTTATAAAATTAATTTTTTAATCAGTGATTTTTAATGATTATCGAAAGATAAGAGTTTTAATTCATAATTTGAGACCGTTGCAAAAAGCACTTTAGCAAAAAAATGCTTGTATTGAGTTTGTCGAAATGCAACGCCCGATAAAAATTAAACACCGGATCAACCTTTTGGTTGCGAAGATTTTAATTTTTTGAGAAGGAAGTAGGTTGAAGTGAGATGCTTTCTTTTTCATAATTTTTTGTATGGTCTGTAACGTTCTCAATTTAAATCACATTAATATAACAAAGAATGGCAAGATATATCGGTCCTAAAAGCAAGATAGCGCGTAAATTTGGAGAAACTATCTTTGGTGAAGATAAAAGTTTTGAGAGAAAAAAATACCCCCCGGGGCAACATGGGTTTAATCGTAGAAGAGGGAAAAGGTCAGAGTATGCCGTACAATTAGCCGAAAAGCAAAAGGCGAAATACATGTACGGTATTTTAGAGCGTCAGTTTGCTAATATGTTTGATAAAGCTTCTCGTTCTAAAGGAGTTACAGGAGAAGCATTATTACAATTATGTGAATCTCGTTTAGACAATACAGTTTTTCGCTTAGGGATATCTAACTCTCGACAAGGCGCCAGACAGCTGGTTTCTCATAAACATATTATAGTGAATGGTAATGTAGTGAATATTCCTTCTTATCAATTGAAGCCGGGGGATATAATCGGAGTAAGAGAAAAATCAAAATCATTAAAAGTAATAGAAGAATCTCTTTCCCACAGAAAAGATACTTACGAGTGGCTTACCTGGAATGATGAAAAGAAAGAAGGGACATTTGCTGCAACCCCTGAAAGGATACAAATTCCTGAAAATATTAAAGAACAACTAATTGTTGAACTATACTCTAAATAATCTAATTATTATTTTAAAATTATGGCAATATTTAATTTTATAAAGCCTGATAAAGTTGTATTAATTAAATCCGATAAATTTGAAGGCCATTTTGAATTCAGGCCCTTAGAACGCGGTTTTGGATTAACCATTGGTAATGCTCTTCGCAGAGTTTTGCTTTCTTCATTGGAGGGATTTGCAATTACCTCAATTAAGATGGAACATGTTGAGCATGAGTTTTCTACTGTTAAAGGCGTAGTAGAAGATGTTACAGAAATTATTTTGAATTTAAAAAAGGTAAGGTTAAAGCGTCAAATTGAAGATTTTGATAAAGAAACCGTTGCTATTTCCATTAAAAATCAAGAGTCTGTTACGGCAGGTGATTTAGGAAAATTTATATCAGGCTTTCAGGTACTCAATCCTGATGTGGTGATTTGTCATTTGGACAAGTCAGTAGAGATAAACGTTACTTTAACCATTGATAAGGGAAGAGGCTATGTTCCGGCTGAAGAAAATAAAAAAGGTAATGCCCCTATTGGTACCATTGCTATAGATGCTATTTATACGCCGATTAAAAATGTTAAATACACAATTGAAAATTATCGTGTAGAACAAAAAACAGATTATGAAAAATTGATTTTTCATGTTCAAACGGATGGTTCTATTAGCCCCAAAAATGCCTTAATAGATGCCGCCAGAATACTAATTGATCATTTCACATTATTTTCAGAAGACACAGTTTCTTCTGAGGTAGAAGAAGTAAAGATAAATGAACCTTATGACGAGGAAATATTACGTATGCGCCAGTTATTAAAAACACGCTTAGTTGATATGGATTTATCCGTAAGAGTAATCAATTGCCTTAAGGCAGCAGAATTAGAGACGCTTGGAGAGTTAGTAAAATTTACCGAAAGTGATTTGATGAAGTTTAGAAATTTTGGTAAAAAATCTTTAAGTGAATTGAAAGTTTTAGTTAAACAGAAACAGCTAACTTTTGGAATGGACCTAAGTAAATATAAGCTGGAGGAATAAAAATAAATAAGAACGCTGCATATTCATTATTATTATGAGACACGGTAAAAAAATAAATCATTTAGGCAGGACAGCCCAACATAGAAAAGCTATGCTGGCAAACATGGCAATATCTTTAATTAATCATAAAAGAATAAGTACGACATTAGCTAAAGCAAAAGCTTTGAGAAGGTATGTTGAGCCGCTTATTACAAAATCGAAAACAGATACAACACATTCTCGACGAATCGTTTTTTCTTATTTGCAAAATAAAGAGGCAATTAAAGAATTATTTGACGAGGTTTCACAAAAGATAGATCATCGTCCTGGGGGGTATACCCGCATTATTAAAACCGGCTTTAGATCGGGCGATAGTGCTGAAACTGCTATTATTGAACTGGTAGATTATAATCAGGTATACAGTCTTGATAAAGCAGCAAAAAGAAAAAGCAGAAGGAGAGGGGGAAAGAAAAAACCCGATGAAGCCAAAGTAGAAAAAAATTCACAGGAAAGACAAGAAGATATAAAAACAGATCACTCATCTGAAACAGGATCTGATTAATGAATAATTTGAATAAATTAAAATTTCTCATTTCTTGAGATCGAGACCGTTGCAAAAAGCACGCTAACAAAAAAATGCAATACCCAATAAAAATTAAAATTCTCACAACCCAAAGGTTGATCCGGAGTTTAATTTTTATTGGGTGTTGATTTCATTCGCTTCGCTGACTTGTAATTGATAGAGTACTTTTTGCAACGCTCTCTAAGTGTATTTATTTCTTGTTCCGAAAATCGCAGTGCCTGTACGGATTAGGGTACTCCCTTCCTCAACTGCAATAGGATAATCGCTGCTCATTCCCATAGAAATTATTTTAAAATTAGGTTGTTCTTTTTTAAATTTTTCAAAAGTATTTTTTAGATGCTTAAATTCTTTTCTAATTTGTTGCGTATCTTTTGTAAGAGTAGCCATACCCATCAAACCTTCTATAGAAACATTTTGCATTTTTTTGAGTATTTCTGAATAAAGAACTTCTTCTGCTTCTTGTGGGGTTAATCCGAGTTTTGTGGTCTCTTGCGCAATTTTTATTTCCAATAGAACGGGTATAATTCGCTTATTTTTTTTTGCCTGTTTTTCAATCTCTTGTAGTAATTTTAGGCTATCTACCGTATGAATTAAGTGAACAAAAGGAGCGATATATTTAACCTTATTTCTTTGTAAATGCCCTATCATGTGCCATTGAATATCCTTAGGCAGTGTTTCATATTTTTGACACATTTCCTGTACTCTGTTTTCTCCAAAAACCCGCTGTCCGGCTTCGTATGCTTGTTGCAAATCACCTATTGGCTTTGTTTTAGAAACCGCAACGAGTTTGACCCCGGTGGGTAAATTACTTTTTATAGTTTTTAGATTTTCTTTAATCATCAATGTCTTTTTTACAAAGATATTAATATAGAATTTGCATAACAATAAAAAGGCTTACTTAGCCTTTAGCTTACGCTGACTTTCAGTTGCCTAAAGTGTTTTTTTGAACTATTGAGACCGTTGCAAAAAGCACGCTAACAAAAAAAATGCTTGTATTGAGTTTGCTGAAATGCAACGCCCGATAAAAATTAACTGAAAGTCAGCAAAGCTAAACACCGGAGCAACCTTTGGGTTGTGAGGATTTTAATTTTTTGAGAAGGAAGCTGTTTGAAACGAACGGCAAGTCAGCGCTAGCTCAAGGTCTGCTATAATCAATTAAGGTTTAACAATTTTTTAACATGAATGCGAGCTAAATGTGAGTATATTTGATAAATAAATTATAAAAAATGAGATTATGTTACATGATATGATACAAGAGATAAAAGAAATTAGATCTCCAAAAATATGCTATCAATATATCAATTTAGCAGGGGATACGTATCAATTATATAAAGAAGTATTAATTAAACACGGTTTGTTAATCCTCCAATCTAAAGAAAACAGGGATAAAGCATTGATGCAGCATATAATTGAGGCGATGGGGTTGATTCATACGCACGATAATAAAGGCAGAAAGGTATGGAATATTGCTCCTGGGGGTACTTCAGGCAGTGAACACCTTGCTCGATCACATAGAGAAGATGAGTTCTTCTTTCATACGGATTGTTCTTATGAGGATAATGCCCCCGATTATTTTGGGCTGCATGTCATTACACCTGACAGCAAGGGAGGAGGATGCAATTTATTGATTAATACTTGCCTCATTATACAGCAGTTATCTGAAGATGCTTTTAAAATACTCAATAGCTGCCTATATACTTTTCGCGTACCTACGGAATTTTATAAAGGGATTAAGGCGATACAGGCGCAAATCATTGATGAAAATTTGAATTTGCGCTACCGGCGAGACCTTATTGATCGCGAACAGTGTAAAGAAAAAGAATTAAAGGCATTAAAAGAATTTGAATGCATCATCAGCAATCCGAAGAATATGGCTCGGATTTTTCTACAAAGAGATCATATTTTACTGTTAGATAACAAACGCTTTTTACATGCCCGCACTGCTGTAAAGGATAAACGAAGGCACTTGAAGCGAATACGATTCAATTTAAAGGAGATATCATGCAGCTAGATAGCGCGGGGTTACTTCTTTTGATGATCTGCTTCGCTTTGATCGCCGGATTGATTCACGGAGCTGTCGGCTTGGGATTCCCGATAGTACTCACCGCCTCACTAGCATTGTTCGTTACTATTGAAAATGCTATCGCATGGACCTTAATTCCGACTATTATGCTTAACGTGGTCAGTATCGGGTCGGGTAAAAACCCGATAAAAGCGATAAAGAAGTACGCAGTACTTGCACTCATTTCTATGTCAGGCAGTATTCTCGGCACAAAAATATTGATCGATACCGAAGCGAAATGGATATTCGAATTGCTGTTGTCCGTTAGCATTATCCTGTACCTTTTTTCCCATCAATTAAAATTCGATTCCAGCACTATTGCTAAGAACCCTACCATCTCTATGATTGCCTTTGGTTTTTTTGCTGGAATGATGGGTGGGTTTACCAATGCTATGTCTCCCTTATTGGTCATTTATTTTCTAGAGTCAGAAGGCAAAGATAAAAATGCCATGGTTCAGGGGTTAAACCTTTGCTTTTTGCTTGGAAAGGTTTCACAGTTGGGAGTATTTTTTTACGCTCAAGCCATAAATAGAGAAGACGTAATGCATTCTTTGCTTATCCTAATTGCAGGAGTTGCAGCGATTATCTTGGGGATTAAAATAAGAAATAAGATACCTGTTTTGTTATATAAAGCGATTTTGCGAAAAATACTTCTTTTACTCGCTGTTGTTATTGGCATGCAGGCATTGTGGAAGGTATTTTAAGTAAATCATCAAGAGGTTTTGAGCAACTTGTCAAGGAGAGTTGAGCAACTTATCAAGGAGAGTTGAGCAACTTGTCAAGGAGAGTTGAGCAACTTATCAAGGAGAGTTGAGCAACTTATCAAGGAGAGTTGAGCAAAACCTATAAGGGGGTTGGTTAACTTCTATATAGGAACGCCGTTGCAAGGTAATGAAAGATAGATTAGATATAAAAAAAGCGATACTAAGTTGCTATTTTATCTAAAAAGATAGTATATTTACGAGACCGCTGCAGAATGTATAAAAAAGTATGAAAAAGAAAGCATCTCACTTCAAACTGCTTCCTTACTTCGACAAGTTCAGTAACCACTTGTCAAAGTAAGCAAATAGTTTGGAGCGAACTGCAAGTCAGCGCAAGCTAAACGCTTTCTTTTTCATACTTTTTTATATGTTCTGCAACGGTCTTTAATTATCTGTCAGATTGAGTCTTATTCATTACATCTCAATAAGCTATCAATGTTTCAATAGTATTTTTTACAATTAGTTGCGCTGAATTGCATCTTGCACGCTTTCAAATGTAGCTCAAAAAGTAGTTTTATAAGATTACAAAATCATAATTCAACTCTGCGTTAAAAAGATCTTTTTCAATGGTTTTAAGTTTCGCTTTTGTCGCTTTTATTGCATGTTCAGATAGGTCGATCCCTACCCATTTTCTATTATTTATCTGAGCCGATTTCAAACTCGTTCCCGAACCGCAAAAACAATCTAAAACTATGCTGTCTTCACGAGAAGAAGTACGAACTATTCGATGCAACAAATCAAGGTTTTTCTCTGTCGGATAGGTTGGATATTGAGGATCTTTATATTCCCATATATCTTGCACTCTTTTTCCTTCTCGTTCCTCTGCAAATATTATTTTTCTTGGATTACCTGTTGAAGACCATTCAATTAATCCGTCTTTATCCCATCTTTCCAAAGTTTTAACTCCTGTTCTCCAATGTCTTCCCTTAGGAGGTAAAATGCCTTTAAAAGGTTTGTTGGATTGTCCCTCTTCTGTTTCACCGGGGGCATGAATAGGGACTGTAGTGTATCTCCTGCCTTGTTTGGTTGTCTTAGGAAAAAGTTTTTGAATATCCTTTTCCGTGTACTTTTCTCTTGGCTCATTCCAGATAGGCTCATTTGATTTTGAATAAAACAGGATCAAGTCTTTTATATTTCCATATCCAACTCTATTAAAATTCTTGGGGTTGCATTTCACTCGAGTAATATCATTTCTAAAATTATTCTTGCCAAAAACTTCGTCCATTATCACTTTAACATAGTGCCCGATTTTATAATCAATATGCAAATAGATAGAGCCTTGTTTAGACATTAATTCTTTTAATAGAACTAGTCGTTGCTTTATAAAATTTAAAAAATCATCTCCGATAAGCTTATCTGAGTACGCAATATTACCCTTTTTTGAATGGCTAATCGTTGAAACTCTTTCATTGGTTGTAATGAAGTCCCCATTTGTTGCAAAAGGCGGGTCAATATAAACCAAATCTATTTTACCCCTTAAACCTTGTTCTTTTAGAAGGTAATTCATTCCTTCAATGTTATCAGATTTTATAAGCAAGTTTCTCATAGCCATCATAGTTGATAGAGAAATTCTCTTAAAACCAACGCACTCATTATGTTATATTCTTTATACGTTTCAGTAATTGATTTATGCATCTTATTTTGACCTTTAATGAATAAGACGCCGTCTAATATGGCAATTTTTATAGCTCTTACCCCTTTTGTTTGGATGGTGTGAATTGCATCATTAAATTGGGCGTTTTGATGCCCGCCAAAATCTGTTAAGAATTTAGCTTCTCCTATTACATACTGTTTATTAAAACGACCCACAAAGTCTAGCCCTTTATTATGATTGTAATCTAAATGTTCTCTTGCAAAGTGCATTAGGGCATCATCTCCCGCATCTAAAATAGCATCTTTCTCATTTGAAATAAAATCATCTGGTGAAACAGGTTCAATACCGAGTGATTTGTTTTTTAACCAATTTCTAAACATGGGTCCTATTTGCCTATTGGTTTCTTTAGGTTCGCTGCAACGCTCAAAAATTTTGTCAAGCCCCATTTCATAAAGCCTTCCACAAATTCTGTTTACCGTTCTGGGGTTCCGGTCAATTGCTGTGTTATCTCGTTTTAAATAAGCAATATAACTATCTTTTATTGGAAACAAGTCAAATTTTAGAAGTTTTCTAATTAATGTGCTGTTATTTTTCTTATTAAACGCCTTTTCTACTTCAGTCCAAATATTTTTGTCAATATCTCTAATTCCTTTTGGTATAGTAGGATAAACCTGAAATAAGTCATCTAAATAAGATCTCTGATTAGCGTATGCTACACTAAGTTTTGTCCAATGATTCATCTTTCAAATTTACTCATTATTTTATTTATTTGGACTGCAATTGAAAGCGTGCTGAGATTTTACCCAATGCTCAATACAAGCATTTTTTTGTTAGCGTGCATTTCGACAAACTCAATACAAGCTTTTTGCAACGGTCTTGTAAGGGAAAGGGATCATCAAAATAACTTTTGTACATTTCGTTTTTTAAGGTTTCATCTTAATTACAAAAAAAACGCATCTTTTTTGAGATGCGTTTTTTTATAGTTATTATTTTAATTATTTATTTTTTTACATCATACCGGGCATTCCTCCACCAGCTCCCGGCATTGCCATCGGCGGTTCTTCTTTTGGAATTTCAGTTATCACACAATCCGTTGTTAGCAGCATTCCGGCAACTGAAGCAGCATTTTCAAGTGCTACTCTTGTTACTTTTGTAGGGTCAATGATTCCTGCTTCTAACATATTCTCATACACTTCTTTTTTAGCATTGTATCCGAAATCGCCTGAACCTTCTTCTACCTTAGCTACAACTACTGAGCCTTCACCTCCTGCATTTGTAACAATTTGACGTAAGGGCTCTTCTATCGCTCGTTTTACAATCAAAATTCCTGTTTCTTCATCTTGATTTTCGGCTTTAACTTCTTTCAATGAAGGAATAGAACGAACCAAGGCAACGCCCCCCCCGGCAACAATACCTTCTTCAATAGCAGCACGGGTAGCATGCAGTGCATCATCTACACGGTCTTTTTTCTCTTTCATCTCAACTTCGGAAGCTGCGCCAACGTATAACACTGCTACTCCTCCTGCAAGTTTAGCGAGACGCTCCTGCAATTTTTCCTTATCATATTCAGAAGTTGTAGTCTCAATCTGTGCCTTGATTTGCGCTACACGTGCTTCTATTTTTGCTTGATCTCCAGAACCGTTTACAAGTGTTGTATTATCCTTATCAATCGTTACTTTTTCAGCCGTTCCTAACATCTCAAGGGTAGTTTTGTCAAGTTTCATTCCCAACTCTTCGGTAATTACTGTTGAACCTGTTAGGATAGCTAAATCTTCAAGCATTTCTTTTCTTCTATCACCAAAGCCGGGAGCTTTAACCGCAACTACTTTGAGTCCTCCTCTTAGCTTATTAACAACTAAAGTAGATAATGCTTGTGAATCAACATCCTCAGCAATAATTAAAAGTGGACGCCCGGATTGTGCAATAGGCTCTAAAATCGGTAAAATATCGTTTAAACTTGATATTTTCTTATCATGCAATAGAATATACGGATTTTCTAATTCTGCGGTCATCTTTTCGGTATTGGTAACGAAATAAGGAGAGATAAAACCTCTATCAAATTGCATTCCTTCTACTACCTCTACTGTGGTATCCGTTCCTTTTGCTTCTTCTACGGTAATCACCCCTTCTTTTCCTACTTTAGCGAAAGCTTTAGCAATTAAAACCCCTATAGCATTATCATTGTTAGCCGATATAGAGGCTACTTGTTGTATTTTTTCTGAATTTTCTCCTACTATCTGCGATTGAGATTTCAGATTATCTACTACGGAACTCACTGCTTTGTCAATTCCTCTTTTTAAATCCATTGGATTAGCTCCTGCAGCTACGTTTTTTAACCCCTCTCTCACAATTGCCTGGGCTAAAACAGTTGCTGTAGTGGTGCCATCTCCTGCTAAATCATTGGTTTTTGAAGCTACTTCTTTTACCATTTGAGCACCCATATTTTCAATAGGGTCTTCTAATTCAATGTCTTTCGCTACAGTAACACCGTCTTTAGTTACTTGAGGCGCCCCAAATGATTTCCCCAATACAACATTGCGTCCCTTAGGTCCAAGTGTTACTTTTACTGCATTAGCAAGTTCATCAACGCCTTTTTTTAATCCGTCTCTTGCCTGTAAATCAAATTTTATGTCTTTTGCCATTTTCTTCTGTATTTTTTATGACTGATTTCTAATTAAATTTTTTAATGAATATTACTTGTGAACTCATAATTAAATAATTGCGAGTATCTCGGATTCCTTCATAATTAATAAATCCTTTCCTTCCCAGTTTAATTCCGTTCCGGAATATTTACCATAAAGAACAAGATCTCCCTCTTTAACCGTAAGGGGTTCGTCTTTTTTTCCCGATCCTACCGAGATAACTTTTCCTTGCTGAGGTTTTTCTTTTGAACTGTCCGGAATAATAATTCCACTTGCCGTTGTTGTTTCTGCAGCTTGAGGTTCAATAACCACACGATCTGCCAAAGGTTTGATTTGACCCATAATTTATTTATTTTTAATAATTAACTTTACGATTATAATCTAAAAAAATGCCATCTTATGTTTTATGACAAAAAGATAACAAAAATGTCAAGATAATGACATATTGACACTGAAATATTGGGTTTTTTCTGGTATGAGGCATAAAAAAATTATTTTAAAGGTTCTTTTTTAACTGGCAGCTCTTGTTGAGCCGGAGTATTTATAACCTCTGATTTCTTATCTCGAATCAGGAAGTTAGCTATTAAAGTCAAAGTGACAATAATAAGGGCTAATGTCCAGGTAGCGCGGGTTAAAAAATCATTCGTTCGTTGTACCCCAAACATTTGAGCACCTCCGCCTGATCCTCCAAAAGTGCTCGCTAGTCCTCCTCCCTTCGGATTTTGAACCATTATAACCAATACTAATATTGCACACGTAATAGCAATTAATACGATTAAAATTAAAGCCGCTCCATTCATAATTTGTTTTCTTCTAAGTGTTTAATTTCTTTTATTTTGTCTGCAAAGTAACCGCTTTTTTTTGGATATTTCAAATCTAAAATTTTAAATGCCTGTCTCGCTTTAGTATATTTTTTTTGCTCAACATATAGATTAGCAAGCGTTTCTGTCATTAGATTTTGATTCTCAGTTATGCTGTGCAAGGGGATATTATACTTTTCTTGTATGTCTTTAGGAACAGATAATTTTGGATTTAGCTGAATAAAACGATCAATGGCTAGCTGCTGGGATGTTTTTTTGCGTAAATCTTTTTTAGTATTTGAATCAGAAAGAAGTAACCACTTGGAGAAATTATGATGTGATATTTTTTCAATTTTTGTGGAGTTTTGTGCAATTATCCGCTGTTTTTCTTCTGTATTTTTTACTCCTGATATCGGATGAACTTTTTTACTATTTTTTTCCAAAAAAGTTTTATAATTGGTATAATCGAATAATAATGAACGATCAGCAGCATGGGCAGCCACTTTCTTTAGTGTAGAAGAATAGTTGGATTTATTATATACTTTTGTCCCACTGAGAGAAAGAATTCTTGCGGTTTGGAAATAGGGGTATTTATTTAACGCCTTATTCAATGTGGTGTTATCTTCTTGTGTCAGCTCAAAGGGACGGGACATCAAATTATAAAATTTATCTTTTGTCATTTTACCAATCGGTTACAATTGCATTATAAATTTGATCAATAATTTGTTCGGTTATTTCAGGTACAACTGTACCCTCGACTTCTGTTAAGGTTCTATTCCCATCATAGGGTGCATAGGCTTGAAAGGTTCGTGTAAAGTTTTTTTTGTTATCTATATTATTTATATATTTTACTTTTATTTTAATGGTAAGTTTGTTCTGTTGTGCCTGCTCATCAGACGTTACCTGGTCATAACTTTCTTCGTAGCCGACTATTTCTCCTGAAATAACGATATCTGCATTGCTTGAAACTACATTTAACGGCGTTCGCCGCTGGAAACGGTCTCGTAAATCGTTGGTAAAATCCTGGCTTAACGTAACGTTTTGCAGGGGTGCGTAATTAGGGAAAATGTCAATTTCAACGGTCTTAATAGCCGGGTCTAAAGAAGATCCATTTAATGAATAGCAGCTATTAAATAAATGGAGCAAAAGAACGAAAGGAAAAAAGAATAATTTTATTTTTTCCGGGTTTGATACGGTAATCATTCGATTTCAAATTGTTTAATTTTACGATATAAAGTACGCTCTGAAATACCAAGTTCTTTCGCTGCATTTTTTCGCTTTCCTTTATTTTTTTTCAATGCCTTTTTTATCATTTCTTCTTCTTTTTCCTGTAAGGATAAAGACTCTTCACGCAGCCGTGTTTCATTACTATCCGAAGCAGGCACAGGCACGCTCTTATCAGGAATCTGCAGTTGAAGTTCATAAAAATCATAATCTTCCTTATCGGCTTTCGGATGATTTTTAAAAACGCGCTTGATCAATTGTTGATTTTTTTCATTTGAATCAAAATCTTCCCGATTTCGGATAAGGTCTAAAGTGAGCGATTTTAAATCGTTCAAATCCTTTTTCATGTCAAATAAAACTTTATATAATAACTCTCGTTCATTATTAAAATCTTCATTTGTACTTGACAATCCTTCTCCACTTTCTTTTAACATAGGAAGTCGATTTCCGTTATAGGATAGGTATTCTTTTATTTTATCTAGTGAAATTAAACGTTTTTCTTCAATAACTGAGATTTGCGCTACCAGATTTCTAAGTTCTCGAATATTTCCCGGCCAATTATAATGTTTAATGTATTCTAAGGCTTCATCAGTTAATTCTATAGCGGGCATGCGGTATTTGTCTGCGAAATCAGAAGCGAATTTCTTAAATAATAATAAAATATCTTCTTCTCTTTCTCTCAGCGGTGGCAAATCAATTTGAACGGTATTCAAACGATAGTATAAATCTTCTCTAAATTTCTTTTTCTGTACAGCGGTTAATACATTAACATTCGTTGCCGCTACTACACGGACATTGGTTTTCTTTGGTTGAGAAGAGCCAACCTTAATAAACTCTCCGGTTTCTAAAATTCGTAACAGACGAACCTGGGTTGATAAGGGTAACTCGCCTACTTCATCCAAAAAAATGGTTCCTTTGTTAGCTACTTCAAAATATCCTTTTCGATCTTTATCTGCCCCTGTAAATGCTCCTTTCTCGTGCCCGAATAGTTCTGAATCAATAGTCCCTTCGGGGATGGCTCCGCAATTTACCGCTATATAAGGACTGTGTTTTCGATTAGACAAGGCGTGAATAATCTTAGGGATAAACTCTTTGCCCACACCGCTTTCTCCAATAACTAGAACGGATATATCCGTCGGGGCTACCTGCATTGCTTTTTGCAGCGCACGATTGAATACCCTATCATTTCCGATAATGCTAAATCGTTGTTTTATGGCTTGTAGATTCATGCTTTAAAAATACAAAATTAAACCAATTTATAGAATAATGTATCAAAGCCTTTGCAGAATAGATAAAAAGGCATAAAAGTTAAATGCATTTAACTTCGCTGACTTGCAGTTAACTTCAAATTGCTTCCTTACTTCGACTGTGCTCAGCAACCGTCTAAAAGCTTCGACGAGCCCCAGATAACGATAATTAAAATCCTCACAACCAAAAGATTGCTCCGGTGTTTAGCTTCGCTGGCTTGTAGTTAATTTTTATCGGTCGTTGCATTTCGATAGGCGGTTACTGAGCCTAGTCGAAGTGCTCAATACAAGCATTTTTTTGCTAAAGTGCTTTTTGAAAAGATCTCATTTTTTGAATCGTTTTTTTATTGGCTTTAACTTTTAGATATTTGTTGAAAATTAAATTACATGTCAAAAGTTGTACTTATTACAGGTGTGTCTTCAGGTATTGGTAAAGCTTCCGCAATGTATTTACATAGTAGGAATTACAAGGTGTATGGTACAAGCAGAACGCCTCAAAAAGCAACCGTGCCTTTTCCCATGATTGTTTTAGATTTAACTGAAAAACAAACCATAAAAAATGCGGTTGAACAGTTGATAAAAAAAGAGGGGCGCATTGATGTATTAATTAATAATGCAGGAAAGGGTATTACAGGGCCTATTGAGGATACGTCGACTGAAGAGATGAGGGCGAATTTTGAAATCAACTTTTTTGGCGTATTAGACGTAATAAAAGAAGTAGTGCCGCATATGAGAAATCAAAAAACGGGCTTAATTATAAATATTACCTCAATAGCAGGATATATGGGATTACCTTTTAGAGGTATTTATTCGGCAAGTAAAGGATCACTGGAATTGGTTACAGAGGCTTTAAGTATGGAGGTGAAGAGTTTTGGCGTACGTGTGGTAACGATTGCTCCGGGTGATTTTGCTACGAATATTGCCTATAGTAGATACTATACCCCGGTTTTTGACAACTCTGCTTATAAAGAAAAATATACTAAAAATTTAGCTTTAATAGACGCGCATGTAAACTCGGGTAAAAATCCTATTATTGTAGCGAAAACAATAAAGGCGATTATAGAAAATAAAAACCCGAAAATACATTACAAAGTCGGGGCGTTTATGGAAATTTTTTCGATTGTATTAAAAAGACTACTCCCCGACAAAGTTTACGAAAAACTCTTAATGAATTATTACAAGTTGTAAATTCTCAGGTAAGCATAACACGAGATCGTTTCAAAAAATACGCTAGTCAACTGCAAGTCAGCGTAAGATAAAGTTCTCAAATATTTGATAAAATATTATATTTTTGTCAAAAATATCGGCATGCCTAAGAACCTAGTCATTGTAGAGTCTCCTGCCAAAGCGAAAACCATTCAGCAATATCTTGGAAAAGATTTTCAGGTAGAATCAAGTTTTGGACATATTGCAGATCTTTCAAAAAAACAAATGGGGGTTGATATAAAAAATGGTTTTAAACCGCTATATGAAATATCTCCTGATAAAAAACAGATTGTAAAAGAACTAAAAAAACTGTCAAATGAAGCAGAAATGGTTTGGCTTGCCTCCGATGAAGATCGTGAGGGTGAGGCCATCGCTTGGCATTTGAAAAATCATTTGGGATTAAAAGACGAAAAAACCAAACGCATTGTTTTTAATGAAATTACCAAAAAGGCAATTATAAAAGCGGTTGAGAATCCCAGATCGATTGATTATCGTCTTGTTAATGCACAACAAGCTCGCCGTGTGTTAGACCGGTTGGTAGGTTTTGAGCTGTCACCACTGCTATGGCAAAAGGTAAAGGGAGGGCTTTCAGCAGGGCGTGTACAATCTGTTTCTGTTCGATTGATTGTAGAGAGAGAGAAAGCTATTCGGGCGTTTCACCCAGAAACTTTTTACCGAATAACAGCAGAGTTTAAAAATTCTGATGAAAAAATTTTTAAAGCTACATTAAATCATCAATTTAAAACCAAAGAAGAAACCGTTGCTTATTTAGAAAAAAATATTGGCGCTAATTTTACGGTTATCAATTTAGAACAAAAACCCTTCAAAAAACTCCCGGCACCTCCTTTTACGACCTCTACATTGCAACAGGAAGCCGCACGAAAAATGGGATATTCTGTCTCAATGACTATGCAGCTGGCTCAGCGATTATACGAAGTTGGACATATTACCTATATGCGAACAGACAGCGTTAATTTATCTGAAGAAGCAAAAAATGCCATTGGAGAAGAAGTAAAAGAAAAATTCGGCTCAAAATATTTAAAAATCCGTAATTATAAAACAAAAAGTAAAGGAGCACAAGAAGCACATGAAGCCATTCGTCCTACTAACATGAGTATTCAATTCGCCGGGGCGGACAGTCGTCAGGAACGTTTATATAATTTAATATGGAAGCGCACGGTAGCTTCTCAAATGGCAGATGCACAATTAGAACGTACAACCGCTCATATCAATTCGGATAAGACACCAGAAATTTTCATTGCTAAAGGTGAAATTATCACTTTTGATGGGTTTCTAAAATTATATTTAGAAAACAAAAACGATGAAAAAGAAAAGCAGGAAGCATTGCTACCTAAGATTAATGAGGGGGGTAGGGTTTGGGATCAACAAATTATAGCGCAACAAGGTTTTACAAAAGCGCCGGCTCGTTACACTGAAGCCTCATTGGTGAAAAAGTTAGAGGAACTGGGAATAGGCCGTCCTTCTACTTATGCACCTACCATTTCAACTATTCAACAGCGCAAGTACATAAATAAGGCTCCATTAGAGGGAGTTGAAAGACCGTATGATTATTTCGTTTTAAAAAATGGAAAAATAAATGTTTCAAGTAAAAAAGAACGGGTTGGAGCGGATAAAAATAAATTGATACCCACTGAAACAGGGATTGTTGTCAACGATTTTCTCGTAGAACATTTTAAAAATATATTAGATTATGGCTTTACAGCAAAAGTTGAGGAAGAGTTTGACGAAATTGCCTCTGGAAAGGAGGGATGGACGGAAATGATCGATGAGTTCTACGAAGGATTTCATCCTAAAATTGAGACGGTAAAAGAAAATGCAGACCGCGCTACTGGGAAACGTTTATTAGGTAAACATCCTGAGACAGGTAAAAACATCTATGTACGGCTTGGGCGATTTGGTCCTGTAGCACAAATAGGAGAATCAAACGATGAGGAAAGACCACGTTTTACTCGTTTGAGAGAGGGTATGCATTTATCGGAAGTCCAATTAGATGAAGTTATAGAATTATTTAAGTTGCCCATTAATATAGGAATTTATGAGGGTAAAGAGATTATGGTTAATGAAGGACGTTTTGGTTCTTATTTAAAGTACGATGATAAGTTTATTTCTCTTGGGAAAAACAGTAATCCATTCGAGGTAAATTATGAGCAGGCAATAGCAAAAATTGAGGAAAAACGAAAAGCTGATGCTCCTGTTTCCGAATATAAATCTAAGCCCGTTTATAAAGGCAAGGGACGCTTCGGTCCTTTTATAAAATGGAATGATTGGTTTATTAATGTAAATAAAAAATATAACTTTGAAGATCTTTCACAACAAGATATTGAAGCATTAATAGAAGATAGAATAAAAAAGGAAGTTGAAAAGACTATTCATTGCTGGGAATCTGAAGGTATATCGGTTCAGAAAGCGAGATGGGGGCGGTTTAACATTATAAAGGGAAAGATTAAAATAGAATTGCCTAAAGATTTTGATGTTCAATCTTTAACTTTGGAAGCGGCTAAAAAATTAATCAAAGAACGTATGCCAAAGAAAAAGCCTATAAATAAACGAACAGGAGCTAAAAAACGATGAAAAGATTAAAGTTTTGCAAAAAGCATGCTATCAATTACAAGTGATCGTAGGCTAAAGTCAGCGTAGGCGAGATGATTTAGTTTTTATAACTGTTTATCTATTCTGCAATTGCAAGTCAGCGCAAGTTAAAAGTCCAAATAAATATTGCTATTAAAATTATTTTTTAAATATTATAAAATATTTAGATAAATTTTTATTAATAAAATAATACATTTGCAAAAATTAATCTGTCAAATGCAAGTCAGCGTAAGCTAAAAATTAAATACCTGAGCAACCTTTGGCTTGTGAGGATTTTAATTCTCGGCAGTTGATTGCTTCGACAAGTTCAGTAACCATATTTCGACTAGGCTCATTAGTTACTTGTCGAAGCTTTCAGAAGGTTACTGAGTATAGCTGAATTAGGTTTGCTGAGCGTAGTTGAAATAAGTAAGTAGTCTGGCGCTAAATGCTTTCGTATGTATGGTTTTTTATCTGTTTTGAAACGTTGTCCTAATCCAGTAATATATTATGGATTTAATAATTATAAAATTCTATAATAATTTATGGGTTGAATACGTTAAGTAGAGTGATACAATATGAAATGTTTGAATTTATAAAGGATTAGTTAATTTTGCATGCCCTTAAATAGAAACTATATGTTAAATAACAAAATATTAATATTTGCTTTATCGGCTTTTTTACTAACTTCTTGTTTTGGAGGGCGTAAAAGCGCAAGTAGATCGTATGACCCTAAAAGAACGAGAGGCCAATTGATAGGAGTAAAACCAACGAAAAAGTGGAATATAGAAAAACCTTTAGGAATGGTTCGTATTCCGGCAGGTGCTTTTATTGTCGGGCAAACTGATTATGATTTCACGGGAAAATTTGATGCTTCTCCTCGAACGGTTACCGTTTCTTCTTTTTTTATTGATGAAACGGAAATTACTAATGCAGAGTATCTACAGTTTATTTATTATACCCGAGATTCAATAGCAAGACGTCTATTAGCAGAACGATCCGAAGAAGGGGGGGAAGGAAATGGTTCAGGAATTAGTCAGTACGCGTATTTAGGAGATAATAATCAACAAGGCTCTGATAATAGTAATTCACTTCCTTATTATCAAATGCTTGCGGAAAAAAGCGATAATGAAGGCTATGACGAAGTAAAACAATTAAACTGGGAAGTCCCATTATATTGGAATATTTCGGATTACCCAGATGTCGAATATGCAGAAGTAATGGAGAGTATGTATATCCCCCCTAAAGAGCGACTAAATAACGAGCGTTATATTGATTGGAGAAAAATAAAGTATAAATATCAGTACTTAGATTTTAAAGGAGACTCAAAAACGAAAAAAAATCGACAAGATTTTATTCAAACCAAATCAGTATCCGTATATCCTGATACCACTGTTTGGTCTCGTGATTTTAACTATTCTTTTAATGATCCGCTACAAAAAGAATATATGTGGCATGACTCTTATCGAGATTACCCGGTAGTTGGGGTTAATTGGTGGCAAGCAAGAGCATTTTGTGCCTATCGAACGAAGAATAATACATCATATAACAGGAGTAAAAGTAAGCCTAAGCCATACGAGTATAGACTCCCCACAGAATTTGAATGGGAATATGCTGCACGCGGAGGGCTTGAAGATGCAACTTATCCTTGGGGGGGGCCTTATCTGGCAGACGATAGGGGTTGTTATCTCGCAAACTTTAAACCGAAACGGGGTAATTATATAGAAGATGAAAAGAAAGGCAATTATATTTATACAGCAAAGGTGAAATCTTTTGATCCCAATGACTTCGGCTTATATGACATGGCAGGAAATGTATCAGAATGGACTGAATCATCTTATGATAGATCAAGTTATATCGAATCCTCAAGTCTTAATCCTAATTTAACAGATATTGGAAAAAACAATCCTAAAAAAGTAATTAGGGGAGGGTCTTGGAAAGATGTAGGATATTATTTACAAGTAGCTACGCGTGATTGGGAATATGCAGATTCGGCAACCTCTTATATTGGCTTTCGAACGGTGCAAAGCATTTCGACAGGTTTTGCGAAGTAGAATAATGAAGTTAGTAAGAAAAAAAATTAGATAAATTATTATAAATAAATAAAATTAAAATATTATGGCATTAAAATCAAGTAAAAAAGATTTAAGATTAAATATGGTTTACTCCCTTGGGGCTTCTATTGTAATTATTGGGGCTTTGTTCAAAATTAATCATTGGACGATTCCATTTTTAGGGATTGGAGGTACCGAAGTATTGGCTTTTGGATTGATCACCGAAGCAATTATATTTATAGTTTTTGCTTTCGATCCTCCCGCCGGGGAGTATGAATGGGAAAAAGCATATCCTGAGTTAATAGATTCCTCTGCTGTAGGAAAAAGATTTATTACTAACGAATCGCAACTAATAGAGGAAAAATTGCTATCTGAAAAGATAGATGGATTATTAAAGGAAGCCTTAATTGATGCAGAATTGTTAAGAGGATTAAAGGAAAGTTTTGAGAAGTTTGGAGACTGCGTAAATAAACTTAATCAATCGTCTGAACATGCAAAAAAAGTAAGTCAGCAGCTAAGCAACTTGCAAGAGAATTTGACTTCTATAAACGAAGTATATGAAGGAATGCTATCAGCAATGAATAGCAAAAAATAATTTGTCAATTTTTATATAATACAAAACTTTTAAAAAATGGCAAAACACAAATTACCACCCCGTCAGAAAATGATTAATCTGATGTATCTTATATTCATCGCTATGTTAGCTATGAATGTAGATCGTGAGGTTTTAAGATCTTTTGCAAAAACAAATGCTACCTTACAAGATGTAGTTAAACAAACTTCCTTTGCAAATAACGCTTTTTATGCTGGTTTACAAAAAAAGAAGACAAAAGATCCTGAACGCTATGAAAAGGTATATGAAGATGCAAAAGTTATAAAGGCTAAAAGCGATGAATTTATTCGATATTCTGATGATTTAAAGGAACAATTAGGTATAAAAGATATTGATCTTTCTAAAGAAGATTTAGATTATAAGATTTTAGAATCTTCAAAGACCTTAGATGAACTATTTTTTAGAGGAGGGGGAAAACCTACAAAGAAAGCCTTAGAATTTAAACAAAAGATAGAAAATTTTAAGAATTTTTTACTATCAATCCCCACCATAACAAAAGAAGACAAAAATAGAATCAATAGATTATTTTCAACAACTCCTAAAAATAAAAAAAGGACTTGGCTAAGCGAAACTTTTTACGAGCAACCTAATGTCGCTTCCTTAACTAATATTTCTTTATTAGAGACGAATATTCGAAATGAGGAATCAAAAATTGTCTCTTCAATGCTTGCGACAAAACTCATAGAAGATATAGAATTGAACAAATTTGAAGCTATCGTAGTAGCGCCTTCTACGATTAAGCAAGGAGAGCCAGCTACTGCTAGGGTACTACTTGGCGCCTATGATAGTTCTGTCAAGTCCAAAGTTGTAGCAAACGGTGTTATCATACAAATGGATAAAGGGCAAGCAGAATTTACCTTAGATACAGGTACTACAGGCTATCATGATTTGAAAGGAGAAGTTTCTTATATTAACGGTGCAGGAAAAACGATTACCTATCCTTTTGATCAGCGTTACTACGTGGCAGGAGAAATTATCAAGGAAAAAATACCAGATATTGCTTATGGAGCAGTTACTGCAGACAAAATGAATGTAGTTTATCGCGGGCTAAAAAATCCTATGAGCGCAACGATGAGCGGTGCTAAAGATGGTACGATTAAATTAAGCGCCTCATCAGGAACCTTAATTCCTGCTGGAAAAGGTAAATATGACTATGTCCCTGAAACTGGAAAAACCGTCGAGTTTACCGTTACAGGAACTACCCCAAAAGGAAAGATAGTCACAGAAACAAGGGTTTACCGGATTAAGAATTTACCCAAACCTCAGGGAATGGTACGAGGGGAATCTACTCTTTCACTACCTGTTAGCTCAGTGGGGAAAATAACTGTAGAAGCAGGGTTTCCTAATTTTTTATTTGACATAAAAACAACAGTAGTCGGGTTTAAAGTAAAAGTACCGGGAAAAATGACTATTGATTGTAAAGGGAACAGAATGAATACGGAAGCAAAAGCTGCGGTTGCTAATTTGAGAAGAGGTCAATCGTTACAAATTTTCGATATAAAGGCTAAGTCCACAGTGCCTATAAAAGATGCAACGCCTGTTATTATAACCATTAAATGATTAACTAAAAAACATAAATCATGAAAAATAAGTTGATTTTACTCAGTATAATTTTTACAGAAATACTTTCTGCACAAAATTTATTAAACGTAAAATCTCCCGAAGAATTTGCGAAAGAAGTAAAGGAAAATATAGAAAAAGAAAATATTGGTAATACGCCGTTAAAATATGGTGTAGTAAAAAATAAAGATATCCTTTGGTCAAAAATTGTGTGGGAAATTGTAGATATGAATGAACGGATTAATCAGCCTTATTATTATTCTACACCCGGTATAGCGGGGGTTAATCAAAAATGTTTATTTGATGTAATTGTTGATGCGGTAAAATCAGGAAAAATAAAAGAAATTTATACTGACGATACTTTTTCAGCTAAAACAACCTTTGCCACCGTGAGTTCAAAATTTAAAGTAGTGGATACTTCAGATTGGGTAAAAGATAAAATAGCCGCAGGCGAAAAAATTACTAAAGATGATCTTGATGTGAATGAACTACGCAATACAGATGTCAAGCTCTTTAAAATTATGGGAATGTGGTATGTTGATAAAAAACTTGGTGAAATGCGCTATCGACCGCTTGGAATAGCACCCATGGGGCCCGATATGCAAGCTATTAATGCCGGTATATCAGACGATTCGTATTATGATCTATTTTGGGTATGGTATGCGGGTGCGAGAAAGGTTCTTCACGATCATAAGGTCTTTAACTCGAAAAATCCTTCTACCCGTATTTCTTTTGATGATATGCTTAATGCACGTCGTTTTAACTCAATTATCTACAAAGAGGAAAATATGAAAGGGCATTCGATTAAAGAATATATTGTAAGAGACGCGAGAGGTCAAATAGAAGAAAATAGAAAGATTAAGCAAAGCATTCGAGAGGTAGAAGCTGACTTATGGCAGCAATAATTAGGGCATCGCTACAGAACACGAGATCGCTGCAGAACATATAAAAAAGTATGAAAAAGAAAGCAGTTAGCTTCAAACTGCTTTCTTCTCAAAAAATTAAAATCCTCACAACCCAAAGGTTGATCCGGTGTTTAATTTTTATCGTGCGTTGCATTTTTTTGTTAAAGTGCTTTTTGCAATAGTCTCAATACATAAAAAAGTAGAATGTTTTGTGAAAACGTATCTCTTTTTGAAAAAGGCCTTGCGGGGTGAGCGTTAGGGATAGAAGCGATATCCTTTTTCTATGAGCATCCTTTGCCCCAGAAAAAGATAGAACGGATAGCCCGACCGCCGACAGGCGGGAACGCCCAATAAGCAATAAATATCTTCCGTAAGATGGAACTTCTCTAATTAATAGCATAATGTCAATGGGCTTGATAGCGTCCTTTGTACAACGGTCTTATGCTATTGAATGTAAAATAAAAAACAACGGCTGTTAAGGCTTTATCAACAAAGAGTTTTTGGTATCTAAAACTCTCTGAAGAGAGTCTAAGCGTGCTTTTTCTTTTTTTCTTTTTCTTCTCTTTTTTAAAATCTTTTTCTTTAGTTCTTTGAACGTATTAAAATCTTCATGATAGTAAATTCCTACTCCCCATGCTTGAGAATAGTTGTTTGCGGCGTTAAAATTCTCTATTCCAAAATTCGTAGGTCTCGTAAAGGCTTTTAATTTAAGATTTCCGTTATTCTGGCGTGATATATCGTAATCAATCCTGGCACTACCTGCTACTATTTGTTTGTCGTCTATTTTAGAGGTATTATTGTTGTTTAGAGAAACCCCTCCGGATACATTAATTGAAACTCTCGGATTTACTTCTACTTTTCCTTTCATATTAAATCGATCGGCAGTATTATATTCTTTTGACCCTTCTGTATAACCAAAATTAACCGTTAGGTATTTACTTATATTGGATATTAATGAAGACATTTGGCTAAAGGCTAATTCGTAGGCGGTAGTCGTCAATCCGGTAATATAATTCGTGTCATTTGGGGGTAAAAATTTACCTAATAGCAGTAACGCTGCCCATTGCTTGGTTTCTTCATCCTTATCACTGAATTTAAGCGATAAATTATTGCGAATAGATTCTGGAGCATTGGGTGCCAGTACATTAAAATCTATTTTAGGTGAACTAAGTGATCCGGTCAAAACCACTTCTAGTTCTGTTTTTAACGTTTGTGCATCTCCTGAAATATAATCTGCTACATTTGAAACTTCCCGATCAAAATAAGCCTTTATATCTAATTGTGTGTCATATATATCTCCTGTCCATTTAAGACTACTGTTCGGGCGTATTTTAAACACTTTTTTGATCGCTTCTCTCGCAAAATTATAATCCCCCCTTGCAACTGCTATTTCGCCATTCATAGAAATATTTCCATCTAAATCAATATCTAAGCGAATATTCCCTTTTCCACTTGCGACAATTTTATCATCATTTTTATCATCTAAAATTAACTCTAACTCTGCCTCAGGAGTTACTTCAGCGCCTAACTTTAAATTTAATCTCGTCTTATTTGCTCTATCATTCTGTTTTTTCTTTTCTGCCTTTTTAGCTTTATAACGGTCTGAAATATTAACGAATTGTATTGATTTTGAGATTTCTAAATCTTGCCCTTCATTATTAATAGTAAGTCGTGTTCGGGGTGCCGTAGTGGCAATTACGTTAATCTTGAGATTAGCAGCCGGGCCCTTAATGGTAGCATATAAATCTTTGGCATAGATAGTTCCATAAAATAATGGATTTTGATGAAAATGGGTATCCAGTATCAATATTTCATTAGAATATTTTTTATCATATTTTACACGAGAATCAAGAACTAAATCTAAACTCCAATCAAGAAAATCTTTATGAGATAAGGCGCCTGTTAGCGTTACTTTACTGTTGTGTTTTATATCCCTCAAATAAATCATATCGTATAAATAAACTAAACCGTTGGAAATCAAAATTTCCGGGTCTTTTATAATGTCATAATCCACACCTAGATAGGCAATCTTTAACCCCCCGTTCTTTAGACGTACACTTCCTTGATAATTCGGTTTTTCCCAATTTCCTGTTAAGCTTATTTCACCCTTAATCGTCCCTCTAATATTTTCTACCACTCCGACCAGGAACTGGTTTAAAATATTGATTTCAAAATCGTTAAGCTTAACTTTTAGATCGAGGTAATCTTCTTTTTTTTTGGAATAGATATTTCCAGTTATGGCTAATTGATTGCGGTCATTTTTATGAATAATTGCATTTACAAGATAAGCGTTATTTTTAGGAAGTACTTCTGCTGAAATATCTCCTATTTCATATTCATTATATTTAAACGTGTCAATTTTCAAATTCCCGGTAGGGTGAAATCCAAGCGCATCATAGTTTATCTTAATCTTACCACTGGCTAACCCCTCCAATTTAATGTTTTTTAATGGCGGGATCAATGCCTCTAGGCGAGTATTTTCAAGTTCTAAAGCTAAGGTTAAGTTTTTTTTTATGTACGTAGCTTCAAGGGACAGTTTTTGGTCCTCTGAAGTCAATATCATCTTCTGAATATCATATTTATTCTTGCTAAAATCAATCACGGCATAATGCGTATCTTTTTCATTATTTGGGTTTAATACCCATTGATGATGATTATATTGGATAGTTGATCTTCGTACTCCGATAATATCCTTTCCTTCTTGGTTTTGTGTTTTATATAGATTTAAATCGAATGCCTGTTTAGATACCCCCCCAAGATTTCCATTAAAATGAGTATTGATCTGCAAGGTATCATTCTTTTTTATTGAACGAACTTTTACATTATCTAATTTATATCCTGCCAAGTTGATATAATCCGCTTCAATGGATGTTTGAAAAGATGAATTACGGGTATTTAAAATAACATTTGATCTTCCAAGTTCAAGGTTTTTATATAACAGTCCTGGCATTTTTGCTCTTAAGATTAACTGATTATCCGATGTTATTTCCCCTTCTAAATGAGAACCCGGCTCTAAGGTTATAGAAGGAAATAATATTTCAAAAAAATAGTCCTTTATATCGAAATTAAATGAAAAAGACTGACTGGGTGTTATCTTCTCAGAAGTATATTGGGGAAGTAGTTTTCTAAAAGCATTTTGAGAGACTTTCAATACCTCAAAAAGTTTAAAATTTCCTTCTATATAGCCGTTAATCAATTCACCTGACTTAAAAGCGAATAGACGTTTTCCTGCTTTATTAACAGAGGAATTAATCAACATTTGTTCAAAGGCGAAAGATTGTGTTGAGCTTTGATAAAGGGTATTTTCCAACAAAATCTGGCCTAATAAATCATCAATCGAGCTGGCTCTTATATCTAAAGAAATATCGCTTGTTAAGAGGGCATTAGGGTCTTTTGATAGACCTAATTTATAAAGATTTGCCTCTTGAAGTGTCGACCTAAAGGTAGCGCTGTAAAACGGCGATGAAAAATCTACTTTTCCATCAAAATTCATCACTAAATTAGGGTCTTTCACCTCGACATTTCCTTTAAATATCTGTTTATTTATCCTACCGTCTATTTTAATGTTTTGTAGTTGTCTTCCTAAAAAATCGAGGTTGGAAATATTTCCCGTAGTTTTTACACTTAATGTCTTTAGATTACTTCCATACCCGTTTATGTTAAAATTTCCTGAGATAAAACCCAGTTGGTTAATCGATGTCAGTGTTTTTAAATTGAGTTTTTCAGTGTTTATCGTTCCAAAATAATGTATAAAATCTTTACTATAATCTTTTATAGTTATATTGGCAGAGGCTTTTCCTAAAGTAGAGGACTGCACTACGGAATTCGTTTTTAATTCATCCGGGTTTATAAAAAACATTCCGTTTATTGATATCTTCCCATAATGATGAATAAATTTGGGTAAATCTTTATTTATATTGACAGGAAGTAAAGAAATTAAATCTGAGTAGCTTGTCGTCGCAAACATATTGTCAGATTGTATTGAAAAGTTTTTTCTGTTGTAAATTTTATTGAATATTAGTTTTTTCCCCTCTATTCGAGTGTCCATAGCAGATAGTTTAATATCATTTAGCTCCCATCTGTCCATGGCACCGCGTATTTTTGCTTCTATCGCTACTTTTGAGTATTTATCCCAAAAGGGCACAAAATATTGTACATCTTTCATTCCAACGTATGAACCTTTATCCAGATCCAATTTCCAATGAATTTTATGATAAAAATCACTAAAGTCTTGTGCACTTTTATAAATAAAAGCAAGCTGCCCTTCTACCTTAGAGTGATTTGTTTTGATTTTTAAGTCCTCTAATTGTAATAAATCATCTCTATAGGTAAACTCTCCTTCCAGGTGTTCCAAATTCGATTGAATTTTATTACTTCGCTTAGCATGAAAAGAAAGATGGTTAATCTTAGCGTAAATATTCCCCCCATCCACTTTAAAACGAGTGGTTTTTAAGTTAAAGTGAGACGCTTTTAACCAAACCTGCTCTGATGCAGGCAAATTTTCATTGATAATTTCTACATATCCATTCTTTAATTGAATAGCTCCCCTCAAAATGAATGGGTTTGTTTCATCTGCTTCTCCTTCGGAGGAAAAGTGGTCAATAAACGTTAAAAAATTATCTTGAGATTCTCCTTTATACGTTTTAACAAATACTCTTGGATCAACCAAAGTTAACTTATCAAATCGGTAAGGAGGACCTGCTACTAAACTAAAATAATCCGGGCGGGCGCTTAATTCTTTTACTGAAATAAATAAACTATCGCGCTCATCATTCACTTTAATCCCCTTTAGACGAACTTCTCCAAAAAAACTAATATTTACCTTGCTGACTTTTATTTTTGTTCCGAGTGTACTATTGATAACGGGGGTTATGTATTGTTTTACGATATAGGTTTGAACCGCCGGAATTTGTATCATTATCAATATACTCGCTATTGCCAAAAAAATACAGGCAAATACAATAACTAATATTCTAATTATTTTCTTTCGCAAGGTTGATTGTATATTTTTGTAATATGAAAAAACATCCGATTATCTTAGGTATTGAGTCTTCTTGTGATGATACCGGTGCATCAATTATTCAAAACGGCAACGTTCTTTCTAATATTGTAGCCAATCAAAAAGTACACCAAAATTATGGCGGTGTGGTTCCCGAGTTAGCTTCTCGTGCACATCAGCAGAACATCGTACCGGTTGTTTCCGAAGCCCTAAAGGTAGCAAATATTACAGAAAAACAACTTGACGCCATCGCTTTTACTCAAGGGCCCGGGCTTATGGGGTCATTATTAGTAGGGATTTCCTTTGCTAAGTCAATGGCGATTGCATTGGCTATTCCATTAATTGAAATCCATCATATACAGGCACATATTTTAGCGCATTTTATCGAAGATGCTAATGAAAGAAAACCTGATTTTCCTTTTATATGCCTTGTTATTAGCGGGGGGCATACTCAAATTGTGCAAGTGAGAGATTATTTTAATTTTGAGGTACTTGGCGAAACCTTAGATGATGCCGTAGGAGAAGCTTTTGACAAAACCGCTAAAATCATGGGATTAGATTATCCTGGCGGCTCTTTAATTGACCAACTGGCACAAAAAGGAGAACCAAAAACTTTTAAATTCCCACAGCCAAAGGCATCAGACTGTAATTTTAGTTTTAGTGGTTTAAAAACAGCGGTTTTGTATTTTTTACAAAAGGAAATAAAGAAAAATCCGAATTTTATCAAAGAGAATTTAGAAGACTTATGTGCTTCTATCCAATTCACCCTAGTTGAAATTTTAATGAAAAAATTACAAAAAGCAGTAAAAAAAACGGGAATAAAAAGCGTAGCTATTGCCGGAGGGGTTTCTGCAAATTCCGAAATTAGAAAACGTGTCCATTCTATGAAAGCGCAAGGCTGGAAAATTTATATCCCCAAAATAGAATATACTACCGACAATGCAGCCATGATTGCAATGGCAGGCGAGTTAAAATATAAACAACATAATTTTGCCTCTCAAAGAACAACGGCTAAAGCACGATATAAAATAGATGAAAAGTAGGCTAAAAATCTTAATAAAGTAACTTTACAGCACTTTATCTAAATAATTTTATCATCAAATTCAATTAAAAATACCATCTTTTTTTACTATGAGTATAACTTTGAAAGAAATAAATCGATTAGCCATCCCTGCTATTTTTGCCGGCATTATCGAACCCGTAATTTCTATTACAGATACTATGGTTGCAGGAGATCTTAATCGATTAAACCAAAATGACCTGCCTTATCTTGGGGCGATTGGACTCTCCGGCGCGCTGTTATCTGCCTTTGTTTGGATTTTTGCGCAGACCCGTTCTGCTCTTTCTTCTTATGTAGCCATTAATTATGGAAAAAGAAAATTAGATTACATTCAACCGTTAGTAGCGCAAACTTTTTATATGAATCTATTCTTAGGATTTTCACTTGCTGGGCTGGTTTATGAATTCACATTTCCCATTTTTGCTTTACAAAACGCCAGCGGCATTCTACTGGATATAACGGCGCGTTATTTTCAAATTCGCGTATGGGGATTCCCCCTTACGCTTTTAACCTTTACCCTTTTCGGTGCCTTTCGAGGGTATCAAAATACCCGATGGGCAATGAATATCGGGCTGATCGGCGGGATAACGAATATTATTTTAGACCTTGTTTTTGTTTATTTTTTTCATTGGGATATTAAAGGAATTGCTTACGCCAGCCTTATTGCACAAGGTATAATGCTTATCAGTTCTATGTATATTTTAATCCAAAAAACGCCTTTTTCTTTATCTCCGGGCATACAAATTCACCCGGATTTCAAAGGATTAGTATGGATGAGTATTCATCTGTTTATTCGAACGTTGTCCTTAAATATTGCCATTTGGTTTGCCAATAAGTTTGCTACAAGCTATGGTGATGAATACATCTCAATTCAGTCTGTTTTAATACAAATATGGCTACTCTCAGCCTTTTTATTAGACGGCTACTCTACTGCCGGGAATGCCATTTCAGGACGTTTAATCGGGCAAAATAAATATGACCGATTGAAATTACTCAGCCAGCGCTTACTTAAAATCATGCTCTTGCTCAGCGGCATCATTATGCTTATTATGTTTATCTTTTACCCTTATATCGGATTAATTTTTACGCATAACCCTACGGTGTTATCTCTTTTTAAACAATATTTTTGGGTAGTTGTTCTTATGCAGCCCATTAATGCAGTTGCTTTTCTATTCGATGGAATGTTTAAAGGAATGGGTGAAGCAAGAAAACTAAGAAATGTGTTATTAATAGCTACTTTTGCAGGGTTCTTACCCACCTTATATTTTACGGATGCACTGGGATTAAAGTTTTACAGTATTTGGATTGCTTTGTTTATTTGGATGCTGATAAGGAGTTTTGGATTATTTATTATATTTAAGCAAAAATATAATACCTATGAATGAAATACCTTATGTAAACATTGAGATAAAAAATGCGGTGGGCATAATTGAATTTTTCCATCCCAAAGGGAATTCTATGCCCTCCTCACAACTTGAAAAACTTACAATTGCTTTTAATAAATTAGACGCAGACCCTACGGTTAACATTATCCTGTTGCAAAGTAAAGGAGAGCGTATTTTTTGTGCAGGTGCTTCTTTTGACGAATTACGAGCCATTGATTCTCTAAAGAAAGGAAAAGATTTTTTTATGGGATTTGCCCATGTAATGAATGCTATGCAAGAATGCCGTAAAATCATTGTTGGATGCATCGAAGGAAAAAGTGTCGGCGGGGGGGTGGGAATTGCTACCGCCTGTGACTATACCTTTGCCAGCAGCAATTCATCTATTAAACTCTCTGAACTATCCATCGGCATTGGTCCCTTCGTTATCGAACCTTTTGTAAGCCGTAAAATAGGATTAAACGCTTTTACAGAACTCACCTTAAACCCTGACCAATGGCGTTTAGCAAAATGGGGAAAAAAGAAAGGGATATTTAACAAAATAGTTAAAGACCCGTTAAAAGAAAGCCTTATTTTTGCACAAACACTTAGTCGTTATAACTTAGAAGCCCTCTTTGAAATAAAGAAAATCTTATGGAAAGACCATCTAAACATAACACCAAACATAGCAGATGTTGTTGAAGCACGAGCCGCTGTTTCCGGCCGTCTCGTTTTATCAAAATTTACACAAAGAAAATTAGCGGAATTTAAACTAAGCAAACACAATTAACAAAGTAAACCCATAATCTATATCCGAGACCGTTGCAAAAAGCACGCTAACAAAAAAATGCTTGTATTGAGTTTGTCGAAATGCAACGCCCGATAAAAATTAAACACCGGAGCAACCTAATGGGTGTGGAGGATTTTAATTTTTTGAGAAGGAAGCAGTTTGAAGTTAGATGCTTTCTTTTTCATACTTTTTTATGTGTTCTGCAACGGTCTCAATATTTAAGTCGATAGTAAAAAGGCGAAAATACATCTTTTATAAATTGTTCAAAAAATATTTTATATTTTTCAGCCGCAGGTCAGTGCAGGCTAAAGGTCTCCTGCTTTGAGTGATGGATTAAAAGAAGTTTTGATGTTTTTAAAAAAACTTCATAATGTTTTGCCTAAAAAGTCATAATGTTTTGTCTAAAAAGTCATAATGTTTTTAATAAAACATCAAGACTTTTTTTAGTGGATATTAAAAGTGAATATTAAATACATAAGACTTTTAGCCTGTGCTGACTTTCAATTGCCAAAAGCACGTTAGCTGATAAAATGCAACGCCCGAAAAAAAAATTAATCACCAGAGCAACCTTTGGGTTATGGAGGATATTCATTTTTTGAAAAGGGCGCTGTTTGAAGCGAGATGCTTTAGCTTTTATGCTTTTTTTATTCTACAAAGATCTCGTAAAATAAAAAAAACTAAAAAGTTTGTATAATCATAAAAAGGTATTACCTTTGCAACCGCATTATAAAATATGTATTCGTTCTATTGAGTTGTTTTTATGGGAAAGCCGGTATAGCTCAGTTGGCTAGAGCAGCTGATTTGTAATCAGCCGGTCGGGGGTTCGAGTCCCTCTACCGGCTCTTATGAAATAAACTTTATAGATTTTGATCTGCAACGGATAAGGAAAGTAAAAAAGTTGGATTTTAAAAGTTAATGATTAAATGAGGGAGGATACTCAAGCGGCCAACGAGGACAGACTGTAAATCTGTTGGTTTTTACCTTCGCAGGTTCGAATCCTGCTCCTCCCACTTTTGTGCTGCGGGAATAGCTCAATTGGTAGAGCATCAGCCTTCCAAGCTGAATGTTGCGGGTTCGAGACCCGTTTCCCGCTCAAGTTTTAAAATAAAAGGAGCGCTAAAGGTATCTGAATGATGTAAAAGCCGATGTAGCTCAGAGGTAGAGCGCTTCCTTGGTAAGGAAGAGGTCACGAGTTCAATTCTCGTCATTGGCTCTTCGTTTTTTATTTTATGTGCGATTTTTTAATTTGTTAAAACAAATTTTTTAATTAAATATAACATTTAGAAAATAAATTATAGTATAAATCATGGCAAAGGAAACTTTCGATCGTAGTAAACCTCATTTAAATATTGGGACTATCGGTCACGTAGATCACGGTAAGACTACATTAACTGCAGCAATTACAAAAGTACTTGCAGAGGCAGGGTTGTCAGAAGCAAAAGATTTTGATCAAATTGATAATGCACCTGAAGAAAAAGAAAGGGGAATAACGATTAATACTTCTCATGTAGAATACCAAACAGAAAAACGTCATTATGCGCATGTTGATTGTCCAGGGCATGCGGATTATGTTAAAAATATGGTAACGGGTGCTGCACAAATGGATGGCGCTATCTTAGTAGTTGCGGCAACGGATGGTCCTATGCCTCAAACAAGAGAACACATTTTGCTGTGTCGTCAGGTAAATGTGCCTCGTATTGTTGTTTTTATGAACAAAGTAGATATGGTGGACGATGAGGAGTTACTGGAATTAGTAGAGATGGAAGTTAGAGATTTATTATCCTCTTATGAATATGATGGAGATAATTCTCCTATTGTTGCTGGTTCAGCACTAGGGGCTTTAAATGGAGAGCAAAAATGGGTAGATACTGTAAAAGAATTAATGAATAAGGTAGATGAATGGATTGAACTTCCGGTAAGGGATCAGGACAAACCTTTTTTAATGCCTATCGAAGATGTATTCTCAATTAGGGGTCGAGGTACTGTAGCTACGGGTCGTATTGAGTCTGGAATTATCAATACAGGAGATTCCGTTGAAATTATTGGTATGGGTGCTGAAAAATTAACCTCTACAGTTACTGGAGTAGAAATGTTCCGAAAAATATTAGATAGAGGTGAAGCCGGGGATAATGTAGGAATTTTACTGCGAGGGATAGAAAAAACAGATATTAAACGAGGAATGGTAATTGCTGTTCCCGGTTCTATTACTCCACATTATAAATTTAAAGCAGAAGTTTATATTCTAAAAAAAGAGGAAGGTGGACGACATACCCCTTTTCACAACAAATATCGACCACAATTCTATGTCCGAACTACAGATGTAACTGGAGAAATTATTTTATCTGAGGGACGAGAAATGGTATTGCCCGGGGATAACTTAACGATTGAAGTTCAACTTATTCAACCTATTGCTCTAAATGTGGGGCTACGTTTTGCTATTCGTGAAGGAGGTAGAACAGTAGGTGCAGGTCAGGTTACAGAAATTATTTCATAATTTTATTTTTTATAAGTTTTTTTAATAAGGTGCTCATTAGAGCACCTTTATTTAGCTTTAAAAAACGGGCGTAGCTCAGCCGGTAGAGCAGTGGTCTCCAAAACCAAAGGTCGTGGGTTCAATTCCTACCGCCCGTGCAAAGAAAAGGTATAATGAATAAATTCGTAAGTTATGTTAAAAATTCATATAATGAATTTATGTATAAGGTCACTTGGCCTAATTGGGATGATCTTCAATCTTCAACCTTAGTCGTAGCGATATTTTCATTATTACTTGCTATTGTTACAGCTTTAGTGGATTGGTTAATTAATTCAGGGGTTTTGAATTTGTTTAAGGTATAGTAAAGTGCTATCGAATGAGTAAGATTGAAAAGAAATGGTATGTGCTGAAAACGATTAGCGGACAGGAAAAAAAGGTAAAACTTTACATAGAGAACGAAGTTCACCGTTTAGGATTGAATGAATATTTAGGGCAAATTTTAGTTCCTATGGAAAAAGTAATTCAAGTAAGAAATGGTAAAAAAATTACTAAGGAAAAAGTATATTTTCCTGGTTATGTTTATATGGAAGTTGCTCTTGAAGGGGAAATGCATCACGTCATTGTCAATTTATCTAACGTAATTGGTTTTCTTTCAGAGGTAAAAGGAGGGGATCCTTTACCTATGAGAAAATCAGAAGTCAACAGATTATTAGGAAAAATAGACGAGTTAGCAGAGAATATCGATCAAATAAGCATCCCGTACATTATGGGAGAAACTGTGAAAGTAATAGGGGGGCCTTTTAACGGATTCAATGGTTCAGTAGAAGAAATTAATGAAGATAAAAAGAAATTAAAAGTATCCGTTTTAATATTCGGTAGGAAAACACCTATGGAATTGAATTTCTCTGAGGTAGAAAAAATATAATAAATTAAAACCTGCTTCTATAGTTACCATAAATTAAATAATTTAAGTAAAAAAGAATTAGAAAATGTCAAAAGAGATAAATAAAATTGTAAAACTACAAGTGCGCGGTGGAGCTGCCAATCCCTCACCTCCTGTCGGTCCCGCCTTAGGAGCTGCCGGAGTAAATATAATGGAATTCTGTAAGCAGTTTAACGGTCGTACACAGGATAAACAAGGTCAGCTATTGCCCGTAGAGATTACAGTTTATAAAGATAAATCTTTTGAATTTATTATAAAAACCCCTCCTGCAGCAGTACAGTTATTGGCTGCCGCAAAGATAAAAAAAGGTTCTTTTGAGCCTAACCGTAAGAAAGTTGCAAGCGTTACATGGGATCAAATACGTGAAATAGCTGAAAATAAAATGCCCGATTTAAATTGTTTTACAATAGAATCTGGAATGAAAATGATTGCGGGGACAGCACGCTCAATGGGAATAACTGTAAAAGGAGAGGCTCCTTTTTAAGTAATAAAAAATAAATGGGAATGGCTAAATTAACAAAAAAACAAAAGGAAACTTTTGCAAAAGTAGATAAAGAAAGACAATATAATCTGACGGAAGCATCAACTTTAGTAAAAGAAACTTCAACTACTAAATTTGACGCTTCAGTTGAACTCGCAGTACGCTTAGGAGTGGACCCGAGAAAAGCCAATCAAATGGTTCGGGGAGTAGTCTCATTGCCTCATGGAACAGGAAAGGATGTAAAAGTATTAGCTTTAGTTACACCTGATAAAGAGGAAGAAGCTAAAGAAGCGGGTGCCGATTATGTTGGCTTGGATGAATTCTTGAATAAAATTAAAAGTGGTTGGACGAATACGGATGTAATCGTAACGATGCCCAGTGTGATGGGTAAATTAGGCCCGTTAGGACGTATTCTCGGACCGAGAGGATTAATGCCTAATCCCAAAGCGGGAACTGTAACTATGGAAATAGGAAAAGCAGTAAAAGCGGTGAAAGCGGGTAAAATAGATTTCAAAGTAGATCGCTATGGAATAGTACATGCAGCTATTGGTAAGATTTCATTTTCTGCCGATCAAATTAAAGAAAATGCAGCCGAATTGATTCAAACACTGAATAAGTTGAAACCTACTGCCGCAAAAGGTACGTATGTAAAGAGTATTTACCTTTCCTCAACGATGGGACCAGGAATTACTGTGGATACAAAATCTGTTTAACGCATTGAATTTAATCATTGAAAAAATGTTATGACAAGAGAAAAAAAAGCACAAGCGATAGAAGATTTGAAAGAAATTTTAACCGATAATTCCACTATTTATCTTGCTGATTTATCTGAATTAAATGCTGCACAGTCATCTGAATTGAGAAGAGCATGTTTTAAAAACGGATTAAAACTAAAAGTAGTTAAAAATACACTACTTAAAAAAGCTATGGAGACTTCGGGTAAAGAATTTGACGAATTGTACGATACTTTAAAAGGAAATACGTCTATTATTACTGCCGAAAAAGCTAATGTACCGGCAAGAGTAATAAAAGAATTTCGTAAGAAAGCGGACAAGCCTGTTTTAAAGGGTGCGTGGATTCAGGAAGATTGTTATGTAGGAGATGAACAATTAGAGATATTGGCATCCATTAAATCAAAAGAAGAGTTAATCGGAGATCTTGTGGGATTGTTACAATCACCTATGAAAAATATTCTTTCAGCATTACAATCAGGTGGAAGTACTATTAGTGGTTTGGTTAAAACATTATCAGAAAAATCATAAGTAAAAAGAACATAAACAAAAATAAAAAAAGTAGTAAAATGGCAGATTTAAAAAGCATTGCAGAAACTTTAGTTAATTTGACAGTAAAAGAAGTTAATGAGTTAGCAACTGTCCTTAAAGAGGAATATGGAATTGAACCTGCAGCAGCAGTGGCAGTAGCCGGTCCTGCAGCGGCAGGAGGGGAGGTAGTAGAGGAAAAAACAGAATTTGATGTAATTTTAAACGCAGCAGGCGGTTCTAAATTGGCGGTAGTCAAATTAGTAAAAGACCTAACTGGAACCGGGCTGAAAGATGCAAAAGGCATGGTAGATAATGCCCCTACTCCGATTAAGGAAGGAATCTCAAAGGATGAAGCAGAAGCACTCAAAAAACAATTAGAGGAAGTTGGGGCTGAAGTAGAATTAAAGTAATTTGAGATCGTTGCAGAACACATAAAAAAGTATGAAAAAGAAAGCATTTCGTTTAAAACTGCTTCTTTCTCAAAAAATTAAAATCTTCACAACCAAAAGGTTGCGCCGCTATTTAATTTTTATAGGATGTTGCGTTTTATTAGCTTACGCTGACTTGCAGTTGATAGATTACTTTTTATGCTAATAGCAGAGATAAAAAGGTTTTTTATAATTAAAAATCTTTACAAAAAATATTTTAGCCAATATAGTATCTTAAATAATTATTCACTTTTACCAGCACCCTGCAAAGGTATTAATTTAACAGGCAATCCCCAAAAAGGAAGTGAAGAGTTTAGATGTTGGATTAAAAATACTCTTAACTATTAAGTTTACTTAAAGAACGAGAATGATTTTACATAAAGTTATCGTTCAATTATTCAAATAAATATCATTATATTGTATATTTTTTTAATTTTAAAATCATAAAAAATTGGAGGATAATAAAATAAAACTTCCCGAAAGAATTAGTTTTGCATCAGTTAAAGAACCTTTAGATTATCCTGATTTCTTAGATGTACAAATAAAATCATTTCAAGACTTTTTTCAGCTAGAAACTAAATCAAGCAATCGTAAAAGCAAAGGCTTATATAAAACATTTGCTGAAAATTTTCCTATTTCAGATACTCATAATCAATTCGTATTAGAATTTTTAGATTACTTTGTTGATCCGCCCCGTTATTCAATAGAGGAATGTATTAAAAGGGGCTTGACTTATAGCGTTCCTTTAAAATCAAGATTAAAACTCTATTGCACAGATCCTGAACATGAAGACTTTGAAACAGTTGTGCAGGATGTCTATTTAGGAACCATTCCATATATGACTAATAGCGGATCATTTATTATTAATGGAGCAGAACGAGTAATTGTTTCACAGCTGCATCGTTCTCCGGGCGTGTTCTTCGGACAGTCTTATCACGCAAACGGAACAAAATTATATTCTGCAAGGGTTATCCCTTTCAAAGGATCCTGGATTGAATTTGCGACCGATATAAATAATGTAATGTATGCGTATATTGATCGTAAAAAAAAGCTGCCTGTAACAACGCTATTAAGAGCTATCGGTTATGAACACGATAAAGATATTCTGGAAATATTTGATATGGCAGAAGAAGTTAAAGTCTCAAAATCATCTTTAAAGAAGGTATTAGGGCGAACACTTGCTGCCAGAGTGCTAAATACATGGTATGAAGACTTTGTGGACGAAGACACCGGGGAATTAGTTTCCATAGAGCGAAACGAAATTGTCTTAGACCGGGAAACTGTTTTAGATGAATCGCATATTGAAGAAATTATTAATCTAGGATTAAAAACCATCTTACTGCATAAAGAAGAAGACTCCTTAGTAGATTATAGCATCATTCATAATACATTACAAAAAGATCCTACTAACTCAGAGAAAGAAGCAGTTGAGCATATTTACAGAGTTCTTCGAAATGCAGAATCACCAGATGAAGAAACTGCAAGAGGCATTATTGAAAAGCTGTTTTTTTCAGAAGCACGTTATAGTCTTGGGGAAGTAGGACGCTATAGAAGTAATAAAAAATTAGGGCTTGATATCCCCATGGATAAAGAAGTACTAACTGAATTAGATATTATTTCAATTATTAAATATTTAATTGAATTAGTTAATTCAAAAGCTGAAGTGGATGATATTGATCATCTTTCAAATCGTCGGGTTCGAACAGTTGGAGAGCAAATGGCTAATCAGTTTGGTATAGGATTAGCTCGCATGGCAAGAACCATTCGGGAAAAGATGAATGTAAGAGATAATGAGGTATTCACCTGTATTGACTTAATTAATGCTAAGACTTTATCTTCTGTTATCAATTCGTTTTTTGGGACTAATCAATTATCTCAATTCATGGACCAGACGAATCCATTGGCTGAAATAACCCATAAAAGGCGATTATCAGCACTCGGACCGGGAGGACTTTCAAGAGACAGAGCAGGATTTGAAGTACGAGATGTACATTACACACATTACGGTCGCTTGTGCCCTATTGAAACTCCTGAAGGACCTAACATTGGGCTAATATCCTCATTATGTGTTTATGCCAAAGTAAATAGAATGGGCTTTATTGAAACTCCTTATTATAAAGCAGAAAATAGTAAAGTATCCAGAAATGTCGTTTATCTATCGGCAGAAGAAGAAGAAGAAAAAATTATAGCACAGGCTAATTTAGCATTAAATAAAGATAATACTTTCGCCACAGAAAGAATTGTTGCTCGTCAGGGTGCTGATTATCCTGTGGTAGAGCCTAATCAGATTAATTATGTAGATGTAGCCCCCAATCAAATGGCGTCTATTTCAGCCTCATTAATCCCTTTCTTAGAACATGACGATGCAAACCGGGCGCTAATGGGATCAAATATGATGCGTCAGGCAGTGCCTTTGATGAGACCTGAGGCGCCAATTGTCGGTACCGGACTGGAGTCTTATGTAGCTAAAGATTCCAGAATCTTAATTAATGCTGAAAATGAAGGAGTCATAAAATACGTAGATGCTAATGAAATTGTCGTTGAATATGATTCTACAGAAGAAGAAGAATCGGTTAGTTTTGATTCAAATATAAAATCATATCAATTAACCAAATTTAGAAAAACCAATCAGAGTACATGTATTAATTTAAAACCCATTGTTAAAAAAGGAGATAGAGTCGTTAAAGGACAAATTTTAACTGAGGGATACGCCATCCAAAACGGAGAATTGGCACTAGGTCGTAATTTATTAGTTTCTTTCATGCCCTGGAAAGGATATAATTTTGAAGATGCCATTGTTATTTCAGAAAAAGTAGTGCGTGAAGACTGGTTTACCTCTGTTCATATTGATGAATATTCAATGGATGTTCGTGATACAAAACTAGGGGCAGAAGAACTAACCAATGATATTCCAAACATCAGTGAAGAAGCTACTAAAAACCTAGATAAAAACGGAATGATCCGTGTAGGAGCAGAAGTGAATCCAGGAGACATACTCATTGGAAAAATTACACCTAAGGGAGAGTCTGAGCCAACACCAGAGGAAAAACTATTACGCGCGATATTTGGAGATAAAGCCGGAGATGTAAAAGACACTTCCTTAAAAGCAACCCCTTCGTTGCAAGGAACCGTATTGAGTAAGACTCTTTTTGAAAGAAGTATAAAAGATAAAAGAAAGCGATCAAAAGACAAGGCAGAGATTGACCGTTTGGAAAAAGAATACGCGAAATTACAAGCGAAATTAAAAAGTACGCTAATTGAAAAGTTATACCATCTGGTTAACGGAAAAACCGCGCAGGGAATTATCAATGAACTTAATGAAGAGGTCATTAAAAAAGGAACTAAATTCTCCCAGAAAGTACTTAATTCTATAGACGATTATATACATTTAGTCGATATAAACTGGACGACTGACAGCCATACAAACATGCTTATAAGTGAATTATTACATAATTATAAAATCAAAGTAAATGATCTGCAAGGAACATTACGTCGTAAAAAATTCACTATTTCTATAGGAGATGAACTCCCCTCAGGAATTTTAAAATTAGCCAAAGTTTATATTGTAAAAAAACGGAAACTTAAATTGGGAGACAAGATGGCAGGACGTCACGGGAATAAAGGAATAGTAGCTCGCATCGTCCGGGAAGAAGATATGCCGTTTTTGGAAGATGGTACGCCGATTAATATAGTACTAAATCCACTGGGAGTACCTTCACGAATGAATATAGGGCAAATTTTTGAAACTGTATTAGGCTGGGTGGGTAAGAAACTCAATAAAAAGTATCAGGTACCTATTTTTAATGGTGCGCATATTGACCAAATTAATAACCTGACCGATAAAGCTGAGATCCCCCGCTATGGTCATACTTATTTATATGATGGAGGAACAGGAGAACGCTTTGATCAACCCGCTACCGTAGGGGTAATTTATATGCTTAAACTGGGTCACATGGTAGATGATAAAATGCACGCGCGCTCAATAGGTCCTTATTCGTTAATTACACAACAACCTTTAGGGGGTAAAGCACAGTTTGGCGGGCAACGGTTCGGTGAAATGGAAGTTTGGGCGCTTGAAGCTTACGGTGCTGCTCATACTTTACGTGAGATATTGACGGTTAAATCAGATGATGTGGTAGGAAGAGCCAAAACGTATGAAGCCATCGTAAAAGGAGAAATTATACCTGAACCGGGTATACCTGAATCATTTAACGTATTGTTACACGAGTTACAAGGTCTTGGTTTAGATGTGCGCCTAGAAGAATAATGTTAAAATGCGGCAAAATTTATGCCCCATTTTTATTAAACAGAATAAAATATAATGTCAACTTTATAGTTTTAACATAATGCTTAGAAAACAAAATAACATCACAAAGTTCAATAAAATAACTATTGGATTTGCCTCTGCTGAATCCATTTTACAAAAATCGCACGGAGAAGTCTTAAAACCAGAAACCATTAACTATCGTACACACAAACCGGAAAGAGACGGGCTGTTTTGTGAGCGTATTTTTGGGCCGGTAAAAGACTATGAATGTGCCTGTGGCAAATACAAAGGAATTCGATATAAAGGTATTGTTTGTGATCGTTGTGGTGTTGAAGTGACTGAAAAAAAAGTACGTCGAGAACGAATTGGGCATATTAACTTAGTAATTCCGGTGGCACACATTTGGTATTTTCGATCGCTTCCCAATAAGATAGGATATGTTCTTGGAGTTCCTTCTAAGAAATTAGATATGATCATTTATTATGAGCGCTATGTAGTCATTCAGCCGGGTATAGCCAATTATCCTGACGGGCAGCCCTTGAAAAAAATGGATTTCTTAACCGAGGAAGAATATCTAGATATTATAGACGAACTTCCTAAAGAAAATCAATATCTTGAAGACACGGATACTAATAAATTCATTGCAAAAATGGGAGCCGAATGCATCGAAGAATTATTAAAAAGAGTTAATCTGGACGAACTCTCTTATGAATTACGTCATAGCGCACATAATGAAACCTCGAAACAAAGGCGTACCGAAGCATTAAAGCGCTTGCAAGTAGTTGAATCATTACGAAATGCCAACCGAAAAATGCAAAATCTCCCGGAATGGATGGTTCTACGCATTGTTCCGGTAATCCCCCCTGATTTACGACCATTAGTCCCTTTAGACGGCGGTCGTTTTGCTACCTCTGATCTAAATGATTTGTATCGCAGAGTCATTATACGCAATAATCGTTTAAGAAGATTAATAGAAATTAAAGCCCCGGAGGTAATTCTTAGAAATGAAAAAAGAATGCTTCAGGAATCAGTAGATTCACTATTTGATAACACCAGAAAGTCATCCGCTGTTACCACCGATTCTAATCGCCCTTTAAAATCGCTCTCCGACTCATTAAAGGGAAAACAAGGCCGTTTTCGCCAAAATTTATTAGGGAAAAGGGTAGATTATTCTGCCCGATCGGTTATTGTAGTAGGTCCTACCCTTAAGTTACACGAATGCGGATTGCCTAAAGGTATGGCAGCAGAATTATATAAGCCTTTTATCGTACGTAAACTCATCGAACGTGGAATTGTAAAAACAGTAAAATCAGCCAAAAAGATTATTGATAGAAAAGACCCGGTCGTTTGGGATATTTTAGAAAACGTACTAAAAGGTCATCCTGTATTGTTAAACCGTGCGCCTACTCTACACCGTCTTGGAATTCAGGCTTTTCAACCGAAACTAATCGAAGGAAAAGCCATTCAACTTCACCCATTGGTTTGTACGGCTTTTAACGCTGATTTTGACGGAGATCAAATGGCGGTTCACCTACCGCTTGGACATGAGGCGATCTTAGAAGCACAATTATTAATGCTTGCTTCTCATAATATATTAAATCCGGCTAATGGTTCGCCGGTAACCATCCCTTCCCAGGATATGGTGCTTGGCTTATACTATATGACTAAAGAACGAAACTCGGTAAAAAAGGCGCAAGTCAAAGGTGAGGGATTGACGTTTTACTCTCCAGAGGAAGTTCAAATTGCATATAATGAAAAGCAGGTCAGTTTACATGCAAAAATCCGGGTAAAAGTAAAAATCAAACAAAAAGGAGAATTAGTTGATAAATTAATTGATACAACCGTTGGAAGGATTTTATTTAATGATGTCGTACCCAAAAAATTCGGTTATATTAATGAAGTGCTTACCAAAAAATCTTTGCGAACGATTATTGGAAATATTCTAAGTGAAACAGATGTACCCACTACTGCACAATTTTTAGATGATATGAAAACCCTGGGGTATAATCATGCTTTTCAGGGAGGATTATCTTTTAGTCTGGGAGATATCCTAATTCCGGATAAGAAAGCGCTAATGATTAACAACACGGTTGGAAAGGTAGAAGAAATCAAATCCAATTATAATATGGGATTGATTACAAACAATGAGCGATATAATCAGGTGATTGATGTATGGACTACTACCAATGCAAAATTGACTGATATTGTGATGAAACGAATGACTGAAGATAAACAAGGGTTTAATTCTGTTTATATGATGTTAGACTCAGGTGCGCGGGGGTCTAAAGAACAAATCCGCCAACTCTCAGGAATGCGAGGGCTGATGGCGAAGCCGCAAAAAGCAGGTCAGGTTGGAAGTGAGATTATTGAAAATCCGATTATCGCCAACTTCCGAGAGGGATTATCTATTTTAGAGTATTTCATTTCCACGCATGGCGCACGTAAAGGTCTGGCTGACACTGCATTAAAAACAGCTGATGCAGGATATCTTACCCGTCGTCTGGTTGATGTAGCACAAGATGTGATTGTTTGTGAAGAGGATTGTGGCAGCCTCAGAGGATTGACTATTACACCTTTAAAGAAAAATGATGAAATTGTAGAAGGTATTGCTGAAAGAATCGTAGGGCGTGTAGCATTGCTTGACATCACAAATCCTAAAAATAATGAAGTCATTACCAAAGGGAATGAAATTATTAACGAAGAGATGGCAGAACTTATAGAAAAGCTTGGAATAGAAGAAGTAGAAGTTCGATCGCCACTTACCTGTGGAGCAAAAAAAGGAATCTGTGCGAAGTGCTACGGGCGAAATTTATCAACCAATCGCCCGGTTCAAAAAGGAGAGGCAGTAGGCGTTGTAGCTGCACAGTCCATCGGCGAGCCGGGTACGCAATTAACACTTAGAACTTTTCATGTCGGGGGTACCGCAGGGAATATTTCAGAGATCTCTACTCATATAGCAAAAGGAGACGGGACATTAGAAATTGAAGATTTAAGAACCGTGTCTAATATAAACGCATTCGGAAAAGAATCAGAAATTGTAGTCTCTCGTTCTTCTGAATTGAAGTTGACTAATAGAAAAGGGTTTGTAATTATGACGGCAAATATTCCTTATGGAGCAAATCTATTCATTAAAAATGGGGCTAAAGTTAAAGAAGGAGATAAGATTTGTAGCTGGGATCCCTATAATGCCGTTATTATATCTGAAACTGCCGGTAAGATTGCTTATGAGAATATTCAACAAGGGGTTACTTGTCAGATAGAAGTCGATGAACAGACTGGTTTTCAGGAGAAAGTAATTTCTGAATCAAGAAATAAAAAATTAATCCCTACCTTAAAAATTCTTAATAAAAAAAGCGAAACAGTTAAAGTATATAATTTACCCGTAGGCGCGCACTTAATTGTAAATGATGAGGAAGAAGTTGAAGCTGGAAAAGTTTTAGTGAAAACGCCGCGTAAGTCTGCTAAATCTGGAGATATTACCGGAGGACTCCCCCGTGTAACCGAATTGTTTGAAGCGCGTAATCCGTCTAACCCGGCTGTTGTTTCTGAAATTGACGGAACAGTTTCGTATGGTAAAATTAAACGAGGTAATAGAGAGATTATAATAGAATCAAAAACAGGGGAGATAAAAAAATATTTAGTTAAACTCTCCAGCCAGATTTTAGTGCAGGAAAATGATTTTGTTAAAGCTGGTATGCCGCTTTCAGAAGGGATTATTACTCCTCGTGATATTTTGAATATTAAAGGTCCCACCGCAGTGCAGGAATATTTGGTAAATGAAATACAGGAGGTTTATCGCTTGCAAGGGGTAAAAATTAATGATAAGCATTTTGAAGTTATTGTTCGTCAAATGATGCGAAAAGTAGAAGTGATCCATTCAGGTGATACTTTATTTTTAGAAGGCCATATAGTTCATAAACAAGAGTTTATTGAAGTAAATGATCAACTATATGGTAAAAAGGTAGTAGAAGATGCCGGAGATTCTGAAAAACTTAAACCCGGGCAGATTGTTAGTTTACGAGAGTTAAGAGATGAAAATTCAATATTAAAACGAGAAGATAAAAGTTTGGTGAAGACAAGAGAAGCTAAACCGGCTATAGCAAGACCTATTTTACAGGGAATTACCCGTTCTTCACTGCAAACCAAGTCATTTATTTCTGCAGCTTCTTTCCAGGAGACGACTAAAGTATTGAGTGAAGCTGCAGTAGCAGGATGTTCGGATGAATTAGAAGGGTTAAAAGAAAATGTAATTGTTGGACATAAGATACCTGCGGGAACAGGACTGGAGGAATATGATGAAATTATGGTTGGCTCTAAAAAAATGCTCCAGGAGATGTCCAATGAAGAAATAGATCTATAATGAGAAAAAATGACAAAGAATAAAGATGGTCAGATGAATATTCATGTTCCTGAAGAGGTACATGAAACCTATTCGAATCTGGCAGTGATTAATCACTCGTTTACTGAATTTGTAGTTGATTTTATTCAAGTTATGCCGGGGCGGCCCACGGCAAAGGTAACTTCGAGAGTTATTTTAAGTCCTTTGCACACCAAACAGCTATTGAAAGCTTTATCTGAAAATGTTAAACGCTACGAAAAACATTTTGGGGAGATCAAAGAACCTGAAATGCATTCGGATCAAGATGCGCTCAACCTATTTGGAACTAAAGGAGAAGCTTAAAACATAGACGGTATTAACTTGTTTCTGTAAAGAATAAATAGCTAAAGCAGAATTGAACTATCGAATTATTTTGTTTGCTATTTATTTTATGCTTTAGCTTTAAACTGCTTCCTTCTCAAAGCTTCGACAGGCTCAGATACCGAAAATTAAAATCCTCACAACCATTAGGTTGCTCCGGTATTTAATTTTAGCTTACGCTGACTTGCGGTTCCTCGGGCGTTGCATTTTTTTGTTAGCGTGCTTTTTGCAACGGTCTCAAGTCTTAAAAAGGGATGTTTTTTACCCTACAAAAAATTCTTCTTTAAACCCTAAAAGATATACCTTCTTTTTAGCCCGGGTAAAAGCGGTATAAATCCATCGCAGGTAATTTTTATCAATCTTTCGGGTGTACGGTTGCTCTACAAAAACATAATCCCATTGCCCGCCTTGTGCTTTATGGCAGGTTACGGCATACGCATATTTTACCTGAAGTGCATTGAAATACGGATTTTCCTTCACTTTTTTGAAGCGCTTGTATTTAGAAGATTCTTCTTGGTAGTCTTCCAATACTTTTTCATACAAATTGTTTTGTTGGTCATAAGTTAGCCCCGGTGTTTCAGCATGGATTGTATCTAAAAGCAGCACAGTATTAAATGCTGGCTCATCAGGATAATCAGGTAATGAAACTTTTACTTCAGCAAATTCAAACCCGTAAAGTTCTTTAAATTGACGTACTGCTTTAATTTCAATCACTTCACCATTCGCGATAAAGCCGGGTTTTGAAGTTTCGTTTAACCAAAAATAATTATTTTTTAGTACCATCAGCTTATCCTCTTTTTCTATAAGATCATTATACATTAAAATTTTCTTTCTTATTTGCTCGTTATACAGATTGGCACGTTTGTTTGAACGAACAACGATCAACGTTTCATCAGGATGGTTACTTAAATGATCGGCAAGGGCAGATTCAATTTCATAGCGGTCTTCAATTCGCTCAAAATCAACAACAGAAGGGCATAGTTTTAATTCATTAATCTGCCGGCATATAGATTCTCTTATGCAGGTTGCATTGGTTACAATAGCCGATTTTTTTTGCTGGCGCACAACCTCTGTCAATTGAAACTCATCAATCTGCTTACAATAGTTAAAGTTTAAATAGTTCGTTTCGAGAGCCGGGCTTATTTCTAAATGTACCGGTGGGAGTTGAGCTACATCTCCTATAAAAAGCAATTTATTTCCCGACTGGGGTTGAAAAGTATATTGAAACAAGTCATTTAATAGGGCACCTCCATTTTTTTTTGCTGAATTAGAAAAATCATTGGTAATCATAGAGGCTTCATCTACGATAAATAAAGTGTTAGAGGCTTTATTATTTTTTAATACAAACTCGTTGCTTATTCCTTTGTTACGAACATGGTAAATATAGCGATGAATGGTAAAGGCTTTTTTTTGCGAATAATTTCCCAAAACTTTTGCTGCTCTGCCTGTAGGGGCTAATAATACTACGCGATATTTTGTTTGAGGCAGTGTTTTTACGATGGCTTTGGTCAAACTGGTTTTCCCTGTTCCCGCATATCCTTTTAATACAAAGACTTCTTGCTCAGTTGTTACCAAAAAATTAGAAAATAATTTAAAAAATTCATTTTGTTCGTCAGTTGGTTCAAAGTCAAAATGAGAAATAAGCGTTGATTTTATGCAATTAGCGGTCATATTTTCAAAAATAGTAAAATATTTCTTTTATAAATAAAAAAAATTGTAGTTTTGTTTCCAATGAAATTTTTATTAAATATATAAATAATAAATTAAATTTTAAAATTTTATGATTAAAATAATTTTAGGTCTTGCTGCCATTGTCGTTGTTTTATTATTAGGGTCTCGTATATTTGGAAACTTAAAGCGTAATGTACGTATTATTTTACAATTAATCTTTTTAGTTGGGGCATTTGTCGTAACCTATTTTGTTTGGAAAAGTGTAAATGAGCCTGTACGGTTTAATAAGGATAGAGATAATCTTTATGCAAAAGTTATCCATAAAATGAGAGAAATTCGTAATGCTCAGATTGCTTATAGAGATTATCATCATCAATATGCCTCTTCGTGGGACGACCTGATTTCTTTTATTGATACAGGAAAATATGTCGTCTTAGAGAAGAAAGACATAAAGGTTCAAAAGGTACAGAACGGACTGACTTATGAAGGTACAGAATCTGTTATTGATACTTTAGCTGTAGTCCCTTTAAAAGATTCTCTTTTTAAAAAATACAAAGGAATGCCAAAATCAGCGATTAATCAATTACGCTATATGCCGGGATTGAAAGACAAAAAAGAATACGAAATTAAATCTACTTTAGACCAAAAATACGATACCTTAAATAAAAGATTAGTTAAGACGATTCGGTTTGAAGTTCGAGCCCCTAAACGATGGTTATTGAAATCATTAAAAGATAAGTACGATCCGTTTTATTTGGAAAGAGAAATTAACAGCGAGAAAGGAATACAGGATACGGTATTGAAAATAGGGTCTTTATATGCTAATTCTACTGACGGAAACTGGCCTAAATATTATGATTTATTAGTAGATAAAAAGTACGCTAAAAAATGATATCCTTTGCTTTTGATAGTTTATCCATCCACATTGAATCGGATGGATTTTCTTTTTTCAAAAGAAAAGAAGACTTAGTGATACGAAAAAGTAAGCGGCCTGAGTCTATAAGGTATGAATCATCCAAAAAAATAGCCGAAGAGATAGTCAATTTAATTAAAGAAAAAGAATTTTCTTCACTTAAAACGATAAAACTTATCTTTTCAAATAAACTTTTTACTTTGATACCTGAAGAATTTTATGATGAAGGTAAGGCTTCCGTTTACATAGAGTTTAATCATTTTTTATTGCCCGACGAACCCATTGAAACACAATGTATCCCCGATTTAAAGATCCATTTTCTGTTCAGCTATAATGAAAGCATAGAACGTGAAATTAAAAAGTCCTCTTCTAAAATCGATATAATCATTACACATAGCGGGCAACAACTCATCAGTTGTTTATATCGACTGGTCCCGGAAAAGAAATATTTTATTTATTTTAATTCCACCAGTATTGAACTTATTTTCTTCAACGAAGAACAACTTATATTCTATAACTATTTTGAAGTAAAAACCAAAGAAGACGTTTTATATTACTTGCTATTTGTAGCAGAACAACTTGATATAGATCTTAATCAAGCCCTTATTTGCCTGCTTGGAGACATAACCCTTTGGCAAAAAGCCATTGAGATGATGAAAAAATATGTTCGTTATGTTGATATTTCTCTAAATGATTGTTCTGTAGTTAAAGAAAATATATTTTAATGCGTATTATATCGGGCAAATACAGAGGAAGACGACTGAGGGCGCCAAAAAATCTGCCCGTGCGTCCTACAACTGACAGAGCAAAGGAATCGTTGTTCAATATTTTAAATAATACATTTGATTTTGATACGATTAAGGTGCTGGATTTGTTTTGCGGAACTGGAAATATCAGTTACGAGTTTGCCTCGCGAGGTACGGAAAGCATTATTGCTGTAGATAAGAACATTCATTGTATAAAATATCTTAAAAAGACGATTAGAGAATTACAATGGGATGACGTGATAACGCCTGTAAAGCGTGATGTGTTTGAGTTTATAAAAAATAAACTGCCGGCACAGGATATTATTTTTGCCGACCCCCCTTATACTTTTCGCCCAGAAGCCTTAGAATGGATTATAAACGGAGTTACCCAAAGCAATTTATTAGCCCGAGGCGGGTGGCTTGTGATAGAACATTCATCACTTACGCAGGTTCTACCTCACCCTTATTTTATAGAAATAAAAAAATACGGGCAGGTATGCTTTAGCTTTTTTAGGCAGAATAAAAAATAAGTACAAGCCTTTTTAGATATTTAGTAGTATCTTAACCTCATGATTTACTTTTTGGGCGTTCCCGCCTAACGGTGGTCAGGCTATCCACTATATCTTTTTCCTGGGGCAAAAGGCTGCCGCTTCTATCCATAACGCACGCCCCGCAAAGCCTTAGAAGTAGAGACCGTTGCAAAAAGAACGCTAACAAAAAAATGCAACGCCCGATAAAAATTAAACACCGGAGCAACCTAATGGTTGTGAGGATTTTAATTTTTTGAGAAGGAAGCAGTTTGAAGTTAGATGCTTTCCTTTTCATGCTTTTTTATCTATTCTGCAAAGGTATTTTATTATATAATTGTATCTTTGCTATTTGATTAAAACTATCTGATTTTTTATATATAAAGATTATGGTGATTATTACCTTGCAAAGAGATAAGTGCATCGGATGTAATTATTGTGCAGAAATGGCTCCATGTCATTTCAAGATGTCTAAAAAAGATGGAAAATCAGTTTTGCTATACTCAAAAGAAAAGAAAGGCTTTTACACCTATAAAGATCCGAACAGCTGGGTTTTTGAGGAAGTTGAGAATGCTAAGAAAGCCTGCCCGGTAAAGATCATTTCAGTAAAAAAAACCAAATAAAATTTTTTATGCGAACGAATCCTTTTCGTCAGAAGTTAAAAACTACCCTCACATTTTTCCTCCTATCTTTAATGACGGCTGTATTTGCTTGGGGGTCAACAGGGCACCGTGCAATAGGACAAATTGCAGAAAATTATTTATCTCAAAAAGCTAAAAGAAAAATACGCTTGCTGTTAGGAGGGCACAATTTGGCTTACTGGTCAAATTATGCATATGCCATCCGTTCAGATAAACAATATGAAAAATATAATACATGGCACTATGTAGATTTTAAAGGAATGGATTATGCGCGGGCGGTGAAAAATCCGCAAGGAGATGTTGTACAGGCGATTAGAAAATGTATTGAGATTTTAAGAAATTCAGCGTCTTTAACAGCAGATAAAATATTTTACCTAAAGTTATTAATTCATTTCGTAGGCGATTTGTATCAACCGCTGCATGTAGGTCGCTAGGATGACTTAGGAGGAAACCTTATAAAGGTAAAATGATTTGGAAAGGACTCGAATTTACATAGCGTATGGGATGAACAGATGATAAACCATTACAAAATGAGTTACACCGAGTTGGCAGCTAGCTACCCTAATTTATCAAAAAAAGAGCGAAAAAAAATACAAAAAGGTACGGTATTAGAATGGGCTAACGGAGCTAAAAAAATAGCAGAGGAAAGGGGGGATATCCTTCGGTTATCAAAACTAAAAATTTAAGTTATTCCTATATGTACAATTATTTTCTCTTATTGAGAAGTCAATTATTAAAGGCGGGGATCCGATTAGCTAAGGTGTTAAATGAAATTTATAAATAATAGCTAAAATATCAACCACATAAATCAAACTTTATGTTACAAAAAAATGTATATTAGTTTGCTATAAAAGAAAAGAAATGTTGAGAAATACTGTAGGAATTATACTCGGGCTTATCGTAACAGCGTCCATTTTAATTATTATTCTTTATGTTGGATGGTCTTTTTACCCCCTTCCCGAAAAAGTAGAGTTCCTGAACCTAAAAACGTATAAACGTTCAGATCAAACCTTTTATACCGGGAGTTATATTTTTGAAATGATTTCTTATATAATAAGCACTTTTTTAGGAGGAGTTACCGTTGCTTCCATCGTAAAAGTAGCAAAGCCAGCGTATTCAACTTTGATTGGAGTGATTATTTTTTTATTACTTTTAATTAAGCTGGTTATGATTCCATATCCGTTCTGGTTCTATATTATTTCTATATTGCTTATACTCCCTATGGGATATTTTAGTGGAAAATGGATAGAAAAATTAATCGCTCAGTAAACTTATTGAGACCGTTGCAAAAAGCACTCTGACAAAAAAATGCAACGCCCGAGGAAAATTAAATCCTGGAGCAACCTAATGGTTGTGAGTATTTTAATTTTTTTGAGAAGAAAGCAGTTTGAAGTTAGATGCTTTCTTTTTCATACTTTTTTATATATTCTGCAACGGTCTCTTATTATAAAAAACGTCATTTTTTTTAGATTAGATAAAATAAACTATCTTTAGACCCTAAGATTAATAAATAAATTCAAATGAAAAGAAGACAATTTTTAGTAAAAAATAGTGTACTTCTTGGTGGCTTAGGTATATCTTCCGTTTTACCATTGTATGCCGACACATTATTTTTGAATAAAAAATATATTCCTAACCGGCCTAAACCCGAAGAAAGGAAATTCACAAGCCGCGCAGTAGAGCAATTAATACAAGAAATAAAAAAGGTTGTATCCGATAAGGAACTAGCCTGGATGTTTGAAAATTGCTACCCCAATACCTTAGATACGACTGTAGATTATGAAATCATCAATGAGAAACCAGATACTTTTATTATTACCGGTGATATTGATGCCATGTGGCTGCGAGATTCAACTGCACAAGTATGGCCTTACTTACCACTGATAAAAAAAGATGAAAAGTTGAAAAATTTGGTTTGGGGCTTGATTAATCGCCAGGCAAAATGTATTGTTAAAGACCCCTATGCTAATGCTTTTTATAAAGATTTACAGAAAGAATCTGATTGGAAAGAAGACCTTCCAAAAACTGTTCCGGGAGTTCACGAGAGAAAATGGGAAGTTGATTCACTATGCTACAGCATTCGATTGGCATATCATTATTACCAATTAACCGGAGACAAAAATCCGTTTGATAAAAATTGGGAAAAAGCTGCCCGCTTAATTGTTAAAACATTTAAAACCGAGCAACGAAAAGACGGAAAATCGCCTTATTATTTTATTAGGAAAACCACTGCAATGATCGATGCGCCTATTTTCAATGGAACAGGAAGACCGATAAAGCCAACGGGAATGATTTGCTCAATGTTTCGCCCTTCAGACGATGCTACACTTTTTCCTTATTTGATCCCTTCTAATATTTTTGCGGTTATATCATTGCGCCAACTCGCAGAAATTTATCGTAAGGTTATCAATGATCCAAACTTTTCCAATGAATGTTCAAAATTGGCAGATGAAGTAGAAACCGGAATAAAAAAGTATGGGACTGCTCATCGTCCTAATTTTGGTGAAATTTATGCTTATGAAGTAGATGGGTTTGGTAACCAGTCATTTATGGATGATGCTAATGTTCCTTCTTTGATGTCTTTAGCCTATTTGGATGCAAGTAAAGCAGATGCCCCGATCTATAAAAATACCCGAAAATTTTTGTTAAGCGATTGGAATCCCTACTTTCTAAAAGGAAAAGTTGCTGAAGGGCAAGCATGCCCGCATACTGGAAAAGACAAAATATGGCCCATGGGCATTATACTTCGAGCCATGACAAGTAAGAATCAGGAAGAGATAATTCACTGTCTTCACATGTTGAAAAATACGCATGCCGGCACAGGATTTATGCATGAGGCATTTGATAAAGACGATGCGACGAAATTTACCCGTTTATGGTTTGCGTGGGCAAACACCCTTTTTGGGGAGTTGATTATTAAGATTTACCATGAGAGAAGAGCAATGCTTTCAAAGATATTTTAAACTTAAGCGATCACTATAGGTATTTTATGTGATTTTAGTTAAAGCGCTTGTAGAGGATTTAAGAGATTGATACCTTTGCAAAAAGTGCTTTAGCAAATCAACTTCAAGTCAGCGTAAGCTAAAGGCATCTTTATTTTTAATCTGTGCGGATGAATGTAAAAGAAAAAATCTGGCTAGCATCGCCTCATATGGGAGGGGATGAACTTCATTATATCAAGGAAGCCTTTGATACAAACTGGATAGCCCCCTTAGGACCTAATATAAGCGCTTTAGAAAGAACGATAGAGAACTATACCGGCTGCAGGCATGCGGCAGTTTTAAGTTCGGGAACATCAGCCATCCATCTGTCGCTTGTTTTATCTAACGTTTCGGCAGGAGATGAGGTGTTTTGCTCCTCCTTTACTTTTTCAGCTTCCGCTAACCCGATAGTTTATCAAGGGGCTACCCCTGTTTTTATCGATTCAGAGTCAGAAACCTGGAATATGTCTCCTGAATTATTAGAAGAAGCGGTTAAAGATCGAATCCGTAAAGGGAAAAAGCCTAAAGCAGTTATTTTGGTTCATCTATATGGCATGCCGGCAAAAATAGATGAGATTATGAATATTTGTAATCAATATGACCTTATTTTGATAGAAGATTCTGCAGAAGCTCTGGGATCAATGTATCGAGGAAAGGCGGTCGGAACGTTTGGTAAATTTGGTATTTTTTCTTTTAATGGAAATAAAATTATTACCACCTCTGGTGGTGGGGCGCTTATTTCTTCTGATGAAAAAGCGGTAGAAAAAGCCCGATTCTTGGCTACACAAGCCCGTGATAAAGCGCCTCATTACCAGCACTCTCAAATTGGGTATAACTATCGTATGAGTAATATATGCGCCGGCATTGGGCGTGGACAATTTGAAGTTTTAAATGAGCGTATTGTCCAAAAACGTTCTATTTATGAACGATATAAGAAAGAATTTAGCAGTATAGATAAAATAGGTTTTATTGATGAGCCGCCAGATTCTTTTTCAAACCGCTGGTTAACGACCATTCTTGTACAATCTAAGAATATAACGAGAGAAACCATTCGCATAGCATTGGAAAAAGAAAACATAGAGGCACGCCCTTTATGGAAGCCTATGCATTTGCAGCCTGTTTTTGAAGAATATCCGTGTTACGAAAATGGGACTTCAGCCGGGTTATTCAAAAAAGGACTTTGCTTACCTTCGGATACTAAAATGATTGAAAAAGATCAAAAACGCGTTATAAATTATGTTAAAAGTTTATTATAAATTTGTACAAACTTGTTTTACTAATTTGATTAAACAAATATTAAATAAATACGCCACAAGATATTTATCCGCTCGGATTATTTTGTTATTCGATTTAATACTCGTTTTCATTTTATATATTTTTTCGTTTCTTTTGCGCTATCAATTTAATTTTAAATTGTTAGAAGATGAAAATTATGAATTTTATATTGGATGGAGTGGGTTAATAAAAAAGTCTTTATTCATAGCGGGCATCTATGGAATTTATTTTTTATATTTTAAACCGTATCGTAATATTCTTCGACACACTACACCATACGAAGTTTATATTATCTTAAAATCTTGTTTTTTTACTCTTTTAACTTTGCTATGTTTTTCTATAGGGTTATACTTTTTATATAATAAATATCTTATTCATCACCGGGACTCTTTTTTATACTTACCTAAAATTGTTTCCATTATACATTGCTTATTTGTTATTCATTTATTATTAATTTATCGAATCATAATTAAAGAATCTTTTACAAGATACGTTAAAAATAAAGTGGTTAATCGTATTAAAGTTATCATCTACGGAGCGGGGTCTTCTGGAAGGATTACTATGAATGCATTGAAAAATGACACAAGCACGATTTATAATATTATCGGATTTATTGATGATGATCCTAATAAAGTCAACAAAAAGATTGATCAATATACCGTTTTTAAGCCAGCAATAGGATTTGAAAAAATAGTAGATAAAAAGGTCGATCAAATGATTATTGCTATTCAAGACATAAAAGATTCCAAAAAAAGAGAGATTATTAATCGGTGTTTAAAATTAAATATATATGTAAAAAATGTTCCGCCGATTCATCATTGGATAGAGGGTAAATTAACAGCACACCAGATTAGACCTGTAAAAGTTGAAGACCTATTGGGGCGGGTACCCATTGAACTAAACAATCAAAATATATCGAATGAAATAAATCAAAAAATTGTTTTAGTATCAGGAGCTGCGGGTTCTATAGGTTCTGAAATAGTTCGACAACTTATTCATTTTAAACCGAAGAGAATTATTGCGATTGATCAAGCTGAATCTTTATTATATGATTTACAAACTGAAATTAAAATAAATTATTCGGAGCTATTTTATTTAATTGATTTTATCGTAGCTAATATAAATGATAGAGAACCTATCAATAAGTTATTTAAACAATATAAGCCTGATATAGTGTATCACTCGGCGGCATATAAGCATGTTCCGTTAATGGAACAATTCCCTTTTGAAGCTTTTTATACAAATATTCTTGGAACAAAAAAGTTGGCGGATTTAGCATTAGAGAATCATTGCATTAAATTTGTTATGATTTCGACTGACAAAGCAGTTAATCCTACAAACGTAATGGGCGCTAGCAAGCGAATTGCTGAGATATACATCCGAAGTCTGCAAGAGGAATATAGTAAAACACAATTTATAACTACTCGTTTCGGAAACGTCTTAGGTTCAAATGGTTCAGTTATTCCACTATTCAGAAAACAAATAGAAAAAGGGGGGCCTGTTACCTTAACCCATAAGGATATCACTCGTTATTTTATGACAATTTCTGAAGCATGTAACCTGGTATTAGAGGCTGGCGCTATGGGTAGAGGAGGGGAGATATTTGTTTTTGATATGGGAAAACAAGTCAAAATATATGATCTAGCGGTAAATATTATTAAGCTTTCCGGATTTGAGCCTTTTAAAGATATTGATATTGAGGAAATCGGGCTAAGACCCGGAGAGAAATTATATGAAGAACTTTTACATTCAGAAGAAAACACATTGCCCACGCATCATCCTAAAATTTTAAAGTCTAAAGTTAAAGGACAAGATTATAAGATGGTAAATCAACTTATAGCAAAAATGCAAAACTTATCAAGAGAAGATGAGTTCCAATTAATTAGCTTTATGAAAGTTTTAGTCCTTGAGTATAAAAGTAATAATTCAAGATTTGAGAAAATAGATTAGAAAAAGAAAATTTAAATATTATATATTTGCGCATATTTTTTTGATGAAAAAGTTACAGACAAAAAATACACTTCTACCCTTTATTATATTATTGCTTGCACAATCTTGTATCCCTGTTCGACATTTGAAACCTTTTATTGATGAAAAAGATGTTGTGCTAACTCAAGAAGGTTACATAGCAACGAATAAACAGCCTTATAAAGTAAAGATAGGCGATGAAATAAAAATCAAAATATTAGCAGATGATCCTAATCTGGTAAAATATCTTGGTAGAGAATTTTCTGATAGTACCGTATCAACCGCATCATCAGATACGCGGGGTACAGAGAATTTTAAGGGCAGGGTTGTCGATCAAGAAGGTTATATTCAAATGCCGAGGTTAGGGAGGATGTACGTAAAAGGAAAGACCTTCAAAGAAATCGCTGATGAGGTTGAGAAGCTATTAAAGAAGCTATATAAAGGGGAGACGAACATAAAAGTAGGTTTAATATCTTATACATTTTATATTGCAGGCGAGGTCGGTCAGTCAAGGCAATATAATTCTTATAGGCAATTAAATTTAATGGAGGCATTGACCATGAGTGGTAACTTGCCTTTAACAGCTGACCGAAGTAATATAAGAGTTTTTAAAAAAGAGGATAATGGCTATCGGTTGGTAAAACTTGATTTAAATAAAATGTCAACGATTAACTTAAGTGAATTTTATATTGATAATAATGACATTATTCAAGTGGACCCTATTAAAACTAAAACACTAGGAATAGGCACTAGTGCATTGGGCACCATGCTTACGATTACTTCTTTTATTACAAGTATGGTAACCTTTTTTATCTTTATAAAAAGACTATAAATTCAGAATACATAGATAACCTTATAGAGGGTCTAAAAACTTACTAATCCAAATGAGTGAAAATATTGTAAACAATCAATCTGAGCAATTTGAAAGTATTTTTGAGTTTGAGTTTATCCGTTTCTTTTCTCGATTCATTAAAAATATTATTTTTTTAATTATATTTTTGGTTATAGGATTGATTATCTCGTATTTAGTAAACCGGTACTCTTCAAATACATATTTAGTAAGTTCCAAGTTGTATTTCAAGGATAATACCGGTAATCCTTTTACTACAAATACAGGAATTAATCTTATATGGGGTGATGATTCGGATAAAGTTAATTTTATAAAAAATACTATCACTACTCGCCCACACCTTGATAAAGTAGTCAAAAAACTAAATTTAGATATTGAGGTTTATCGCGTAGGAAAAGCAGTAGAATCAAAAATATATAAGGAAGAAATACCCTTTAACATTATCAAAAAAAATAAATATGCCTACACCGATAAGCCTTTTAACTTTGACTTGTCTTATAAAGACAATAAAATAAACATTAATTATGAAGGAAAAGAGATTTATGTAGAGAACAATTCCTACTTTAAGATAAATGGAATTGATTTTATTCTTAATATTACCCAACCACATTTATTTGCTGCCTATCCCTATCGGGTTACTGTTGATAATTACATGAACAAAACGAGTGCTATACGGGATAGGTTTTTGATAAAATCTGAAAAGAATTCTTCTATAATTGATATTAGTTTTGAAGGAGACAATCAATTAGAATTAATTGATATAATAAATACCTCAAATCAAGTTCTAATTGACAGCAGATTAGAAAAATCAAATTATCTAGCCAATAAAACTATTGAATACATTGATGAACAATTAAAACGGTTCAGCAAGCAAATAGATAGTACCTCTAACGCACTAGGTAAAATAAAAAAGCAAAACAAAATTATTAGCCTAGATAACCAAATTGGAAATATACAGGCGGATATGACACGATATAGAAGTGATGAATATGAATTGGAAAAAAAAATAAATATTCTTCGTGGATTTCAAAAAACCCTAAGTTATACGAACGTACAACAACTTTTAATTCCTTCTATAATTGATATTTCAGATACTAATCTTACCAGCTATGTAAGGCAACTGAGTGATTTATATCAACAACGTGGACAAATGTTAGAAACATTGACTGAACAACATCCTGACGTCATTAAATTAGATTTTAAAATAAACAATACGAAGAAACTAGCTAAAAACGCTGCGCTTAATTTAATGAAACAATTAAATACTAAGCTTAATCAAATCAGGGGGAAAATTGGCAATACAAGAAGTAAAATAGCAAAACTACCTGACGATGAAATAGAATATATCAACACGGATGTCTTTGTCCAATTCAACCGGCAACAATACGGGCGCTTACTCGAAAAAAAAACAAATGCGGAACTTTTTCTTGTAGGAAATATACCAGATTTAGAAGTTATGGAACCTGCTGTATTAATTGATGTAATTAGGACAGCACCTAATAAAAAGTTAAACGTAATTATTGGTATCTTGTTGCCTATATTACTTTACTTATTATTAATTTTAATACTCGAAATATTAGACGCCAAGGTTAGAACAATTAATGATGTAGTTAAAAAAACCAAAATACCCTTAATCTCAATACTTGGAAGTGCAAAAAACCATGTTAGTTCTTTAGTTGTACTTGATCATCCAAAATCATCAATAGCAGAGGCTTTTAGAGCATTGCGCTCGAATATTCAGTTTTTATTCACAAAAAGAGATAATTCAAGGAATAAAACCATTCTCACTACTTCTACGATTGGAGGCGAAGGAAAAACCTTTATAGCTATGAATATCGCATCTGTCCTATCATTAAGTAATAAAAAAACAATTCTAATCGGGATGGACTTACGAAAACCTAGGATATTTGGAGATTTCGGTATTAAAAACGATATTGGGCTCACCAATTATCTTATTGGACAAAAAAATAAAACTGAAATTATTCAACCTACTAAAATCTCTTCGCTTAGTATTATTACCGCCGGCCCCATTCCTCCCAATCCTTCTGAGTTATTAATGGGCAAAGCACTGGATACCCTAATCGAAGAACTAAAGCAAGAATATGACTACATAGTGTTAGATACACCTCCTGTGGGTCTGGTATCTGATGCTCTTGAATTAATGAAGTTTACAGATGTTAATATATACGTAGTTCGTCATAATTATTCTTTTAGAAATTCTATAGGATTGATATCAAACAAATTTGATAAAGGAGAAATAAAGAATGTTGGGATTGTAATCAATGATTTTAAAGTATCCGGAAAAAATGGCTATGGCTATGGCTATGGCTATGGCTATGGCTATGGCTATGGCTATGGCTATTTTGAAGAAGATGAGACGTATAAAAAATACGGTGGTGCTTTAGAAAAAATCAAAAGTCTTTTCAAGAGACGTAAATAGAAAACGGGGTTGATTTTTAAGATTATTTTTGACTATCTTTTAGCTATATTTCTACTTACAGTTTTAGGGTGGATTATTCTGTTACTATTAATTCTTTCTTTTTTTGAAACAAAAAAATGGGGGTTTTATAAGCAAGAGCGTATTGGGAAAAACGGAAAGTTTTTTCTTATACTTAAAATTAGAACAATGACTCATATATTTAAAGATGAATGCCTTACAAAAGAAAGTGCTGATAAACGAATTACTTGTTTAGGTAAGAAAATAAGAAAATATAAATTGGACGAACTTCCACAATTAATAAATATTTTAAAAGGTCAAATGTCTTTTGTAGGTCCTCGCCCTGATATAAAAGGTTATGCGGATAAATTGAGTAAAGAAAATGATATAATATTATCTATAAAGCCGGGGCTTACCTCTCCTGCTACCTTAAAATACCGAAATGAAGAAGCGCTATTGACTAAAGTAAAAAACCCGAGAGAGTATAATGATAAAATTATTTGGCCAGATAAAATAAGAATGAATAAAGAATACGTAGAAAATTGGTCTTTCAAAACCGATTTATACACGCTATATAAAACATTTATTGCGTTATTATTGAGTCCAAAGAAAGACAAAAAAAATGCGAATTTTAGTTAGCGCTTATCTACAACTGCTAAAGTACTCTTTGCAACGGTCTCACATTTATCATGCGTTAAAGGTCTTATTGAGACCGTTGTAAAAAGCACGCTAACAAAAAAATGCAACGCCCGATAAAAATTAAATACCGGAGCAACCTTTTGGTTGTGAGGATTTTAATTTTTTGGGAAGGAAGCAGTTCGAAGTTAGATGCTTTCTTTTTCATACTTTTTTATGTGTTCTGCAAAGGTCTCTTATTTTATAAAAAGCCTCAGTGTTAGAGCGAAAATTCATATATTTGTTGCTTGATGAATAATCTGGAAAACGTTTATACAGAAGATAATATACGCTCATTAGACTGGAAAGAACATATACGGCTGCGCCCGGGGATGTATATTGGAAAACTTGGAGATGGTTCTGCACCGGATGATGGAATTTATGTTCTCATAAAAGAGATATTAGATAATTCCATTGATGAGTTCGTCATGGGGTTTGGAAAAACCATTGAGGCGACCATAAAAGAGAATCGTGTTATTCTTCGAGATTATGGGCGGGGAATTCCTCTTGGAAAAATGATCGATGCGGTCTCTAAAATGAATACAGGAGGCAAATATGATTCACGTGCATTTAAAAAATCGGTTGGATTAAACGGGGTCGGCACAAAAGCGGTTAACGCCTTGTCTGACTATTTTAGTGTAAAATCTATTCGGGAGGGTCAAGCCAAAATAGCTGAGTTTTCAAAGGGAAATTTTCTTAAAGAAGAATTAACTTTATCTACTCTGCGTAACGGTACCAAAATAATATTTACTCCGGATGAAAGTATTTTTGGTAAATTTCATTTCCGAAACGAGTACATCGTTAAGATGCTGAAAAATTATACCTATCTCAATCCCGGATTAACCATTGTATATAACGGTGAAAAATATAAATCCACTCATGGGCTAAAAGATTTATTAGAAGAAAACATCAGCGAGGAAAGCATCTATCCCATTATTCATCAAAAAGGGGAAGATATTGAAATTGCGTTAACGCATAGCAGGAAATCATACAGTGAGCAATATTATTCCTTTGTTAATGGGCAGCATACGACTCAGGGCGGCACTCATCAGGCAGCTTTTCGTGAGGCAATGGTTAAAACTATTCGCGAATTTTATCATAAAAATTTTGATGCTTCTGATATTAGAAAATCAGTGATTGCGGCAATCAGTATTAAGGTGATGCAGCCTGTATTCGAATCGCAAACCAAAACCAAACTCGGATCAACTGAGATGGGAGGCGATTTACCAACGATTCGTGCTTTTATCAATGATTTCATTAAAATCAAGTTGGATAATTATTTGCATAAAAATCCTGAAACCTCTGAACGGCTTTTAAAAAAAATAGTACAAGCTGAAAAAGAACGAAAAGAGCTATCCGGTATCAGAAAAATTGCACGAGAACGAGCAAAAAAAGCCTCTTTGCATAATAAAAAACTACGGGATTGCCGTCAGCATTATAATAATCAAAAAGATACAAGGAGTTTAGAGTCTTCTCTTTTTATTACTGAAGGAGATTCTGCCAGTGGATCGATTACCAAGTCTCGGGATGTAGAAACACAAGCGGTTTTCAGCCTAAGAGGTAAACCGCTTAATTCTTTTGGGCTAAGTAAAAAGGTGGTGTATGAAAATGAAGAATTTAATCTGCTTCAGTCAGCGCTTAACATTGAAGACGGCTTAGACGATTTACGCTATAACAATATTATTATCGCAACAGATGCTGATGTGGACGGTATGCACATTCGCTTGTTAATCATTACTTTTTTTCTACAATTTTTCCCAGAATTAATTAAAGAAGGGCATTTATATATCCTGCAAACTCCGCTTTTTAGAGTTCGAAATAAAAGAGAGACCCGTTACTGTTATACAGAAGAAGAACGATTAGAAGCGATAAATAAATTGGGGAAAAATCCTGAAATTACTCGTTTTAAGGGGTTAGGCGAGATTTCTCCCAACGAATTTAAACATTTTATTGGAAAAGACATAAGGCTTGATCCTGTAATGATAGGAAAGAATACTTCTGTTGAAGAGATGTTACTTTTTTATATGGGTAAAAACACACCGACACGACAAAAGTTCATTATAGAAAATTTAATATTAGAACAAGATTTGATAGAAAATGAAATTTAATAATAAACGAATTAAATATTATTCTTTTTTTGTTTATCTCACCGTTATAGGATGCTTTGCCTTTTCCTTATTCATTAAATGGTCTCCTTTTATATTATTTTCATCCTATCCTATATTTCCCTTTATTATCACAGGAAGTATTGTATGGCTTATCTATTGTTATTACGGACCTCCGTTTTTCGAGTTTGATTCAGACGGAGAAGTTCTAAGCATTACTACGGATGAATTTATTATGGGTAATATTTTTCCTTCCATGAAAAAACATTCAGAGTTTCCCAAGAGAAAATTAGCTCGTTATAAGATTAAAAAAAAATTTTTAAAAAAGACTTTGATTTTAACCTTATACAGTAAAAAAGGTGTTGCGTCGTATTCAAAATTAAAATTTAATATTACCTATCTTAATAATCACAAATTAAGAGGGATAAAAAAAGCATTAGATACAACGCTTAAAGAGTATAATTCGCTTAAAAATAAATCATTTCATGGCGGAAGATCCTAAAAATAATATAGCCTCCGACGAAAGCATAAAAAAAATTTCAGGGATGTACGAATCCTGGTTTTTAGACTATGCATCCTATGTCATTTTAGAGCGGGCAATCCCCTCTGTTTTTGATGGATTAAAACCGGTACAGCGCCGAATACTACATTCGATGAAAGAATTAGAAGACGGTCGTTATAATAAAGTAGCGAATATCGTGGGCAATACCATGAAATATCATCCTCATGGAGATGCAGCTATTTCGGAAGCTGTCATACAACTGGGACAAAAAGAATTATTAATTGACACACAAGGAAACTGGGGAAACATTTTAACCGGCGACAATGCCGCTGCCTCAAGATATATTGAGGCTCGTTTAACTCGATTTGGATTAGAGGTAGTTTTCAATCCAAAGACGACGCAATGGAAAGCATCTTATGACGGGCGGAATAAAGAGCCAATAGATTTACCTGTAAAATTTCCTTTGCTTTTGGCTCAAGGTGTTGAAGGAATTGCCGTAGGCTTGTCCACTAAAATCTTACCGCATAATTTCAACGAACTTATCAATGCGTCTATTGCTTATTTAAAAGAAAAATCCTTTAAAATCTATCCTGATTTTTTAACTGCCGGCATGGCAGATATTTCAAACTATAAAGATGGAGAACGCGGGGGTAAAGTACGAATTAGGGCTAAAATTACACAATCGGATAAAAATACCTTAACCCTTAGCGAAATTCCTTATGGGACGACTACCTCAAACTTGATTGATTCTGTTTTGAAAGCCAACGATAAAGGCAAGATAAAAATAAAAAAGATAGAAGATAATACTGCCGCATCCGTTGAGATTTTGATACATTTACTGCCGGGAACTTCTCCTGATAAAATGATCGATGCTCTTTACGCCTTTACCGACTGTGAAATTTCTATCTCGCCGCTTTGTTGTGTAATTGACAAAGATACACCTGTTTTCATAGGGGTTTCCGAAGTTTTAAAACGTAATACTGACCATACTGTTCATTTACTAAAAACAGAGTTAGAAATCGCATTAATTGATTATCAGGAACAATGGCATTTTGCCTCATTGGAACGCATTTTTATCGAAAATAAAATCTATCGCAATATTGAAGAGGAAGAAACCTGGGAAGGAGTTATTACGACCATTGAATCAGGATTAAAACCTTACACTAAACGTTTGGTAAGAGCGGTAACTCAAGAAGATATTGTACGATTAACCGAAATTCGGATTAAACGTATTTCTAAGTTTGATTTAGATAAAGCCGCACAACATATCCAATCTCTCGAAGAAAAAATGAAGCAAATCAGGTTTAATCTAACCCACCTTATTGACTATGCCGTTGATTATTTCAAGCAAATTAAAAAAAATTATGGAAAAGGAAGAGAACGAAAAACCGAACTCAGAGTCTTCGATGAGATACAAAAAACGAAGGTGGCCATAGCCAATACGAAATTTTATGTCAATCGTACAGAAGGATTTATAGGTACCTCGTTAAAAGGGGCTGAATTTACTTTTGAATGTTCCGATATAGATGATATTATCATTTTTAGAAAAGACGGTATCATGTTAGTAACAAAGGTAGAAGCAAAGACTTTCGTCGGTAAAGATATTATTCACATAGCCGTTTGGAAAAATAAGGAGACAAGGAAAATTTACAATTTGATGTATCAGGATGGAAAAACAGGAGTTACTTATGCAAAGCGCTTTTCAGTAACCGCTGTAATCCGGGACAAGGAATACATATTAACACAAGCAACTAAGCGGTCTAAAATACTATACTTCTCAGCCAATCCTAACGGAGAGGCAGAGGTAGTAACCATCTATTTACGATCCTTACAACGCATTAAGAAACTACGTTTTCATTTTGATTTTTCCGATTTGTCAATAAAAGGAAAAGGAGTGAAAGGAAATATAGTTTCAAAATTTCCAATAAAAAAAATAGAACTCAAAAAATCAGGCGTTTCAACCCTGAACGCAAGAAAGATATGGTTTGACGACATTATTAGACGACTTAATGTGGATCAACGAGGTGTATTGCTTGGAGAATTTCAAGCAGAAGATAAAATTCTTACAATATATCAAAACGGAATAGCCCGGCTGACCTCCTTTGATTTGAACAACCACTTTGAAGATAATATGATTATAATAGAAAAATGGGTCTCTAAAAAGCCGATTACTTCCATTTACTACGACGCTAAAAAATCACGATATTTTATCAAGCGTTTTTTGTTAGAAGATACACTAAACCCACAGCCGTTTTTCTTTTTAGAAGACCGCTCATCGCACGTAGAATTAATCTTGACAGATAAAAAACCGGTGATTGAAATCATGTACAGAAAAGAACGGGGAAAAGAACAGGAAACAGAGCGAATTAATGTAGCAGACTTTATTTCCATTAAAGGAATTAAGGCACAAGGAAATACTTTAACAACAAAAAGAGTAAATAACATCAATCGATTAGCGGATGAATCAAAAGAAGACAAAGAAGACAAAAAACGAAATGAAAGTACTGACACGGAAAATACACAAGTTGAGTTAAATTTTTAATTATATCCTTTAAACATGTTCTACCATTTTCATCCTATATTGATTATACTCATTGTTGTAACCGTTTTAATAAGTTATAAGGGGTTTAAGGACCACAATTTTTTTAATAAAAATACTTTCGATATTCGTGCTATTCGTTCTAATAAAGAATATTATCGGTTTTTAAGCAGCGGATTTTTACATGTAGATACCATGCACCTCATTTTCAACATGATTTCTCTTTATTTTTTTTCAGGTAATCTTTTTATTTCTTTCATCAGCCTGCCCGTTTATTTGTTAATTTATTTCGGGGCTATTTTAACTGGAAATTTTTTAGCTTATTTTTTCCATAAAAATCATTTATCTTATACAGCTGCTGGTGCCTCAGGAGGTGTTTCTGGAATTATTTACGCCATGATTGTACTTTTTCCTCACAGTCGTATCGGCTTATTTATTTTGCCCGGCTTTAACATTCCCGCTTGGTTTTTTGGTGTTTCCTACCTTATTTACTCCGTTTACGGGATGAAAAATCAATGGGGAAATGTCGGTCATAGTGCGCATATAGGCGGGGCTGCTTTTGGCTTGCTTATTCCCTTATTTTTATTTCCTGAATTGATTCTCCAAAACGGCTTATACTCCATTATCATTCTAATACCGCTTTTATACCTCATTTTTGATCAAATAAAAAAAATGTAAAACCGCTAAATAAAAAAAAGATTCTTTCTTTTTCTATCCCTAACGCTCGCCCCGCAAAGCCCATAATTAACGCATAGATAAGACCCTGGTACAAGGCGAGACCGTTTCAAAAAGTATTGAGACCGTTGCAAAAAGCACGCTAACAAAAAAATGCTTGTATTGAGTTTGTCGAAATGCAACAACCGATAAAGATTAAACGCCGGATCAACCTTTTGGTTGTGAGAATTTTAATTTTCGGTAGCTGAGTTTATCAAAGCTTTGAGAAGGAAGCAGTTTGAAGCGAGATGCGTTCTTTTTCATACTTTTTTATGTGTTCTGCAACGGTCTCACTTTTTTGTATATTCTACAATGGTCTCAAGGCACTCTATCAACTGCAAGTCAGCGTAAGCTAAAGACCTCTACTTTTTTTATTGAATAATTTAATACTTTTGCCATAAATATGAATGATTAATTTTGAGTAAACTAACTATTTGTGTGGTTGGTCTTGGTTATGTAGGCTTGCCATTAGCTATAGGGTTTGGAAAAAAATACAAAACCGTTGGTTTTGATATTGATGTAGAGCGTATAGAAGAGTTGTCTAACGGAAAAGACCATACTTTAGAAGCTGACCCAAAAGAACTGAATGAGGTAATAAAAAAGAAGAAATTATATTTTACTTCTGATTTAAACGAAATAAAGGATAGTACCGTTTTTATCATCACTGTCCCTACCCCGATTAATAATTTTAATGCACCCGATTTAATACCGCTGCTAAAAGCATCAAAAATGATCGGTAGTATCCTAAAGAAAAAAGATGTTGTAATTTATGAATCTACGGTTTATCCGGGCTGTACAGAGGAAGACTGCGTGCCTGTTTTAGAAAAAGAATCCGGATTAATATTTAACAAAGACTTTTATTGTGGCTATTCTCCGGAAAGAATTAACCCGGGCGATAAAATCAATACCTTAACCAAAATTAAAAAAGTAACCTCCGGATCCACTCCTGAAATTGCCGGTTTTGTAGATAAGCTATACGCTTCAATTATAGAAGCCGGAACATTTAAAGCGCCTAGCCTTAAAGTAGCAGAAGCCTCAAAAGCGATCGAAAATGCACAAAGAGATGTAAATATTTCCTTTGTAAACGAATTAGCATTGATTTTTGATCGTATGGGGATCGACACTACCGATGTGTTAGAGGCAGCTGGAACGAAATGGAACTTTCTAAAATTCAGGCCCGGATTAGTTGGGGGGCATTGCATCGGAGTAGACCCTTATTACTTAGCCCATAAAGCTAAATCTTTAGGGTATCATCCGCAAGTTATTTTATCCGGACGAAGGGTAAATGATAATATGGGCATGTTCATAGCAAACAAATTAGTAAAACTACTTATCCAAAAAGGGCACCCGGTTAAAGGGTCAAACGTATTGATTCTGGGTATAACTTTCAAGGAGAACTGCCCGGACATCCGAAATACTAAAGTAGTTGATATTTATCATGGGTTAAAACCCTTCGGAATTGATATAGATATTTATGACCCATGGGCAGATCCTGAGCAAGTAAAACTCGAATATAACATAGATTTAACTTCTTCTCTTGAAAAGAAAAAATATGCTTCTATTATTTTGGCTGTTGCCCATAAAAAATTCTTGTCAATAGACTTAGAGAAATTAAAAGAAAAAAAAGCTGTGATTTTTGATACCAAATCATTCTTAAATCGGGAGGCAGTTGATGCAAGACTTTAAAAATGAAAGGCAGCACTTACTTATTAAGTTTAATTGCAAATAAATTTTTATAAATATTTCCAGCCCCCCCCCTTCAAAATACATAGAAAAGTATAAATTGAGACCGTTGCAAAAAGCACGCTAACAAAAAAATGCAACGCCCGAGGAACTGCAAGTCAGCGTAAGCTAAAATTAAACACAATAGCAACCTTTTGGTTGTGAGTATTTTAATTTTTTGATATAGTTGCTGAGCACAGCTGAAGTGAGGAAGCAGTTTGAAGTTAGATGCTTTCTTTTTCATACTTTTTTATATATTATGCAACGGTCTCAAATTTATAATCGTTTATTTTTTATGTACTTTACAGGAGTTTTTAAAAATTATTATTTATGATTACGCATGAACAAATAAAGTCTTTGAAAGAACGGATGATCCGTTTATATGACTATTTACAAATTGACCAAAAGAAGATTGAGATAGAAAACGAAGAAGAAAAAACCAGTGCGCCTGGTTTTTGGCAATACCCTAAAAAAGCGCAGCAGGTAGTGAAACGACTCCAAGGACTGAAACGTTGGGTAGATGAGTACACGAAGGTTAAAACAAAATTTGATGATTTAATCATCTTGATTGATTTTGTAGAAGAAGGTGAAGCAACACATGAGGAAGTCGAGGAAGTATATCATTCGATTTTGGAGAAATTAGAAAAAATCGAATTCCAAAATATGTTATCTGCAGAAGAAGATTCGCTATCCGCTGTTTTACAGATTACAGCTGGGGCAGGCGGAACAGAAAGTTGTGATTGGGCAAATATGCTGATGAGAATGTACTTGATGTGGGGAGAGAAAAACGGCTTAAAAATAAGAGAATTAAATCATCAACCCGGCGATGTAGCAGGCATTAAAACCGTTACATTAGAATTTGAAGGAGACTATGGTTTCGGTTATTTAAAAGGAGAAAACGGGGTACATCGTCTGGTAAGAGTTTCCCCTTTTGATAGTAATGCAAAACGACATACTTCTTTTGCATCGGTTTATGTATATCCTTTGGTTGATGACTCAATTGATATTACGATAAGCCCCGCAGATTATTCTTTTGAAACCATGCGTTCGAGCGGAGCAGGTGGGCAAAATGTAAATAAAGTAGAAACTGCTGTACGTCTTCGCCACCACCCTACGGGAATTATTATTGAAAATTCCGAATCTCGATCTCAGCTCGCTAATAAAGAAAAAGCTATGCAATTATTGAAATCACAGTTGTATGAGATTGAATTGGAAAAAAAACGAGTAAAACGAAATGAGATTGAATCATCTAAAAAGAAAATAGAGTGGGGATCTCAAATTCGCAGCTATGTATTGGACGATAGGAGAGTAAAAGACCATCGCACACACGAGCAAACGAGTGATACAGATGCTGTTCTCAATGGAGAGATTGACAGGTTTATTAAAGCCTACTTAATGAAGATGGGACAAGAAGAAAATCAAGATAAGACCTCTATCTAGCAACTGCAAGCCATTGCTAGACAGAGGTCTCAAAGCATTGGAACGAAAGCATTTACTACCAGCCTTTGTTTTGTGAAATTCCAGAATTTTCAATTACCTCATTTGGGATTTTCCATACATTATGAACAGCGGGATTATAATTACGAGCATCCCATATCACTTTGATGGTGTAAGGTGAATCGGGATCGGTTTTGTCGCTGTGAATACGACCGTGGAGGGGGTTGGCATAAACTTTTTGTGCATCTCCCCAGCGCACTAAGTCGCGGTGCCGGTTAGCAAACTCACCAGCGAATTCAACTCTGCGTTCGTGCTTTAGATCTTTCATTGTACAGTTCGACTTATCTCCTAAGCCTGCACGGTTACGAATAGCATTAATCTCTGCATCTGCATTTTGTTTTAGCATTAATTTTGCTTCTGCCTTTATTAAAAGAATCTCAGCATAACGAAGAATAGGAATATCACATATTGTATATAGTTTATCTCCATTTGCATTAATTAAGCCTTTTCCAATAGGGTCTTCGTAAGAATATATATCCATATATTTATTAAACTGAAACCCGGAAAAAGAGTTCGTTGATTGATACCTGCGTTTTTTACCCCATAATTGAAATTCATCCCCAAATTTTAGGATAGTAGCCTCTCTTCGAGAATCGCTTTCTTCATAAGCCTTATATAATTCCTGTGTCGGCATATAGTAGCCCCAGCCATTATAAATCCCCCAGCCCTTGTTTTCTAACATTACTCCCGCAAGCTTACTTCCTCGATTAATTCCTGAAGTTACTGACCAGATGTACTCTGGACCAAATTCATTTTGATATTTAAAAACGGAACGAAAATCTTTGGATGGTGTATGGGTATTAATTAAGGATCTGCCTGAACCGGAATGGGTTACCTTATCACAAAACTCAATTACCTTTTTCCATTTACTCTCATCATACTGTGCCCAATATAGATACGTTTTTGCAATATAAGCATAACAGGCATCTTTATGCGCCCGCCCTTTATTTTCATCGGAATATTCGGTAAAAAGCGGCAATAGTTCAGCTGCACGGGTTAAATCACTTACAATTTGTTTGTAATTTTCAACTACACTATCAGGTCTTTTAAACTTCCGGGCTTTCATATTTTCTACCGTAACAATTGGGATGCCGCCGCTCACATCATTTCCATAAGTGGAAGCCACCCAAAAATAATGAAATCCTCTCATAAATAAAGCTTCACCTAGGTAACGATCTTTTAATTTCTTATCTATATTCATATCGGGGACATGAGCTAAAACATCATTAGCTCTACGAATAACTTTAAAACATTGAGGATACATCCAGCTGGTGTAGCCTTCATTTCCTGTAAGATTGAAATTTTTAATATTATCTGCTTTATCATTGTTACGGCCGGTAACCATATCGTCTGATGCATTGATATACCACATGAATCCGCGGGAGAACATATCTTCATCTCCCATATAGTAGTACATAGAATTTACGGCAGCTTCTGCATCAGCTGCACTTTTAAAAAAAATCGATTCGGTTGCACTTCCTAAGGGTTTAAGTGTTGTAAAATCATCAGAACAAGATGAAAATCCCGTGATTAAAGTAATCATTAATAAACATTTTTTAAACATAATTTTGGCTTTATTATAGTTAGAAATAAGTAACGAGACCGTTGCAAAAAGCACTCTAACAACTGCAAGTCAGCGTAAGCTAAAATTAAACACCGGAGCAACCTTTTGGTTGTAAGGATTTTAATTTTTTGAGATGGTTGCTGAGCACAACTGAAGTAAGGAAGCAGTTTGAAGCGAGATGCTTTTGTTTTCATACCTTATTTATATATTCTGCAGTGGTCTCGTAGTTTTATATTAAAATTTTAAAGATATCCCTGCGGATAAAGTTCTGGCTATCGGATAAGTGCCTTTATCTAAACCAACACCTCCTACCTCAGGATCCATACCGGAATAATGGGTAAGGGTAAATAAATTCTCTGCTGATAAATAAATGCGTAAGGAAGATCCTGAACAAATTTTATTCATCAATTCAGTTGAAAAATTATATCCTACGGTTAAATTCTTCATCCGGAGATAAGAACCATCTTCTAAATACCAATCAGAAACTGTACTAAAGTTGGCGTTGGGATCATCCACTCGAAGCATAGGAATATTCGATTGTGGATTTTGAGTTGACCAGGCTTTCAATACCCTGTTATCTAAATTGTAGCCCTGTTGCGCTGCATTGTAGGTGGTAAATTTATAACCGTTAAAAATTTTTGATCCTGCAACGCCTTGGAAAAATACAGATAAGTCAAAGTGCTTATACTCCAAATTCAAATTAAACCCGTAAGTAAAGTCAGGAAAAGAATTTCCCTTAAAACTACGATCCTCATCATTAATTTTACCGTCGTTATTGGCATCTATAAATTTTAAATCTCCCGGCTTGGCATAGGGTTGAATGGGTTCTCCGTCAGGTCCTACATATTGGTCTATTTCACTTTGAGATTTAAAAGTTCCTGCACAGCTAATTAAATAAAATGAATATAATTCATGTCCGGGTTCGGATCGAAACGGATAAAGCGTTGATCTTACTTTATAACGGTCGTGATGAATATAATCACCGGTATAACGATTCAAATCTTTTAGTTCATTTTTAATAGAAGAAAGGTTGCCGCTTAAAGAATATTTTAATGCTCCTGCATTCCCTCTAAAAGTTGTTGAAAGTTCAAATCCCCTGTTTTCAACAGATCCCACATTGGACACGGGCCCTTTATCCACTCCTTTATGAGGATCTGCAGCATTGCTCATAATCATATCTTGTGTGGTCTTTACAAAATAATCCGAAGTAATCTGCAGCCGATTGTTAAATAAAGATACATCCATCCCTATATCAAACGACTCAGATGTTTCCCATTTCAGATCAGGGTTGGATTCTTGTTTTACGTAATAACCTAAAATAGACTGCGCATCACCTGCTCCCATAGTAGTACGCATTGATGACATAGGGGTATCGTAGGCATAATAACTTACCGATTGAATATTCCCTATTTTTCCCCAGGAGGCGCGTAATTTCCAAACGCTTAACCAATTAATTTCGTTTAAGAATGGCTCACTACTCATTTTCCAGGCGGCAGAAACCGATGGGAATACATCGCGGTTATTTGACTTTGATAAGCGGGAAGTTTGGTCTCTACGGACACTTCCTGATAAAAAATATTTGTTATCAAAATTGTATCGAAGGCGACCGATAATAGAATATAAAGCATCTTCACTAGGATTACTTGTATAATCGGTAATTTCTCTAGCATTTCCAAGATATTGATACCATTTTTCTTCACGTGAAAAATCTTTTGCCTTTACTTCCTCTCCTTCAAGTTTAGTTTTTTGAGCTGAGTAAACCCCTGTGAAATCAAGCTTATTCTTTCCAATTTTTTTTGTGTAACTCACTTGGTTATCCCAAATCCATTTATTTCTTTTTAACCATTTTTGAGTCAAGTAATTCATCTCGGACGGGCGGCCGCTTTCAGGGATACGAGGTGTAAATTTTTTGTATTGCTCATTTACCTGATTCAGCGAAAAAGATGAGCGATATTTTAGTCCCCGTAAAATATCCCATTTAGCATATACATTGGCATCGATATAATTTATTGGGTGGCTAATATTTGGCCGTTTTAATAAAGCTACCGGATTATACACATCGCCATACGCCCCGGCATATACCGAACCTTTAGGAGCGACTCCGTGAAAACTCCCTTTTTTGTCATAAACAGGGGCTGCAGAAGGCATGTAAATGGCATTAATAATTGCACCCGAATAACTTGATGAGGTATTTGCTCCTATGCCTTCCTCATTGCTTATATATAAATTTTGACCGATTTTTAACTTATTACTTAGGCTATATTCTGTTTTCACACGAAGTCCTAACCTTTCGTAAGAAGTATTTAAGAGTAATCCCTCTTGTTTTTGATAGTTAAAAGAAGCGCTGTATTTTCCTCTTTTGCCTCCTCCACGCAAAGCAACATTTGTGCTATAAGTTGCTGCTGTTCGAAATATTTGATCGATCCAATTGGTACGATTGATATTTCCCCATGGATTTTTTGTTGCATCACGTGCAGGATTTCGTGGTTTTCCACTGTTATCCACAGCAGTATTATATGCCCAGTTTTGTTGCTGTGCAGTTAATGGGGTAGGCAGGTTTAATGCTTGTCGAAGCCCGGAATAGGTATCAATATCTACTGATAATTTACCGGTTTTTCCACTTTTAGTGGTTACCAAAATAACGCCTGAGGCAGCCTGTGCACCATAGATAGCAGCTGAGGCAGCATCTTTTAGCACGGTAATGGATTGAATATCATTAGGGTTGAGTGTACCACCATAATAAGGCATTCCGTCTACTACCCACAGAGGGGATTCGTTATTAACGGATCCTCGCCCACGAATGTTAATGGAGGCTTGTTCAGACGGATCACCTCCATGTTGTTGAATAGTAACTCCCGCAACGCTTCCTTGTAAAAAATCCTGAGGGGTGGCTATGGGACGACTGTTGATTTGCGCTATATTTTCAACTGAAGCAACGGAACTGGTTAGATCTCTTGTCTTGACCGAGCCATATCCGATGACCAATACTTTATCTAAGTTTGTCAATTCGGGAGATAATATAATCGAAAAATTATGAGTACCTGAAAAAGGCTTTTTAACGGTTTGAAATCCGGGAAAAGAAATAACTAGTACTCCTTGTTCTGTTTCAGAATCAATACTGAATTTTCCTTGTTCATCGCTTAGGGTTTCGTTGGTACTCCCTTTAATCAAAATACCTGCACCAGCTACCGGCAGTTTATCTTGTCCGTAAATTATGCCAGTTAGTTTGGTTTGAGATCTGGAAAAAGAGCATAATACAACCAATGAAAATACAAAAATGTTTTTTTTCATTCTAAATAAATTATATCCTTGTTTAAAAATTTAAAAAGGGATAAGCCAATTAATAGATTATGCTTTTCTCTGTGGTAGTTTGGTAGGCTTCGGTAAATACGGAATCTGTAAAAATATAATCTGCCTTTGCTTGAGAATGAGTAAAGTTGACTTTTAAGAATCCCCTTTTGGAAGCATTAAAGTATTCTAAATCATTAATTAATATTTGAATCGCTCGCTCAAAATCCTGAGTTTGTGTTTTACTGCTAAAAATACTTTCCATTCCCGAAGAAGAAATAGAAGAGGCAGCAAATTCTTTTCCTGCTTCAACCCCCTTATCGGTAACCAGTTTATTACACCATGCGTTATGGCTGTCTCCGGACAGGCAAACCACCTTTTTTCGAGAAAATATTTTCAATAATTCTTCCCGTTCTGCGTGGTAGCCATCCCAGGCATCTAAATTATAGGGGGCTGATTTTTTTAATCTTTTAATTTCTTTGGGAGTTAAAGTCGTATCTCCTTTTTTCATTCGTATTTTAAGGTTTACCAGTTCTTTGATATGTTGATTAAACAAGGTAAATGTTTTGTCAGAAACTCTTCCTTTTGCGTGGAGTTCACTATACATTCTATTGAGTAGGGGCAATAATTCTATTGGAATATACATTTTTCCCATGATCACCTGACTTCCTAATATCTGCCATTTGGTAGGACTATTATTTAGTGTATTGATCAGCCATTCTTTTTGCTGTGCACCCAGTAGCGTTCTTTTAGGGCTAAAAAGATCGGTTTGAAAAGAAGACACATCAAATTTGCCTTGAGCATCGAAGTAACTATTATAAGTTAATTGCTTATCTCTTCCAATTACGCGTGTGTCCAGCATAATCAAATTTACTAGGTTACCAATCGTCAAACTTCGGTATATTTTATTGCGGTCTTCCGTTCTTACAGAGATATACTCGCTATAAGCACGAATGGCTGACTTCTTTCTCGTTTGAAAATTACCTTCTGATTTCTGATGATTTTGTGCGCCGTTTTTGTAGGTATCATTGGCTATTTCATGATCATCCCAAACACAAATGAAGGGCTTTTTTTGGTGCGCTAATTTCAAATGATTATCTGAACGATATTGCTTATACCTCGTGCGATAATCTTCTAAAGACAATAATTCATTTGAGGGATTGACTTCTCGATTTAACTTAGCGGTATATTGATTTGTACCATACTGCCCACGACCATATTCATAAATATAATCTCCCAAATGGAGTACAACGTCCACATCAGATTTTGCTATAGCTTCATATAAGTTAAAAAGCCCTGCCGGGTAGTTTGAACAAGAACAAACCGCTAAAGATAAGCGTTCAGGATTTTCCGGAAAGGTAATGGTCTCTCCTACTTCGGAAACTGTTTTGTCTTCTAACTGAATAAATCGATAATACAATTTTTGACCACTTTCTAATTCTCTAATTTCAACCGATATCGTATAATCCCTTTCTGAATCGGTAACTACTTCCCCTGACCGAATGATATTTTTAAATTCCGGATCTTTTGCCACTTGCCAGGCTATAGGAACAGAAGGACGCTGTGTGCTATATCTTGTCCAAATAATTACTTGAGACGAAGTCGGGTCAAAACTGGCTATACCGTAATCAAAATTGGACTCTTTGAGGTCATCTGAAATAGCGTCAAAAGGCAAAGAATCATCTCTGCGAAAACTAATAAAATTAGAAGATAACATGGTGCCTCCAACTGCTAATAAACTTCGGTAAATAAAATCTCGTCTTAACATTTATTCTATAAAAATATTTCGATTGCAATATTAAACATATCACTCAAAGTTGATGTTAATAAAATGTTATATTATTGTTATGGATACATTAAGATTATTGGAGGCTGTTTCAGACAAAAAATCCATGTATTACGAAAGTATTGAGCTTGCGCTAACTTGCATTTAACTTCAAATTGTTTCCTTACTTCGACAAACTCAGTAACCGTCTCAAAACTTCGACAAACTCAGCTAACGAAAATTAAGCACCTGAGCAAACAAAAGATTGCTTAGGGGTTTAGCTTCGCTGACGTGTAATTAATTTTTATCAGGCGTTGCATTTCGGCAAACTCAATACAAGCATTTTTTTGTTAGCGTGCTTTTTGCAACGGTCTCTTAGATTTAAATTGTTCTAATTGCAAAACGCCCATTGTAATTAATCACAGCCCAAACTGTTTTTTTATCCGCATCAATTCCATACGTCCCTAAGCCATACGCCTTTTTATAGGGGCCATAAATGAAACGTTCTTCTTTATTTTCATTATAAATGTTTTTTTCTGCCGCTTTAATCCATATCCCTTTTTTATCTGTAACGAGGGCAAGTTTTCCGGCTTTTAAATCTTCTTGTTTCAACTCTCCTTTATAGCTAAGTTCTAATGTAAAGGTTTCTGTCTTAAAATCTCCCTTTTCATTTTCCATACCTCTTAAAATGAGTATGTCGCTAAAGGAATCCGGGGTCTTATACCACCCTGTGGATACTTCATGATAAAAATTTCTCCCGCTATGGTCTTTACGATCTAATGTATAATCGCCGTTTAAAATCTTCATATTAGTATTATTAGGGCTTTTATCTGTAACTTTTGTATAGGATTCCCCTTTTTTTATCAGGAATTCTTTACCGTTAAGGCTATAACCAAACTTTTCACGCGGTGTAAACACTAAAGTTGGAGTGGTTAAAATATTATTACCAAGAGAACCTACATTTGCAGAATAGTACTCAATATCAAGATGTTCTTCATCAACTGTAACAATATAATAACCTACTCGCCACAATTCCTGGGATAACATTATTTGTCTTTTTCCGCCACAATAGGTTTCGTCATTAGAAGGTACACGAGGCGTATAAAATTTGGAACTGTCAGAGCAGCAGATTAGCTGGGTAATTTTTTTGCCTTCGCCATTTCCATCATGCCCTTTTGTCGTATAAACATAACTGCGATCATGTATATGATCATGACCACAAATATTATATTTAGCACCATTCTCATACATACTTTGAATATAGGTATTTTCCCAATGGGCTTGCTCACTGTCATCATCGCTCGCCGGCTGATTTTTTCTTCCATTAATCGCAAACAAATTATCTACATGATCTTCTAGTAATAACCCAGCATGGCTAAATACCATAGCATGAGGTAAAGCCTTACGGTCTCTTTGTAACCGGCTAGTAATCCAATCTTGCTGCTTATGAATGGGGATTTTTTCAATATACTGGTCTAAAAAAATAAACCGCGTATTTTTAAAGTCAAAACTATACGAAAGGCCTTCCATCCCTTGCGGGCTGCTAAAATTTTCTCCTAATTGAAAAGTTGATTTATTGTTACGGATGATTTTAGGTAAGAATTCTTTATCAGGGTTTTCAGCTTTAAATGCTTTTTGCTGTGCTTTTTCAATATTATGAACGCCATTTTGGGTTTGAGGAAAGGCTTTAACAAAATGTTTTGAAGTTGAATCTTCTCCATCCGGAAGATCGTAATTATCGTGGTTTCCACGCAAAGGAAAGAACCCAATTTTAGCATTGTATAAATGTTGTGTATAACGTGCTCGTATGTCGTAAGTATCTTCCTCAGTCCTTTTTATATATTGATTTGTTTTGTGGTTTTTTACGTAAAACGCTCCCCGGTATGCTCCATCCGACAAATCCCCTACCTGTATTACAAATTTTACTCCATTTTTAACAAAATGTTCATTAAGCGCATTGATAATATCCACTGCACAAGTAGCCGGATTTTTACCATCATCAAGATAATAGTCAATTTTTTGAGTTTTTTGATCTTGATCTTTATAGGTGCCCGAAAACATATTTACCCACTGCGTATCTCCCATAACACCAAAGCGATAGCTTGCAGATGAAGGGATGGGAATTTCCACTTTGCCGGCAGTGGGCTTATAATGTTTTTTTTTGTCGGTACTATCGTTTTTACATGATCCTAAGATCAACGAACCTGCGCCTAAGACAGAAACTTCTATGAATTTTTTTCTGGACAAACCGTTTGATGTCTCTTTTTTTAATTTACGTTTTTTTCCTTTCATTTTAATAATTACTTATGTTATTTTCATTAAATATTCTAAAAATTTAGAAGAGTTAAATTTTATTGATAGAGTACTCTTTTGAAAAGCCCTATAACGTTTAAGCAAATTGAGGATAAATGTTTTTTGAGAATATCTCGTTTTTTGAACCCCAACAGGCTCTGATAAGTAAAATATCGCCTTAACATCATAGAAGACCTTTGCAAAAAGCACTTTAGCTTTCATACTTTTTTATATGTTTTGTAAAGATATCCATAGATAAAAATTTTATCACAATATTAAAAATATTTTTTAAAAACCATGTTAATAAAATGTTATATTATCATTATGAAAACATTAAGATTTCGTTTCAAAAGGCGATACCTTTAGCTAACGTTGACTTACATCGGTTAAAGCGCTTTTTGCAACGGTCTCATAAAACCTATACATTTTATTGCAAAAAGAAATGAAAAACATTAATGAGGCCGTTTCAAAAAGCACGCTAACAAAAAAATGCAACGCTCAATAAAAATTAAATCCCGGAGCAACCTTTTGGGTGTGGAGGATTTTAATTTTTTGAGAAGGAAGCAGTTTGAAGTTAAATGCTTTCTTTTTCATACTTTTTTATATATTCTGCAACGGTCTCATTGATTAGGTTCCTATTTATTGGTATCGGCTATGAATTTTTTCAGGCTTTAGTTTCTTGTATATTTTTCTAAAAGGCTCAATATATTTATCCTGGTTAAAAACCTCCGAATCCTTATTCGCTTTAAGCATTAAGTAAAGACTAAGAGGAAATAAAACCAAAACGGGAAGCATTGCGCCTAAAAATGGCGTAATTAAACCATTAATTGCCCAGTTTCGCCCTCCGGTTTCGAGTAAATAGAAAATAATAAAAATGGTTATTCCCACAATGAGCGGCATTCCAAGCCCTCCTTTTCTTATAATTGCACCAAGCGGTGCAGCAATTAAAAACATTACAATACACTCGATGGCATACGCAAAACGATTGAATTGCTCTAATCTATACCGGTTATTTATTTTTTCTCTTCTTTCAACTTCTTTTTCATGGCCTTTGAAAAAATTTTCTTCTACTCGTTTAATGCGATTAATGGATTGCTGTACCACATTTATTTTTTGTTTTAAACTAAGCAAGGTATCGTTAGAATAGAGCAGCATATCTGTATTTTTAATATCTTCAGATTTTAATGAATCTAATCTTTGTGTAGTGAGGGTTAGCTCAGTTTGGGTTGTGTTATCAAAATTACGGTTAAAATTATCTAATTTTTTTTGCAAGGTATCTACCATTCTGCCAAGTTTAAAAATGCTTAACATTTTATAATGATTATCAAAACCTCCTTTATCGCTAATGGTTTGGTCTAATAAATTTTTAATGTCAAATCGCTGTACAAGCGTATCAAATGCAATTTTATTTCCGGGTTGTCTTTTTAGCTCACGATAAGAAAGTCTGCTAAATTCATCTTTATAAATATATCCTTTGTAAAGTGTTAGTGTTACGACGGGCAATGAATCATGGTTAGTTAGGGTTCCGTTACGAGCAATAATAGTCTGCAAATTGCCGGTTAAATTCTTTTGTAAAAAAAGATAAACTCCTTTTAATTTTTCACCTTCTTTACTTTGCACACGTATCGGATAGCCATTTATATCCGAAAATACGCCAGGTTCTATTGCTAAAGCAGCTTGGGATTTCAAAATACTGTTTTGCAGATTACGTGCTTTTTTGTAAGTTTCTGTAGCGATATTATCGCAAAAATAAAAAGAAATAATTGCACTGACCAGGCTAAAAATAAATAATGAGCGCATGATTCTCCATAAAGAATTACCAGTAGAGCGAATAGCAGCGAGTTCATAATGCTCTCCAAGCCCTCCAAAAGTCATAATAGTAGTTAATAGAATAGATAAGGGGAGTACCATTCTAAAATAAGATAAGCCAAGATAAAAGATAGCTTTAGCAATAACTGAAAATCCTACACCCTTACCAGAAAGATCTGCGAGTTTTTGCCAAATAAAACTCATTAGAAAAAGGAAGAAGAGTACACAAAAAATAATAAAAAATCTTCCAATAAATGAATAAAAGATATAGCGGTCAAATTTTTTTATCATTTAATCCATTTCAGTTATTATATAATTTTTGTACTTATTCTTGTCGTATTGTAATTGCATGGGTAAAACAGGCGCATTGGGGATAAATTTAGTTAAAATAAGCGTTGTTTGCGTTCCTTCGTTATTTTCTTCCATAACGCTTTGCAAATTAATGGTTTTACTATTAATTCCAATAACAACTTTTTTAGTTGTTGATTTTTTTTCAGGCGTTAAAATTACATATTTTATATCTCCTTTTTTATTGCCGGCAGTTATTTTATATCCTTTCTTATAGGCATTTAAAATTTTAACAGGTGTAAGTAAGGCATCTGTATTGTCTTTTTTTGAGATGGTAACTTCTTGATCCTCGTCTGAAATCGTATAAATTTTTTCTCCGTCATAAATTTGTACCATACCCGATAACTCCAGGTGATATTTTTCTCCTTCCAAATAAATGTTCCCTTTCTGTATATCATGTATGTTTTCCTTATCGTTGTCTAAGCGATAATCAAAAGTGGAAAATACACTTGTGTAGGCATTCATTTTTTCTGAGGCTTTATCTAGCAAGGCTCTTGCTTCCTGTGTGTACCCTAATATTCCATTTAGCGCTAAACCCAAAGCCAGTATTATTTTTCTCATCATTATTTTTCTCATCATTACTTTTCGTTTTTTTGTGAAGGAAGCGGGTTGAAGCGAACTGAAAGTCAGCGCAAGCTAAATGCCTTCTTTTTCATGCTTTTTTATGTGTTCTGCAACGGTCTCATATTTTGCAACACCTTTTTTACTTTAAGCCACTCAATAACTGTTCCAAAGTATTTTCATCCTGTATGAGCACCTGACGCGCTTTACTCCCTTCAAAAGGACCGACGATGCCCGCCGCTTCTAATTGATCAATAATTCTACCTGCCCGATTATACCCTAATTTTAATTTTCGCTGAATTAGAGAAGTCGATCCCTGCTGAGCAATAACAATTAAACGAGCGGCTTCGTCAAACAACTTATCTTTTTCGGATAAATCCACCTCCATTTCACCCGAATCTTCACCCGCGTATTCAGGCAAAAGCATGGCATCGGCATATCCTTTCTGGCTGCCGATAAACTCGCATATTTTTTCTACTTCAGCAGTATCAACAAAAGCACATTGCAATCTGACGACATCATTGCCGGTAGAATAAAGCATATCGCCGCGCCCAACCAATTGATCGGCTCCACCGGTATCTATAATGGTTCGTGAATCAATTTTTGAAGTTACACGAAAGGCTACCCGAACGGGAAAATTGGCTTTAATAATGCCTGTAATAACATTTACCGAAGGGCGCTGCGTGGCAATAATTAAATGAATACCAATGGCTCGTGCTAATTGTGCTAATCGTGCGACTGGCATTTCTACCTCTTTTCCGGCAGTCATAATCAAATCAGCAAATTCATCTACTACCAGTACAATATAAGGGAGAAAACGATGCCCTTCTGCCGGGTTTAACCTGCGGTGTCTAAATTTTTGATTATACTCTAAAATATTGCGCACCATAGCATCCTTTAATAACTCATAGCGGTTATCCATCTCGATGCACAATGAATTTAAAGTATTAATAACCTTGGTGTTATCGGTTATTATTGCCTCCTCAGAGTCAGGTAATTTGGCTAAATAATGTCGTTCTATTTTCGAATAAAGGGTAAGTTCTACTTTTTTGGGATCGACCAAAATAAATTTTAACTCAGACGGATGTTTCCTATAAAGCAGTGAAGCCAGAATAGCATTGATTCCTACAGATTTTCCCTGCCCCGTAGCTCCTGCCATTAACAGGTGAGGCATCTTAGCCAAATCTACTACGAATGTTTCATTTGAAATGGTCTTTCCAAAAGCAATCGGTAGCGCCATTTTCGTGCTTTTTTGAAATTTTTCTGAAACGATGACCGAGTGCATAGACACAATACGAGGTGTTTGGTTAGGGACTTCAATTCCAATTGTCCCTTTGCCCGGAATAGGAGCGATAATTCTAATACCCAACGCAGATAAACTCAATGCGATATCATCTTCTAAATTTTTTATTTTTGAAATACGAATCCCCGCTTCGGGAATAATTTCATATAAGGTGATTGTCGGACCTACGGTGGCTTTTATTTTAGCAATTCCTATTTTATAATTGTTTAACGTTTCAACAATCTTGTTTTTGTTTGTCTCAAGTTCTGACGGGTCGATTGTAATATGCTCATTATCATAGGTTTTTAACAGATTTACTGCAGGAGATTGAAAAGTTGAAAGATCAAGCGTTGGGTCATATTCGCCAAACTCAGAAACCAATCCTTCCGGGGTATTCCTATTTGGAGGGGCGGTTATTTTTTCTTCTTCTACCACCGCTTCTTCTTCTATGGGTTCAACTTCCATTTGAAGTGTTGAAAAATCGTTTTCTTTATCGGCTGGTTCGCTTTCTTGTGGCTTTTCCACCTTAGGGAGGTTTGTTGCCGCCTGCGTTGTGTTAATGGATAGTTCTATTTCTTTATCGTCAGTCTTTTCTGAAGTGTTAGGTGAAGTATTCGGCTGAATATTGGAAGGCTCATTTTTTTTAGTTAGCTTATCTGCAGATTCTTCATTTTTTGCTTTAGAAAATGAGAATAATCGATGTGAAAACAATTCAAAAACCCTTTTAAAAGAAACGATGCTGTATATGATAAAGCTAACTATCAATAAAATAATTACACCCATCGTCCCAATCATAGACTTAAGGAGTTCTGTGGTTTCAAATCCGGTAACGCCATACCCTGTGAAATAGCCGGGAAAAAGTAAGGCTAAAAAAACAGGCATCCAAAAAAGAAAAAAGACGCTATGGCTCAAATATTTTCTGAGCGAAATCAATCGAACGTTAAACCCCAGACGAATACCTAATAGAATCAGTAATACAGGAAGTAAAAAAGCAGTAATTCCAACACCTAAACCGACAAACCATCGACCGAAAAAATTACCTGCTTTTCCCAGGATATTTTCCGCTTTAATTTTAGTGTCAAAAAAGCCGTGCAACTGACTTTGATCTGCTTTCCAATTAAGTATAAAAGAGAAAAAAGATAGGAATAAAAAAACGCCAAATGCAATAAGTAAAATACTAAAAATAATTCTTCTTCTTTCGTGAGAAGTTCTATTTTTTTTTCTTTTTACCTTTTTCATTTATTCTACCTAGAAAATGCAAAAATACCCATTTTAAGAGACCTTTGCAAAAAGCATTCTCGCCGCTGCAAGTCAGCACAAGTTAAGGAGTTTAAAATAATCAAAACGAGACCGTTGCAAAACACATAAAAAAGTATAAAAAAGAAAGCATCTAACTTCAAACTGCTTCCTTCTAAAAAAATTAAAATCCTCACAACCAAAAGGTTGCTCCGGTGTTTAATTTTTATTGAGCGTTGCATTTTTTTGTTAGCGTGCTTTTTGCAGCGGTCTCAAAACTTCTTTGAATTTTTACTTCTTTGTTGTAAATCTTATCTTTGTAAAATGGAGGGGAATAGACAGAAAAAAATAGTGCAGTTATTGCAAAACGACCTGGGTGAAATCTTTAGACAAATAAGCCATACTTTACAAAAAGGCTTATTGATAACCGTTACAAAAGTAAGAATCTCACCAGATTTATCCTATGCACGGGTTTATTTAAGTGTTTTTCCAATAGCGGATAAGGCAGCGGTTTTGAAAGATATCAAAATATTAAGACCCAAAATTCGTAAAGCGCTTTCTGACCGTTCGGGTAAACAGCTTAGAAAAACACCCGACCTAAGTTTTTTTATTGACGATTCATTAGATTATATAGAAAATATAGATCGTGAATTAATGGGTAAGGGCAACAATCCTAAATTATAGTTAGCCTTGAGTTCATCATTTTACATCGCAAAAAAGTACTTTCTAATCAAAAGGAAAACCGGCGCGGCTAACTTTATTAACGTTACGGCTATTCTGGGCGTGGTCGTAGGAACAATGGCTTTGTTTATTATTCTCTCTACCTTTAGCGGATTGGAAAAAACAGCGATTCAACTTTTATTCGAGAAAAAATCTACACTAAAAATCCAACCGAAAAAAGGCAAGAAATTAGTTGTATCGGCTAGATTTTTAAGTGCCATACGTGCCGTTGCCGGCGTTAAATCAATTGCCCAAACGATAGAAGAAAAAGTGCAGCTAACCTATAAAGGGCGCAGTGACTTTATTTACTTAAAAGCCATCGACACCCTATATAGAAAAACGAACTTAGATTCCATACGCCTTTTTGGCAGCCTGCCGTCAAATGATAAACAAATTGCGCTGGCAAATCATACGGTTGCTGAATTAGATATCGCAATGAATGATTGTAAAGATCCTGTCAAATTATACGCTCCTAAGAAAGGAAAAATAAACATAAGCCGCCCGCAAAATGCGTTTAATGTAGAAAAAGTTGTGCTCAGCGGCATTTTTTATGACAACCAATCTACTGCTTACACCACGCTTACATTAGGGCAGAAGTTACTAGATTTGAAACCTAATGAGGTCTATTCGTTAGAAATTCAGCATAGCCAAACGATCTCCGATGAAGAAATTAAAAATAAAATAGTTAAAGCCATAGGCGATCAGTACAATGTTCTAACTCAAAAAGATCAACTCGGCATTTTTTACAAAATGATGCAAACCGAAAACCTCATGGTTTATCTTATTTTTACTTTGATTTTAATCATCTCTACCTTCAACCTTATAGGAGCTATTATTGTCTTAATCATTGAGAAACGAGAAGATCTAATAACGCTGCATGCCATGGGAATGAGTTTTAAACAAATTAAGCAGATTTTTCTGATAGAAGGATTTATAGTTACCTCACTCGGCGGATTAACCGGTCTTTTCATCGGATTAATTTTAATTATTCTTCAACGGCAATTTGGCATGATTCGCGTAAATTCGCTATTACCCTATCCTGTAGAAATTACATTTGCTAACCTTTTTATCGTAATAACAACCGTTCTAATCATCGGCATATTAGCTTCCCGAATAGGCACTCTGCGGTTAACTAAGGATTTTTTGAAAAGAAATTAATAGACCTTTAGCTTGCGCTGACTCGCAGTTGTAAAAAGCTCTTTAGCGGGTAAAATGCAACGCCCGATAAAAAATTAATCGCAAGTCAACGCAAGCTAAAGGGCTCTCGATAGTTTATTTTTTGGCGTTCCCGCCTGCCGGCGGGCGGGCTATCCGCTAAATCTTTTTCTTGGGGCGAAAGGCTGCCCCAAGAAAAAGGATACCGCTGCTATCCCTAACGCTCCCCCCGCAAAGCCCTATGAACCCTTTTTTCACTTTCTGAGACCTAGATCTTTAGTCTAATTTTTCTATATTCTAAAAACCAAGACCATTGCAAAAAGAGACCGTTGCAAAAAGCACTCTCGCCAATAAAATGCAATGCCCGATAAAAATTAAACACCGGAGCAACCTTTGGGTTGTGAGGATTTTAATTTTTTGAGATGGTTGCTGAGCACAGCCGAAGTAAGGAAGCAGTTTGAAGCGAACTGCAAGTCAGCGAAGCTAAATGCTTTCTTTTTCATGTTTTTTATATGTTCTGCAACGGTCTCAAAAAGCACTCTCGCCAATAAAATGCAATGCCCGATAAAAATTAAACACCGGAGCAACCTTTGGGTTGTGAGGATTTTAATTTTTTGAGTATGTGTTCTGCAACGGTCTCAATATATAGATCTCCTTGCAAAAAGCACTTTGGCAACGGCAAGTCAGCGCAAGTTAGAGGGCTCTTTTGGGGTTGCGAACCTGTATTTTGGGGTTGCGAACCTATATTTTGAGGTTGCGAACCTATATTTTGAGGTTGCGGACCTATATTTTGAGGTTGCGGACCTATATTTTGAGGTTGCGGACCTATATTTTGAGGTTGCGAACCTATATTTTGAGGTTGCGAACCTATATTTTGGGGTTGCGAACCTATATTTTGAGGTTGCGAACCTATATTTTGGGGTTGCGAACCTATATTTTGGGGTTGCGAACCTATATTTTGAGGTTGCGGACCTATATTTTGAGGTTGCGAACCTATATTTTGAGGTTGCGGACCTATATTTTGAGGTTGCGAACCTGTATTTTAAGGTTGTACACCTAGATTAGAAGTATTCGATCTTGAAATTTTTCAAATATCATCCAAAGCAGTTTTAATTAACTATGAACATACTTTGGCTTCCTATCTTTATTTTTTAAATACGGCTAAAGAATTGTTTGAGTGCCTTGTGTTTGTCTTCATAACCTGTTGCTGCCGTACCCACCTTATAGCTGGTATAAGCATAATCGTCTAATGCAGCTTGGTAATTGTCATAGTCGTGCAAGGTTTTCGCATTGTTGAGCCCTGTAATTAAGTTCTCTAAGCGTGCAATAATACCTTCCAAAACTGTGCGGCTGTGAAAGTCTTTAGTAAACTCTGCCCAATCTACATCAGGGCTGCGCAAATTGGTCTGCCCCGCGGCATAATCGTTAACCTTGTTTACAAACAGTTTGTTTTGCTCACTGATACTGCCGTACTTGCGGCGTTCCTCGCTGCTTAAGTTCACGACTTTTTTTGCCAAAGCGGTTTCTAAGGTGGTTAATGCGGTGGTAGCTGCTTTTATCTGTTCTTCGGTGAGATGCGTATGAACTAAGTTTTTTAATGTACTCATAATAATGGTTTTTAAAAGATGAAAATTATTTTTTTAAAAGATTGGCTGCGGGGTCTTATCTATATCCGCTTTTTTAAGCAGGATGATTAAGCATTGAACCCTTTTAACAAATTGAGCCGTTTATTTTTTACCGCAAGTTAAAAAAAAATTGAAAAAAAATGGCAAGTCCACACTATTTTTTAAATCCCCGCTGATTGCTTCTGCTGTGAATAGCCTCCAAAACGGGGCCTTGCACAGCAAAAAGAAATATACCGCGCAAAAGTTGCTAAGCTGTGAATAGCCTCCAAAACGGGGCCTTGCACAGCTCGATCTCTCTAACATCGTTTTTTACTTGTGCTGTGAATAGCCTCCAAAACGGGGCCTTGCACAGCAGGAAAAGAAGATATTGATTTAAGAACATCGCTGTGAATAGCCTCCAAAACGGGGCCTTGCACAGCATCGTAAAAAATATAACGCCTACGTTTTTAGCTGTGAATAGCCTCCAAAACGGGGCCTTGCACAGCCATGTCGTAAAAGAATTAAAAGGAAAAGATGCTGTGAATAGCCTCCAAAACGGGGCCTTGCACAGCGGGGCAAGGCTATGATGGTACACGGCAGTAGCTGTGAATAGCCTCCAAAACGGGGCCTTGCACAGCTATAATCAAAGGTGATATAGCTGCCCGTTATAACACCTGCAGCCTCTAATTTTCTTATTCTTTTATGAATAGCAGTAGCAGAAATGCCTATTTCCTTAGCAATTCTAACTACTGATCGTCGCGCATCCTCAGAAAGATGGTTGAGAATAGTTTTATCGACTCCATCTAACTCGACTATTTTTTTCTCTTTTTCTCTCATTTTCATTTAATGATGGTGCCCTCCATGCATATTATTCATCTCACTATGATTCATCTCACCATGCATGTGGTGCATGTGCATACGACCGCTGTATGAAGGCGATAAAAAAGGAATATCTAAGTTAGAGCCTCTTAAAATAAATAAAATTCCAACGAAAGCAACGATAAACGGTAAAAAATTTTCTATACGCCGCCGCCAGCTTATCCTTACATAATTTCCAAACAGCACTAACGTAAACATCATAGGAATCGTGCCAAACCCGAATAAAGTCATAAAAAATGCTGATTTTAAAATGCTTCCCGCGACAAGCGATGAAGTTAAAGCCATATATACAAGCCCGCAAGGCAAAAGCCCGTTTAACAGGCCAATGATTAAAAAACTTTTATAATCAGACCGTTTAATGTAATAAGATAAATATTGCTTCAATTTGCTTACCAATAAGTTTATAGGCTTAGCTATTATCAATCGCTGTATTTTTTGTAAAGAAAATAAAGTGGATATAATTAATAAAATACCAATGATAATACTAAGGGTGCCCTGCCCGATCATAATATTGAAACTTTTGCCGATAATGCCTCCAATCATTCCGAGCATAGTATAAGTAACCACACGCCCTAATTGATACACCAGATTCTGAATTAATAACCTGTTTCGATAACGTTTATCTATCGAAAGCGTAAAAGCGATGGGGCCACACATAGCCAGGCAATGGTAGCTACCTACCAAGCCCAGCAGCAAAGCCGATATAATATCTTTTATTTCCATGTAATGTCTTTGGCGATTAAATAACTATCTATACTGTTTTTCCAGGAAACTGTGATTTTGTATAAGCCTCCCTTTAGCTGTGAATAGCCTCCAAAACGGGGCCTTGCACAGCTGATATTAATTTTAGAAAATTCAGATACGGCTGTGAATAGCCTCCAAAACGGGGCCTTGCACAGCTAGTTATACATGTTATTCTGGAGCAAAACCGCTGTGAATAGCCTCCAAAACGGGGCCTTGCACAGCCAACTGAAATTGTATGTCGACTTTACTGCTGCTGTGAATAGCCTCCAAAACGGGGCCTTGCACAGCAACATCCAAAAGCTAATCGCCTTCGGCTTAGCTGTGAATAGCCTCCAAAACGGGGCCTTGCACAGCCGCAAAGAGCTTAATATTCCGTGTTTTTATGCTGTGAATAGCCTCCAAAACGGGGCCTTGCACAGCAATTCTCTAGAATAGATGAGAATTATTACAGCTGTGAATAGCCTCCAAAACGGGGCCTTGCACAGCAAAAAAAAATGAAACACAAAGCAAGCTGGGCTGTGAATAGCCTCCAAAACGGGGCCTTGCACAGCAGAAAAAAATAATTTTCTTTCAAGCAAACAGCTGTGAATAGCCTCCAAAACGGGGCCTTGCACAGCTTTCTTATTAGGGGGGCTGACAAGGGAGCTGCTGTGAATAGCCTCCAAAACGGGGCCTTGCACAGCGCTACTAAATTTTTAAAACAAACAAACAAGCTGTGAATAGCCTCCAAAACGGGGCCTTGCACAGCACACAGAATTTTTAGCAGAAGAAGCTAATAGCTGTGAATAGCCTCCAAAACGGGGCCTTGCACAGCCATAAAATGAAAAATGTAAAAATGACTGTGGCTGTGAATAGCCTCCAAAACGGGGCCTTGCACAGCTATTTACCATTTGCCATAACAAGGTAACAGGCTGTGAATAGCCTCCAAAACGGGGCCTTGCACAGCTGGTTGCAATAGAAAAAAAAGAAATTGAAAGCTGTGAATAGCCTCCAAAACGGGGCCTTGCACAGCCTACTTAAAAAACGGAAACATAATAAGAGCTGTGAATAGCCTCCAAAACGGGGCCTTGCACAGCAGGCGTCTTAAATTTAGACAACTTCGATGTGCTGTGAATAGCCTCCAAAACGGGGCCTTGCACAGCATGGACTTTATAACCAATTATTGGTTAATAAATTAAGCCTTATTTCATCGAAAAAAAATGCTCAGTTTGCTTATACCAAAAGGCGGATAAACTGTTTTTTTTCGTCAGGTGCAAAGTTAATTCTTTTTTTTCATTCTCATTAACAATATGTTTTAAATAAGCACTTTTTAAACTTGCATCCATATCAAAAAGCCACTTTTTTTCTTTCTTTTTTTCTCCCGTTAGTTCATTAGAGATCTCTATTTCCCACTTACAAGGATATTCATTATGCGACCAGCTATTGCGCAATGCTAAACATATAGTATAATATGGTGTTCCTTCTTCATACGTTTCTTTTAAAATTTCGGATAAAGAGTCGTAACTTCCTTTTTTTGAATTTTTACATAATGCCCGTTCAAATTTTTGAACCAAACGTAAACTCTCTAAGCGATAGTCCTCATAGCGTTCTAACTCTTGTTTTAGTTCGGTATAGGAAAGCGTAAAGGGTTGGTTAGAGACGTTTTCCTTTGCCCAGTATGCCAACAGTTTAAGTAAGGTAGGCAAGCGCTTGTCTCTTCGCAGGGCATGCACCTTGCCTATATCGCGCAGTTTGGTATTTTTTACTTGTATTGTAAAGGTGTAATGGTCTTGACGCTCATCAAAATGAAAATCATAGCTTTGCTCTAAAGGATTATGACTCTCAGTATCATTATATCCACCAGCATAGTTTTTTAATTTAGGGGCTTTTTCTGATTCTTTTACATCAAAATATTTTTTAAGCCGCCATTTGGCGCAAAGCCATAATACTCTGTCTTGTGATTGTGCATACCTTATAGCGGCTTCGGTTGTTAGAATCTTTTTTAGTTCTTTTTTTTGCAGTTCATTGGCTTTTTTAAGCTGCTCTTTAACTTGCCGGTGCAGCTCATCTGGATTGCCTTCTATCTTCACTGACTGCGTTTCCTCTTCCTCGTTAAAAGAGTACGTGCGCTTCCAATCATAAAATTCTTGTGTGCCCTCGTTTTTCTTTTCAAGATATTTTTCAATTAACTTAACCGGGTTTAAGGTTTTTATGCCTGCAGCGATATCCGGCTCGTGCTTTTGAATAAATTCTACAAAACGATGCGACCAAAAGTCGTACGGCACGCCTAAGCGGGGAGTTTTTTTGTTAGTGTCTGTTTCTTTTCCGTTAGGCTGCAAGGCTTTTTTTAGATTGTATATATAGTTTTTTAATTCCTTTTCTTTTTTTAAGTCTTTAACATGCCATTTACCACCCGCCTGCGTTGTTACCGGCAGCTTTAAGGCAAATAGAACCTTATAATACGTTTGCCACTTTTCAGGCTCAGTTTTTAAGGCGTATTGTATCTTTTTTAATTGCTTTTCTTTTTCTTTTAAATAATCTTTATAAGCGTTTTGAATCGTTGAGTGAGAAGAAAAAAACATTTTTCTATACTCGTTCTTAATTAAAGACTTATAAAAAGGGTTGCGATGGTCAAAACCTAAACTTTTAAAATGCCGGTCTAATTCATGGCGATGCACCGTGTAGAGGGCTAATTTTTTTTGCAGGGTTTGGTATTCTGAGGAGTTTGGCATTTTGCCGTTACGCCTTGTGGTAAAACGCCAAAAATCTTTTAAAAAATCAGCAGCAACATTTCCCGTTTTGTAAATATATTTCCCTTTAAGTGCTTTTAGTTTTTTTTGATATTTTATCCTTTCCTCTGATTCCTTATTTGAGTTTCTCAGTTTTGTCATATAGCTAAGAAAATCACCGTATTCTTTGGTGCGGTCAATTTCCTCTTGTAACTTTTGCTGAACCTGATCATCAAAAGGCTTTAGATTTCCTATTAATGCTTTAATGAGTTGGCGGGGCAGCCATTTTATTTTTAAATGGTGTTTTTCCGCTTGGCTTTTTATACTCTCTAAGCTAAAGCGATTTCCGGCAACTATTTCTTTTTCTAGTTCTTCTAAAAAATTTTCGACAGACTGGCTGTATGTAATCAGTAATTTATCCACTTGATAGTTTTCATCCTTCGTCTGTTCATTTAATAACAGCAGCATGCTGATAAGCGGTAAAGACCGATAAGAGAGCGTAAAATCTGTGGCTTGCTGTTTGATAAGGTCTGCCGAATACGTTTTTATTTTCTTCTTTCCAATAATAATTTTAGGGTCGTTTTCTTTCCCTTTATTCTTTTTTTTCTCATCTTCTTTTTTCTCTAAAAAGTTAATTGAAAAAGCATGAGGCTGCTTCGCATAATGCGGGGCATACTGAATCCATTCCCTTTCTAATGGCTTAGGTATAACGATTTTGCTAAGTCTTCTTTTTAGCTCATTGTTTTCCTTGGCTCTTTCAAGGTCATCTTGCTTTTTAATATCGCCAAGGTTGCTAAATTGATATACGTTTTGGTCAATGTTCCGCTCCACGTTGCCGTTTTTATATTCTGCAATACGCCATTTTCCAAGTTGCACACAAAAGTTTGCATTAAAACCGGGATGTGAGTCAATAAACCGCGCCAGAAAATAAAACGCACGATCTAAATTGCGCGTCATGCGAGTAGTCGGCACAAGTTTATCTTCTCCTTCTTGTGCTTCTTCGTCTCCTTCTTGCGTTATAAAACGGGTTTTATCTTCTTCATTTAATTGATTATAAAGCGGCTGGGGGCACTTGGCAAGATAGTTCATCAAATCTAAGGTAAGCGCTTGTTCATTTTCGCCGGAAACCAATTGGGCTTTGGACGGTTTTGCGCAAAATGCAGTAAACACCTGCCGCGTGGCAAGAAATTTTTCAGTATGAGTGCCCTTAAAGCCTCGAATGCGTGAAATATAGAGGTTTGCACGTTCTTTGGTCAGCAACAGGCAAAACAAAAAATGTATGCCTTTTTCACTAAGGTTTTTGCCATCGTCAGTAAACAAGGCATAGTTTTCATTAATTTTCTTTTTGTTTTTTCCTTCCTTGGTTATAAATAGCGCTTCGATTTCCTCAGAAAAATCAAACCGTCGTCTCGCTTCGTTTACCGCATGCTTAAAGCATTTTTCAAAGCAAATCTTAAAATCTTCTATCTTAAAATTAGTTTTTTTCTTGTTTTCTTTAGGTAAAAATTCCTCTAAAGCATCCGTTAGAGTAATGCAATTGTGATTCGCATGGCTGTAATAATTGCGGCACGATGCAGCGAGTTTAAATATACAGCGCAAAAAGTAAAATTGACGGGTAACCTTATCTTCTTTAAAAGTTTCTAAAAGTATAAAATACCTGCTTAGCATGGCTCTGATTTCGACAGCTTGTATTAGCTTATCTTTATATTGCTTACCGTTTTCAATTTTCAGCATTCCTGTATCATGCAGTTCATTTTCATCAATCTTATCGTCTTCCGGGAATTTATTCCCTGTATATTTGGCGTCCATTCGCCGCTTGATATGTTTTATAATGGCAGCAGCATTTTGAAGGGCTTCGTTAAAAAAAGCGGAAAAGTAATATTTATCTTCCTTTTCTGTGGGATTAAACTGGGTTTGTTTTTCAGGTAACATAGTGGATTAAATTTATCTTAAAAATAATTCTTATTTTGTTTACATCAAAATTAATGAAAAAAATTTTATCCGCGTTCCACCCCTTTATTAAAAGAGGCTTTTAGCTAGAGATGACTTGCCATTCATTTTTATCGGGTGTTGCATTTCGACAGGTGGTTACTGAGCACAGTCGAAGTACTCAATACAAGCATTTTTTTGTTAGCGTGCATTTCGACAAGCTCAATACAAACTTTCTGCAAAAGTCTCTTTAATTTATTACCTTAGCGGTCATTAAAATTGCTATGAAAAAAATGAATAAACGTGTATTAATAAGCGTTTCAGATAAAACCAATTGTATTGAATTGGCACGGTTTTTACAAGAAAAATCATACGAAATCCTCTCTACCGGAGGAACATATAACCATCTGCTGAATAACGGAATACAGGTAAAAAATATTTCGGAAGTAACCCATTTCCCTGAAATATTAGATGGGCGCGTTAAAACCCTTCATCCCATGATTCATGCCGGAATCCTGGCAAAACGAAACGATTTGAGTCATTTAGATACGCTTAAAGATCATCGTATTAAACCCATTGATATGGTAGTGGTTAATTTATATCCCTTTTTTGAAAAGGCACAAAAAAAACTAACCACAGAAGCATTAGTTGAGTTTATTGATATTGGAGGACCTACCATGTTACGTGCGGCAGCAAAATCATTTTTCGATGTCATAGCCGTTTGTGAAATAGCTGATTATGAAAGAATACAAAGAGAAATGAACGAAGAAGGCATTATTCCGCTGGCAACTCGAAAAGAACTAGCTGCAAAAGTATTTAATCTCACTGCAGCCTATGATGCTGCCATAGCTAACATGTTATTAGAAAAAGATCACTATCCTAACTATTTGAATGCTTCCTATAAAAAGCAGATGGATTTACGTTATGGAGAAAACCCTCATCAAAAGGCGGCTTTTTATGTAAATACAGTAGAACCAGGCACCTTGAAAAATATGACACAACTCAACGGCAAGGAGCTTTCTTTCAATAATATAAGAGATATGTACGTGGCATATAAAATCGTGTGCGAGCTTGAGGAAACCGCCTGTTGTGCGGTAAAACACAGCACCCCTTGCGGAGTTGCTACTGCCCCTGATGTACACACTGCCTATAAAAAAGCATACCATTGCGACCCTATTTCTATTTTTGGAGGCATTGTTGCTTTTAACAAAGAGGTAACGAAAGAAACCGCAGAAGAATTGGTTAAGATTTTTCTGGAGATTGTAATCGCCCCGGGTTTTACTTCCGATGGACTATCCTTGTTGAAAAAAAAGAAAAATTTACGAATTATTAAGGTTCATTCTCCTTTGTGTGACCGCGTGGAGTATGTAAAAGTAGATGGTGGAGTTCTGGTGCAAGATGTAGATCATGCTTTTTCTAAAGATATTAAAGTCGTTAGTGAAAAACAACCCACCACACAGCAAATGACGGATTTATTATTTGCGCAAAAAGTAGTCAAGCATGTGAAAAGCAACGCGATTGTAGTGGCTTCTCACCAACAGGCGCTGGGCATAGGTACAGGAGAAACCAATCGTATTTGGGCAGCTTGTCAAGCCATGGAAAGAGCACAAGAAAAACAAACTCATGATTTAGTTTTAGCCTCAGATGCTTTTTTTCCATTTCGTGATGTAGTTGATACCGCAGCCGGGAATGGTATTAAAGCCATTATTCAGCCCGGTGGTTCTATACGAGATAAGGAAAGCATTGCGGCTTGTAACGAGCATGGAATTGCTATGGTCTTTACCGGAATGCGGCATTTTAAGCATTAGTAATTTCCTAAAAGTGAGACCATTGCAAAAAGCTTGTATTGAGTACTTCGACTGTGCTCAGTAACCACCTGTAGAAATGCACGCTATCAAATGCAAGTCAGTGCAAATTAAAGGGCTCGGCTCTTAATTTTATATTTATATTTGTCGTATAACTTTTTTCATAATGATTAAATTTTTTTTATTCCCGTTTTGCTTTTTGCTCTTTTTAGGAAAATGTACGCATGAGAAAACTTCTGCGCAAAGACAGAAAATAAATAACTCAAAAATTATTCGAGATACGATTAGAAAAGGAGATATGAAAAAATACGTATCATTCCCTAAAAAATTGTATGAGAACTCTGGGTTAGAAACCCAAGATGGAAAATTGTTTTGGACTTTTAATGACAGCGGTGGAAAAAACCATCTCTATAAAGTAAATTCTAATGGAGAAATTATAAAAGAACTTGAAGTAAAGGAAGCAAAGAATATCGATTGGGAAAGTATTGCAGAGGATATGAATTTTATTTATATAGGTGATTTTGGCAATAATAAAGGTAATAGAAAAGATTTAGTTATTTATAAAATTCATAAGGAAAAAATCAATGAGCAGAAAATACAAAAAATAGAGGCGCAAAAAATTATGTTTGATTACCAAGGGCGAAATGATTATCCTAAAAGCGATTATCAACATGATTTTGATTGTGAAGCCATGTTCATCTATAAAAATCAAATCCACTTACTAACAAAGGCATGGAAAACGGGAATAGCGGGGCATTATGTCCTTCCAACAATCCCTGGTCAATATACAGCAAAGTTGTTAGAAAAAATTCCTACCGACGGACTTTTAACTGGTGCGGATGTAGATGAAAATCATGTATTTGCAGTTCAATATACGCGAGAAGGTGAGGTAACACTTTGGCGTTTTATGATTAATAAAAAAGGATTATTATTTGAAAAGCAGGTTCATGCTACCTACCTTGGCAAAACTAAAAAAATAGGTCAGATAGAAGGGATTACAGTCTATAATAAACACCTTTATATCAGCGGGGAAGGATATGAAGGAGTTTCTCCTACATTATATTTAATTCCGAATTTTTTTGAAAAAAATAACTGAAAAAATAAAAGCCCCTATTGTGGCAGAAATGGAAATTTTTGAAGATAAATTCCGTTCTGCTATGCGTTCTCGAGTGCCTTTGTTAGACCGCGTTACCTATTATATTGTCCGCAGAAAAGGAAAGCAAATGCGCCCGATGTTTGTCTTTTTAGTTGCCAAAATGCTGGGAGATGTAGAAGAGCGAACCTATCGTGCAGCGGCGCTAATCGAGTTGATTCATACCGCTACTTTAGTGCATGATGATGTAGTAGATGATAGTAATATGCGCCGCGGATTTTTCTCTATAAACGCCTTGTGGAAAAATAAAATAGCGGTATTGATAGGAGATTATTTACTTTCAAAAAGTTTACTTCTTGCCGTAGATCATTATGATTATGATCTACTAAAAGTCATCTCTCGTTCGATAAAAGAAATGAGCGAGGGAGAACTTTTACAAATGGAAAAGGCAAAGCGGCTAAATATAACCGAAGGTACTTACTATGATATTATCCTTATGAAAACGGCAACGCTCATTGCTTCATGTTGTGAAAACGGTGCTCGTTCGGTAGGTTCATCAGACGAAGAAGCAAAAAAAATGCGTCGTTTTGGTGAATGTATTGGAATGGCGTTTCAAATAAAAGATGATTTGTTTGATTATCAGCAAACCAACCTATTAGGAAAACCAGTAGGGATAGACATTAAGGAACAAAAAATGACCCTTCCACTTATTTATGCTATCAATCATTCGGATGAAAAAGATCGAAAGTGGTTAATTCAGTCGGTTAAAAAATATAATAAGGATAAAAAACGTGTGCGGCAAGTGATAGATTTCGTAAAAAAATCAGGAGGAATAACCTATACGATAGAAAAAATGAAACAATATCAAATGCAGGCGTTAGAAATGATTGCTCATTATCCTGAATCGCCGGCTAAGACCTCATTAATCAGCATGATTAATTATGTAATTGAGCGAGATAAATAAAAATTTTAACGGATTAAATTTCACCTTGATTAGCAATGAGTGATATAAGTTTTTCTATTTCCGAAAAAGTATTAAAGCTGTGCAAACTGATCCGTAATCGTTCTTTTCCCTCAGGAACAGTGGGAGAAAAAATAGGTTTTACGGCAAAGCCTTCACCCTGCAATTGATGCATTATATCAGTTAGTTTTTTTTTGGTTTTACTCATATAAAATTGTATAGGAGAATCGTTTAATGAAAAAGAGGGGGTCAATTTTTTAGCTTGAACGGTTTTTTTATAAAAATCAATATTTTGTTTTAATTTTTCTCTTGTGTAATGATCTTTTGATAACCGCTGGTATCTTTGTTCAATTTCTTTTGCTAGGTCGCTCGAAAGCGCGGTGGTATAAATAAATGAACGGGCAAAGTTGATCAAGTAGGTTATTAATTCGTTTGATCCTACCCACACGGCACCATGGCAGCCTAAAGCCTTTCCGAAAGTGTATAAACGGGCAAAGCAATCTTCATGAATATGATGGTTAATAGCTAATCCTTCGCCATTTTTACCATATACCCCTAGGCTATGCGCTTCGTCAATAATTAAGTAAATTTTATATTGGCGCACCAATGCCTTTAATTGTTGAAAATCCGGAGAGTCGCCATCCATTGAGTAAACCGATTCAACGACTACGTAAAGTGTTTCAGCTGTATTAAATTGTTGTATCTTTTTTTCTAAATCCGCCATATCATTGTGTTTGAAACGATAGGTTTTTGCTTGAGAAAGGCGCATACCGTCACGTACAGAAGCGTGTATCAATTCGTCGTATAGAACAAGGTCTCCTTTTTGAGGGATACAAGAGAAGAAGCCTATATTGGCATCGTATCCTGAATTAAAAAGTAGTGAGGCTTCTACTTTGTGAAAATTTGCTAAATATTTTTCAACATCAAGATGTTGTTTCCTTGTGCCAGAAATTAATCGAGACCCGGAACTTCCCCTAAGAAAAAGTGATGTTTTTTCCCTTGCATAGCCCAGATAGTCGTTAGAAAAAAAATCGGTCTTTAGCGAATCCCATATTTTTAAAGAGCGCAAAGCACCCTGCTCTTTCCGTGCATGGAGTTTATCTATTAAATTTCGAGGTATATTCATTTTTGAGTTTCAAAATTATTTTACTAATTTATAAAGTTTTATTAAATTTGCCAGCTATTAGAACCCTGGTCTTAGGGGGTTGGTTTATAGGTTAAATATATTAAAAAATGAGCAAAAGGACTTTTCAGCCTTCGGAAAGGAAGAAACGAAACAAGCACGGGTTTAGAGAAAGAATGTCGTCAAAAGCGGGTAAAAAAGTACTGGCAAGAAGAAGAGCAAAAGGAAGAAAAAAACTAACGGTTAGCGAAGTAAGAGCTAAGCGATAGCGAGAACGGGTTGTTTTATAAGAAATTATATAGAAACAAAAACAACTTATTTTGGTGTAATAATATAATGGCTTCACCAGAGAAGAAGAATAATGAATTCTATTATTATTTATCTAAAGAATATATCTGTTTACCAAAAAAAACAGTTAGTTTTATCGGGGGTTTCTCTTCAAATAGAAAAGGGAGAATTTATTTATTTGGTAGGCAAAACCGGAAGCGGAAAAAGCAGTTTTTTGAAAGTACTCTATGGTGATTTACCTTTGAATATAGGTGAGGCTTCAGTAATTAACTTTAATCTTAGAAAATTACGTAATAAGGATATTCCGTACTTGAGAAGGAAAATAGGGATTGTTTTTCAGGATTTCCAATTATTAAGTCATCTTACCGTTTACCAAAATTTGAATTTTGCTTTGAGAGCAACTGGCTGGAAAGATAAAAATTCCATTCATAAGCGTATAATAGAATCGCTGAATGCCGTGGGAATGAAGACAAAAGGATTCAAGCATACGTACGAACTTTCAGGAGGCGAACAACAGCGAGTAGTCATTGCAAGGGCATTATTGAATAAGCCTGAACTTATCATTGCCGATGAACCCACAGGGAATCTTGACCCTGAAACCTCTATTGAGATTATGAAACTTCTGCGCAAAGTGTCTAATGAAGAACGATGTGCTGTTTTGATGGCAACGCATGATTTTGCTTTGCTTAAAAGATTTCCAGATAAAACCTATCAATGCAGTACAGGAAAAATTGAAAGAGCAGAGATGCAAAGCTTTTTTTTATAGAGAATAAGGAATTGCCTAGCATAAGTTAAAATTTCACTTATTTTGAAAAAAGTTGTAGTAGGATTATCAGGAGGGGTAGATTCAAGTGTAGCAGCCTATTTACTAAAAAAACAAGGATATGAAGTTATCGGGATTTTTATGCGAAACTGGAATGATCCTTTAGTTACTTTAGATGGAGCCTGTCCTTGGGTAGAGGATAGTGCCGATGCACTGTTAGTCGCCGAAAAAATAAATATCCCTTTTCAAGTAATTGATTTGAGCGCCCAATATCGTGAGCGTATCGTAGAATATATGTTTTCAGAATATGAAAAAGGGCGAACGCCTAATCCAGATGTGTTATGTAATCGTGAAATTAAATTTGATGTATTTTTAACTTTAGCACTAAAATTGGGTGCCGATTATGTTGCTACTGGACATTATTGCCAAAAAAAACGCATTAAAAAAGAGGGAAAAGAAATTTATCGACTAGTAGCCGGAGTAGATAAAAAAAAAGATCAATCGTATTTTCTATGCCAATTAAATCAATTCCAGCTTCGCAAAACACTTTTTCCAATAGGTCATTTGGAAAAATCAGAAGTCAGAAAAATAGCGAAATCTCTTGGTCTGGTAACTGCTGATAAAAAAGATTCTCAAGGATTATGCTTTATCGGTCCTGTGCGGTTACCCGATTTTTTACAACAGCGCCTCAAGCCTAAAACAGGAAATATTATTGAAATCTCACAGGACTCTCCTTTATATCAATCCGCACTTCCTGTTTTTGAAAAGAAGGAATCAGAATTGACTTATCACTCAAAAAAAATACATTATATCTCAAGCGATGGAAAAATAGTTGGACAACACCAGGGGGCGCACTATTTTACCTATGGACAGCGTAAGGGATTAGCTGTAGGCGGCACTCCGGATCCTTTATTCGTTATCGGTATTGATGTAAGAGAAAACATAGTTTATGCCGGACAGGGGCACAATCATAAGGGATTATGGCGTAAGGCGCTTTACATTTCAAAAACAGATGCGCATTGGGTTCGCACCGATTTGCAAATAGAGGAAGGAAAATCCTTGAAAGTCCGGACGAGAATTAGGTATCGACAACCTCTTCAGGAATCCTATTTATATAGGTTTTCTCATGGTTACTATATTCTGTTTAAAACTCCACAGGAAGCCATTACCGAAGGGCAATTTGCCGTTTGTTACCTAGCAGATGAATTGATTTTTAGCGGCGTAATTGATTAGTTTTTTTTACCTTAATTTACTAACCAAAACTGCTAAACTGTTTTTTTCATGAGAAAACCAAGAAAAATATAAAATTTAATGTGTTCAACAAGATGTTTAAAATCAATTTTTTAAACCCAAAATTATAAATAATACTTATCAAAGTAAAAAAAGAATAAACTTTTAGTATAAAAAATATTTGTATTTTAAATAATTATCATTCTAAATTTGTTCTTAAGCTAAAAAAATATAATTATGAAAAAGATTAGAATGATTATTAAGAATCCGTTACTTTGGATGTTTACAGCATTTGCCATATTGTTTGTAAGTTGTAATAGCGATGAAGCAGTACAGAATTTCATGGGTAATAGAAATACTAAAGGGGTAGTATTTAATGCTAAAAATTATAACGTTAAAGATTATAGTGATGACTCGGTTTTTAGAGGGGTAATGTTTCTTGATGGGCCCGTTGCCAAAAAATTACCGGATTTTAAAGAATTTGATTTTAGAAACTATGTAAAGGATCCTTTTAAAATATCAAAAGTATTGGCTTTTGAAAAGACAATTATAGATGAGATAAAGGCTGAAAAATCCGATTACTTGAGAATTTTTAGCAATAAAATTTCTTCTGGTGATTTTTATCAGGTAAAATCTGCGATTGTAGATGCTGCCAATATAATTACTAAAAAAACAACGGTTTTATCAAATAAAAGTAGTGAAGAAAGTGTAAATAATGTTGCCTCTGTTATTCAGGACAAATACTCAAAATATAATACGAAAAACATTTCTAAAACTGAAATGAGTAGTACCGTTTGGTATGATACAGATACTGTAGTATATACTGAAATAGCAGTAATAGCAATAATAGCAATGGTAGCAGTAATAGATTTGCTTTTAAGTGTTCCATTAGACAATCAGAATAATCTTAAGTTGAATGAATATACAAAAGGTAAATATTTGTCTGATGTAACGCTTAATCTTCAAGGGATTTAAACTTTAAATAAATAGGGGTATGGTGCCTTCAAAAATTTCTTTGGTTTCTTTTTTTGCAGGAGTTTGCTTTAATGTATTTATATTTTTCCTGTTATTAAGTGTATATTTTGGTGCAAATCCTTTAAATCATTCTCGTGCTTTACATGTGAATTTTGTTTCTATATTTCCACAAGGCTGGGCTTTTTTTACTAAAAGTTCTAAAGACCCGCAACTTTATCTTTTTTCTTATAATAAAGGAAAATTTAGGCCGATAAATTTAAGAAATTTCTCAGCAGAGTATGATTTTGGGCTTTCTCGCCACAACAGAATTTTGAATGTTGAAATTCATCATATTTTCAGAAAAATAAAAGAGGATTCTATCCAAGGATATGAGATAAAAGCGATTAGTCCCGATAAAATTCCCGAAGTAATTCTGAAAAACAAAAAAGTGAAGTATGAAAATATAGCCATTAAAAAGGAATTAACTCCTGATTTAAATGGAAAATACCTGCTTGCCTTGCAATTTCAATTACCTTGGGCATTATTACATAGAAAAAGTGATTATCCCTTGCATTATAATGTATATCCCATAGAAATGATACAATGAAACTAAACGACTTCATTCTTCGGTTAGAGCAGCACAGCATTTTTACCCATAAAATCGCGTTGGTAAGAACCATCTTTGCCGTCAGCGCCTTCCTTGTGTTAATTACTAATAATTTACATGAAATAACGAATTTTAATCTAATAAAGCAAGATGAAATCCTTATTCAACGAGTGCTTTTTATGAATCATTACAGTATTTTTAACTTGTGTGGAATTCATTGGGGCAAAATCATTTCTATCCTTATTTTATTGTTTGCTATCACAGGTTACTACCCTAAAATCTCCTGCCTGCTTCAGGCATGGGTGCATATAAGCATCAGTAATTCCTTTATTATTGTAGAAGGCGGCGACCAAATTGCCTCCAACTTAAGCCTTTTGCTTATCCCTATTTGCTTGTTTGATAATAGAATGAACCAATGGGATACGGCTAAAAAAAGCAAAGATCGAAAAGCAGTAAATGTATTTTTTAATGTTTATTATTTTTTGATTATGCTTCAAGTAGCGGTTGTTTACTTAGATGCCTCTATAGGAAAATTGCTTAACGAAGAATGGAGAAGCGGGACCTGCCTTTATTATTGGTTTACGCATAACTTGTTTGGTGCACCCGTGGGCTTACAGAAAGTATATAATATCATCACACTGAGCAGCCTTGCTCCTCTTTTTGCATGGTTAGTCATTATTTTTGAGCTATGTTTATTTGCCTGCCTGCTCGTAACGAATAAAAAAACGAAAAAAATATTTTTATTTTTAGGGTTGATTTTTCATCTGGGAATTGCCGTAACGCATGGTTTAATTAGCTTTTTTCTGTATATGGCCGGTGCGCTTATTCTTTATCTGGATGAAGAGAATGTGGTATATCATTTTTTAAGAAAATTATATTATAAAATCTATGGAATTCATCTTCAAAGCTAAACTTTCGTGGTTTAATAAAATTTTAACTCTCCTTGTACTCCTATTCATATTATGGCTTATTTATTTTATTTTTTTCAGTCAAACACCTGTTGAACGAGGAGCATATTTTGCTTTAGTTGCAGTAATTATTATTTTAGTAATAGCTTATAGCTATCGGCCAGTACGTTACATGGTTAACGAACAATATGTTATCATTCAACGGCCTTTTTATCAAACAAAAATTCCTTTAAAAAACATCAAACAAATTAAGCAAATCAGTTATGAAGAACTCTCTGCGCGGATTCGGCTCTTTGGTTCCAGCGGTTTCTTTGGGCATTTTGGCATTTATCACTCTACACGTTTTGGTAAGCTCTATATGAATGCTACTCAACTCAATGATTTAGTATTAATGATTCTTAAAAACCATCGAAAAATAGTCGTTAGTCCTGATAGAGGGTTTCAATTTGTCCATATAATAAAACGTGCTTCTATTTTCTCAACAAATCGACTAAGCCGCATAAAAGGCAGTCAATAATATAATTAATATTTATAGCTAGTCATCTTTTTAATTTCTTCCTCACTTGGTAATGTATTCATTTTTTTAAGCGATTTATAGTAGAATGTATTTTAATAAAACACGCTATCAGGTGCAGACTTCTCCTTATTATGCTGCCGTACGCCTTTGGACAAATGCCGTGATTAGTCTCTTAGAAACTTGAAAATGGTTGAGCATGGGCGTAGAAATAAGCAACCATGCGCCGATAGAAAAGCCTTTTAATGTAGCGGTGATCCTAATGTGATAGAGCTTTTGTTTCATATTTAGCTAATAAGTTTTCTAATCTCTTCAATAGATTGCCTTAATTCTTCTTCTGTAAATCTGGCATTTTTGATTCTTATTCCCTATCTCACCCTTCCAAATCCCGAACCTCTTCCTGTAACCTTTAGTGGAAAATCGCTGAATAGGGCGAATGCCCTTCACCTTACTAGCTGAACTAGCTTCACCTTACTAGCTGAATGGTCTTCACCCTACTAGCTGAATGGTCTTCACCCTACTAGCTGAATGGTCTTCACCCTACTAGCTGAATGGTCTTCACCTTACTAGCTGAATGGTCTTCACCCTACTAGCTGAATGGTCTTCACCCTACTAGCTGAATGGTCTTCACCTTACTAGCTGAACTAGCTTCACCTTACTAGCTGAATGGTCTTCACCTTACTAGCTGAACTAGCTTCACCTTACTAGCTGAACTAGCTTCACCCTACTAGCTGAATGGTCTTCACCTTACTAGCTGAATGGTCTTCACCCTACTAGCTGAATGGTCTTCACCCTACTAGCTGAACTAGCTTCACCTTACTAGCTGAACTTTTTTCACCCTACTAGCTGAGTTTATAATAAGGCAGGCGGCATTTTACTGGCTTTTAAATCAGTAAAAGGAAACGGGATTAAAATAATATCTTCTTTCTTCATTTATATTTTTCAATCCGTTCATTCTCTTGGGAAATCGCTTTTTCATCATGATAAATAGGATTAGACCACGCTCAATGGATGTTCAAAGGTACCAGTGCGAGCTTGTTTTACCGTAGCGCTTCCTTTGGCATACTGGGTTTGTATGTGAAGCGAATACATGCCTTTTTCGAGGCTGGGCACCAGCACAATGAGCCTTGCCGGTTTATTTTCAATCAGTGTTTGTACTTTGTAAGTTTTGCCTTGGCTGTCCTCAAAATATATGCCGTTCTCAGGATCATCCCCTTTGATTTTTAGACGGCTCCCTATTATTTCTACTACGCCGCCTGTGCTAATCTGCCTGTTCACGCTTCCCGTAATGCTGTCTTTTACCTCTAATACATGCGGCAGTGCCTTTACCGATTCTACTTTTTCGACGCGTATCCCGGCAAGAACTTCTTTTAGGCGCTTGCCCGCATTCATGTTGAGGTGAACGGTGTGCCGCTGGGGGTCAAAATGATCCGCAGCGCCGTCAAATATCCCAGAGATAGAAAGGTGTGTTTTAAACAACTCAAGGTGTACGGTTTCGCCCTGCCGGGTAATTTCTTCGATTACTTCAAAAAAGGAATTGAGCACTGCCAGCGTATCGGTTTTGGTGATGGTGCTTCCCTTTTGCAGCATCTTCTCGGTAAGGCTGTTCATGTCATGGCTTTTTACTTCCTGCACCTGTGCCGTGTAGTCATCAGGTGAGGGCGTTAGGTGGGCTTCTAATAAAGCATATTTTAAACTCATTGTAATACGGTTTTAAAAGTTAAAGAATTTATTTAAAGAACGTCTAAAGGTACACATTATTTTGATACGATTTGCATTCCTTTTTTTAAGATAAAAGGGCAACCGGTCTTTTTCTATTTTACTTTGAAATACGTGCTAAAATATAGTGTACCTTGTGCCTTAGTTATAACCTAAAAAATGAGACCGTTGCAAAACACATAAAAAAGCATGAAAAAGAAAGCATCTAACTTCAAACTGCTTCCTTCTCAAAAAATTAAAATCCTCACAATCATTAGATTGCTCCGGTGTTTAATTTTTATCGAGCGTTGCATTTTTTTGTTAGAATGCTTTTTGCAACGGTCTCACCATGTATACCATAATAAAGAGATTCACCCGTATGTTCATCCTCACACTGTTTATTACAAGCTGTGTGGAAGAGTTAGAAACACCGTTTCAAACCGATACGGCAAGGATAAACAGCAAAGCCAGTGCGCAAAGCACACAAAATGCTCAAACCGATAGAATAGATAAGGTTTTGGCGTTTATTAACACTGTTTTTAAAGAAGACGAGCAAAAGACCAACGGAGCAGCCGTGCAGAAGTACACAAAAGCCGATATTACTGATACCTTTGAAATAGCCGATGCGCAAAAGAAGGTGCGTTTAAAACTGCTTTGCTTTCAGCCGAGCGGTTATGCCCTAATCAATGCTTTAGAAGATGCCCGCCCGCAGGTGTTGTGGTATTCCCAAGGAAGATTTGATGTAGAACATATTCACCCGGGCCTGTCAAACTATATAGGCGAGTTTATGGAATATGTAAAAGCCCATCCTGTTAAAGAAAATCGTACGAATCCCTATGTTCAACGATTCCCTTCTGGTCATTGTGAGTCACAAACCAGGGTGCTTAGTAGTTACAACGTAACAAAACAAAAAGGACCTTTTTTAACGACCTGTTGGGGTCAACGCTATCCTTTCAACAATCAATGTCCAAAAATAGGGGGTAAACAATGTGTTGCGGGCTGTGTGCCCATTGCCATTGCACAGATCATCAATTACCATAGAAGGGATGATCATAAAAGTTATAATTGGGAGCGAATGAAAAACATATACGCCCCGGAAACCAGTGCATTTATCCATGAGATTGGCGTGGCGGTGCATATGGAATACGGTTTAAAAGAATCGGGTGCTAGTATTGATAATGCTCTTCATTACTTTAAAGAAGCGGGTTATTCTTATTCTCGTCTGATGGATTACAATTATACAACCTTAAAAGAGAATATTGACTTGGGGTATCCGGTGTATTTATCGGGATATAGAGTAGAAGAAAGAAAGAAAAAAGGCGTTTATTTTATTATTCGCTGGGGATGGAAACATTATTACACTCATGATGGCGGGCATGCCTGGGTGGCTGACGGCTATAAAGAGGTTACAAATTATGAAGAAGTTGAGCGAACACAAAGGTATGTATATGACCCTGTACCTGGACCTGAACTTGAACTTGAACTTGAAGAAGAATATCCTGAAGAAGAATATCCTTATGGTTCCAGGCGCGCACCGATAACTACGAAATATGATGACCCTTATCAATGCGATGACTCCCGTCGCTACACCAGATCTAGCACAACTAATTTTGTTCATATGAATTGGGGATGGGGTGGAGAGAGTTGGAAATATAAAAATAATTGGTGTACGTATGATTATTTTAAGCCAGAAGGTAAAGAAGAGTATAAATACAAAAAAAGAATGATTGCTTTTAATTAAGGTTTTTTATTTAAATCAAAGGTAATGCCATTACAATTGCCACTTTTGCCCTTGTTTACATCCGTTAAATAAGTGGTATCTGTTGCTTCTAACTTTTTTGAATCGTAAAACGTCCAACCATTATATTTATAAGTAACCGCCCTTACTGAAATATGATTTTCAAATATTGTCTTTTGTTCCTTATCTAAAAGGCTTATGCTTACTTTTCGCTCTTTTCCTATAAGTTCGTCAATTAAACCCGAATCTCCTTCCTTTTTAGTATTATAAGGGTAAAAAAGTAACCACAGATTTTGATAATTTCTTTCTCTTTTCCATCATCTTCGATTTTCCACACTCCATCTTTTAACAGTGTGCCCTTATTATAATAACAAACAGGGGTTGGATATTCGTCTTCTTTAGCAAAATACATGGTTAAGGGATAATTTCCTCTCGGAATATGCTCTATAATTATACACACACTCCAATCTGGGTTACAAGGGGGGAGGGGCGATTGATGACGCCCAATTTCATCTTTAACGTCGCAGCAAGCAAATAGTAAGCATAAAAAAAGAGGGGTTGTAAAAAGTTTCATTGGATTATAGGTTTTAGTTAAAATATCAAAGATACAAAAAAGAATGAGGATGTTCAGGGGATTTAAATTAATTGTATAAAGGAACTTATCCTGCGTTAGGAGGGCTTTCTTTGTACGATTCCATTGTAATTTTTCGGGCTATTTATCCTTGCAAAAGTCTTGCAGCAGCGATGATTCTATAGAAGTTTTTTACCAGTCTTTTTTATGTTTCTGCAAATTGCTTACTGTTCGTTGGCTTTAAATCTCCTTTTCGATAAAATGATTTTCCCGCTTGATTAATATGTTCTAAGAGGGCTTTATTTTCTATTCGGTAATAAATAGAGAGGTCTATTTTATGCGGCAAAAGCAGGTCTTCAAGTTCGTTTTCAATTTTAAATTTTATAGACTGATTAAGTGTTTTACCTAACATCGTAAGGTCGATATCGGATCCATAGTGGTAATTGCCCATCGCTCGAGAACCATATAATATGACCTCCTCTACCTGCGGATAGCGTGCAAATACGGTTCGCATTTTATTTATATACTGCTGCTTTATTCCAAAATTTATTTCCTTCTCCATCTATCTATTTTCATGAATTTTCTTTTCTTCTTCCATCGTTTTTTTAAAGATTAGAAATGCAGGATAATACTGCTCCCTTATTTTGGTAAATATTTCTTTTGCTTCAGATGGATTATACGTATGTGAGGTAGCGTTTCGGCTATTTATCATGTCCATCCATACTTCGCCCTCTTTAATAAGGTGGTTTTCAAAAGCCTCTCTAGTGGCATCGCGAGAGCCGTAGATTTTATTGTTTCCTCTGGCTTTAAAGAAATCTTTCATCACCTTCCATGCCAGTTCATGGGGATATTCAAAGTTTTGAATTAAGCCTTGCCTTATTAAATTATCCTTCGGGCTATCTTTATCGGAAAAATTATAATGGATATATTCTATAGCTACTTTCATCCTATCTAATGCTTTAAGATAGCTTTTAAATCGTTGTATCCATCGTGTTTCATTATTCATCATTTGGGTGGGATTTAATCTATCGTTAGTGCTTACAAAGTTACAAACTTAGCCCTTTGCAAAAAATATTGGGGTAATGAAACACTTTAAGACCTTTGCAGAATACATAAATATTAAAACATTTAGCCTCAAACGGCGCCCTTCTCAAAAAAATAAAATCCTCCACACCCATTAGATTGCTACGGTGTTTAATTTTTATCGGGCGTTGCATTTCGGCAAACTCAATACAAGCATTTTTTTGTTAGAATGCTTTTTGCAACGGTCTCAAAAAGTATGAAAACGAAAGCATCTAACTTCAAACTGCTTCTTTCTCAAAAAAATTAAAATCTTCACAACCATTATGTTGCTCCGGTATTTAATTTTAGCTTACGCTGACTTGCAGTTCCTCGGGCGTTGCATTTTTTTGTTAGCGTGCTTTTTGCAACGGTCTTAATTTTAAACAATTTTAAAAAAAGTTAAAATATTTTGTACTTTTGACAACCAATGTATGGTTTTGATATTGGGAGATATAGCGGAAGAAATAGATTTTCAAATTATTGGTTTACGCAGCAATTTACCTGATTATAAACTTGCCTATAAACTTAATAAGAGATTAAAAATACAACTTACCCGAAAAAAAAACGATTTAGACTTAATGATAAATAAAGAAATCTTTTTTTTTGCAGCCTATGAATTTCTATCAGAAGAACAGAAGATGATTTATTTATTGAAAAATAGTGTTTCAAAAAGTTCCATAGAAAAAAAAGCTACACTTTTTGATAATAAGAGAGGTGAAAAGAAATTTTTTTTTATACCTGAACTTTTTTATTTCGACTTTTTTCTCAAAGTAAGAGGATATAATATAGATGAATTAACACAAAAATTAAAAAAGATAAAAAATATTGAAATAACAAGAAATATCGAATTATTTACTTTAAAATCAATCAATCATTTTATTTTTTAAGAAGACCTGTTTTAAATATGGAATTAAAATTTAGTAAAAAAACAAAGATTTTGGCTACATTAGGACCCGCCTCAAGCGATAAGCAAACGATGTTGGAAATGATCCGATCAGGGGTTAATGTTTTTCGCATAAATTTTTCTCATGCGGATTATGAAACCGCAGCTAAAAGAATACGAACAGTGAGAGAAATTAATAAAGAATATGGGTATCATGTTTCAATTTTGGCTGATCTTCAAGGACCGAAATTACGTATTGGTAAAGTACAAGAAGGAGTTTCTATTAGCATAGGCGATGAATTAATTTTTACCAATGAAAAAATTATAGGCAATGAGAAAAGAGTCTATATGAATTATGATCGATTTGCACAAGATGTAAATCCAGGGGAACTTATTTTGATGGATGATGGCAATTTGATGGTTGAGGTAAAAGAGACGAATAGAAAAGATAAAGTAAAAACAAGAGTAATACAAGGAGGAGCACTCAAATCAAAAAAAGGAGTTAATTTGCCTAATACCAAATTATCGCTGCCTGCACTGACTGAGAAAGATATAAAAGACGCTGTCTTTGCCTGCAAGCAAGCAGTGGACTGGATTGCATTATCTTTTGTGCGTCATGCACAGGATTTAATAGATATAAAAACATTAATAAAAAATCATTCCCCTTATAAAATTCCGGTCATCTCAAAAATAGAAAAGCCTGAAGCTATCGAAAATCTGGATGAAATTATAGAAAATTCTGATGGATTGATGGTTGCTCGCGGCGACTTAGGCATTGAAATTCCGATGGAAAAAGTTCCACTGATACAAAAAAAGATTGTAGATGCTGCAAAGTTAGCAAGGAAACCTGTGATTATTGCTACACAAATGATGGAATCTATGATTAATAAAATGGCGCCTACCCGGGCTGAGGTAAATGATGTAGCCAATTCAGTATTGGACGGAGCAGATGCAGTTATGCTTTCGGCAGAGACTTCTGTAGGAAAATATCCAGTAGAAGTTGTAAAGAGAATGAGTAGTATTTTACGTGCAGTAGAACTTGATAGTACCATAATAACGCCAAGACATAAGCCTAAAGAAACCGATAAACACTACTTAACCAACATAACCTGTGCACAAGCTGCCAAACTAGCGCAAAGAGTAAAAGCAAAAGCAGTTATAACTTTGACACACAGTGGTTATACCGCCTTTCAGATTTCTTCTTACCGTGCGCACGCTCATGTCTTATGTTTTACAGATAATCCCAAAATCGTTTGTATGTTAAGTTTATTATGGGGCGTGCGCGCTTTCCTTTATGATCTGCACAATGAACCTTACGAAGATATACTAAACCACGTTAAGCAAACAGCGATTGATTATGGCACAGTAGAAAAAGGTGATTTAATTGTAAGTTTATTTTCTATGCCGGCTTTTGAAAAAGGGAAAACAAATACATTAATCGTTAATAAAGTATAACTAAATAAAATGAGACCGTTGCAGAACACATAAAAAAGTATGAAAAAGAAAGCATCTAACTTTAAACTGCTTCCTTCTCAAAGTTTCGACAAGCTCAGCTACCGAAAGTTAAATCCTCACAAACCAAAGGTTGCTCCGGTGTTTAATTTTTATCGGGCGTTGCATTTTTTTGTTGGAGTGCTTTTTGCAACGGTCTCAAAACATAAAAAATTTTGCAGTATCTTTATGAGACCTTTATTTTTTTACATTTATGAATATATGAATAACTTTAATATAAATTATTATGATAGCAATAGTTGATAGCGGATCTACCAAAAGCGATTGGGTTGTACTAGAAAAAGAAGGAGAGGAATTATTTAGAACGGACACTATAGGGTTTAATCCTTATTTTTTAGATGTTCCGGATATTGTAAAGGAGTTAAAAACCAATGCTTCCTTATTGGAAATAGCGGATAATTTGACGCATGTTTTTTACTATGGAACCGGTTGTTCTACTCCATACCTCAACAAAACGATAGAAGAAGCGCTAAAAAAAGTTTTCAATAAGGCTAAACTCACCATAGAGCATGACCTATTAGGTGCAGCCTATGCAGCCTATAACGGCAAGCCTGCTATCGCTTGTATATTAGGTACAGGTTCAAATGCCTGCTATTTTGATGGGAATAATCTAAGAGAAGAAAATCCTTCTTTAGCCTTTATTCTGGGAGATGAAGGAAGTGGAAGCAATTTGGGTAAGCGATTATTACAGGCGTTCTTTTTGAAGAAAATGCCTAAGCATCTCATGCGAGCCTTTGATGAAAGATATGGCATTTCTATAGACGATTTAAACCAAAACGTATATAAAAATAAATTTGCCAATCGATATTTAGCATCGTTCAGCCGTTTTGTTTCCGATCATAAATACGAACCATTCATGCAAAAAATCGTTTATGACTCATTAAAAGAATTTTTTATAAATCAAGTACTTCCTTTTCCGGAAGCAAGAAGTTCAGAAATTAACTTTGTAGGCTCTATTGCTTATTACTACGAAGAAATCTTAAAGTCTGTTGCTGCAGAATTTCACTTAAATATAGGAGTTATAGTCCGAAATCCTATTGATAGCATCGTACAATACCATAAGATGTATATTTTTCCAAAAATGAAGGAAAAATAGGAATCTTTTTGGCTTACGTTGACCTCTGCAATTCAGTTCTCAGACATTGTATCGCTAAAGTACTTTTTGCAGAGGTTTCAAGTCAATTTAGACTAAAGAGCTTTGCGGGGCGAGCGTTAGGGATAGAAGCGGTATCCTTTTTCTTGGGGTGAGACTTTTTACCCCAAGAAAAAGATATAGCGGATAGCCCGACCGCCGTAAGGCGGGAACGCCCAAAAAAGTAAATAGCACGTTAATAGTTTTGCACAAAGTGTTTTAGCAAAGCCTTTTGGTATTTTGATGAAGATTATATCAAACTCAGGTAAATTAAACATAAATTTCCAACACTTTTCCTTCTCCGCATAATTCAACTTCACTTACCGCAGCGGGAATTAAAACCGTTTCTCCCTTGTGTAAGGTTGTTTTGTTATTTCGACAAGTTATTTCAGCTCGTCCTTCTACTGCCATGTAAATAACAAAACTATCGATAATGGATAAATCACGGTGTTTTTTTGAGGTTATTGTTAGTTCATTTACCTTAAAATAGGGACAGGAAGCTAATTTTTCATTTTTCTTTTCTAACCGCTTGGCTATAAGATCATAATCTACTGCATCTGCTGCGAGGTCCGTATGCAATTCTCGTTGATTTCCGTTTGAATCTACTCGATTCCAGTCATATATGCGATAAGTAATGTCAGAGGTTTGTTGTATTTCTGCAAGTAGAACGCCGGCGCCAATGGCGTGAATCAATCCGGCTTTAATGAAAAAGGCTTCTCCTGCTTTTACTTTTTTATGATTCAAATATTCTTCAATTTTTCCGTCAGCTACGATTGCTTTATACTGACTAAGGGTTATTTTTTGATTAAATCCTAAAATAAGTTCGGCATCTTTTTTCGCGTCCATAATGTACCACATTTCAGTTTTTCCAAAGGAGTTATGCCGTTTTTTTGCCAGCGCGTCATCAGGGTGTACCTGAATGGATAAGTCAGCATTAGCATCAATAAACTTGATTAAAAGTGGAAATTGATTACCAAATCGGGTATAATTTTTTTTGCCAATTAATTCATCTTTATAGTGCACAATTAACTCACTGAGCGATTGCCCTCTCAACTTACCGGTTGAAACCACTGAAATATTGTGTTCAACTCCTGAGATTTCCCAACTTTCACCCGCTTGGTTTCCGTCTGGTTTTTTATTTAGTATATTTTTTAATTTGTTTCCTCCCCATATTTTTTCTTTAAAAATAGGCTTGAATTTCAATGGGTAATCTAGCATAATATCATATTTTTAAGGCTGTTAATCTGGAATATTAAGAGACCGAGACCGTTGCAGAACACATAAAAAAGTATGAAAATGAAAGCATTTAGCTTGCGCTGACTTGCAGCTCGTTTCAAACTGCTTCCTTACTTCAGCTGTGCTCAGCAACCTTTCAAAATTAGTAATTTAGAGTTGAAAAGGAATAAATTACCATTAAATGAACTGCAAGTATACAAATTTATAAAAAGAGTTGAGACCGTTGCAGAATATATAAAAAAGTATGAAAAAGAAATCATCTAACTTCAAACGGCGCCCTTCTCAAAAAATTAAAATACTCACAACCATTAGGTTGATCTGGGATTTAATTTTTATCGGATATTGCAATATTAGCTTAGACTGATTGGCAGTTGATAGCGTGCTTTTTGAAAAGGGCTCAAATATATAGTATCTTTGCCATTAAAATGATTAATGCCTAATCAAAGTAATACTTAATTCTTATTGAAAAAAACGTGAAAATATTGCAAATAATCCCCACCTTGGGAAGTGGTGGCGCCGAGCGCTTTGTAATAGACCTGTCAAATGAATTACACCGGCGGGGTAACCAAGTGATTTTGTGTACATTGTATGATATAGGCTTAAAAGAAGAGTATGCTTTTTTTGAAAAAGAATTAGATCCCTCTATTGAGAGAAAACATACGGGCAAGAAATTAGGCTTTGATATAAGGCTTTTTTACCGCTTATACCAGGTGATAAGAGAAGTAAATCCTGAGGTTGTGCATACGCATTTATCCGTGATGAATTATCTTATTTTATCGGTTTTATTCTTAAGGAAAAAAGTAAAATTTGTGCATACGTTGCATAGCGATGCGAGTAAATTAATTAAAAGTAATCTCGAAAAGTTTATCAGAAAGTTTTTATACAAAAATAAAGTTACGCCGGTATGTATCTCACCTATTTCACGTATTTCTTTTGAACGACTTTATGGAGAGCATTATTCACCACATCTAATTTTAAACGGAAGAGCTAAGGATTGGGCAAAAAATATTGAAATTGACTCAAGAGTTTTGGAAGTTAAAAATAACCGAGCTGCAACGCTTTTTCTTACAATAGGTAGATATAGCAAAGAAAAAAATCTAATCCATTTGGTGAAAGCCTTTAAAAATGTGATAGAGAAGGGGAAAAAAGATATTTTTTTAATGATTATCGGCGATGGAGACGAAGAGATAAAAAAAGAACTGATGCAGTACGAAAATAATCAAATTCTATTGCTCGGCAGGAAAAATAATATCATCTCTTATATGAAAATAGCAGATGCTTTTATTTTACCTTCCCTTTTTGAAGGCATGCCCATTTCATTGATTGAAGCCTTTTCACAAGGGTTAATTCCGCTGGTAACCTATGTAGGAGGTATGAAGAGCATGATAAAACATGGAAAAACGGGGTTTTTTATAAAAACGCCTTCAATAGAAAATATTCAAGCGGCCATTGAATCTTATTTCGAGCTCTCAGTACAAGAAAAAATGACGATAAAAAATGAAGTGAAAAAAGAATTTGAAATGCAATATACTATTGAAATTTGTGCAGAAAAATACCTTAATTTATATAGAAAGTAATGTGGCAAATATCATCAGAAACGCTTCGAAAATTTAAATTCTTTTTATTCCTATCTATATTTTACTTGTACCCCGGTGGTGGAGAAAACAGTGTAAGAGCGCAGATAGCTGTTATTTTTGGAGCGATCTTGCTTTTATTGTTTAATTTTAAAAAGATAAGAATCGCTTCTGATTCGGCTTACATGGTTTCATTTTTTATTTTATTTCTTATTTTTATAAATATTCGTTTTGTACTTAATCAAACTTCCCTTTCAAGTTATATTCGAGAATATACTGAAGTCTTTCGCTTATTGGTTTTGATGATTTTCTCTCTGGCAGCATTCAAAGCGGATTTTAAAGTGTTTAAATGGTTTATTTACTTCAGTTTTTTTTATATTTTTTTAGATTTTACAGCCGTTATTGTGGAGGTATTTTTTAGAGATAGCGCTTTGGCTCAATTTGTAATACAAAATTATCAGTCAGCAAGACTTGCATCACATCAAGAATATGTAAAAGGCCTAACTACCCACAGCGGACTGCATGGTATCATTATTATGCTGCTTTTTATTTTTCATTATTCTATATTGCCGTACACAAGAAAACGCACTCGTTTTTATTGCATTATCGCTTGCTCTCTAGAGGGATTGATAACATTAATTTCAGGCAGTCGAACACACATGGCATCCATTGTTTTTTTTATAGCCTTGCAGGTATTCTTAAGTTTTTTCTTAAGAAAAAAAGATAGAAAAAGTATTCACTATTACTTTTTAGCAATAGTAACAACTATACTCGTTTTTATTACGATTAATTATCGTGATTATTTTATTAGATTATTTTATTTTATCAGCAATATAGAACAGCAGGATACAGAAGGATTAGGAGGGAGAACTGATATTTGGGAAAATATGATTCATTATTTGTTCCAAAAGCCATATTTAATTTTTATTGGATGGGGAAAAACATACATCTCTGGCGCTACGGGGGGGTTCTTTACCGATAATGATTATTTGGCAGCATTAGTTATATACGGGGTGATTATATTAGCTGTATTTCTGTTTATACTATTCAATTTTTTATTGAAAATTTTAACAAAATGGCAACATACTAATGTGATAGACCGTACAGTTTTCTATATGATTGTAGTTTCACTTTTATCTGCTATAAGTTCTACCGGTTTTTTTACTTTCCATTGGCAGTTGTTTATGCTGCTTATATATCGGTTTTATATTGCTTCAAAAAGAGAAGAAATTACAGAGCAAAAAATGGGAATGATTTAACGCCTCCTTAATATTTATATAATATGTTAGAAAAAGTATTATTAATCGGAACGAAGCCATTTCCAATAGGAGGTGTAACAATTTATAATCAAAGATTGTCAGATCAATTAAAGGAAATTTATTTTTTTGATTACAAAAGAAAATCATTTTTTCAATTGTTAAAAAAAATCCCCTCGTATAAAGTAATTCATCTTAGTTGCTCTCATTCATTATTTAGAATGTTCATTATTCTATATTGTTTTATATTAAGAAAAAAAACAATCAATACAATACATGGAAATCTAGGAAGATTTGGAAAGATTAAAAATACGCTTGATTATCTGGCCATTTATTTAACAACTCTTCCTATTGTACTTAATAAAAACAGCCTGCAAAAAGCTTTGAAATATAATAGAAACACTTTACAGCAAACTTCTTTTATCAAACCATTTTACAAAGAAGATTCACTCTTAAAAAAAAAAATAAATCATTTTATAGGAAAATCTGCCATTGTCTTTTCTACTAATGCCTTTAACCTCTCATTTGATAAAAACAAAAATGAAACCTATGGTATAGTAGAATTGATAAAAATATTCAGTAAGGCGAAATTTAAAAAATATAAGTTTATTATTTCCACGCCTAATAAAAAGTATAAACGTTATTTAATCAAAAAGAACATTTACTTGTCATCAAATATTTTAATGATTAGTCAGCCACATTCATTCCTCCAAGTAATAAAATCATCACATGCTATGATTCGTAATACAACCACAGACGGTGATCCGCTGAGTGTGAGAGAAGCCTTATTTTATGGTAAAAAAGTAATTTGTTCAGATGTAGTCAACAGACCTGATAACGTTTTAGTCTATAGCAATTCCATTCAATTAGAAAAAATCATTGAGAATATAGAATCTTATCCATATCCTTCTCGAAAAAAAGATATAATAAAAGATGAATCAAAAGAGTTAAAAAAAATATATTTAGATTTATTGAATGGTAAAGTAGAAAAATAAAAGCTAATATTACTTTCATAAATCTGTTTTAATTTCATTAAAATTGCCATAGTTATTTGTTGAATTTAAAAACTAAAGGGGCTATTTGAAGTGATAAATCAAATATCAACTAAACTATAAGTCGTGTTTTCTCCTTTTAATTAAGGTAATATGTTTTAATTTTAAGCAAGGTTTTTCAACGAAAACCCAGGATAATAATGCCAATATCATTGTTATAATTATTACTATAAATATATAGTAACCATGTCCTATATAATTTCTCTGTACTAAAAAATTTACAACTAACATATGATATATGTATAGCCCATATGAAATATCATTATTCTTTAGTAACTTATTTGAAATATTACGATAAGAATAAGCAAAAGAAAACGTTACTCCAGCTAGTATAAAATCACCAATAAGATTCATTGGTGTTTGTATGTAATAAGAAGTAGTATTAAAGTGAAATATAAAATTATTTGTATAACTAAAAAGTAAATAAAAAAATAACCAAAAAACGATCTTTTGTTCAAAAAATGAACGCAAATATCTCCAAAAATTTTTAAATATTACTCCTATAAGGAAGTAATAAAAATAAGGAAAAACAGAAACTCCCATTAGCTTACTCGCTAAGGATTCCTTATTTATTAAGTTTCCAAAATAAAAATTTGTTAAACATGATAAAGTAAAAAGAATAAAAAATATCAACCAAAATTTACTTAATTTCTTTGAAAATAAAATATATAAAATCGGAACAATTATATAAAACTGAATTTCTACCGTAATTGTCCACAAACTACCATTGGGTGTCCCCACTCCCCAAAACCTTAATATTTCGGGAGTATAAAATTGGAAAAAAGATAACTGAGCTATAATATAAGTAAGAAAACTCTTTGATAAAAGTGGAGTTAATCCTCTATTAAAGTCAATCAATAATATAAGCACAGTCAATAAAAGACAAAACCATAAAGCTGGGAATATTCTAAGAAACCTATTCACAAAAAAACGAATTATAGTATTTTTATTTCTTTCAAAAGAACCATAAATCAAAAAGCCACTAATAAAAAAGAAAATGGGGACACCGGGAAATAGAGAAAGAAAATACTTTGAAAAATACTCAACAATATTATTTTGAATTTTCAAATGCGTTATTGTATGAAATACTAAAACTTGTAGCGCTGCCAAAAGTCTAATTAAATCAAAGTTATTCTTTCTAATGCTTTGTCTCAATCTGTTAAAACTTTAGAGATGTTAAATAGCTTAAATTATAGATTTATAATAAAGTCCTTTTCACTACTTAAAACACAAATGTAAGTAAGTTTTTCATTTCAAACTATGTGATAGAGATATTTTTTATATAAAAGTCTTATGCTAATCATAATTATATAAATTTGCAAAGGATATCTTAAGGCGAAAAAAGTGATTAATATATTTTACTTTGCACATAAATATTTTCTTAAAAATATAAATAATTCACATTCATTTAATTCATCTTGATTATATATGAAACAAATTATACAAGATATTAAAAACGGTAATACAACATTAGAAGAAGTCCCCGTGCCTAAAACTGAAACAGGTTCAGTGTTAATCAAAACAGCTAAATCATTAGTATCGCTGGGTACTGAGCGCATGATAGTCAAGTTTGGAAAAGCTGGTCTTATTGAAAAAGCAAGGCAACATCCAGATAAAGTTAAGATGGTCCTGGATAAAGTAAAAACTGATGGTTTAAAACCAACTATGGAGGCAGTCTTTAATAAATTAAATCAACCGTTGCCATTAGGGTATTGTAATGCAGGGATAGTTGTAGAGGTTGGTAAAGGAGTAACAGAATTTAAAGTTGGGGATAGAGTAGCTTCTAATGGAAATCACGCAGAGTATGTCGTAGTTCCTAAAAATTTGGTGGCAAAAATACCAGATAAGGTTTCAGATGAAGAAGCTGCATTTACTATTATTGGAGCCATCGCACTTCAGGGAATACGCTTATTAAATCCAACTTTAGGAGAAACTATTGTCGTTATAGGACTTGGACTTATCGGTTTGATAACCGCAGAACTTTTAAAATCAAATGGCTGTAATGTTATAGGATTTGATTTTGATCCTGAGAAAATTAGAATTGCTAAAGAAAAAGGTATAATCGCTATTAATCCTATTGAGGGAACTGATCAAGTTAAATTTGTTGAAAATTATACCAGCGGTATAGGCTGTGACGGTGTAATTATTACAGCCTCTAATAAGAGCAATGAAATAATATCTCAAGCAGCTAATATGAGTAGGAAAAGAGGACGAATAGTATTGGTCGGTGTTGTAGGATTAGATATAAATAGAGCTGATTTTTATGATAAAGAACTATCTTTTCAAGTATCCTGTTCATACGGGCCAGGGCGTTATGATGACGAATACGAGCAGAAAGGGAATGATTATCCTATTGAATACGTAAGATGGACCGAGAAGAGAAATTTTGAAGCAGTCCTTAATGCGATTAGCAAAGGTAATCTAAATGTAAAACCCCTTATTAGCAATCGATACCATTTAAAAAATTATGATAAAATTTACAATAATATATCCCAGTCCAGGTCAGTCGCTTCTATTATTGACTATGATAATTCTGATTATGAAACCCGCGTAGAAACAATAAAAATACAGGACAAGAGTTTTAGTAGCCAGAAAGGAATAATAGGTATTATAGGTGCTGGAAATTTTACAAGTTCAACATTGCTTCCAAAATTAAAAAAATTAAACGCTGATATTAAATATATTGCAAGTTCTCGCGGATTATCTTCAACCATAATGGCTAAAAAATATGGGATTTCTAACTCAACAACTGATTATAAAGCCATATTAAAAGACAATGAAGTTGATCTGGTATTGATAACCACGCGTCATAATACACATGCTTATATGATATTAGAAGCGTTAAAAAATAACAAAAGTGTTTTCGTTGAAAAGCCCTTAGCAATCAATAAAGAAGAGCTAAGTTTGATAATTGAGCAATATAATAAAAGAGAAGTAAGTATTTCGGTTGGATTTAACAGAAGATTTGCACCCATTGCAACAAGAATGAAAAAGCTTTTGGGGAATAATGAAAATCCTATTAATATAATAGCTACAATGAATGCAGGGTTTATTCCTGCAAATTCATGGATTCACGATATAGAAGCAGGTGGAGGTAGAATTATTGGAGAAGCCTGCCATTATATAGACTTATGCTCTTATCTTTCAGGTAGTTTAGTTAAATCTGTATGTATGAATGCTATGGGGATAACCCCACAAGAAAATACAGATAATGCGTGTATACTACTTAAATATGAAAACGGCTCTAATGCGGTTATAAACTATTTTTCTAACGGTAGCAAGTCATATATTAAAGAACGAATTGAAGTATATTCCCAAGGGCGTACTTTAATAGCGGAAAATTGGCGTAAACTAAAAACGTATGGATTTAAAAAAATTCGTAATTCCCTCTCAAAACAAGATAAAGGGCATTTAAATCAATTTAAAAAACTTCTAACGCAACAAAAAAGTGGAGGAGATCCAATAATAAAATTTAATGAAATTGTGAACACAACATCAGCTTCTTTTGCAGCTATTGACTCTCTTAAACAAAATAAATGGATAGAAGTAAAACAAGAACTATCCCAAGAACAAAGCTAGGAAAATTAAAAGCCGTTGTATCACACATAAAAAATACAAAATGAAAATTGATATTATCGCGGGTGCACGTCCCAATTTTATGAAAATTGCCCCGATTATTGCTGAAATTAAAAAGCAAAAAGCAAAAGGTAAAAACATAAATTACCGCTTGATTCATACGGGACAACACTATGATAAAAAAATGAGTGGCAGCTTTTTCGAGCAATTAGATATTCCACCGCCTGACTTAAATCTTGAAGTAGGCTCAGGAACGCAAGCCGAGCAAACTGCCCGTATTTTAGTGCGCTATGAAAACGTTTTGTTAAAAAATCCTTGTGATATATGTCTCGTCGTAGGCGATGTTAATTCAACGATGGCTTGTGCCATTGCAGCCAAGAAACTCAATATAAAAGTAGCTCATGTAGAGGCAGGTATTCGCTCAGAAGACCTAACGATGCCTGAAGAAATTAACCGCATAGTAACGGATTCTATTACGGATTATTTTTTTACTACTTCTACCAAAGCTAACGAAAATTTAAAAAAATCGGGAGCTAAAGAGGAACAAATTTTTTATGTGGGCAACACAATGATTGACACATTGTTGAAAAATATTTCCCGCTTTGAACCGCCGCAGGTATGGGATGATTTGCAACTCAAAGCAAAGCAGTATTTTGTTATGACGCTCCATCGCCCGGCCAATGTAGATGAAGAAAATCAATTAAAAGCGCTTATTAGCAAAATCACTGAAAATGTTAAAAACATGCCCATTATTTTTCCTGTACACCCTCGCACTGCTAAAATGTTAAAAAAAATAGGCATTTGCGCAGATAACCTATTCATGATTCAGCCTTTAGGCTATTTACAATTCAATTATTTGGTTAAAAATGCAAAAGCGGTGATCACCGATTCTGGAGGTATAACCGAAGAAGCTACTGTGATGAAAGTGCCTTGTATGACGCTTAGAGACAATACCGAACGCCCTGAAACGATTAGTATAGGCACCAATGAACTTGTAGGGACAAATCCTGAGAATATCATGCCCTATTTAGATAAACTTTTCTCAGATGACTGGAAAAAGGGAGGAATACCAACGCTTTGGGATGGCAAAGCCGCTGAAAGAATCGTAGTGCATTTGATTTTATTACAGAGTTGATATTTATATACAAAGACCTTTGCAAAGGTCTCTAAGATACGTATATTTGTAAAGATTTTTTAATTTAATGGAAGAAAAATATATTGTATCAACTCAGAAAGTTTGTAAGACTTTTGGGGATTACAAAGCGTTGAAATCAATGAGTTTAAATATTCCTAAAGGCGAAATATTCGGTCTTTTGGGACCAAACGGTGCAGGGAAAACTACTTTTATTCGTATTCTTAACCAAATCACTATGCCCGATTCGGGGTCAGTACTATTTAATGGAGCGCATTTAGCCCCTGAAGATATTGCTAAAATTGGATATTTACCCGAAGAGAGGGGGTTATATAAAAATATGAAAGTAGGAGAGCAGGCACTTTACTTCGCTCAATTAAAAGGACTTTCAAAAAAGGAGGCAAAAAAGAGATTGAATTTTTGGTTTGAACGCCTACAAATAAGTTCGTGGTGGGATAAAAAATTATCCGAACTCTCAAAAGGAATGGCACAAAAGATACAATTTGTTACCACAGTACTTCACGAGCCTAAATTATTAATCTTCGATGAGCCTTTTAGTGGATTCGACCCGGTAAATGTTCAAATCATTAAAAATGAAATTCTTTATCTGAAAAATCACGGGGCCTCTGTGATTTTCTCTACCCATCGCATGGAATCAGTTGAAGAAATGTGTGATACCATTGCTTTGATGGATAAAGGAAAAATCATATTAGAAGGAAAAGTAAGTGCAGTAAAACAACAATTCAAAGATCATAAGTTTAAAATTATTTTTAGTGATTTCGATCGTTCTCAATTTGAAAGATTTAAAACGAATGTTGAAATAATCGAAATAAATGAAGACGGGCGAAAGCGCTCGTTAATCATCCGAAAAAAGAATGATAATGATATTCTGTCTCAGGCAAATCAAATAGGGACGATTAGTGCCTTTTACGAAATATTTCCCACGATGGATGAAGTTTTTATTAATGCGGTAAATAAAACATAACATGGATAAAATATTATTAATTATTAAAAGGGAATATTGGGCAAATGTTAAGAAGAGGTCTTTTCTGGTGATGACACTCTTAGCCCCCTTTTTAATCGTTTTATTTTTAGCGGTAGTCATTTACATAGGAAAAGCGAATGACAGCAAGAAAAAAATTGCCATAATTGATGAGAGTGGACTTTTTCAGGAAAAATTGAAAAGTACACCCGATTGGGAATTTAGTTTTTTTTCACCTTATAAATCCGGATCACTAAAAGACTCTGTTTTTCGCACTAAATCTTTAGATGTGCTTATTGAAATTCCTGCAGCCAATGATAGTTTATATACCAATTTAGAAAAAGGGGTAAGCCTTATTGTAAAAAATGATTTGGATATTAACACGCAAAAATCGTTGACTACTGTCTTTAGAAATATTATAGAAAATAAGCGGTTAAAGGTTTTAGGCATTTCTAAGCAAAAGCTGTCATACTCGAAGTCAAACATGAGTTTTAATTTGCTCAGCCTGGCTACGAATCAGAAAGGAGGTGCTTCTGCCATTAAATTAAGCTTAGCTTCTGCCTTGGCATACATTGTGTTTATGTTCATTATGATCTATGGCGTGCGGGTTATGCGAAGTGTAATCGAGGAAAAGAACAGCCGGGTAGTAGAAGTTATTATTTCATCAGTCAAGCCCATACAGCTTATGATTGGAAAGATTATCGGGACGGCTTTAACCGCATTAACCCAATTTATTATCTGGATTATGTTGGCTTTCATTTTTATGGGAGGATATCAGGCTTTTGAAACACAAAAAATCGGAATGCAATCCTTTCAGCATTCTATGATTTCCGATCAGGTATTGCGAATCGTTGATATCTTATTTAGCTTAAATTATCCGTTTATTATAGCTACTTTTCTACTATTTTTTACTTTGGGATATTTATTTTTCAGCTCATTTTTTGCTGCTATTGGGGCTGCGGTAGATAACGAAACAGAAACTCAGCAGTTTACGCTGTTGGCAATTATGCCCCTGATGATAGGCGGATATGGTAGTTTTACCTCACTGATGACGAACCCGAATGGAAATATATTAGCGTTACTCTCTATATTTCCGATGACTTCACCGGTTGCTATGGTGATTAGAAGTCCTTATGAAGTGCCTGTTTGGCAATGGTTACTAGCGGTATTTATCCTATTAGTTTCTACTATTGGAATGATTTATCTCGCTGCAAAAATATACCGAACCGGCATTCTAATGTATGGAAAAAAAGCATCTTTCAAAGAAATTTACAGGTGGTTGAAATATTAGAAGGCTTTGTGAAAGGTACTTTAGCAAGGGTCTTAGTATATGGTCTGTTTTAATAGAAAAAGCTATCTTAGATTAGCAATGTCTGAAAAAATAAATATAAGATGAAACCACCGTTAGCCGAACGCATGCGACCCAAGACTTTAAGTGAGTATTTTTCACAGACTCATTTGGTAGGAAAAGAAGGAGCGATTCGAAGAGGGATAGAAAAAGGATTACTTCCTTCTATGATACTTTGGGGGCCTCCTGGCACAGGAAAAACTACACTGGCACAAGTTATTGCGAGTACTTTAGAAAGAGATTTTTTTAATCTAAGCGCCATTTATTTAGGGGTGAAAGAAATAAGAGAAATTTTAGGAAAAACCCAAAATCAAGAGCTATTTTCTGATAATCCTCCCATTCTTTTTATTGATGAAATTCACCGGTTTAATAAGTCTCAACAAGATTCACTTCTTTCGGTAGTAGAAAAAGGACAAATAACACTTATAGGTGCTACAACAGAAAACCCTAGTTTTGAAGTAATTCCTGCTTTATTATCCCGCTGCCAGGTTTATACTTTAAATACTTTCTCAAAGGACACTTTACAGCAATTATTAGAGAGAGCGATAAAAGAAGACTTTGAATTGAAAGAAAAAGAAATAAAGCTGCTTGAAACAGATGCCCTTTTCCGTTTTTCAGGAGGCGATGCCCGTAAATTATTAAATGGATTAGAATTGGTTGTAAATAGCTTTTTAGACCATCATTTAATTGAAATAACGAATCACAAAGTACAATCGTGTATTCAACAAAATTCTGCGCTTTATGACAAAACAGGTGAAAAACATTATGATATTATTTCAGCTTTTATTAAATCCATTCGAGGATCAGATCCTCATGCAGCGGTTTATTGGTTAGCTCGTATGATTGAGGGAGGAGAAGATGTAAAATTTATAGCAAGACGTTTAATCATATTGGCTACTGAAGATATTGGCAATGCTAATCCTACCGCCTTGGTAATGGCGAATAGCACCTTTCAAGCCGCAGCGGCAATTGGTTATCCTGAGGCACGTATTATTCTAAGTCAATGCGCAATTTACCTGGCAGGATCACCTAAAAGTAATTCGGCATATAATGCAATTAATAAAGCACAAAAACTCGTTAAGAAAACCGGTGATTTACCTATTCCTCTACCCTTGAGAAATGCACCGACTCATTTAATGAGACCCCTTAACTACGGAAAAGATTATCACTATGCTCACGATTATCCGCTACATTTTGTGCCACAGGAATTTTTTCCTGAGGGACTTGAAAATACTTTATTGTATGAACCGGCGGATAATCCGAAAGAGAAACAAATCAGCAATTTTTTAAAGAAGCGATGGAAAGATAAGTATAATAACTTACCCCGGTAAAGAAGAGTATTCGAGAGCTAAAGGCATCTAATACTTCAATCAACTGTAAGTTTCTTTTAAAGATGATTTTTTTCTATATATTATAGAGACCGTTGCAAAAAGCACTTTAGCAAAAAAATGCAACGCCCGATAAAAATTAAACGACGGATCAACCTTTTGGTTGTGAGGACTTTAATTTTTTGAGAAGGAAGCAGTTTGAAGCTAAATGCTTTCTTTTTCATACTTTTTTGTGTGTTCTGCAACGGTCTCACTATCTTTTTAGATAAAATAGCAGTTTAGAATGACTTTTTTTATATCTAATCTTTCATTACCTTGCAACGGTCTTTTGTTCTGCAACGGTCTCAATTTATTAATTTATCGCCATTTAAAAGTGAAATTAGCAGCATAAGTTATAAAAAAAATCATCAATCCTATGTAAATTAAAAAACAACTTTTGTGAAAAAAAATAATTAATTTAGCAACTTAAATTTTAGTCCCCATGAATAGAAGTTTTTTTGTATTTATTTTATCCATAATGCTTAATTTCAATGTTTATGGGCAAGCCCGTTCAAATGACAGCGTTGATTGGAAAAAGGAATACCGCGCTTCACGAGAGAAAAAAAATCAATTAATTCATACTAAGTTAAGCCTAAAGTTTAACTATGCTACAAGGCAGGCCTTGGGTGAAGAATGGTTAACGGCTAAGCCTTATTTTTATGATCAAAACGAACTAGTTTTAGATGCGAAGGCTATGGACATCCATAAGGTCTCAATGAATGGAAAATCTCTTGCATTTGACTATGATGGACTCAAGTTGAAAATACCCTTGGATAAAACATACAATAAAAATGAATCTTACCAAGTTTATATAAACTATACAGCAAATCCTGAAAAAGTAAAGCAAAAGGGAAGTGCTGCCATTAATGATGCTAAAGGGCTTTATTTTGTTAATCCTGAGGGTAAGATTAAAGATAAACCTACACAAATTTGGACCCAAGGGCAACCTGAATCGAACAGTTGCTGGTTTCCTACGATTGATTCGCCCAATCAGAAATCAACAGAAGAAATTATTCTAACTGTTCCAGATAAATATGTAACCTTATCTAATGGAAAATTGATCTCGCAAAAAAACAATAGTGACGGCACGCGAACAGATCATTGGAAAATGGACCTTCCAAATGCCCAGTACCTTTTTTTCTTCGCTGTCGGCGATTATGCTATTGTAAAAGATTCATGGCGGGGCAAACCGGTGAACTACTATGTAGAAAAACCGTATGAAAAATATGCGCGTGAGATATATGGTAATACGCCTGAAATGATGACTTTTTTCTCTAATTTCACCGGAGTAGACTATCCATGGTCTAAATTTTCTCAAATTTCAGCGCGCGATTATATAAGCGGTGCAATGGAGAACACCACCGCTGTTTTGCATCAAAACTATGTTAACCAGAATGATAAACAACTCGCGGATGGAAACCGTTGGGAAGATGTGATTGCCCATGAGTTATTTCATCATTGGTTTGGTGATTATGTAACCTGTGAGAGCTGGGCTAATCTTACCTTAAATGAATCCTTTGCAGTTTATTCAGAATATTTATGGCGGGAATATAAATATGGACGAGATCATGCCGATGCACATTTAGATCAGTATGTTAAATCATATAAAGCAGGACAAAATTATGATAAAAAGTTGGTTCGTTTTTATCATAAAACGCCCGGAGATATGTTTGATGCGGTTTCTTATAATAAGGGAGGAGCCATCCTTCACATGTTGCGCAATTATCTCGGCGATAAGGCTTTCAGGGCAGGGATAAAACAATTCTTAACGAAAAACAAATTAGGAACAGTTGAAGCACAGCAACTTAGACTTGCCTTTGAAGCCGTTAGTGGAAAAGATTTAAATTGGTTTTTTAACGAATGGTATTACGGCAGCGGGCATCCTAAGTTTAACGTTACTTATGACTATAATGCACCGTCCCGTCAAGTGCTCGTAACCATAGAGCAGACGCAGGATAAATTATTTAAAGTTCCGGTTGAAATAGGAATTTATAAAGGAAAAAGTCAAAGTATAAAAAAAATTTGGGTAACAAAAAAACAGCAAACGTTTAAATTTGATGTCAATCAGAAACCCGATTTGATAAATTTTGACAATCAAAAAGTTCTTTTAATGGATTTAGAAGAAAACAAAACGCCTGAAAATTATGCTTATCAATATAGCCATGTGAAAAATTATCGGGACAGGAAAACAGCGTTAAATAAGACAAAAGAAATCATAACGACTAATCCTGCTGTCTTATCTATGTATAAAAAAGCACTTCACGATCCTTATTTTGGTATTCGTAAGATTGCTTTGTCTCATATAAACTTAAATAACGATACGATTAAAAAGGAATTATTGCCAACGATTGAGCACATGGCAAAAAAAGATAAAAAAAATAATGTGCGTGCAGCCGCTATAAATTTATTGGCATCTTTAAAAAGTAAAAAATATTTATCTGTTTTCAAAGAAGGATTAAACGTAAAATCTGCAGTAATACCTATGGCGTCACTCAACGGTCTATACAACGTTTTTCCTGACGATGCTATTCATTACTTAAAAGAACACCCACAAAAAATAGATAAAAATTTAAGTGATTTTTCATTTCTATTAGCTAAAATAGTGATTGAAGGAAAAATAGAATCACAAATGGAAAACATTGCACCATTTGTAGGAATGTATCTCTTTATACAAGGACCCAATGGCACCATACTTAAAAATGGGTTTGACTGGTTAGTTGGCACAGATGATACCAAAGCCACACAAAATATGGCAGATGCACTCTTGAAAAATGCTAAAATATATAAGAAGTATGACTTTGTAGCGCGTATAATTCCAGTTGTTAATGAAGCAATCAAGAAAAAACAACTTCTGTATGAAAAAACAAAATCAAAAACGGTTGCAGAACAAATAGCATATTTACAAAAAACCATTGATGAATTGGGTAGTATTAAATAGATATCAACTCACTTTTTCTTCTTTTTTTATTTAAAATAAATATAAATTTTGTGATTAAACAAAATATCCTTAAAAAAATAGTTTTTTTACACTATAAAATTTGATTAAATTCAAGATTGAATATAAATTTGCATTTTTATTAATAGTTATTTAATCTTATAGATGTCAAGAAATCTTTATATAAAAAAAGGGTTGAATATCAAATTGGTCGGCGCAGCGGAATTAATCACTAAGCAAGTTCCCGCTTCTAACGTTTATGCCTTACGACCTGATGACTTTCACGGAATTACGCCTAAATTAATCGCTAAACAAGGATGTTCTGTTAAAGCCGGCTCTCCTTTGTTTTTCGCAAAAGGAAATGAAAAAGTAATATTCCCCTCACCCGTGAGTGGAGAAATAATAGAAATTAAAAGAGGAGAAAAAAGAAAAATCATAGCAATTAAAATATTGGCAGACCTTGCGCAGGAATATGAAGACTACGGTAAGTGCGACCCTGCCTTGATGAGCCGTGATCGGATATTAGATTACTTAAGTAAAGCGGGTTGCTGGCCATTTTTTAAGCAACGTCCTTATGATATTATCGTATCGCCAAAAGACCAGCCTAAAGCTATTTTTGTATCTGGTATTAATTCATCGCCTTTAGCACCTGATTTAGATTTTACTCTTTCAGGAAAAGAAAATGCCTTAAAGACTGGGTTTGCCGTTTTATCAAAACTCACGCAAGGAAAAGTACATTTGACCATTGATAAATCAAGTCATATATTTTCAAAAGTTACGAATGCAGAAATTCATACTGCCAAAGGGAAACATCCCGTAGGACTGATTTCCACACAAATAGCTAAAATTGATCCGATAAATAAAGGAGAAAAAATATGGAGTATCAAAGCAGAAGATGTCGCAGTAATAGGAGAATTGTTTTTAACAGGAAAACTTAATGTAGAACGAATTATTGCTTTAACCGGATCAGGAATTCAGTATCCCGCTTATATCAAAACAAAAGCATGTGCTAATGTAGGAGAAATACTAAAAAAAGAATTGAAGAAAGGAAATTATCGCATCATTAGTGGAGATGTATTAACCGGTACACGCTCATCTAAAGATGATTTTCTCGGGTATTACGACCACCAAATTACTGTTCTTCCTGAGGGAGATGATTATGATTTTTTCGGATGGAACAAGCCTCAGCCTAAAAAATTCAGCATCTCAAGAGCCGGGTTATTTTCTTTTTTAACCCCTAATAAAAAGTATGATTTAAACACGAATACCAATGGAGAATCCCGGGCATTTGTGGTAACAGGGCAGTATGAAAAAGTATTTCCGTTAGACATCTACCCCATGCAATTATTAAAAGCCGCTTTGGTAAAGGATATTGACGAAATGGAAGCACTGGGAATTTATGAAGTAGCACCCGAAGATTTTGCTCTTACGGAATATATTTGTGTGTCAAAACAAAATCATCAGGAGATTATTCGAAAAGGATTAGACCTTATGATAAAAGAAGTCGGTTAATTACTAAATGATCAAAATGGGATTAAAACAAAAATTACATCATCTAAAACAAAAATATAAAGGCACAAGAATGGAACAAGCCTTTGGCGCTATCCATACTTTCCTTTATTTGCCGAATGATACCACTCGATCCGGATCGCATATTCGTGATGCAGCTGATCTAAAGCGTATTATGAATACGGTTATTATAGCATTAATACCCTGCCTGATTTTTGGAATGTTTAATGCCGGATACCAACATTATGCCGCCATAAACGGCGCCCCCGAAGGAATAGCCTTTCTGAGCAGCGCTTTTTGGAACTGGCAAAATTTTGTTATGGGCGCCTCAAAAATATTGCCGTTACTTATCGTTTCTTATGCCGTAGGATTGGGTGTCGAATTTATATTTGCCACAATTAAAAAACATGAGATAGAAGAAGGATACTTGGTAACAGGAATGCTTGTGCCGCTTATTGTCCCCATAGATGTACCTTTATGGATGCTTGCTGTAGCCGTTGTTTTTGGCGTGATTATCGGTAAAGAAATTTTTGGAGGAACAGGGATGAATATTTTAAATCCGGCACTAACCATTAGGGCTTTTTTATTCTTTAATTGGGCAGGCTGGATGACCGGAGATAAAGTATGGGTGATTGGTGGCGTAAACCCACAAAATTTTGGAGTAGATGCCATTTCAGGAGAAACTATTCTGGGGACACTGGCAGGTAATGGACACTTACATTATTCCGTTATTGATATGTTTTTCGGGACGATTCCCGGGTCAGTGGGTGAAACCTCGGTATTATTTATTTTGCTGGGCGCCTTGTGGTTAATTTATACCGGAGTGGGTAGTGCAAGAGTTATGATTTCAGGAGTCTTTGGGGCAATCATCATGGGGTTGATTTTTAACGCGATTGCGGGCACAAGTTTCATACCCGAAGGGAGTAAATTTTATGGCTTGATGAACTTTCCTTTCTGGCAACACTTGCTCGTCGGAGGACTTGCCTTTGGAATTGTATTCATGGCTACTGATCCTGTATCAGCCGCACAAACCTATAAAGGAAAAATTATTTACGGATTTCTTGTCGGATTTTTGAGTGTGATGATTCGGGTATTTAACCCTGCTTATCCTGAAGGAGTAATGATGTCTGTCCTATTACTTAATGTATTTGCCCCAACCATCGATCACTATGTTATACAAAACAATATTAAAAGAAGAATCAGCCGATTAAAAAAACTTAAAATGGCTTCATTATGAAAAAAGATTCAAGTTTATATACTATACTGTTTTCAATTGGAATGGTCGTTATCGTAGGGGCTTTGCTCGCCTTTTTCTCTAATTTTACAGAGCGAAAACGAATAGATAATGATAAGGTAAAAGCAAAGGTGGATATTTTATCTTCCATAGGCATTGAGGCCAATCGCCAAAACGCGACTGAATTATTTCAACGATATATTAAGCAACAATATGTTATTCAAGGAATAAAAGCAACTAAAAATCCAGATGCTTACCTAATTGATATTAAAAAAGAGCAAGAGCAGGCAAAAGAAGGAAAAATGCAAAGACTTCCTTTATTTATTGCCGAAAAAAATGAGAAAAAAATTTACATCTTTCCTATGAGAGGAAACGGATTATGGGATGCTATTTGGGGATATGTTGCGCTGGAAAGCGATTTGAAAACCATTTATGGTGTATTTTTCGACCATAAAGGTGAAACGCCCGGATTAGGTGCTAATATCACGCAGCCATTTTTTGAAGATGATTTTCAAGGAGAAAAGATCTATGATAAACAGGGTAATTATCAATCGGTAACGGTCTCGAAAACGAATAATGATCCTAAAAACAAAGATAAAGAAGATAATGAGGTAGATGCTATCGCCGGAGCAACCATTACCAGTAACGGGGTTACTGCAATGTTAAAATCTGGAATTAAAGTTTATCTCCCTTATTTTAATACACTTAAAAAATAAAATCATGGCCGAAACAAAAATTAAAAAAGAAACAACGCCTTTATTTTCAAAGAAAAATGTAACTTTAGTCAAAGATCCTTTATGGGATAACAATCCTATTACTGTCCAAGTATTAGGAATTTGTTCTGCGCTAGCCATTACTGCCGAATTGCAGGCTTCTATCGTAATGGCAATTTCTGTTATGTTTGTATTGGGCTTAGGCAATGTAGTTATTTCACTTATCCGGAATATTATTCCCCCGGCTATTCGTATCATTGCCCAGCTCGTTATTATCGCCGCATTGGTCATTATTGTTGACTTATCATTAAAGGCATGGATGCCTGACTTAGCTAAAACGCTGTCGGTTTATATCGGGCTCATTATTACCAATTGTATTATTATGGGACGTTTTGAGGCTTTTGCGCTGGATCCGAACAATACACCCTGGCAGTCTTTATTAGATGGAGTTGGAAATGCCTGGGGATATGGTTTAATTTTAATTATCGTAGGTTTTTTTAGAGAACTACTCGGTTCAGGTGATTTATTAGGACTGGGAAACGCTTTCCTGGGACATCCTCTTCTTGGCAATAATATTAAAGGAGAACTAAGCGGGCTATATGCTTTAGGTTATGAAAATAATGGTTTTATGCTTTTAGCACCTATGGCGCTGATAACACTTGGAATTATTATTTGGATACAACGTTATTATAGTATGAAAAAAAATTAAAATATAAATTAAAATGCAATACTTAGAAATATTTTTTAAATCGGTTTTTATTCAAAATATGGTATTTGCTACCTTTTTGGGAATGTGCTCCTTTCTTGCTGTCTCCAAAAAAGTTTCTACCTCGGTTGGTTTAGGTGCAGCTGTAATTTTTGTATTGACGGTAACTGTCCCGATGAACTATTTGTTAGATAAATATATTTTAATACCCGGTGCATTGGGCAAATGGCTTGGTCCTGAATTTGCCGAATATGATTTAAGTTTTTTGACTTTTATTTTGTTCATCGCTACCATTGCTACCATGGTACAGTTAGTAGAAATGGTGGTAGAAAAATTTGCTCCTGCCTTATACAATTCTTTGGGAATTTTCTTACCCTTAATTGCAGTAAATTGTGCTATCTTAGGAGGCTCGCTATTTATGCAGCAAAAAGAGTTTAATAATATTGTAGAATCTCTTGTTTACGGCTTTGGCTCAGGCTTAGGATGGTTTCTCGCCATTCTTTCCATTGGTGCTATACGAGAGAAAATACGTTATTCTAATATTCCCGCGCCGTTAAAAGGGCTGGGGATTACTTTTATCTTAACAGGATTAATGAGTATTGGGTTTATGTCTTTTGGCGGAATGCTGACGGGTGGAAGCGACAATAAACCTTCTAAAGAAGAAAAGAAATTAGCCGACAGAAAAGACAAAGACAAAAAGGTCACTGTCTATTTAATAAATAAGACAGACCGATTAAAAAACAAAAATAAAATGCAAGCAAAATAATGATAACGATATTAGAAGTAAGCACATTAGGACTTATAGGCATAACTATTGGCTCTTTTTTAATACTATTACTTGCTTTAGTAGCTATTATTTTGATAGCCAAATCAAAATTGGTTGCCGGTGGAACGGTTAAAATCAGAATAAACAGTGAAAAAGAGTTAAAGGTGCCGGCGGGAGGAACTTTATTGTCCACCCTTGGTGCAAAGGGTATTTTCTTACCTTCAGCCTGTGGCGGCGGTGGTTCTTGCATACAATGTGAATGCCATGTAGATGCTGGCGGTGGAGAAGCCTTACCTACTGAAGTTCCTCATTTTACAAGAAAAGAATTAGGCAATGGTGCCCGATTAGCCTGTCAGGTAAAAGTAAAGCAGGATATGGCTATTCGCATTCCGGAAGAAATTTTTGGGATAAAGAAATGGGAGGCAACGGTGGTTAGAAATTATAATGTAGCTACGTTTATTAAGGAATTTGTAGTTAAAATTCCTGAGGATATGAATTATAAAGCCGGGGGATATATTCAGATAGAAGTCCCCGAATGTGAAGTAGATTATAAAAATATTGACATCTCGGCACACCCGACCGATCATCCGGGACAGCCCGATAAATTCAAAAAAGATTGGGAAAAATTCAAACTCTGGGATTTAAAAATGAAAAATCCAGAGTCCATTGAACGGGCTTATTCTATGGCTTCCTATCCTGCAGAAGGTCGTGAAGTTATGTTAAACGTTCGTATTGCCACTCCTCCTTTTGATAGACAAAAAGGTGGTTGGATGAACGTAAATCCGGGAATTGCCTCTTCTTATATTTTTAATCTGAAACCCGGAGACAAATGTGTCATCTCAGGACCTTATGGAGAGTTTTTTATTAATGAAAACTCAGATGCTGAAATGATTTATGTAGGAGGGGGTGCAGGGATGGCACCGATGCGCTCTCATTTATACGAATTGTTTCATACGATGAAGACGGGCAGAAAGGTCTCTTATTGGTATGGGGGGCGTTCAAAGGCAGAATTATTTTATATTCATTATTTCAGGGCATTAGAGAAGCATTTCCCTAACTTTAAGTTTTATTTGGTTCTTTCAGATGCTTTACCAGAAGATAATTGGAAAGAGAAAAAAGATATTCACGATAAAGAAGGCGATGGCTTCGTTGGGTTTGTTCATCAGTCATTAATCGATCAATACTTATTAAAACATGAGGAGCCTGAAGAGATAGAATTTTATTTCTGTGGTCCGCCAATGATGAATCAAGCGGTATTAAAAATGTGTGAAGATTATGGTGTACCAAAAGAAAACGTACGTTTTGATGATTTTGGGGGATAATAAATGATGAAAAAAACTTTTTTTATTAAGTTTTTTATAGAGACGAGACCGTTGCAAAAAGCATGCTAACAAAAAAATGCAATGCCCGATAAAAATTAAACGTCGGATCAATCTAATGGTTGCGAGCATTTTAATTTTTTGATATGGTTACTGAGTACTTCGACTGCGCGCAGTAACCACCTGTCGAAGTAAGGAAGCAGTTTGAAGCGAGATGCTTTCTTTTTCATACTTTTTTATGTGTTCTGCAACGGTCTCAAATTGTTTGCCAGATTAAGTTTTGTTTATTACATTTTGAAGCGAGATGCTTCATTTTTATTTTATATGTTTTCCAAAGACGAGACCGTTGCAAAAAGCACTCTAACAAAAAAATGTAACACCCGATAAAAATTAAACACCGGAGCAACCTAATGGTTGTGAGGATTTTAATTTTTTGAGAAGGAAGCAGTTTGAAGCGAGATGCTTTCTTTTTCATACTTTTTTATGTGTTCTGTAACGGTCTCAAATTGTTTGCCAGATTAAGTTTTGTTTATTACATTTTGAAGCGAGATGCTTCATTTTTATTTTATATGTTTTCCAAAGACGAGACCGTTGCAAAAAGCACTCTAACAAAAAAATGTAACACCCGATAAAAATTAAACACCGGAGCAACCTAATGGTTGTGAGGATTTTAATTTTTTGAGAAGGAAGCAGTTTGAAGTTAGATACTTTCTTTCTCATATTTTTTTATGTGTTCTGCAACGGTCTCAAGACTTCTAAATCATCATTTCTTCTTATATTTGAAAGCAAAAAATGGCAAGTACAGAATCTAATATGATTGAATTGGGAACTCAGGCACCTGATTTTAGGCTGCCCAATACCGTCAGTGGTAAAGATATTTCACTGGCAGATGTTCGGGGTAAAAGGGCAACAGTGCTATTTTTTATCTGCAATCACTGCCCCTTTGTGAAACATGTGAACCCTGAGTTGGTCAAACTGGCTTCGGATTACCAGAGGAAAGATATTGGCTTTGTTGCTATCAACAGCAATGACGTGGAAAATTACCCGGAAGACAGTCCCGAACAGATGAAAGCCGTAGCAGAACGATTGTGCTATCCTTTTCCTTACTTATATGATGAAACACAAGCTATAGCCAAGCGTTACCAGGCAGCTTGCACCCCGGACTTTTACGTCTTTGACAAAGATCTACAGCTGGTCTATCGCGGACAATTGGACGACTCCCGACCAAACAATGGCAAACCGCTTACGGGAAGCGATATTCGGTCTGCCTTAGATTCTATCCTGGCAAATCAAGCGATATCAGCTGATCAAAAACCCAGTATTGGCTGTAACATCAAGTGGAAACAACATTCATAAAGTTAACTTAAAATTTTAGGCTTTATGGAAAAATACCTCATGATTATCGGTTTAGTTTTAGCAGGATTAGTAGGATGGTTTATAGGTAAATTACTTTCCCATAATCAATACAATCGTAGAATAAATACCTTAGAAATAGATAACCAAAAATTAAAACAAGCTAACATATTTGAAGAGAATCAAAAAAAAGAAATACAAAATCAGTTGAAAGACGACCGTTTGGCATACGAAGAAAAAGAAAAGAGTTATCAAAAAGAAAAAGATCAGTGGATAGAGAAAAGCAATCAAAAAGAGCAGGAATTAAACATTAAATTGACAAAAAGCCAGGATACAGTTGAGCGTCTAGAAGAAAAATTAGTCACACAGCAAAAAGAATACAAAGTATTACAGGAAAAATTTACCAAAGATTTTGAACTGCTGGCAAATAAAATTCTGGAAGAAAAGTCCAGTAAATTTACAGAGCAGAATAAATTAAATCTTAAAGCAGTTTTAGACCCGCTGCATGAAAAAATACAACACTTTGAAAAAAAAGTCGATGAGGTAAATAAGGAGAACATTATGCGAAACTCGCAACTGCGAGAACAAATTTTTAATTTGAAAGCCCTGAATGAACAAATGAGTAAAGAGGCGCTCAACTTGACGAAAGCATTGAAGGGAGACAACAAAGCACAAGGAAACTGGGGAGAACTGGTTTTAGAGCGGGTTTTAGAAAAATCTGGACTCGAAAAAGGACGTGAATACGAGGTGCAGCAAAGTTTTAATACAGAAGAAGGTAAAAGAGTTATCCCTGATGTAATTGTCCTTCTGCCCGATAATAAACGTATGATTATCGACTCAAAAGTATCACTAACTGCATACGAGCGTTATATAAACGAGGAAGATGAAACAGAAAAAGCACAATTTTTAAAAACACATATTCAATCGCTGAATCGGCATGTAGAAGAATTAAGCGCTAAGAAATATGAGGATTTATACCCGAATAATTCTCCTGACTTTGTGTTATTATTCGTACCGATTGAACCGGCATTTGCCATTGCTTTGAGTCAGGATAGTCAAATGTATAACAAAGCCTTTGAAAAGAATATTGTAATCGTTACGCCGACCACTTTGCTGGCTACCCTTAGAACCATTGACACGCTTTGGAATAATGAAAAACAACAAAGAAATGCTATTGAAATCGCACGTCAGGCAGGCGCCTTATATGATAAATTTGAAGGATTAATAGGGGATTTACTAAAGATGGGTAAAAAAATAGAAGGAGTTAAAGAGGATTATAAAGCTACCATGAATAAACTAACTGACGGGAGAGGAAACTTGGTTACAAGTGTAGAAAAGCTGAAAAAATTAGGAGCTAAGGCAAAAAAATCATTGCCGCAATCTCTATTAAGTAGGGCAAATGAAGACAACGCTATTGATTAACAGAAAGTATTTTTTATGTATTCTGCAACAGTCTAAAAGTTTATTATATTTCAAACCATGAGTTTAGAAAATTTACTGCATATAGATCAGGAATTGTTAATTTACCTGAATAATTTAGGCAATGAAAAGTGGGACACCTTATGGCTGATAATAACCAATAAATGGTCATCTATTCCTATATATTTGATGATATTGATGTTATTATTTATAAAATTAGGCAAACGAAAGGCATGGCTCGCATTGGTTTTTATTCTATTTGCTTTTGCTTTCACAAGCCAGGCGACACAATGGGCAAAGCATTTTTTTGAAAGACTTAGACCCTGTCAAATAGAAGAACTGAAGGAAAAACTACGTATCCTTCACCACTGCGGGCGTTATGGCTTTTGGTCAGCGCATGCCTCCAACTCATTTGGATTTGCCGTATGCATGGGATTAATATTGAGAAAAGGGGATAAAAATCTTATCTTATTATTGTTAATTTGGGCATTCATTGTTGCTTATAGCCGAATATATATTGGCGTTCATTACCCTTTAGATATTATTTGCGGCGCATTATTTGGCAGTTTTTCCGGAATTATATTTTATACCTTATATCATCGGTTAGTAACCCGGTTAGTAGAAAAAAACTATCTTCAAATTAACTAATCATCAATAATCTCTTCAATTTGATAAAAATCTTGATGTTTCCGATTTTGTCGAATAATAATTTCACCGAGAAACCCGGCGAGAAATAATTGTGTTCCTAATATCATAACTACTAGTGCAATATAAAACCAGGGATTGTTGGTTACTAATTGATAGGGCTGTCCGGCATGCATTCGATACAATTTTGAAATCCCAATAGAGGCAGAAGTCAAAAAGCCAAAAATAAACATCAAAGTACCCAGAGCACCAAAAAAGTGCATTGGCCTCCGCCCAAAACGGCTAATAAACCAAAGAGAAATAAGGTCTAAAAAGCCATTGATAAACCGTTCATTGCCAAACTTTGACTTGCCATGTTTTCTTGCCTGATGCTGTACCACCCTTTCAGTAATTTTTTCAAACCCGGCATTCTTTACTAGAACCGGTAGATAGCGATGCATTTCTCCATAAACATCAATATTTTTAACAACTTCCGAGCGATAGGCTTTTAAACCGCAATTAAAATCGTGCAGCGCTATGCCCGAAGTTTTACGGGCAACCCAGTTAAATAATTTTGAAGGCAAGTTTTTAGTCAGCGTATTATCAAAACGCTTTTTTTTCCATCCTGAAGCCAGGTCATGCCCTTCTTTAATTATACGATAGAGCGTTGGAATTTCATCAGGACTGTCTTGAAGATCAGCATCCATAGTAATAATTACTTCGCCTTTAGTCATCTTAAAAGCGGCGTTTAGTGCTTGCGATTTACCGAAATTTTTTTTGAACTTTATCCCCTTTACCGATGAGTTACGATGCTTTAGTGTTTCAATAAATTTCCATGATTTATCCTTTGAGCCATCATCTACAAAAATAATTTCGTAAGAAAAATCCTGCTCAGTCATAACCCGTTGAATCCAATCATGCAATTCGTGTAATGAATCGGCTTCATTTAAAAGCGGGATAACGATGGATAGTGTAATATTCATTTGTTTCTAAAAAATAAACCGATGATAAGAGACAATATGCCATAAAAAGGCATCATAATCGGAACGATAAAAATCATAAGTAGAAAACGAGCTGAGAGAAAGTAATTTGTTTTAAAAGCCTTGATTAAAAATAGATTGTCCTCTGTGGGGCGCTGCATTTGATGCTTTTTTAAGTTATGAACTAGGCCTTCTCTGAGTACTTCAACACTTTGTGGGTCTATCCAATGAAAAAAAATATAAACAAAGAACATAAAAAATAATCCGCCGGCGAATAAAGTGAGGTAAGAAGCGCTAAAAGCCTGCCTAAAACTAAGTTTTCCTTTCTCTTTATTTAATGACCATGTTGACCAAAAGGCAAAAATAGCATACAATATAGGAAAGACGAGAATATTTGCCCAACCTGAGGCGGTAAGAAATTGATTATAAAAGCCATAACGAACCACAAGAAAAATGACAATAGACAAGATCCCAGCAAGAAGACCCTTGTGAACAAAAACTGATTTCATTGAAGAAAAATTATCAAAAACAAAGATATAAATTTATGATACGCTTGCAAAAAGCATTTTTGCCTATACTATGGCACTCAGTAAGCGCTAGATTAATCTGTAAGCGGCGGGGTTTAATTTTTTAAGAAGGAATTTTTTTAGATCCGGACGTTTTAACTTTTACGTTTTTCTTTATATTTTTTAAATTCTCTTTATTTTTTGTTTTATATTTGCAACGGCAAGTCCTGTACAACCAGCTCCCTCTGAATCTCCCAGGACGGAAACGCAGCAAGAGTAGGAGGTTGTAGCGGTGTGATACAGTGCACTTGCCTTTTTATAGACAAAAGTAAAATAATCTTTCTATTTGATTTTTTAAGTTTATACAAGAGTTTTGCAAAAAGTATTTTAGTTCATACAATGCAATGACTTAGGAAAATTAAATCCTACCACAACCGTTAGTTATAAAGATTTTAATTTTTGAGATATTTTTTATCGCTCATTAGAGAAGTTTGATACAAGGGATCATTTATCCGCTCATTTCTTTTTTTGGAAAAGAGTTTCACCCCAAGAAAAGGGATATGCTTATATTCATAACGAACCACCCGAAAAAATACTTTAATGAATACAAATCTTTACAAAAAGAATTTTGCTCGTACCACAGCGATAAAAATTAAATGCCAGCACAGCCTATGATTGTGACGATTTTAACTTTTAGCATTTGCTAAATATAATAGCTTATTAAGGGGTTTAACTCTCGAAGTTTTTCTAGCATAGTTCACCATACTATTCTAATTTAAAAAGCCATGATAAATTAGCCGTATCCACTAAAATATTTTCATGTATTTTAGTGGAAAAATATTAATTTTATTTCTTCAATTAAAGTAAGAAAAAATGAAAGTTTTAAAATTTGGAGGAACTTCGATAGGAAGCGTAGAAAATATGCGTCAAGTCATGAAAATTGTAAATGATGGAGAACAAAAAATTATAGTGCTTTCAGCAATGTCAGGAACAACAAATTTTTTGTTAGAACTCTTTGAATTAACTAAGAAACGCAATGAGGGTTTTTCTGTTAAAAATAAGATTAATGTATTACGAGACCTTTATATTAAAGTAATTGAAGAACTTTATCAAACAGAGGTTAAAGTAAAAGCTATGCGTTTTATGCGTAATCTTTTTGGTGAAATTTACAAAGTGATTGATGAAAATCCGATAGATCTAGAAGGCTATATTTTGGCGCAGGGAGAAATTCTATCTACTCATTTATTTACTTTTCTATTAAAGGAAAATAATATTGACGCTTCATGTATTCCGGCGTTAGAATTTATGAGAATAGCGCCGAATAGAGAGCCAGATAATTTCTTTATTAAAAAGACATTGGGTTATTATATGGAAAAGTATCCAGCAACTATTTATGTAACTCAGGGGTTTATTTGCCGGGATTTTAAGGGACGGATTACCAACCTAAAGAGGGGAGGTTCAGATTATACCGCTTCTATTATTGGTGCTCGCATTAAGGCCGAAAACATTCAAATATGGACGGATGTGAATGGTTTCCAAAACAATGACCCTCGTTATGTTAAAAATACACAGCCTATTTCAGAGCTATCTTTTGATGAAGCGTCAGAGTTAGCCTATTTTGGTGCAAAAATATTGCACCCTCAAACCGTTTTTCCGGCACAACAAAGAAATATTCCCGTATATTTGAAAAGTACCCTAGATCCTGAGGCGAAAGGCACACGAATATCATTAGAATCAAAGGCCAATGGGATAAAGGCTATTGCAGCTAAAGATGGCATTATAGCCATCAAAATAAAATCAGAAAGAATGCTGAATTCTTATGGATATTTATATAAAATATTTGAAGTTTTTTCTCGTCATCAAACGATTATTGACATGATTACAACCTCTGAGATTGCGGTATCATTGACGATTGACGATACAGAAAATCTGGATAAAATCTTGAAAGAATTAGAGGATTTTGCTCGAATAGAGATAGATTACAATCAAAGCATTATTTGCCTGGTAGGATATGAAATTACTAAAAGTAATGATACGTATCATTTATTTGATATTTTGAAAGATTTCACCGTTCGAATGATTTCTTATGGTGGAAGTTCTAATAATATTTCACTCTTAGTTGATACAGAAAAAAAGCCAAAAGTGTTGAATCGTTTACATGAATTGATTTTTTTTTAAAAGATAAAGTTTAGCTGTTTTTGATTTATAATAAAGTATAATGGCAGGCATTTACATTCATATTCCTTATTGTAAGCAGCGATGCAGTTATTGTGATTTCCATTTCTCAACGATATTAAAAACACAAGAGGCTATGGTAAAAGCAATAATAAAGGAACTGATATTAAGAAAAAGCTATATCGCCGGAGAAAAAATCGAAACCATTTATTTCGGCGGAGGTACGCCTTCTATATTATCTAATGACAGTATGGAAAAGATACTTAAGGCGATATTTTTTCATTACTCGATTATAGAAGACGCTGAAATTACGCTGGAGGCTAACCCGGATGACTTGACTTATAACAAAATTAAGTTTCTATCCGATTCGCCAATCAATCGCCTTAGCATAGGGGTGCAATCCTTTTTTGATGATGAATTACAATTTATGCGGCGAACACATAGTGCCCGACAGGCTGTAAAAAGCATTGAACAGGCTAAAAGAGAGGGATTTGATAATATTACCATAGACTTGATTTACGGTATCCCCGGTATGAATCACTGGAAAGAAAATATAGCTTTTTTTCTTGATTTAAGCCTTTGCCATTTATCATCTTATGCCCTTACAGTAGAAAAGAAAACACTATTAAACCACTGGCTCAAAATAAAAAAAGTGTCGGAAATAAATGAAGAACAACAACAAGAATATTATAACTTCGCGGTAAATACTTTATCAAGGCATGATTTTGAACCCTACGAGGTCTCAAATTTTGCAAAAAATAAAAATTACTCAAAGCATAACACCAACTATTGGAAAGGCAGGCCTTATATAGGAATAGGACCGGCAGCTCACTCATATAATGGTACTTCCAGGCAATGGAACATTTCCAATAATATTAAATACATCAAAGCGATTGAGCAAAATACTATTCCGCTTGAAATAGAAAAACTTGAAAGCCGTGAAAAATATAATGAATGGATTATGCTTGGATTGAGAACGATGTGGGGCATTGATTTGAAGAAAATAAAATCATTAGGAGTTATTTATGTGAAGTATTTGTTAGAACAATCAGAACCGTATCAGGCAGATGGAAAGATGATCTTTGACGGGCTGTTTCTAAAGCTAAATCCACAATATCGTTTTTTTGCCGATGGAATTGCTGCCGATCTGTTTTTTATTTAGCTAACAGTTTCTTACTTTTGTGAAAATAGAACCCAGGATGAAAAAAATCATCGCACGATTCAAAAAACTTATCTCAGTAAGTTGGCAGTATCCACTTCTTTTATTAATAGCTTTTTTAAGTTCAATAGCTCTTATTTTAAGTGTAAAAACGAATGATTTCATTTGGAATAAGATAGGAGTAGTTTGTATTACCGGAATTCCGTTAATTTTCGCGCTTATAATGCTTGAGCAGCGCTTAAAGAAGAAATTTATTTTTCAGTTTTTAGGATTATTATTTCTTATAGGGTTTTACTTTCTCTTATTCCGTGAAGGAGATCAGAAGAGTTTTACAGAGATTCAAACATTTATTATCTTAGTTGTCTTCATATTATATCATTTATTAGTAGCTTTTATAGCATATTTTAGAATCAAAAACCAGCGAACTTTTTGGGAATATAATAAATCCCTTTTTGTACATATTGTTTTAGCAGTTTTGTTTTCAGGAGTTTTAGTCCTTGGCATTGAATTAGCTCTTGCGGCGATTGAAAATTTATTTCAACTTAATTTTATAACTAATCTTCACCTCTATGTCGCCATCTTTATAAGTTGCTTTGGTAGTTGTTTTATCTTTCTTATTTTTATTGGCAACGGGTTGCCCACTCTTGAAGAAAGCAAACCATTTCCTATGATATTAAAGTTCTTTGTTAAGTTTATTTTAATCCCTTTGCTTATCGTTTATAGCTTTATTCTATATGTTTATTTTTTCAAAATTATTTTCTCATGGGAATTACCCCGAGGATGGATCTCTTATATGATTATCGCTTACAGTTTGCTTGGTATTATAACATTACTCCTTGTATATCCATTAAAAAAAGATATTGCAGGATGGGTACAGGTTTTTCAAAAATGTTTTTACTATACACTTATTCCACTAATTATATTATTAATTATTGCAATATCTAAGCGCATTTCAGATTATGGAATTACCGAGAATCGTTACTATGTTTTACTATTGACTATTTGGTTAACATTGATTGTTAGCTATTTTATATTCAAAAAAGCTCCAAATATAAGTTTCATTCCGAAAAGTTTATTTCTTCTCGGCATACTTTCCCTCACGCTTCCTTTCATTAATATATTTTCGACTTCCGAGCGGAGCCAATTTTACCAATTCTATAAAATACTGCAGGATAATCAACTATTAAAAAATGAAAAAATTAACTTTGCGTCCGTTGTGCAAGATTCTATTGTAGAGGAAATTACAGATAAAGTAAAGTTTTTTGCCACACGGAAAAAACTGAAAAAAATAACTCCCTTATTTGAAAAAGAAACACACCCTATTCTAGATTCGATTCATGCTAATCCTTTATTATATTATAGAGTTCGAAGTTTATTTACTCATACTATTTATAAAAAATCTCCTACCGATACTAAAGATGATTATTCAATCCGAACTAGCAATTTTAATCAAAAGTCTATTTATGTTAAAGGATATACCTATGCCTGCCGATTTTTTTCAACACCTCAATCAACTTTTCTCTTAGAGAAAGACTCTTTAAAAATTATTCAAAAGAAAAATAGTATAAATATTGAACTAATTCAAGATGAAAAGAGCGTTTTTTATAATTTAAAGCCCTTTGTAAAGAAAACCCTTACCGATTGTATCGCCCGGAAAATAACAGAAATTCAAGGCGATCGATTTATCTATGAATTTGATTTAAGTAATTATCATTTTAAGCTACTTATTAGTAATATGTCTCAAAGCATAAGTTTGGAAAAGCTAAAAACGCAACAGAAAGAAAAGCAATACAAAATGAGTGGATTACTTCTTTCTAGAAGAAAGAGAAAGCCCTCTCAAGCGCTAAAAAAAATATCACTGGTAGAGAGTAGTAATTAAAAAGGAAATCACTCATGTTTTTCATCGTCAAAAACTTCTATTTTAGTATTTTTTTCGATTAAATTAGTAAACTTACCGTTAAATTGAGTTGCTTTAACACTATGGTTATCAATCCAATGATAGTTTCCTCCTCGTGGCTTTCCCATTAATAAAGTATGATATTTAAATCCACATTTCTTTAACCACTTTTCTGTTATTTTCCGATGTTCTTCAGTCCTTGAAGTAAAAAAGCAAATACGATGTCCTTGCTCATACCATTTATTAATCATTTTTAAAGCGTCTGGATAATAATTTGCTGTAATCATCCTATCTGGTTCTTCGTTAGGAATGTCATCTCCGATAGTCCCATCAATATCAATCAAATAATTTTTAAACTTATCCAGTAAAACGGGACTTATTTTTTGTCCTTTTTTTATTCTATTGATTAACAAATCTTCTTTTTTCATTTCTTTATTTCAAGATGTTATACAAATATCTGTTTTTTAGCTTATTGATAGAAAAAAACACTACGCAAACATAATAAAATTATTTTTTTAATTGAAGTCTATCAAGGGTTTTTTGTAGTCACTATCAATTAGCACATTTCGTTCCTCCACTCAATACGATCCGCTTGAGCAAAGGGCCATGGAGCGCCATTATTTTCAACATTAGCCATCATCATATTCAACTCTTTCGATGCAGAGGATTGTTCCATTACCAAAAAACGTCTTAAATCAATAATAATGGCTAACGGGTCGATAAGTACTGGACAGGCTTCAACACAAGCGTTGCATGAAGTGCATGCCCATATTTCTTCAGTGGATATGTAATTTCCAAGTAATTGTTTACCATCGGGCTCAAATTTACCGTTTCGGTCAATATTTTTACCTATCTCCTCTATTCTGTCTCGCGTATCCATCATAATTTTTCGAGGAGATAATTTTTTTCCTGTCAAATGAGCTGGACAAACCGAAGTACAACGACCGCACTCAGTACAGGTATAAGCATTCATAAGCTGCACCCAAGTCAGGTCTATTGCATCGCTTGCTCCAAATTTTTCAGAGATACCCTGTCCCTCTTCAATGGGTGCGGCAAAAGAATCTGTATTCGGGTTCATCATCATTTTAACTTCTTGAGTAACAGAGGGTAAATTTTCTAATTCTCCCTGGGGTCTTAATTTTGAAAAATAGGTATTGGGGAATGCCAGTAGGATGTGCAAATGTTTTGAGTAGTATAAATAATTCATGAAAAACAATATGCCGATAATATGCAGCCACCATGCAGTTCTTTCGATTAATTCGAGGCTATGCAGATTATCGGGTAGAATATTTGAGATATAATTAGAAATGGGAAAGCTGCCAACGTAGGGGTAAGTATTTAATTTTTGAAGTTTATAATCAGCGGCATTCATCGTTAAGAAAAGTAACATTAAAATTAACTCAATATATAAAATGTAATTCGCATCGTTTTTAGGAAAGCCTTTCATCTCAGGATTCCAAAAACGTTGTATTTTTATAAAGTTCCTGCGAATCCAAAAGATAATGACCGCAGCAGTGACTAAAAATGCTAATCCTTCAAAAGAGGCGATTAAAAAGTTGTAAAATACGCCTAAAAATGAAAACAAGCGGTGTGTGCCAAGAATACCGTCTAAGATAATTTCGAGCAGCTCAATATTGATAATAATAAACCCTGCGTAAACAAAGATATGAAGTAAGCCGGGAATAATACGTATAGTCATTTTACGTTGTCCGATGGCGATACGAAGCAAGGTTCGCCAGCGTTCTGAAGGGTGATCTTTTCGGTAAATGGGTTTACCAAGTTTAATATTTCGGATTAGTTTTTTCATGTTTCGTATAAAAAAAGCTATTCCAAAAGTTAGTAAACCAATAAATAATATTTGAGCGAGCATATTCATTCTCGTTGTTTGATTTTAAATCTAAAATATTACATCTTGAGACCGTTGCAGAACACATAAAAAAATTGAGAAAGAAAGCATCTCGCTTCGCTGACTTACATTTGTTAAAGTGCTTTTTGCAAAGGGCTCATCTTTTTTTGAAATATAACCACAAGCGGGAAGAGAGCATTATTTTTTAGAAATGTCCTCTATTTTTTTGTCTTTATAAGGTTTATTTTTTCTTCCGAAAATAGAAAAGTGGACATACCTCTTAGGATTTTCCCGCAAGTCTTTAAGTAGTAAACTCAATTCTTTAGTGGCTTGCTCAAAATTATTATAAACCGATTCATCCTCAATAAGTTTTCCTAAACTTCCTTTTCCGGTTTTAATTTTATTTATTATTTCGTTTAAGTTGGTTAATGAAGTATTTAACTTTGTTATCGCTTTATCCGGCGCTGATTGATTAATCTTTTTAACCATTTGATTGACTTGGTTTAAGGTAGCATCTATTTGATTTAAAGCCGAACGTACTTTCGTACGATTTTCAGATAATACTTCTTTAGTTTCCACACTTAGTTCATTCACGCTTTCTGAGGTTTTATACACTAAAATGGCTACTTTTTGATAAGATAAAATGGTCTTATCTAAATCTTCAATTAACTTGGATAAATTCTTTCGGTTTTCTGCATTTCCTAACTTCTTTAAAACATTTAGGGTAGAATCAATATTGACTAAAACATTTTCTAATTTATCTTTTAGAGGAATAATTTTATTGCTAAATCCCGCAACAAGATTAGGGGTTGAGACGCCGATTAAGTAATCTCCCTCTTTAACAGGCGCCCCTTTGTGTGAGAGTTCTAGTTTAATCTGTGCTCCCGACATTAAATCCGCGTCATAAATAACTGCCTTTGTGTTTTTATCAAACTTAAATTGACTATTAATCGTCATCTCTACTAATAATTTTCCTGAGGCATCGTCTGTAAAGCGAATACTATTTACTCGCCCTACTTTCATTCCATTAATCGTAACAGGTTTGGTAGTTTCCAGCCCGTTTACATTTTCATAAATGGCATATAAAACGATTCCTTTATCAAAGAAATGTTTTCCTTTTAAAAAATTAATTAGAAAAATAAATCCTCCTAATGAAATTAAAGCAATAATACCTGCTTTTAAATTTTTCGACATAATTTTTATTTTTGAATGAAGTAAAAGTACAAATTAATTTACTTCTTAAAAATATAGAGACCGTTGCATTTTTTTGCTAAAATGCTTTTTGCAACAGTCTTATATAAAAAAAAGCCCCACAGTTCAGAACCAGGGGCTTTTCTTATTTATTATGAACACGTTCTTTTATTCTTGCTTTTTTACCTTTTAGTTTTCGAAAATAGAAAATTCTCGCGCGGCGAACTTTTCCTCGTTTATTTACTTCTATCTTTTGAATTGCAGGCATATTAATTGGAAATATCCTCTCAACCCCTATCGTACCTGATATTTTTCTAATCGTAAAGGTTTCAGTTTGCCCACTTCCTCTTCGCTGAATAACCACCCCTTTAAAAAATTGTGTCCTTGTTTTATTTCCTTCTTTAATGTCGTAATAAACCGTTAGCGTATCTCCAGCGCCAAATTCCGGCAACTCATTCTTAACAACATATTTATCTTCGACGTATTTAACTAATGATTCCATTATTTACAATATTATACCAGAAAATGCATTACGGTTTTACCTTAGTGGTTGACCAAATTCAGGCTGCAAATATAATCTTTTTTTTGATTGTAAAAAATTGAGACCTTTGCATAGTTGCTCTATTTAGGACAAGTCATGAAAAAGTATCACTTTTTCTAAAGGTGGTAAGTGCAGTTTATCAGGATGCTATATATATTGAGACCTTTATATTGATAGAGTGCTTTTTGCAAGGGTCTCAATATATAATTTTCTGGTTAATAAAAATATCAATATGGAATGGAACAATATGGTTTGGTAGGAAAGAATATAATTTACTCTTTTTCAGAAGCCTACTTTTTAAAGAAATTTCAGCGAGAAGGTAGAGAAGATTGCCGGTATAGTAACTTTGATTTAAAAGAAATTTCAGAGGTTGATAACTTATTTAAAATAAAAAATCTTAGGGGGCTGAATGTTACCATCCCTTATAAAGAGGCGGTTATTCCTTTTTTGCATGAATTAAGTGCTGAGGCGCAAGAGGTGGGAGCAGTTAATGTTATACAATTTCGCCAGGGAAAGCGGGTGGGTTATAATACGGATATTTATGGATTTGAACAATCTTTTATAAAAAAACTGAATATTAATTTACATAAAAAAGCCTTAATTTTAGGCACCGGAGGGGCTTCTAAAGCGATTGCTTATGTTTTAAGGAAAAATAAAATTTCTTATAAATGGGTTTCCAGAAATCGGTCTAAAAAATATCTTGCTTACGAGAATCTAAACGCGGCGCTATTCGATGAATATAAAATTATTATCAACTGTACTCCGGTAGGTACTTTTCCAAAGGTTAAACAAAAGCCACAGATTCCCTATTATTTTCTAACGCATAAGCACTACTTATACGATTTAGTTTATAATCCGGGTAAAACTGACTTCTTAGAAGAGGGGATAAAAAAAGGAGCGATTATACAAAATGGATTAAAAATGCTTGAGCTTCAAGCAGAAAAGTCGTGGGAAATTTGGAATGAAAAAAAACAATTTGATGGTTCTTAATCTTTTTTATTAGATTTGTGTATATAGCTGAGACCTTTGAGAAATCATTTTAGCAACTGCAAGTCAGCGCTGGCGAGAAGTCTCCGGCTTAAACTAAATTCATAGAGACCTTTAGCTAGCGCTGACTTTAGCTTTGCTGACTTGCAGTTCAGTTGCAGAATAGATAAAAAGTTATAAAAGCTAAAGCATTTAACTTCAAACTGCTTCCTTCTCAAAAAATTAAAATACTCACAACCAAAAGGTTGCTCCGGTATTTAATTTTTATAGGATGTTGCATTTTATTAGTTTACGCTGACTTGCAGTTGTTAAAGTACTTTTTGCAAAGGTCTCTCATAGTATCTGACGAGAAAAATAATCGACAGAATGAAAGAAAAAGTGCAATGAAATCTAATCGAAAGGATAGTGAAGCAAAAATAGAAAAAGTCGTAGAGAAAGAATATAAAAAAATGAGCACTGAAGCACTGGTTTCTGAGCTGGAAAAGCTTATTCGCAGATATCAGGCTCATCGTATAAAAAATCAGGTAAATGAAATTAGAGAAGCGTTTAATAGAAAAAATAATGAAGTTGTAGAGGCAAAAAAGGCAGCTTTTATTGAAGCAGGAGGGGAGGAGAAAGATTTTTCTTATTATGACCCTGATTACCGGCGTTTTATTTCCCTGATAAAAGATTTTAAGGTGAATCTTCAGGCAGATTATAAGGCAATAGAAGAGCAGCGAGAAGAAAATTTGAAAATACGATGGTCAATTATTGAAGAATTAAAAATGCTATACTTAAATCCTGATATTGATTATCATCAAGTGTTTAAAAAATTTAAGGCAATAAAAGAGCGCTGGCACAATACCGGAGAAATTCCAAAAAATCAAGTTTCTAATGTGTTCAATACCTATCGGCACCATCTTCATAATTATTACGAATATTTAAAACTTAATCGGAATTTAGAAACACTTGAACATAAGCATAATTTAGAGGTTAAAGAAAATTTGATTCAGAAGGTTAAATCATTGAAAGAAGAAACAAAGGTGCGAAAAATACGAAATGACTTACAATTTTTACATAGAAAGTGGAAGGAAACAGGGCCTGTTTCAAGAGAAGTAAAAGAAAAAAAATGGGAAGAATTTAAACAGGCTTCAACTATTATCCATCAACACATAGTTGAGTTAAATAAGTTATACTATCTGCAAAAAGTTGAAAATAAAGAAAAAAAACAGACGATTTTAAAAGAAATGAATGGTTTGATAGCCAAACCTCCTTTGGTTGAAAGAGAATGGCGAAAAAAGATAAAGCAGATGGATAGTTTGCGCCATGTATTTTTAGAAATAGGAAATGTTCCGAAAAAAGAGAGCAAAGTCATCTGGGAAGAATATAAAAGAATACTGCGGGCATTTAACCATAACAAAAATAATTTTTACCGTGCACTTAGAAAGTCTTCAGAAAAGTATAATGAAGAGAAAAAAGCATTGTTAGAAGAGGTTATAAAATGGAAGGATAGCACGAAATGGCAAGAGGCAAGTAAAGAAATAGTTCAACTTCAGGATCGTTGGAAAAAGATAGAAGAGCCATCTGCGAGAAATTTTGACAAGCTATGGGTAAAATTTAATGCATCATGCAATTATTTTTTTAAGCGTTATCATGCATATAAAGAAGAAAAGATGCAGGAATATAAACAAAATTATAAAGATAAAGAAGCTTTTATCGAAAAATTCAAAGAAAGTATATTGCCTAAAGAGGATAATGAGGCTTTTTTACGACTAAAGGAATATTGTAAACAATGGGAAACACTGGGGGATGTTTCTCCCAATAAACTAAAAATCAATCATGAATTTAACCGATTGATAGAAAGGGCTTTAGATGGATTGGGTCTTCCGAAAGAGGATTTAGAAGAGACGAAACTAACGAATTTAATCCGGCAAATTTTGATGACCAATGACCTTTATTTACTGCAGAATGAAATTAGGCGGGCACATAAAAAAATACAGGAATTAGAAAGGGAAATTTCGCAGATGGAAAACAATATCGGGTTCTTTTCAAGCTCAGAAAAAGAAAGTCCCTTGTTGAAGAGCACGATGAAAACAATTATTAATCTTAAAGAAGCATACGCTATTTGGTCAAAGCGTTATAACCGGCTGATTAAAATAAAGATACCTTTACATAATACATAAAAATGTAATGAATAAATGTCTGTCAGATTAAGTCTTGTTCACTACACATAAAAATCATAAAACTGAAGCGACTCGCTTCAAACTACTTTCTTACTTCGACTACGCTCAGTAACTCTCTCAAAGCTTTGACAAGCTCAGCTTCCAAAAATTAAAATCTTCACAACCCAAAGGTTGCTCCGGTGTTTAATTTTTATCAAGCGTTGCATTTTTTTGCTAAAGTGCTTTTTGCAACGGTCTCCTCTTATTAGCTTACGCTAAAGATATCATTGGATAAAATTTTGTAGTTTTATCTTTTTTATAGTTCAGAGAACGCAGTTTATGAAATTAAAAAAAAGTTTTAAAGAGCAAATTGATATTCTTAAGCAGGGAAAAATTCTTGTTTTAGTTGAGGCTCCCGCAACATTAAATAGTGGAATTCAAATTATTGAGAAAGAAAAAGAGGTATTCATAGCAAAGTATGAAAAAGCACAAAAACAATTAGATATTATAAAGTTTGTTCCTGCATCAGGAGCAGCAAGCCGAATGTTTAAAGACCTCTTTTTATTCTATGAAGAAAATATATTTTCTAATGAAGTTAGGTGTTTTTTTGAAAACATTTTGCGGTTTCCGTTTGCCGATTTTATTAAACGAATGCTGAAATTAATGAATAAAACGGTTGAAGATTTAAAAAATCCCGTTATAGCTAAAGATTTAATATCAATAATACTTAAAAATTTTAATTACAACGTTTTACCCAAAGGGCTTATACCGTTTCATTTGTATGGAAAAACTGCTCGAACAGCTTTTGAAGAACATTTTGTAGAAGCCGCCGGTTATTGCAATGGGAAAAACGGAATTAATATGTATTTTACGGTGGACAAAAAATACTTGCCGCTTTTCAGATTTTTTTTAAGAACTTTTGTTTCAGACTATGAGAAAAATTATCATTGCAATTATCAAACAAAATTTTTCATTCAAGACCCGGCAACAAATACCTTAGTAGTACATTTAGATAACCAACCCTTCTTAGATGAAAATGGAGAATGGCTTCTAAAGCCGGCAGGCCATGGTGCATTAATGAAAAATCTGAATGAGTTAGAAGCAGATATTATATTCATTAAAAATATCGATAATGTAACAATTGACAGTAGAAAACCTCTTACAATAAAATATAAAAAAGCATTAGCTGGGGTTCTTTTATCTATTCAAGAGAAAATCTTTACTTACTTAAAGGCAATAGATTCGGATAGCTTATGTATTAATTCAGCACTTGATTTTCTAGGGGAAAAATTAAATATAATCTTTCCAAAAACTTTTAACAATTTTACAGAAAAGGAAAAATTAAATTTTATTCGACGTAAACTAAACCGTCCGTTGCGCGTTTGTGGAATGGTGAAGAATGAAGGACAAATAGGCGGAGGACCTTTTTGGGTGAAAAAGAATGGAGAAATTAGCCTGCAGATTGTAGAATCATATCAAATTGATTTAGAAGACCCGGCTCAAAAGAAAATCTTTGAAGCCTCAACCCATTTTAACCCGGTAGATATCGTATGTGGAGTAAAAGACTACAAAGGGCGCAAATTTATTTTAACGCAGTTTACAGATGATAAAGCATATTCTATTGTTGAAAAAACGCATGAAGGAAAACCTATCAAATCATTAGAACTACCCGGATTATGGAATGGCGCTATGTCTAAATGGAATACCTTGTTTGTTGAAATACCCTCAGAAACATTTACACCGGTAAAAACCGTGTTAGATCTACTCAAACCCTCACACTTAGCCACATAATATGAATCCGTTGCAAAAAGAACGCTATCAACTGCAAGTCAGTGAAGCTAAATGCGAGACCGTTGCAAAACACATAAAAAAGTATGAAAAAGAAAGCATTTAGCTTCACTGACTTGCAGTTAATTTTTATCGGGCGTTGCATTTTTTTGCTAAAGTGTTTTTTGCAATGGTCTCAATGCTTTCCTATACATGATTTTTTTTATGTATCCCGTAGATGCCTACTATTTTCTTTCTATGGCGTTCCTGCCTAACGGCGGTCGGGCTATCCGCTTTATCTTTTTTAGGCAGCTTCCTGCCTAAAAAAGGATACCGCTCCTATCCCTAACGCTCGCCATGCAGACTAAAAGGTCTCATAATTTAAATCAACAATCAACTAAAAAATTTTGAATAGCAAGGCCTCCTTCTGATGTTTCCTTGTATTTTTGATTCATATCTTGTGCGGTTTCTATCATCGTTTTTACCACTGTATCTAAGGATATTTTTGTATGTTTAGAACTTGTTTCTAAAGCAAGTGTTGCAGCACTTATGGCTTTTACTGCTCCCATATAATTTCGCTCAATACAGGGGATCTGAACCAATCCTCCTACAGGATCACAAGTCAACCCAAGGTGATGTTCCATAGCAATTTCAGCTGCAATTAATGCTTGCTCTGGCGAGCCGCCTATTAATTCACACAATGCTGCAGCAGCCATAGAACTTGAAACTCCTATCTCAGCTTGACATCCTCCCATAGCTGCTGATATGGTGGCACCCTTTTTATAAATACTTCCAATCTCTCCGGCAGTCATTAAAAATCGTTGAATTTCATCTTCTGATGCCTTATGATTAACAAAACATAGATAGTACATTAATACCGCAGGGATTACGCCGGCACTTCCATTTGTAGGGGCAGTTACCACACGCCCAAATGAAGCATTTACTTCGTTTACACTAAGCGCAAAACAGCCAACCCACTTTAAAATTTGCTGAAATTGCGTGATTCCCAAATTACGAAAAGAGTTTATCCATTCGTTATGCGTACGATAGTTTTTATGAGGATTGTACTTTTTGTGAATATCACAGGCACGGCGGCGCACGTTTAACCCCCCGGGCAGCCTGCCCTCAGTATGACAGCCCACAAACATAGATTCGAGCATAACCTCCCAAATGCGATTAATAGACGATTTAATTTCTTCGATAGTTCTTAGCGATTTTTCATTTCGCAAAACTATTTCTGATATAGTAAGCCTCTGAGTATTGCAGTAATGTAATAATTGTTTAGCAGTATCAATGGGAAAATCAAACGGTTTAGATGAAACAGAACTGCCTGAAGAATCATTTTCCTTAACTACAAATCCGCCCCCAATAGAATAAAAGGTTTCTGATATTACTTCCTTATCAGAAATTATAGCCTCGAATGTTACTCCATTGGGATGAAAAGGTAAAAAATTTCGATGGAAAATAATATGCTCTTTCGAGTTAAATCCAACAGGGTGTTTTTTCTTAAGTTTTATTACTTCTTCAGATTCAATATTCTTTAGAATATTATTAATCTCGTTTACTGGTATTTTTTCAGGGTCATAACCACTAAGCCCAAGGATAACCGCTAAATCGGTAGCGTGCCCTTTTCCGGTAAGTGATAGAGAGCCATAAAGATGTACTTTTATATTTTTTACGTAAGGAAGTATTTTTTTCCCTTTAAGTCCCTCAACCCATTCCTGAGCAGCGCGCCATGGGCCTAAAGTATGTGAACTTGAAGGGCCAATTCCAATCTTTAAAATTTGAAAAATACTAATTCCTGACACGATTCTGCTTTTTATAGAATATTATATAATTGAGACCGTTGCATTTTTTTGCTAAAGTGCTTTTTGCAACGGTCTCATCGTATTCCTAATCGAACTTTAGCCTGAGATTTATCAAAATCACTTCTTTTAAAAGGATGTGCTTCTGTACTAAAAATATAGGATTTAAATTTAATGTCCGTATATTCGTTAGAGAAAGTAAGATATAAGTACTTAAGGGTTTCTGCAAAGAAAAAAGTAGGCATATAGTCCTTTTTTTCCATTGTTTCCACATTTTTAATACTGGTAAAACCAACTTTTGTTTTGCAATATTTTTTTATATATTCCCAATATTTTTTATTCATATTATAGTAGCGCATATCCCCAGTGATATTATATAAGTAATAAGCAGATTCAATAATTTCCGGATTAAGGTCATATACAGGATAATTGGGCGTTCCTTTTTTATAGTCGTAAATCATAGGTTCTAAGCCGTATTTATCCCAAAGCCAATCCCAGGTATGCTGCAGTTTAACTGCTCGTTCTTTATCACCGGATAAGGCGAGTATTGCAGGAAAAAATGCGTCGTATAAAGTAATTATAGAACTTACGTGCTTCCCGGTATCCATATCTACTCGACCGTACCACAACTTATTGTCATAGGTTTCAGGAATGTATTGGTTAATGCTTTTTATACTTTCGCGCCATATTTTTCCTAACTCTTCATCCCCAAATAGTAAGTAACTTTTATATAAGTATTCATAATACGAATCTACACCAGCAGAAATGTAGCTTTCTTTGGATACCCATTCTCCGGTTTCAACATTAATTATGCTACCTATCAAACCAAGTTTAGAACGCCTTTTATGTATAGCCAGAGTTGCTTTTTTTGCAGCTTGGTAATACTTAGGTTCTTTAGTGTAGTAGCTTAGTAATCCCATCTCAAAAGTATAGGAAGCCGCTTCAGCTACATTAACTGTATCTCCTTTTGCTTTTCCTGTAGAAAGGTTTACCCAATACTTAGGGATACCGGTCTTTGTTTTAAAAGCATGCATCATTCTATCGGCAAAATCTTTTGCTTTTAAAAGTACCGAAGGGTTTTTAGAGCGTTCATACATGGAGAGAATCCCGCCTAATATTCGAATATTGACCTCAAAAATTTTAGAATCAATATTTTTATTAAAGTCTAATGAATCTACCACATAATTTTCTATTTCTTTAGCTTCTTTTTTTAAACCCATAATATAAAGCGTACTATAAGCATCAATTGCCGAGATATATAGTGGTTTTTTATACCAGTCTTGGTAAGATTTTGTTAGCGGTTTGAGTACATCATGCCCCCAGGCATATCTTTTATAAGCCTCCCAAGTACTACGGGCTTCATTAACAACGTCTTGAGCTAAAGGGGTTAACCCTTTTTTGATTTCATTATTTTCCTGTTTTTCTACCTTTTGTTTTGAATTCTTTTTATTACAACTTAATATAAGTGAAGTAGATAGTAAAATTAAAAGTATATTTTTCATAGAGGCATAAATTTTATAAAAAAAATAACTGTACAAATATATTTATAAAAAATCAACCTAACAATAGATCCCGTTGCAGAACAGATAAAAAAGCATGAAAAAGAAAGCATTTAGCTTGCGCTGAATTGCAGTTCGCTTCAAATTGCTTCCTTCTCAAAGCTTCGACATGCTCAGCTACCGAGAGTTAAATCCTCGCAACCAAAAGTTTGCTCCGGCGTTTAGCTTCGCTGAATTGCAGTTAATTTTTATCGGGCGTTGCATTTCGGCAAACTCAATAAAAGCATTTTTTTGCTAAAGTGCTTTTTGCAACGGTCTTCAATAGTAGAGGTCTCTACTATTTTTTTTATTGTAACACTTCCTTAAGCACCTTCAAGGATTTTAAATTAAGAATATTATAATTATGCAGGTGGTAATATTTAAGAAATATCGCTAATGTTTTTTGACGATCTGAGCGGTTGATTTTTAAACTCATAACTTTTTCAAAGTCTTTTGTTGTAAAGGTTTTTATTAATTCTGTTTCTTGCAATGTACAGGTATAGATACTTTTTATAGTTACACATTTTCCTTCAAGTAAATCAAATCTATCTTGTGCATTTTGTTTATTAAAGAAAGGGAAAAAACCTAAAAAATGAGTAAGCTGCAACATGAACCAAAGGTGAAAATTACTATAACTCCTCTCAATTTTATCAAGAAGTTCAATTGATTGACTCATAAAATTAAAAAGTATTCTATCAGGGTGTTCTTCTTTTAAAGTAAAAGTTAATAAATCGCTTAGGAAAAAAGCCATAAGAATTTTAACCGGATGCGTATGCAGTTCATGAAACAATTTATAGGCTTTACCTTCTTTAAAAATATTAAGCGATTGTTTTTTATAGCTAAATGCGGTTAAATCAATTTGTGAAAGCGGCTGTAAAATTCCTGCATAGCGATCTTTATTTCTCTTGTTTTTAATACTTTTTATAAGATAGGATTGCAATCCAAAATCTTTTGTATATATTTTAACAATACGCGAACTTTCTCCATACTTTATTTGTTTTAGTACAATTCCCTGAGTTTGTTGATTCATGGAATCAAAAATAACAAAATGCTTTCAAACAGATGCTTAAAAATTATTCCGAGACCGTTGCAGAAAACATAAAAAAGTATGAAAAGAAATCATTTAGCTTGCGCTGACTTGCAGTTAATTTTTATCGGGCGTTGCATTTCGGCAAACTCAATACAAGCATTTTTTTGCTAAAGTGCTTTTTGCAACGGTCTCATTCCTTTATTCTGCGCCCCTTTGATTAAGTGTTTTGTGTTCTCCAAATAGTCGTACCTTTGTGGTTGGATATAAACAATAAATGATAAAAAGAATTGCTTTTTACTTGTTGTTTCTTGTAATAATTGCTTGTAAAAAAGAGAAATATGATATAATTTATCCAAAGGATTTCACTTTGGTCAGTGCCGTACCCATGAGTGCTGCCGTAATTCTTGAAACCGCTTCATTAGACCGCTTAAAAAAGAAGCTATCAACTTCTAATGCTTGGAAGGCAGCTAAAGGGTTGAACTGGCATAAAAGCACAATTGACTTTTTTACACAAATTTCAACCGTTATTCCTAGAAAAGATTATAATCAACGTTTTATAATTAGCTATGTGCTTTCAGGCGCACATAGTTTTGATTACTTGTTATTAAAATATGTAGATAACGAAGAAGCGAAAGAATATGTCAGGCGATTAAAAACAGCCTATAAAGAAAACGTTGTTACCTATGATCATGTGAATTTATATACGATAGGGAATGAAAAAGAGCCAATGTATTTTGCCATTCATCGAAATATATTCTTACTAAGCAGAAAAAAACTATTGGTAGAAGAAGGGATTCGGCAGTTAAATGCGAAAACCTCTCTTTTACAAAATGTTGATTTTAATAAGTTATATCGATCAGCAAATCAATCTAATACGCTTAATATTTTTACTCAGTATGCGCATTTTAATGATTGGGCAAAAGAGTATCTGCCCGAAACAGAAACCGATTGGGTTAAATTTATGGCAGATGGGTCAGCGTTTGAAATTGATTTTTCTTCGGATAAAATAAAAATGAAAGGCATTACCTCTGCTGGGGTTACTAAAGCATCTTTTTTTTCTGGTTTCAATCATTTAGAACCGCATAAAAAAAATATCATAAAAGAATTACCCCTCTCAACAGCCGCCTTTTTTTATCTTTCAATGGATAATTATAAGGAATTTTTAAAAAATTATAACCGATACCTAGATGCATCAGGAACTTTATTTAAACGTCAACAAAACTTAAAAAAGTATAAAAAATTCAATCCGGTAACTGCTTTTGAAAAATGGGTGGGAGATGAGTCGGTCGTCGCGTATTTATCCGTACACAAGCCCAAAGTTTTAAATAAACTTTTTCTCGTTAAAGTAAAGGATAAAACAGAGGCAAAAACCACTTTAACCTCAATAGCCGCTCTGAAAAAGTCCTATCGGGGTTATGAAATCTATCAAAGTCATTATAAAAATATTTTAAAAGATGCTTTTGGGAACTATATAGATGACTCATCCTGTCAGCCGTATTTTATTTTTAAAGGAAATATAGTGGTTTTTGGTAACTCACTCGAGACTTTAAAGACCTATATTAATGATATACTACTGGAAAAATATTTTGTGAGAAACGAATCTCACCATCGTTTTATAAAGCTGTTTGACAGTAAAGCGCATATTTTTGCTATGGGTAACGGTATAGAAGGAGTGAAGCTAATCTATTCGTTTCTTAATGAAAAAGAGAGAGAGAATTATAAGGAAAACCAGAACTCATTGTCTAAAATAAACTATGCAGGGATTCAGTTTAATTTTGAAGCGGAAACTGGTTTTACCGAAGGGTTTATAACGACTGAAAAAGAGGGAGAAAAGCATACACTAGGCACTTTTCAGTTATGGAATCAATCGTTTAAAGGTAAAATAAAGAAAATATATCGGGTAACGAATTATAAAACCCGGCAACAAGAAGTAGTGATCGAAGATGATACCCATACGATTTACTGGATTTCTCATTCTGGGGAAAAACGATGGAAAAAGGTGCTGAATGAGTCTATTCTCGGCACGATAAATCAAATGGATATTTTTAGAAACGGACGTTTACAATTAGTATTTAACACTGCCTCTAAACTATATGTATTAGACCAAAATGGAAAAGAAGTTCGTCCATTTCCTATCAAGCTAATTCCAAGGGCAACGGCAGGCATGGGATTATTCGATTATGATAAACGAAAGAATTATCGAATCTTAGTGCCGCAGTTAGATAAAATGACAATGTATAACCAAGCAGGACAAATTGTTAAAGGATTTATTTATACCTTGAAAGAATTGGTTAATCGTGTACCAAAGCACATCCGGGTGAATCAGAAAGATTACCTTGTAACGGCCACGAGAGAAGGAAAAATACTTATTTTATCTCGTGTAGGAAAAGTCAGAGTAAACGTTCCCCAAACGTTTGATATACAAGGGGATTTTAGATTTATAAGAAATAAAATAGTTTTTCAAACGAAAAATCATCAGACGATAAAAATAGATTTTAATGGACGGGTTGCCCAGCTGAATAATAATTTAGAAGATAAATTTACGAAGTGTTTTTCCAAAGGGACGCTTCACGTATTAGAGGACAAAGTGATTTTTGAAAATAATAATCATTCCATTCGTTACGATTTAGAGGAAGCAAATAATTATAAAATAGATTATTTTGAAGATTCTAAGCAAAGCCTTTTGATCATTATCGACAATACATTAAAACAAATCACTGCAGTTAATGAAAAGGGTAAGAGGGTATATGGTTTCCCTGTTTTTGGTGAGCAAAACGCTTATTTATATAAAGAAGGCGATGCTTATTACATAATTACACAATCGAATATTGATAATAGTGTTATTTGTTATAAGATAGAATAATAAAGTGATACTTTTAGGTATAAATACGAATAATCATTGATAATTTATATATAAATAATATGGATATACTTCATGTTTCAACTACGCATGACTGGAGAGGAGGACAAATACAAATGCTTGCCATTTACCAATTGATGGAAGATTATTTTAAGCAAGCTATTTTATGTCCGAAAAGTTCTGTTTTAGAAAAGAAATGTATGGAAAAAGGTATTAATGTTTATACAAGTTCGCGAAGAGGAAATGTTGATTTACGATTTTCTTATGAGATATTTCAGCTCTGCAAGTTAGAAAAAACGAAGATTTTACATGTACATGATTCTATGGCATTAACACTTGCTTTATTCGTGATCTATTTATTACCTAAGGTTCAATTAATTTATTCTCGAAAGAGGAATAATAGTATCAAAAACAATTTTTTAAAACGCTGGAAGTACAACCATCCACGGATAAGAAAGATAATCTGTGTTTCTAAGGCAGTAGAAAGCATTTTTTATCCATTGGACATAAAAAAAGAAAAACTACGAACTATTTATGATGGTATTGCAATAAAAAAAACTTCATGTCCCAAATCACATACTTCATTACGAAAAGAATATAAATTACCAAAAAATGCTTTTATCATTGGAAATATAGCTGCTCTTACAAAACAAAAAGACCTTTTCACCTTCATATCTGCCGCTTCACCTTCATATCTGCCGCAGAAATTATGTTAAAACAGAGGTCTGATTTATATTTTTTTATTATTGGAACAGGGGAATTAAAAGATGATTTAATACGATATGCGGATTTAAAAAAGGTAAGTTCTCATTTATTTTTTATTGGTTTCAGATCGGATTCAAGAGTTCTTATGAAAACCTTTGACTTGCTTTTAATGAGTTCACAGACTGAAGGGATTCCTCTCACAATTTATGAAGCCTTTGCTGAGGAGATTCCAGTGGTTACTACAAATGCAGGGGGCATTAGCGAGGTAATAATTAATAATGAAACCGGGTTTCATACCCCTGTGAAAGATTCGCAATCGCTAGCTAAAAACGCATTAAAAGTATTGAATGATAAAACTTTAAAATGCAAACTAACCGATAATGCACTGAACTTGGTTCACCAGAAATTCACCTTTGAAGTCATGCAAAAGAATTATCTTCATTTTTATCATTCACTGATACAAAAAGGAGATCGTTAGCTTTGCTGACTTGAAGTTTTCAGAGTGCTTTCTGCAACGATCTCTTTTCTTATGACAAATCACCTACTTCTTTGCGCGGTAGATAAGAAGTACCCATTAAGAATTTATCTACAAAATAAGCACACTCCCTTCCTTCTGAAATTGCCCAGACAATCAAAGATTGTCCCCAGTGCATGTCGCCCGCGACGAAAATGTTTTTTTTGCTCGTTTGATACGATGTATTCGTTATATAATTCCCCCGAGAGTCAGTAGCTATATTTAATTTTTTGATAAATTTTCTTCAGCTCCTGTAAAACCTAAAGCTAATAAAGCCAACTCACAAGGCCATTTTTCTTCGCTGCCGGGTATTTATTCGAAAACATTTTTGCCGCCGAGTTCCCTTTTCCATAATACTTTCACGGTTTTAACTGCCTTTAATTGGCCTTCCTCATCTGCTATAAATTCTTTTTTATTAATGCTCCACTCCCGCCGGGCACCTTCTTTATGAGAAGAAGTAGTTTTTAGTCTTCTCGGAAAAAACGGCCAAGGTTGATTGGAAGGCCTTTCCACAGTTGGCTGGGCTAATAGCTCAAAGTTTATTATTGAGCGGGCACCTTGTCTATTTGCCGTGTCGATACAATCCGACTCTGTGTCTCCTCCTCCAATAACGATTACATTTTTGCCTTTTGATGAAAGTGCTGCCCGATTTTTTTCTTCCTTTTCATAAGAAAATTCCCATTGATGGTCATTACGTTTATTTTGTTGCTTTAAGTAAGCCATTGCCTGATGTACGCCCGGTATTTCAATTCTTTTTATAGGTAATGTTCTCCTTTTGCAGATCCTCCTGAAAGGATAATGGCATCAAATTCTTCTAAATTTTCTACCTTATAGTTTTTACCTACCTCAGTTTTAACCCTAAAGATAATTCCTTCTTCTTTTAATAATCTGATTCGGCGGTCAATAATTTTTTTCTCTAACGTAAAGTCAGGAATTTAGTAGCGAAGCAATCTTCCTATTTTATCATCCCGTTCAAAAACGATTACCCAATGCCCTGAGCGTTTCAACTGTTGTGCGGCAGCCATAACTGCCGGTCCCCATCCTACAACAGCCACTTTTTTACCAGTTCTCTTTTGCGGAGTTTCGGGTTGTATCCATCCCTCTCTAAATCCCTTTTCTACTAAACTCTTTTCTATGTTTTCAATCGTTACAGGCGGTTCATTAATCCCAAGTACACAGGCTTCTTCACAGGGTGCCGGGCAGAGCTTTCCTGTAAACTCAGGAAAATTATTGGTCGAATGCAGTATTTCGAGTGTCTTTTCCCATTGTTGGGTATATACATAATCATTAAAATCAGGAATTAAGTTTCCCAGCGGACAACCGCTATGGCAGAAAGGAATCCCGCAATTCATAAAACGGGCACTTTGTTTTTCTATCTCCTCTTTTGAAAGAGGCACGGTAAATTCTTTATAATTTTGAAGGCGATCCGCCACCATATACTCTGCATCTGTTTTTCTCTCAAACTCTAAAAAACCGTTTGTTTTCACCATAATATTAAGCTGTTTGTATTATTTTTTCTTCATTAGCCAGGCGTTTTAATGCTTGTTTATATTCGGTTGGGATCACTTTTACGAAATTTTTAGCACTTAGTTCCCATTGATTTAAAATTTCCTTGGCAATTTTACTATTTGTATATTTAAAATGCTTTTCTATCAATGTTCTCAATAGTTTAATATCTTCTTTTTCTACTATTTTTTCAAAATCAATTGTTTCAGGATTACAATTTTCTTTGAAATTTTTATGCAGATCATAAACGTAGGTGATGCCTCCGCTCATGCACGCTGCAAAATTTCGTCCTGTTTCTCCCAGAACGATTACTGTCCCACCGGTCATGTATTCGCAGCCATGATCTCCAATCCCTTCTACCACTGCATCAACTCCTGAATTTCGAACAGCGAAGCGCTCGCCTGCAATTCCGTTAAAATATGCCTCCCCAGCTGTAGCCTCATATAATGCTACATTTCCTATAACAATATTTTCATGAGAAATCAACGTTGCAGTTTGAGGAACTTTTACAATAATCTTTGCACCGGATAATCCTTTACCGATATAATCATTAGCATTTCCTTCTATGGTTAAGCGTAGTCCTTGAGTGGAAAATGCACCAAAACTTTGCCCGGCTGAGCCTTTAAAATATAGCTTTAAGGTATCTTCAGGAAGTCCTTCCTGCGCATATATTTTAGATATTTCGAAACCGTTGCAGAACACATAAAAAGGGATGAAAAAGAAAGCATTTAGCTTCAAACTGCTTCTTTCTCAAAAAATTAAAATCCTCACAACCCAAAGGTCGCTCCGGTGTTTAATTTTTAGCTTCGCGGACTTGCAGTTAATTTTTATTGAGCGTTGCATTTCGATAGGCTCAATACAAGCATTTTTTTGCCAAAGTACTTTTTGCTAAAGTCTCAGGGTTTTAATTTTTTACTACGATTTCTCTTTTTTATTGTACTTTTATCGTTTGAAAATATAAAATCAGGCAATATTATTTTGAATTATGAATTTACACGAATATCAAGGAAAAGACATTCTTCATTCATTTGGTGTAAGGGTGCAACGAGGAATTGTAGCGACTACGGTAGAAGAAGCTGTTGAAGCAGCACGAAAATTAACAGAACAGACCGGCACTTCCTGGTGGGTAGTTAAAGCACAGGTTCATGCAGGTGGTCGAGGAAAAGGAGGTGGTGTGAAACTTGCTAAATCGTTTGATGAGGTCAGGAGAATTTCCGGAGAGATTCTGGGGATGCGTTTAATAACGCCTCAAACTTCGGCTGAGGGCAAATTAGTCCATCAAATATTTATTGCGGAGGATGTTTACTATCCGGGAGAAACACCGACTGATGAATTTTATATGTCTATTTTGCTCGATCGAAAAACAGGAAAGAATATGCTTATATATTCTCCAGAAGGGGGAATGGATATAGAGACCGTAGCAGAAAAAACGCCCCATCTTATCTTTACAGAAACGATTGATCCAACCATCGGTTTAATGCCTTTTCAGGCAAGAAAAGTGGCGTTTAATTTAGAGCTTAGTGGAGAAGCATTTAAAGAGATGGTTAAATTTGTAACGGCATTGTACACTGCTTATATAAATTCAGATTCCTCTCTTTTTGAAATAAATCCTGTGTTAAAAACTTCTGATGATAAGATTATGGCAGTAGATGCTAAAGTAACTTTAGATAATAATGCGCTATTTCGTCATAAAGACTATGTTAAACTGCGTGATATAAGAGAAGAAGATGCAACAGAAGTTGAAGCTGGAGGAGCCGGATTGAATTTTGTGAAGTTAGATGGAAATGTTGGCTGCATGGTTAATGGCGCCGGGCTGGCAATGTCCACTATGGATATTATTAAATTATCCGGCGGAAATCCGGCAAATTTTCTCGATGTAGGAGGAACAGCTGATGCAGAAAGGGTAGAAAAGGCTTTTCGCATTATTTTGAAGGATGAAAATGTAAAGGCTATTTTAGTGAATATTTTTGGTGGAATTGTACGATGTGATCGAGTGGCGCAGGGGGTAATTGACGCTTACGAAAACATGGGTGATGTGATTAAAGTGCCGATTATCGTTCGACTACAGGGAACAAACGCTCAAAAAGCTAAGCAGATGATAGATGAAAGTGGACTAAAAGTGCTTTCAGCCATTACTTTGCAAGAAGCGGCTGACCGAGTAAAAGAGGTAGTATGATTCTTTTGAGAAGAAATATAAATCCTTAATAAAATTCTCAGGCTATAGGGCATTTGTTTTAAATGAATGATGATTATATAGAATATAATTTTCGAGTTAGACCGAAGGATCCTGCAGTTGAAATTCTTATTGCAGAATTATCCCGGGTTAAATTCGATGGTTTTTTGGAGACAGAAAGCGGTATAAATGCCTATATTTTAGGAAAAAATGAGGATAAACAGCAAGTAGAAAGATTATCAATCCTACGAAACCCTGATTTTACTTTATTGTATAAACGAAAAGAAATTCCTTCAAAAAACTGGAATGAAGAGTGGGAAAAAAACTTTATCCCAATAGAGGTAGATAAAAAATGCTATATTCGGGCAGGTTTTCATGATTCCCGTCCAGAGTTTGAATATGAAGTAGTGATTGATCCTAAAATGTCATTCGGAACCGGGCATCATGAGACTACGCATTTAATGGTGCAACAAATTCTAAATCATAATATAAGTGGGAAAACAGTGTTAGATATAGGATGTGGTACCGCTATTTTAGCAATATTGGCAAAGATGAAAGGCGCATCTTACGTAAGGGCATTAGACGTAGACCCTCGGGCATTTGAAAACGCGCTTGAAAATGCGAAAAAAAATAATCAGATGATAGATATTAAGTTTGGGGGAGCAAATTTATTAACTAACGAAACTTTCGATGTAATCTTTGCTAATATTAATCGAAACGTCTTGTTAGAGGATGCAGAACGCTATGTGAAAACATTGAACAAAGGCGGAAATTTATTTTTAAGCGGATTTTATCGTGATGATTTACCTCTTATTCGGAAAAACTTTGAGAAATATAATGCTATATTTATAAATAGTTTGGAACGAAACGAATGGAGTTTAGCCCAATTTAAAAAAGACATAAAATGAGTACAACCATTAAAGAGCAGGAAGAAACTTCAGTAATTGAACAAAAAACAAATCAGCATAAGATTATTCTTTACAATGATGATTTCAATACTTTTGATTTTGTTATTCAGGCGTTAATTGAAGTTTGCGAGCATGAACCGAGGCAAGCTGACCAATGTACAATGCTTACTCATTATCGAGGTAAATGTGAAATTAAGTCTGGAGAGTGGAACGAATTAGAACCTCTTTGTTTAGAATTATTACGCCGAGGACTAAGTGCTGAGTTAGCATAGTAGTATATTGAGACCTTTAACTTAGGCTGACTTTAGCTTTGCTGACTTTCAGTTCAGTTAATAGAGTGCTTTTTGAAAGGGTCTCAGATTAATATTTTAAATGCTTAACATAACTTCTTCTTGTTTTGTTTTGCCGCTGATTATATTCGTTCCACAACACCTGAACATTAGTATTATCAGACAGTTCAGGATTAGTTTCCATATATTTAATATTATACCGTTCAAAGGTTTTACCCATTTCCTCAAACAATATGGCTGTAACGCCTTTATTTTGATATTCCGGTTTTACACCGATAAGATAAAAAGCAACTTTATCATTTTTTCGATTAGCCCGCCATAAATGATACCATCCGAAAGGAATCAGTTTCCCTTTAGCTTTTTTTAGGGCTTTTGAATAAGATGGCATAGTAACCGCAAAAGCAATCATTTCTCCAGCTGAGTCTTCTACTATAGTTATATAATCCGGATTAATAAAATGAATATATTTTTCTCTGTAATAATCAATTTGCTTTCGTGTAATGGGTACATAAGATGGTAATTTACTATGCGTATCATCCAATAACTCAAACATTGGATCTATAAGTGTTTTTAGCTCGGTTTTATTTTTAAACTTGCGTGCTTTAAGCTGATATTTTTTTGCTATAACTTTAGAGAATGTTTTTATTTTTTCAGGTGTACCGTTTTTAGGGAATACTATTTCGTATTCTACCCATTCTAAATGCTTTTCGTATCCTAATTGCTCAAGATGGGCTGCATAATAAGGATGATTATAGAGGGTTATCATTGTGCCTGTCTCTTCAAATCCTTTGATTAAAAGCCCGGCTTTATCTAAGTTAGAAAATCCTACGGGACCCTCAATTTGTTTGAATCCCTTTTCATAAGCAATTTCTTCAACTTTTTCAAGCAGCGCTTTTGAAACCTCAACATTATCAATCGTATCATACCAGCCGAAACGCATTTTTGATTTCTTCTGTACATTAACTTCTGTCCAATTAATAATAGCTGCAATTCTTCCAACGATATTATGCCCCTTATAGGCTAAGAAAAGCTGTGCCTCAGAATTTTCAAAAACAGGATTTTTTGTTTTATCTAATACATTTATTTCATCTAAAATTAACGGCGGAATGAAGTTGGGATTATCCTTGTATAAGTCCAATTGAAACTTAACAAACATTTTTTTTTCTTTTCTGGTCTTAATTTTTTTAATTTCAATTGGCATAAAGACGGCATATTGCAGTGCAAATATAGTGATTCGCCCGCTAAAAATGATTTTTATTTAAATATACTTTTAGCTTACGCTGACTTAACAGTTGCAAAAAGTATGATAACAATAAAATGCAATGCCTGATAAAAGTTAATCACCGGAGCAATCTTTGGATTGTGAGAATTTTAATTTTCGGTAGCTCTGAGTACTTCGACAGTTGGTTGCTGAGCCTGTCGAAGTGCTCAGTAATCATATTTCGACTGTGCTCAATAAACACTTCTCGAATTAAGGAAGTTGAAGTTAACTGAACTGAACTGAAAGTCAGCAAAGCTAAAGTCAGCTTAAACTAAAGGTATAATCATATAATGTCAGAAAAACTATCTATTCCTATAAATCGCTCGACCGTGAAACCTTCAGCATGGCTAACCCCTATGAATCTTCCCATATCTTGTGCCCGGTATGCGATACTATCTAAGAAATTTTTAGATGAGATAGGTGTTTGAGGTTCATCGGAGTTTTTGTTATAAAGTTGAGAGGCATACGCTTGACAGGCTTGTTTTTTTATTTTTATAAATCCGGATATGTCCACCAGAAAATCCGGAGTTAAGTTATTCCATTGGATATAATGATATATCTGGGGTGGTCGCCATTGCATAAGTTCTCTCCCTTTTTCATCGTTTACCTTAACTTTGTTCAAACCGGATAAAAAGCAAGCCCTAGAAGCTAAGTTACTAGCTCGAGCATGGTCAGGATGACGGTCATCTGTCGCATTTAATAAGACGATTTGCGGACGATATTTTCTTATCTCACGGATAATTTGCATTAAGGTGTCTTCGGTGATTCCAAAAAAACCGTCGCCTATATTTAATTGTATCTGTTCGTGGACGCCCAATATCTTTGCAGCGGCTTTCGCTTCTTTCTTTCGGATTTCGTTATTTCCTCTTGTCCCTAATTCTCCTTCAGTCAAGTGTAATATCCCCACCTTTTTTCCAAGAAAAATTTCTTTGGCAATTGTTCCGCCACAGTAAAATTCAACATCATCGGGATGAGCACCCACAGCCAATATATCTAATTTTTGATATGCCATGTTATTTTTTGTTAAATTTTGAGGCCATTGCTAAAGTACTTTTTGTAACGTTCTCAATTAATTTTATTTTTCAACTCTATCATCGTAATTTATGCTGGTCTCTGAGATAACTTTATCAATAATTTGGTTCGCATAGGGATGAAGATATTTTGAAAATACCAAAAGAATAAATAAAACACCCATAATCTTCCTAAAATACTTTTGTATAAAATAAAAACGCATTTTCAATACACCCAGATAAGCTAAACTCATTAAAGAAGACATTGAAATAATCGAAATAAGAAAATACAAACCGGCTATAAACAGAAGCATATATAGTGTGAGTTGTTCTCCTGCTGAAATGAGTGCAAAAGCTACATCTATACAAGGGCTAAAGAAAAGACCCGTTAAGATTAATAAATAAGTTCTTTTAAATTCTTTTTTAGACACAACTTTTTGTGAATTTTCTAAAGAGCTATGATTATGACTGGGATCTTTAGAAAATATATAATAAACACCTATGCCTATAAGTATCAGAGCACTTATAATAGAAAAATATTCTATTTGTTCATTAAGCAAAATGCTCGCCGCACTCACTAGCAGTGCAAATATTAAAGTAGATAAGTTATGGACTAAAGCGGTGCTAACAAAAAATAAAATACTTTTTTTAAAAGGCATAGAATAGCCACGAGCAAGTACAGGGGCTTCCATCCAATGGTTAGGTAATATCACGTGAATGGTTCCTGCAACTATCATGAAGAAAAGAATTGTCCACATTTTTTTACTATTTTACGGGTTATTAATATGATGAGACTTTTTCAAAAAGTTCTTCAGTAACTGAACTGCAAGTCAGTTTTAGCTAAAGGTCTCGTGATATTTAACGTAAAAACCAGTTAATTTAATAAATGATTACAGGATATAAAAACAGCGATAACTATTTATCAAACGCTATTTGATTACTATAAATATGATTATGAATAAATAGTTTGATCTTAGCTCTGCCGCTCGTCTTATTTGTATAGGCATCTATTTTAATATTTTTCCCGTTGGGGGCATAAACATAGATGAACCCGTCTTTGTATGAAGATAATTTTATCTTCTCACCCTGTGGAGTTATCGCATTCCATGACTTATCTTGTTCATTGAAAACCAAATCCATCTTTTCACCTTTATTTTCTCCTTTCAAGACTTCGATATTGAAGTGGTTCTTAGTGGCTGTGATTTGATATTTTTTACCATTTTTTCGGACAATTTTTCTATCTGTTTTCCCTTCTTTCATGGTGATAGGATTTTCACCTGTCCAATATTCGATCGGATTAAAAATGGCCAGATCCCCGAGCATACTTATTTCATAAACCGGGATAACAAGAAGCCCAAAAAAGATCATATTATTTACAAATCTATTATCTGATAAATGTTCGTTCCAGTCCTTTAAGGCATTTACGGCTGCAAATGAGCCAAGACAACTTGTTGAAATAATGGTAGAAACTAACAGCAGAGATAGTGTTGTTTTTTTCATTGTGGTTTTAAATTAAAAGTAAGGAAGCAAATATATTAATTTATTTTTATAACAGTATTTTGGCTCACTTATAACTCATTTCCTAAGTTTTTTCATTAATTTAGAAGAGTAAACAAAATCTAAAATATTTTCGTCTTGAGAGGTTAGCAGATCTTCTTTTTTCCCTTCCCATGCTTTGCATCCGGATCGCAAATAAATAATCCGCTCGCCTATCTCCATTACCGAATTCATATCATGGCTGTTAATAACTGTAGTGGTATTATATTCACGAGTAATTTCTGAAATTAAATTGTCTATAACCATAGAGGTTTTAGGGTCTAATCCGGAATTGGGTTCATCACAAAAAAGATATTTGGGGTTATTCACGACCGCTCGGGCAATAGCTACCCTTTTTTGCATTCCTCCGGATAGCTCAGAAGTTAGTTTTCTATTATTACCGCCAAGTTTAACCCGTTCCAATACCTGATTGACTTCTTCTATCATTTCGCCTCTTGTCATTTTGGTAAACATTTGTAACGGAAACATTACATTCTCTTCCACCGTCATATAATCAAATAGAGCACTTCCCTGAAAAACCATCCCGATATCGGCGCGCAGTTGCTTTCTTTCCTGAAAAGACATATTGTTGCTCGAAATGCCTTCGTATAAAATATCTCCTCCATCAGCTTTGAATAACCCAAGCAGGCATTTTAAAAAAACTGTTTTTCCAGAGCCACTTTGACCTATAATTAAATTAACTTTCCCTTTATTAAACTCAGCGGAAATATCTTTTAAAACAGTTTCTTTACCAAATGATTTATATAATTTTTTTACCTGAATCATATTCTTAAAGTAATATTTGAGTGATAATTAAATCTAAAATAATGATCAAAACGGAAGTCCAGATTACAGCAGTGGTTGATGCTTTTCCCACGTTAAGCGAGCCTCCTTTTACATAATAACCGTGATAAGAAGGAACAGTAGCTATCATAAAAGCAAAAACGAAAGATTTGAAAAGACTGTAATAAAGATTATAGTTATTATACCCCATACGTAAGCCTGTAATGTAATCAACCGAAGCCCAATAACCGGTTATGATTCCAATAAGCCATCCGCCAAAAATCCCCAGTGTAATGCTGAGCATGATCAATATTGGGAAACAAATGAGCGAAGCAATAATTTTAGGTAATATTAAAAAGCTGGCAGAGTTAATTCCCATTACGTCTAAGGCGTCAATCTGTTCAGTAACACGCATTGTGCCAATGCTTGAAGAAATAAAAGACCCGACTTTTCCAACCAAAATGATAGAAATCATGGTAGGAGCAAATTCTAAAATAAGGATCTCCCGAGTAGAGTATCCTATAATGATATTTGTAAGAAAGGGGCTGGAAGATAATTGATTTCGCATCTGAAGCGCAATAACTGCCCCTACAAAAACCCCTACAAAACTAACTATACCAAAGGAACTGGTACCGAGATCATTGACTTCCCGCATAATGAGTTTGCCGTAAATGCGCGTTTTTTCAGGTTTTTTAAAAACTCTGCCCAGCAATAAAAAGTAGGTTCCTATATCAGATATTAATTTATAGATAATAGAATTATTTTTTATTAAGGAAACTATTTTTTCTAAAAAGAACATAAATTATTTTTACCTATGCGAATTTATGAATAAAATCATAAAATCATATTTTGAGACCGTTGCAAAAAGCACTCTAACAAAAAAATGCTTGTATTGAGTTTGCCGAAATGCAACGCCTGATAAAAATTAAACACCGGAGCAACCTAATGGTTGTGAGGATTTTAATTTTTTGATATGGTTGCTGAGCACAGCCGAAGTAAGGAAGCAGTTTGAAGCGAACTGCAAGTCAGCGCAAGCTAAATGCTTTCTTTTTCATACTTTTTTATGTGTTCTGCAATGGTCTCATTTTGTACTTGACAAAATTATACGTTATTTTACAAATGAAACAAGTAAATATGTTAAATATAGGGTTATTAGAATCTTTTTTATCTCCAAATACACTTCCACTGATTGAACTATGGGTAAAAGATTATCCCCTACGCCTTGTAATTTCAAAATCCCGTAAAAGCAAATATGGCGATTATCGTTATTTATTCGATAGAAAAGTACATAAAATTACGATCAATCATGATTTATCGCCTGAAATGTTTTTGTTGACTTTAACCCATGAAATTGCGCACATGTATGTTTTTCAAACGGATCAAAGAATGGCGTTACCTCACGGAAAAGAATGGAAAGAAACCTTTAAAAAACTTATCTTCCAAAGTATTCAATTTTATTCGCAGCCTGCCCAAAAAGAGTTAGTAAATTATGCCAAAAATCCCTCAGCAACATTGGGTGCTCATACGGAATTGATAAAAAAATTGATTGAAAAAAAGCATGAACGAATTTGTTATTTAGAGAGCTTAAAGGAAGGAGAGTGGTTTGTCCTATCGAAAAAAATATTAAAAAAAGGACAATTAAGACGCACGCGCTTTCTCTGTAAGGAACATCGATCTGGAAGAGAATATTTGGTATATAAAGCCGCTCAGGTAGAGCGATATTATAAAGAAAGCAAATTAAAATCATCTAAATAACTTATCAATGAAAAATAATTATGTTGTGATTATGGCCGGGGGGGTAGGAAGCAGGTTTTGGCCTATCAGCACAATAAAAAAGCCTAAACAGTTCCATGATTTTATAGGAATAGGTAAAACACTTTTACAGCAAACGTATGAGCGAATGCTTAAAGTAGCTCCTGCAGAGAATATTTATTTTGTGATTAATAAAGCATATAAAAATGTAGTATTGGCGCAAATTCCTCAAACGAACTGTCAGCAGTTAATTATGGAGCCCCAATCAATGAATACGGCTCCCTGCATTGCCTATGCATCTTACAAAATTTATTCTATAAATCCTCATGCGGTACTATTTATAGCCCCTTCAGATCATTTGATTATGTTTCAGGACGAATTTGTACGAATTGCAAAAATAGCCTTAGAAAAAGCTGCAGCAGAAAATGGGTTGCTTACCCTGGGAATTCAGCCCAATCGCCCGGAAACAGGGTTTGGTTACATTCAATATAAATTCTCGGAAGAACGCATAAAGCGAGTGAAAAAGTTCATAGAAAAACCAAGCCTAAGGCAGGCTAAGCAGTTTTTATATTCAGGAGATTATTTATGGAATTCAGGAATGTTTATATGGAGCGTAAAATCGATTATTCAAGCTTTTCAACAGTTCACACCTGATTTGCATCGTGTCTTCTCAAAAGCTAACGCATTATATTTTACGCAAAAGGAAGAAGAATATATAAGCAGCGAGTATGCTAAAGTTGAGAAAGTTTCTATTGATTATGCCATTATGGAAAAAGCAAAAGAGGTTTTTGTTATCCCTTCTTCGTTTGGCTGGAGTGATTTGGGCACGTGGAATTCCATTTATGACCACTTGGAAAAAGATGAAAATCAAAATGCCATCTATGGAAAAGTATTGACGCATGGCGTAAAAAACTCATTAGTAATTAGTAATAAAGACAAAGCGATTGTAATAGAAGGGCTGGAAGATTATTTTGTAGTAGATACAAATAAAGTGCTGGTTATTTGCAAAAAAGCACAGGCACAGAAAGTAAGACAATACGTAGAAGAAGTAAAAGAAAATTTCGGAAAGGATTTTATTTAAGAAATCGAAAAATAAGAGACCGTTGCGCAAAGCACTCTAACAAAAAAGTACGACGCGATATAAAAATTAAAATTTCGACTGTGCTCAATAACCACTAGTCAAAGTAAGGAATAAGTTTGAAGTTAACTGAACTGAACGTCAGCAAAGCTAAAGTCAGCGTAAGCTAAATGCTTTCACATTAATAGTTTTTCAGTAAACTTGTAGACCCACAGGGATTCGAACCCCGACAAGCGGCACCAAAAACCGATGTGCTACCATTACACCATGGGTCTATACAAACGTTGAAAAACGCTTATTAGGGGGCAAAGATAATTCAAAACTTACATTCTGCAAATTAAAGTAAAAAAAGTTTATCTTAAAACGATATCTTTTTCCCAAATAAAAATTTTAATTTCGCAACCATGGAAAACACAACATTAATAATTAAAAAATATTCATTTTATAATAATTTACTAGGCTGGATCGTATTTTTAATCGCTCTTTTTGTGTACGGTTCTACCATTGAACCCAATGCAAGTTATTGGGATTGTGGAGAGTACATAGCGGCAGCAACTAAATTAGAAATCGCGCACTCGCCCGGAGCTGCTTTTTTTCAAATTATAGGCGCAGTGCTATCCATTTTTTCTTTCGTAGATGCATCCAAGCTTCCTATGATAATTAATCTCATGTCAGCGCTTTGCAGTGCCTTAACCATTTTATTTTTATTTTGGACGATTACTCATATCACCAAAAAAACGTTACAATCAACTTGCAAAAAACCTTTGACGAAAGCACAAACTATAGTCGTCTTTGGCAGCGGGTTGATCGGTTCGTTAGCATTTACTTTTTCTGATTCTTTTTGGTTTTCAGCCGTAGAGGGTGAGGTATATGCCATGGCATCATTATTTATAGCCTTATTATTTTGGTTGATCTTAAAATGGGAGAATGACGATACCCCTCGTGCCGACCGATGGTTGATTTTAATTTCTTTTATTATCGGCTTAGGAGTAGGTGTTCACTTAATGATTTTACTTACTATTCCTGCAATGGGCTTAATTTATTATTTCAAAAAATTTAAAGAAAAAATAACCATTTCTCATTTTCTTATTGCCAATTTTGTTATCGCACTCATTTTCGGAATTATTTTTAAAATCATATTTCCCTATACGATGAAATTCTTTGGGATGATGGAAATATTTGCAGTAAATACGCTAAACTTACCCTTTAATTCCGGAACTTTTATTGCCGTGATGATATTACTTGGATTGATCATTGCAGGGCTTTATTTCTCACAAAAAAAAGGAAAATATTATCTCAATACAGCCATTTTATCCGTTACTTTTATGTGGATAGGTTTTTCCTGCTGGCTCATTATTCCCATCAGAGCAAATGCCAATCCTCCGATTAATTTAAACGACCCCTCAGACGCTATCGGGATGTTAGGGTACTTTAATCGTGATCAATACGGTGACTGGCCCACATTGTATGGACCTGTTTATTCCGCTTATGATTATATCCAACAAGGATTTAACGGCGAAACAGATGAAGGTCCCATCTATCAAAAAGATAAAAAGAACAATCGTTACGAAATGATCGGAAGAAAGAAAGAATATAAATTCAAGTCCCGTTACAAAAAACTATTTCCTAGAATGTATGATCCTTCCTCAAGAGAACATTACGAAGAATATATAGGAAGGCAATTAGACCCGCGGGAAACGCCTAGCCTTTGGAATGAAATTTCTTTTTTTATGGACTATCAAGTGGGTACTATGTACATGCGCTATCTGCTCTGGAACTTCGCTGGGCGACAAAACGATGTACAATATGAAGGGCAGGTGAGCAAAGGGAACTGGAAAAGTGGAATCTCTTTTATAGATAATGCCTTACTTGGCGACCAGGGAAAATTACCTCGTGCACTAAAAAATAATAAGGCAAATAATCAATATTATTTCTTACCGCTTATTTTTGGTTTAATTGGGCTATTGTTTCATGTAAGGAAGGATCCAGAGAAGTTTTATGCGTTATTTTCTATTTTCTTTTTAACAGGCCTCGGCATCGTAATTTACACCAATAACAAAATATTCGAGCCTCGTGAACGTGATTATGCGTTGGTCGGTTCGTTCTATGTTTTTGCTATATGGATAGGGTTATCCGTGGGGGCAATATTCGAATTATTCAAAAAGAAAAAAAATGTGCCGCTTGCTATAGGCGCTGCTGTATTGGTTGCAATAGCCCCTCTGCTTATGGCGTCTCAAAATTGGGACGACCATGATCGATCCGGGCGTTACACAGCTTTTTCTGAAGCAAAAAACTATTTTGATGCCTGCAAAGAAAACAGCATTTTGATCGTTTATGGGGATAATGATACTTACCCCTTATGGTCTTTGCAGGAAGTACAGGGGTATAGAAGAGATTTAAAAATTATAAACCATTTGCTATTGACTGCTGACTGGCATGCGCAGCAGGCAAAACGCAAAACATTAGATGCTGACGCCGTACCTTCCAGATTGCCGTTAGCCGATTACGGAAGAAAAATGAACGATAATTTTCTTGTTTTTAATGATCCAACCCTTCCATCGCTAACGGCTAAAGAAGCGGTTAATTTTATTAGAGAGCAAAAAACAGGAAAGTACGACCGGTATTTAAATAACTTGAAAGCAAAGAAGTTGCAAGAAATGAATAACGTAGTGGATGGATATCAGCAATTGGAGGAACAAATGCAATCTGCTATTAACGAAGGTGGAAAAAACGCTGCTCAGGCTATTCAACAGTTGGGAGAAGTGCAAAGCCGTGTAAAGTACTTTACTCGTATTCGTGATGAATTTAAAAACTTAGATTTAAAAGAAACAGCCATTCTGCCTACTTATAAAATTATCTTACCGGTAAATAAAGAAAAAGTCTTGAAAAACGGTGTGGTATCTGCAAAATACGCCGATAAAATAGTAGATTCCATCATGATAAAATTACCGATTTCATACAAAGTTTCAGAAGATTTTATAAGCGGAGGAAGTTTGTCAAAAAATGACTTGATGATGTTAGATATTTTGGCTGCGAATGATTGGGATCGTGGAATTTATTTTGGAGGAGCAGGTGCATCAGAAGCTGAAAGTGTTTTCTTTTTACAGGATTATTTAGAGTATGATGGCTTTGTCTATCAATTAGTACCTGTTAAAACTCTTAAAGGAGCGCAGGGAGATTATGGGATGATTAATACAGATAAATTATTAAAAATTTATAACCAATACCAATGGGGAAATCTGAAGGATAAGAAAGCTTATTTTGATTATACCTCCCGCTCAAGAAATCTCATAACTTTTCGGAATACCGCTAACCGCCTGGCAGGTCAATTAGTAAAAGAGGGGCATAAGGATAAGGCAGTAAAAGTATTAGATACCCTAATGAAGAATATTCCTTATGAAGCGTATGAAAACTTTTTGATTTCTTTTATTATTGATGCTTATTTTAAGGCAGGGGCTTATCAAAAAGCATACAGTCTGACCCGAAAATATAAAAAAGATTTACTGAACGACTATAATTATTATATGAGTTTAGATGACTATCAATTATCTACGGTTTCATTTGATGCACGAAGAACCGGCGCACAGGTTTCTACTCTGCTAACGCGTTTATTGAAAGAAAATACCCAGTGGGAAAAAATTATACCGAAACAAACTGGAAAAACACCCCATAAAATAAAAGAGATTATTCTTGAAATTACAGAGGAAATCGATCGTTATGCACAAAGATTTATATCATTGAACGGCTTTAAGACTTACTTAGAAATTATGGACCGTACAATGGATGGATATAGCGCTTACTTTGATGCGCAGGAAGTTTATGAAAAATTACTCGAAAAACGAGTTAAAGAAGACAGCATTCCCGATAGCTTAGTAGAGATTATGAATAAAAACCACAAGGCCGCACTTGATTTGCAAACCGCCTCGCAAGAAGTAATCAGGAGACTTTCAGGCAGTAAAAACCTCACACAGTTTATGATGATTGCTTATCCTTATGAGCAAATTATTGAATTTAAGGATCAAAACAAGACAGCTGAAGAATTAGCAAAAGACACCGTTTATCAACGCATTAAAACCTTGCTTTTTGTTCAAAATGCTATGCAACAGGTGAATTAGAATTAATAAGATACCTTTAACTTCTCTGACTTGCAACTCAGTTCAGTTGTCAAAGTGCTTTGTTCAAGGCTATCAAGTTTTCTAAACTAAAAAACCAGCGTTAGTCAATTGCTTTTCCTGGAAGGCTTCGTGCACAGTTCATAGAGAGTTTCTCGAGACCGTTGCAAAAAGCACGCTAACAAAAAAATGCTTGTATTGAGCCTATCGAAATGCAACGCCCAATAAAAATTAAACACCGGAGCAACCTTTTGGTTGTGAGGGCTTTAATTTTTTGAGAAGGAAGCAGTTTGAAGTTAGATTCTTTAGTACTCATACTTTTTTATGTGTTCTGCAACGGTCTCTTCTCTCTATTTTTTTAAGGATGATTAAATCGAACGGATTCTTCGTCAACAGTTTCTTTAGTTTTTGTATTAATAATTTCTATTTTGAATTTTTCAGTTCCTATTAATCTGGATTTTCTAACAATAGCTTTTAAACGCCCCTTGACTGTCTCCTCATGCGCCAGCGATACAATATTATCTTTATCATTCATTATATTAATTCCGCCTCGTGGATCAACTAATTTAAATGCTAAGTTAGCAGAATCTGGTGTTTTATTTGTAATAATAAATTGATAAGTATTTAAGATTCGTTCTCCGCGTATTTCATAACGCTTAGTATTCCCTCGCTCATGAAAGATTTTGATTTCATAATCATTTCTTAAAAACAATAAACTGGATAATATTCCTGTCATTAAAAATAAAAGGACGGTATAGGCTTTTGAACGAAACGTAAATCTTGGTTTTGTATTATTCAAAATACTAAACTCAGAAGCATATCGAATCAGATTTTTTTTAAATCCTACTTTTTCCATTACTTCATCGCATGCATCTATACAGGCAGTGCAATTTACACATTCTAATTGCGTGCCGTTTCGTATATCAATTCCCGTAGGACAAACTACCACACATTGCTTACAATCAATGCAATCTCCAATTCCTTCGGCTGCTCTATCTACAGATTTTCTAAATTTTGATCTCCCTTTTGTGCCTTCCCCTCTTTTATGGTCATACGCAACTACAATGGTATCCTGATCTATCAGTACGCTTTGCAGGCGACCATAAGGACATACCATCGTGCAAACCTGCTCTCTAAACCAGGCAAAAACAAAATAAAAAAGTCCGGTAAAAATCATTAATCCAAAAAACAACTCAACATGTTTTCCTATGCCGTCTGATATATAGGCTAATACACGTTTTGTACTAATTACGTACATCAAAAATATATTCGCAATAACAAAGGATATCACCGCATAGATTGACCATTTTAAGGTTTTTTTCCATGTTTTTTCAAAATCCCATTCCTGCCGGTCAAGTTTTCTTTGTTTATTTCTATCTCCTTCAATGGCATATTCAATCTTGCGAAAAACCATTTCCATAAAAATAGTTTGCGGGCATACCCATCCGCAAAACAGACGCCCGTACACTACTGTAAATAAGATGATAAATATCAATGCCGTAACTGCACCAATGGCAAATAGAAAAAAATCCTGTAAAAAAAATGCTGCTCCAAAAATGGAGAATTTACGATCTACCACGTTAAACATGATAAATTGATTTTTTAGCCCGGGAATGATTAAGTGTAAAAAGGGAATAATAAATAGCAAGAGAATCAGTATATAGCTGACATAGGTTCTGTACCTGGTGTACCGGCCTTTTGGTTTTTTGGGATAAATCCATTGGCGCGTACCTTCATTATCCATAGTAGATACATGGTCTCTAAACGATTCCTGAACAGCATCTTTCAATTCCATGATACGAAACTTAAATTACATAAAAAGTGTTGAACTTTCACTGGCTTGCAGTTCATGGTAAAGCACCTTTTCTTTATTTTTTTACTTTTTTTAATCCTATTGCCCGTTGTTATCCGCCCAAGGGGCTAAGGTTCCTTCACGAGCCTTAGGTTTTACCGGAGGTTTTGTTCCTCTAAGACTCTGTACATAAGATGCTACCTCTTCAACTTCTTCTGGCGATAATTTTTGATCTTCACCCCATGCCTGCATGGCTGAGCCATCTACTCCTTTCCAGACTACAGAAGCTATATTTGTATATAAGTCATCTGTTAATTGATTTTTCCAATAATCATCCGTTAAATTAGGTCCTGCAGCTCCAGCTCCTCCTTTTTGATGACAGACCACGCAATTTGACTCAAATATAGCTTTTCCGACAGGTATTTTTCCTTCATCTAAGGTTGCATTGGCAATAAATTGTTCATAAGTAGGCGGCACATAATTTTTCTCAAAGTCTGCAATGGATGCTGTATATTCTACCTGAGGATCGGCATAATCAGTAGTGGCTACGAAAGTGCCATAAATAACGGCACAGATTACCGTGATGTAAAGTATCCCCAGCCACCACTTTGGCAGACTATTGTCTAACTCGGTAATCCCGTCAAAACCATGATCGATAATCAATTCCTGTTCTTCCTTTTCACTTTGTTTTTGGAAGGCGCTTTCATAGAGTGCCTGGAAAAATGATTTTTGATTGGCTTTAATGGCTTCTGCTTTTTCTTCCTCGGGTAAAATACTAATTCGGTAATTTTCAATTACGCGGTCTAAAGCATCAATAATCATAACTAAAATTGCTGAAATGATTAATACCCCTATCAAGTAAGGGTTCATGAGATTAAAATGTGCTTTATCATTTGACATGAGGTAAAACACTTGAGTAATTAATCCGAGAGTAACAGGTATTTTTATGAATAAAGGGACTCTTTTCATCACAACTCTTTTTTGTTTTTATCTTTTATATCTAACGGAAGGTTACTTTCATTTTTATAAAAACCTTTCGGCTTGGAGAGTACAAAATACAAAAGCAAAGAGAATATGGCAAAAAATAATATTAATACGATAATCGCATGCGAGTCGCCTCCTGCTTCTAATAAATATCTTCGAACGTACTTTCCCATAGCTATATTTTAATCTGTTATTCTTTAAATTCAATTTTTGTTCCCAGGCTCCTTATATAAGCAATTAATGCAATAACTTCGCTGTTAGAAATTTGTGGTTTATATTTAATTGCCAAATTTTCTGAAAATTCATTTAATTTATTATATTCATTGTCTAACTGCTTATCAATGGCTTTTATCTGGTCATTTACTTTTTTATACTCAGGGGAACTTTCTTCTAATCCGGCTAATTTATCTTCCAAATCATCCCGAACATCAATAATGGTTCGTTTTATTTCATTTTCTCTATCCTTTATGTCATTAAAATGATTCGCTTCCTCAAAATATTTTACGGGTTCAGAACTTCCATCAGCCATAAGTAATTTGTAAATTTCTTCTCGCTGCCCTTTGATAGATTCAAATGCATTAGAAATATCATCGTCCGTATAGGGTACGCCTACTTTTTTTAAGGCTTTCATTTTATCCTGAATATTAGAAATATCTAATTTATTGGCTAATAACCAGGGGAAAGCAGGCATAATGGAAGCGCTTGCAACATATCGAGGGTTAATAAAATGCTTGTAATGCCATGCAGGATTGTTGTTTAAAGCCCCTTCTCTACCCAAATCGGGACCTGTTCTTCTTGAGCCCCAAAGAAAGGGATGATCATAAATAAATTCTCCCGATTTTGAAAATCCAAGTTCAGGTGTTGAATATCTCTTCACTTCATCTCGGAACGGGCGAACCATTTGTGAATGACAGGCATTACAGCCTTCACGAATATAAATATCCCGCCCTTCTATTTCTAATGGAGTGAGTGTATTAACCACAACTTTGTCTGTTTTAAATTGGGCAAGCAGCGTAGGGACGACTTCAATAGCAGATCCTATTAAAAGAACAAATAACGAAAGTATAGATAAGCTAAAAGGAAGGCGCTCTAACCAGGAATGAAGTCCTTCACCTTTCATTCTTCCGCCACTTACTTTTTTAAGAGCGGGCGATTCTACTTCTTCATTGGCTACAAAAGAACCTTTGGCTATCGTTTTCCAAATATTGACCGCCATTAACACCGCTCCTGTAAGGTATAAAGTACCCCCTATTGCCCGAATAATGTACATGGGTTTGACAATAGTTAAGGTCTCCAAAAAGTTTTTATTGACTAAGGTGCCTTGCGGAGTAAATTCTGACAGGGTTTGATACTCGGCAAATCCGGCAAAATAGATAGGGATGACATATAATATAATTCCTAAAGTAGCAAGCCAAAAATGGGAATTTGCCATATTTAGAGAATATAATTTGGTATTCCACATCTTAGGCACAAGATAGTAAAGCATACCAAAAATCATCATTCCGTTCCATCCAAGAGTTCCTACATGTACATGAGCGATAACCCAGTTGCTAAAATGTCCTATAGTGTTTAGCGTCTTTGTTGCAAGCATAGGTCCTTCAAAGGTTGCCATACCATAAGCAGTAATGGCAACCACCATAAACTTTAAAATTGGATCTTTGGCTACTCTATCCCAAGCCCCTCGCAAGGTTAATAGTCCGTTTAGCATTCCTCCCCATGAGGGGGCAATTAACATAATCGAAAAAACGGTTCCCAGTACTTGTGTCCAATTCGGCAGGGATGTGTAGAGCAAATGGTGAGGTCCTGCCCATATATAAACAAATATTAGCGACCAAAAGTGAATAATAGATAATTTATAAGAAAATATGGGTCGGTTGGCAGTTTTAGGAACAAAATAATACATTAACCCCAGAATAGGGGTGGTTAAGAAAAAGGCTACCGCATTGTGCCCGTACCACCATTGCATTAATGCATCCTGCACACCGGCATAGCTTGAGTAAGACTTCCATAGCGATACCGGCATTTCTATATTGTTTAAGATATGTAAAACAGCTATGGCAAAGAAGGTTGCGATATAAAACCAAATGGCAACGTACAGATGATGGATTCTTCGTTTTAAAATAGTACCAAACATATTAATACCGAAGATAACCCAGACTACAGCGATTAAAATATCGATGGGCCATTCATGCTCGGCATATTCTTTAGAAGTGTTAATCCCCATTAAGAAAGTTACTACAGTTAAAGCAATAATTAACTGCCAACCCCAAAAATTAGCCCAACTCAGCGTATCGCTGTACATTCTGGTTTTGAGTAACCGCTGCATAGAATAATAAACCCCTGTAAAAATAGCATTGCCAACAAAAGCAAAGATTGCGGCACTGGTATGTAACATTCTCAAACGACCATATCCAAGAGGAGCAACATTCTGACCGAAAATATTTTGCCACAAATCAGGATAGAATAATAACGTAGCTATGGTAACTCCAAGCAAAAACGCTACAACGCCCCAAAAGACGGTTGCATACAAAAAATACTTTACAATTTTATTGTCATAACTAAACTTCTGCAACTCCATTTTATACTTCTTCTTTCTTTACTTGTTTTTTTAGTTTTTTATCTTCTAATAACATTCGAACGGCTGGTGAGTGATCATCATCAAACTGCCCGTTACGTAAACTGATAATAAAAATAACGAGAAATATGGCGGCTAAACTCAAACTCACGATAATCATTAAAAATAATATTTCCATGTTTTACGTAAATTTTGTACAAAGGTAAAAAATATTAACTTCTTATTATTACTTTTTTCTTAATTTTTCCAACAATATTTGTAGAAATGGAAGCAAAAATCACTACTGAGATTGAGCTAAGGGGCATTAAAATAGCAGCAACCAGTGGAGAAAGGCGTCCTAATACTGCAAAGTACAACCCAATAGTATTATAAAAAAAACTTATGATAAAACTTACTTTCAAAAGTCTTCTGGCGATTCTTGACAGATGAAGTAGTGAAGGAATCATCTGAAAAGATTTGCCTTCTAAAATTCCATCACATGAGGGGGAAAAACGGTTTATATTATCCGTTACAGAAATACCTACATTACTTTGCTTAAGCGCACCCGAATCATTTAGCCCATCACCAATCATCATAACTTCTTCACCTTTTTCCTGCCTTTTTTTTATATGATTTAGCTTATTATGAGGCGTTTGGTTAAAAAGTAATGAACTTTCTGAAAATTTCATTTTTTTAAGGTTTTCTTTTTCTGCTTCATTATCTCCTGAAAGAACGGATAGTGTAAATCGCGTGATTAAATTTTTTATAACTCGGGGCAATGATTTTCGATATTGATTTTCTATACTAAAATAACCCCGTATTTCTGATTCTATTTTTAAATAAACCTTCGTTTGATTAATTTTAGAATCAGCAGTAACCCCTACAAATGCAGGCGATCCTAATTTCCATTCTTTTCCCGCGATTAATGCTTGAATTCCTTTTCCTGAAACTTCTTTATATTCCTGAATATCAAACGCCTTATGCTCTTTTAAAGTGTCATAAATAATACTACTCAGCGGATGTGTGGAATTTTTTACTAGTGATTTTATTGTACTTTTTTCTTTTTCTGAAAGCGCTTTCCCCACAAAAGCCACTTTTGCTGTATTACTTTCCGTAAGGGTGCCCGTTTTATCAAACACAATATGGTCAATATGTGACATGTTTTCAATGGTAGTAATATCCTTCACATAAAGTCCTCGTTTTGCCATGATCCGCATCATATTTCCAAGGATAAAGGGCGCAGATAATGCCAGCGCACAAGGGCAGGCAACGATTAAAACCGCCGTTACAATTTCAAAAGCGCGCGAAGGGTCAATAAACCACCATATAACACCAGATGTCAATGCTATACAAAGAACGATAAGGGTGAATATTCCACTTATTTTGTCGGTTATAATTTTAAAATTATCTTTTTTCTTAAAAATTTTATTATTCCATAATTTTACCAAATAGCTTTGATCTACTGGTTTAATAATTTCAACCTCAATAGCGCTGCCCATTTGCTTACCGCCGGCAAAAATTTTATCTCCGCTGTTCTTTTTTACCAGACGGGATTCTCCTGTAATAAAACTATTGTCTATAGCCGCCTGCCCGTTAATTAAAATAGCATCTGCCGGAATAATCTCTTCATTTCGTATTAAAATTCTATCTCCTTTTTTTAATTCAGATAAAATAATATTTTTTTCCTCTGAATCAACAATTTTAGTAACCGCAATGGGGTAGAAAGATTTATAGTCATGATCAAAAGAAAGGCTTTTATAGGTACTTTGTTGAAAGAGTTTGCCCAGCAGCAAGAGAAATACAAAGGCGGCAAGACTTTCAAAATAACCCCAGCCTATACCGCTTACTACCTCATAAGTGCTCCTCCCAAACAGCGTTAAAATTCCTATCGAAATCGGAAGGTCAATGTTAAGATTATTGTATTCGATTCCTTTAAAAGCTGATTTTAGATAATCTTGAGCTGAAAAAAAAACAACGGGAAGGTTTAATAACAGCATGATCCATCCGAAAAATGTTTTAAATTCTATAAGCCATTTACCATCCCCGCCGACATAACCCGGGAAAGCCAGCAGCATACTATTTCCGGCAGCAAAAAAGGCAACTGCCAGTTGAACAAGTAACCGACGATCGATATAGTTTTTTTTCTTTTTTTCTGAGGTTTCTAAGGATATAACCGGCTTGTACCCTAGTTCAGTCAGAAACTTTGCCAATTCAGATAAGGGATAAGCCCGGCTTTTGTAAGTGATAGTTACTGTCTTTTGAGTAAAATTAACTGCGCATTGCGTAACGTGTTCATTAATTTTTGATAAACTTTCTAAGAGCCAAATGCAGGATGTGCAGTGTATTACCGGAATAAAGAAAGTAACTACCGTGTGATCCCCATCAGAGAAGTCAATGATTTTATTAAATACTTCTTCGGTATCGAGAAAGTTAAACTGGTATAAATTTTTTTTGTCTGGGGTAACGCCCGGTGATTTATTTAACTTATAGAAATCAGATAATTCATTCTCATTTAAAATTTCATATACCGTTTTACATCCATTACAGCAAAAATTCTTTTCACCTATGGTACAAATATTTTCTTCACATTTTCTTCCGCAATGGTAGCAGGTTTTCATTATTAGAGAATTATTAATGCATAGAATAATTTCTATTAATTCGTTTCTTTATTTACCAATTTACTTTTCTTTATCCACGGTATCATTTCGCGCAGCTTTTCTCCGGTCTTTTCAATTAAATGATCGCTTCCTTCCTTTCTTTTTTGCTTCATGAAAGGATACCCCGCTTTTCCTTCTTCAATAAATTTTTTGGCAAAAGACCCGTCTTGAATTTCTGATAAAATGGCTTTCATAGCTTTTTTAGATTCATTATTTATCACGCGAGGACCACTTAAATAATCACCAAATTCAGCGGTATTGGAAACAGAATAGCGCATGTCTGAGATTCCTCCTTCAAACATTAAATCAACAATTAATTTTAATTCATGCAAGCATTCAAAATAAGCCATCTCAGCGGGATATCCTGCTTCGATCAATGTTTCAAAACCGGTTTGTACCAGCGCCGTAACCCCGCCGCAAAGTACCGCCTGTTCTCCAAATAAATCCGTTTCTGTTTCATCTTTAAAATTAGTCTCTATAATTCCTGCACGCCCTCCTCCAATGGCAGAAGCATAAGATAAAGCGAGGGCTTTTGTTTCGCCGCCGGGATCTTTTTCTACTGCTATCAAATCCGGAATTCCTCTTCCTTTTATAAACTCATTCCGTACGGTATGCCCGGGTGCTTTCGGTGCAATCATCATTACATTAATCCCTTCTGCGGGGTTAATTAAATCGTATAAAATGTTAAACCCGTGCGCAAAAGCGATAGTGGCGCCTGTTTTTAAGTTAGGCGCTATTTCATTTTCATAGACTTTTTTTTGCGTTTCATCCGGTAGTAGAATCATAACCACATCAGCCTTGGCAACGGCTTCAGCGACGGTTAAGACGTTAAACTTTTTTGCTTCCGCTTTAGCCCATGAAGTTCCTCCCTTTCTTAATCCTACAAAAACCTCTACCCCTGAATCTCTTAAATTCTCTGCATGTGCGTGTCCTTGCGAACCAAAACCGATCACGGCTACTTTTTTTGATTGTATAAGACTTAAATCACAATCCTTGTCGTAATAAACATTTAATTCCATTGTATTATTTTTTATTTATATTCTGAGACCGTTGCATAACATATAAAAAAGCATGAAAAAGAAAGCATCTAACTTCAAACTGCTTCCTTCTCAAAAAATTAAAATACTCACAACCAAAAGGTTGCTCCGGTGTTTAATTTTTATTGAGCGTTGCATTTCGGCAAACTCAATACAAGCATTTTTTTGCTAGAATGCTTTTTGCAACGGTCTCATTCTGTTTTAATTCCTACCCGGTCAGTGAGACCTTTAGCTTACGCTGACTTGCATAATAGATAAAAAACATAAAATCTAAAGCATTTTCTTGCTAAAGTGCTTTTTGCAACTGCAAGTCAGCGTAAGCTAAAGGTCTCACTGTAAGTTTAATATTTGCCAAAGGTAATAATCTTATTATAAAATGACCTCTTTATATCGTTGCAGAATACATAAAAAAGTATAAAGGCAAAAGCATCTCGCTTCAAGCTGCTTTATTATCTTGACGAACTCGGTAATCCTAAACTCAGATGCATAGAATTCTCACAACCAAAAGGTTGCTACGGTATTTAATTTTTATCGAGCATTTCATTTTATTAGCTTGTGCTGACTTTCCGTTGCTAAATTACTTTTTGCAAAGGTTTTTCACCTTTATTATTTATAGGTCTTATTGCCGCATTTACGACAAGAATAACCTTTTTGTCACTTTAATTCACTAAATATTCCTTGCAATCCAAGTTTTTTTTGAACCGTTCAACAGGTTTTGACCTTCAAAAATATCCATAATGTTTTATGGACCTCAAAGATAAGTAATTATCTACTGACCTTTAAATATCTTTTTTAAGATGATAACAAAAAATATAAGAAATATCAAGAAACTGATAAAACTGCATATGATTCTCCATATTTCATGGTGCCCTAATTGACCTGTAACAACTTTGATAAAAGTATAAGCAGAATAAAGTGTAGTAAGCATTGCATAAATGCCCCAAAATAGGCAACGTTTAGAACTATCTTTTTTAAATAGTGTGAAATATAATCCTATAATATATTTTTTTAATCTCATGTCATGACAAATTTTTTAATTGCATGCAGCACCTGCACCTGCAAGTCCTCCAGCAATAGCCCCGATAGCCGCTCCAGGGACTGAACCGACAATCGGAATAGTTACTGTACCTACTCCAGTGCCTTCAAGTGCGCCCAAACCAGCACCTCCAAGTATTCCCGCAACGCATCTACCCCAACTAGACCACCAACTACTTTCTTCATTGATAAAATAACTATTTGTCTCAAGTAACAGAGCAGATGAACTATCAAGAGTATCCATCCAATCAATAAAAGCATTCATAAAAGCAATCTGATTAATCAAAACTTGCTTTTTAGGGATTTACTGTTTAGTACCGCTGAATTTAAATACGCAAGGTGAGTTTTATAAGCATTTTTTGATTCAAATTGGGGAGCAATTTGAATTTGTAAAACAAAGTTGATAAACTCTGAAGAATAACCAGTATTCTTATCAGAGTTTTCGGATGGCTGTGTGGAATGATTTTTCAGTGTTATTCCAAGTCGTGTTATTTCATCCAAATAGATATCATCAATTTGTTTATCAGAAATATTTTCGTTCGATGATAGTACAATTTTTACCGTATCATCAAAACCAGTTATCAATTTTGCAATCATCTCATTATCGGGTTTTAGCTTATTTTCAAATGTTTCATCTTCATTACAACCTAAAGTCCCAAGCATTATACAAACTGCTAAAATTATTTTTTTCATTTTTTGTTATATTTAAAATGATACTTACTCCGGTTTTTAACGTGCAATTTTTTTGTTTGATTCCCACGGCTGGATGATATATGAGAAGTGCGCTGCTAAGGCAGCGCCGGATAAGGTACAGCCGGTTTAAGTTTTTACCTTTGAAAATATCATCAAAACGTCAGCAATATTTTTTATTAACTCATTATTTTGATACTTATAATCATCTCACGTTGAACCGCCGGATTAAATCCCTTTGGCGACTTATTAGCTTAGAAATCCTAAAGACGGTTGCGCTAAATTGCATCTTCCATTACCGCATCTTCATTAAGGGTCAACCAAGTTGTAAAGTCCACAAGACAGGTTCTTTAAAAGGACTATCCGCTTCCTCCCTCAAACAATTTGCTGAGATAAATGGTATGCCTCGCCATATTTGTGGAGAGAGCATCATTTTTAAGTTTTATAGCCTAAAGCCTTGTTATATTTAAAATGATACTTACTCCGGTTTTTAACGTAATCACAGCATACTTTTTAGTTTTTTTTTTGTTTGATTCCCACGGCTGGATGATATATGAGAAGTGCGCTGCTAAGGCAGCGCCGGATAAGGTACAGCCGGTTTAAAAATAATTTTAGTTTCATTTTTAATTATTTTGTGGTAATCAATTTTTATTATGCTAATCTAATCCGCTAGTTAATTGCCTCACCATTTATACCATTCTTCCCGGTCCTGAAACACGGCTTTTAAAAAGGTGCTCGGTAAATAGGTAACTGCAGTTTTAAATTTTTCGTGTTCTAGCTCCTCTCTGCATATAGTTGCACAACCTCCTTCATCAAGACATTCTTCAGCAGTTTTTGCTGCTTTCATTCTACTAGTGGCTTGTTTCTCCCAATCGCCTTTGCTTCCTCCACTACAATGAATAATGTATAAATAACGAGAATTCTTAACTGCATTGCGCAGGGTCTCTACATCATAAGTCTTTATAAGATAGTCAGCAGTTTTCTCAGTAACTTTATCCCAAAATAGTGTTAAAAGATTATCTTTATCATCTTTAATGATTTTTACTTCTTCTAATGACACTTTTTGCCTGTATTTATCCCAAACGATATTAAATTCAATAAAATCATATCCTGTTGTCCTCATCTTCTCAATTTGTCGGAAAAGCATTTCAATTGCCTGAGTCAATTCCTCTTTAGAGGGATTCTTGCTTAAGGATATCGCTGGGTTAAGTATACTATTCTTATCTTTATGTAATTCACTTGACTCTTGCTGTCTTCTATTAGAAGGAATGGTTTGCGAACGACTTTCTAAATAAGCATCTCTATTGGGCTCTTCTGAACAACTTTTAATCATACTCATACTAGCCAAAATACATATAGTCAATAGGGAAATAATCACATCATACTTTTTAGTTTTATATTTTTTTGTTTTCATTTGTTTAAAATGATACCTACTTCGGTTTTAACTTGTTTTTTCGACTGATTCCCACGGTTGGATAATATATGAGAAGTACGCTGCTTTAGCAGCGCCGGATAAGGTACAGCCGTTTTAAAAATAATTTAAGACCATTGCAAAAAGTTTGAATGGGTTATATAATCTTTGTTTTTTAGTTTTTTTATTTTACCTACTGACTTATTCATCGATTTTTTACTGTTTTTTCATGTGTGTATGTACTATAAATACTCCTTTATCCTCTTGTTTTACTCTATTTTTAACGATTAGACGCAAGTAGCCCCGGACTTCGATATAAATTATACCCGATCGCCTCCATTAGGTTTTGCGTATGCATCTTTGCTATCCCGCTATATCTTGCCACCCCGCTTGAAAACCATCGCTTTATACTTCCGAATGTCCGTTCTATTTTAAAGCTTGTTTCCCCTATTCGTTTATTGAACCTCTTCTCAAAATCCGTTAATGGCTTTCCCCTTTTCGCTTTCTTCAGTATATGATTCTTTCGCTTTTTCCTCTTTAACAAACTCGCATTTCTCTCTGATTCATCGCCCTTATCCCCTTTTAAGGGAATACCCGATGGCAGGTCTGCAGACGCTAAAACCTCCTGCAAATTGCTCACCTCGTTTACACTTGCTTTGGTGGTTACTACTCCAACTACCAGACCTTCTTCATCGGTAACATAATGCTTTTTATACCCATAATAATACTTACCTCGCTTTTTTAACCAAAAGGCTTGTTTATCTACATTAACCTTATCATCTTTTTTTACGCACGCCTCTTTTTGCTCTCCGCTATCCTCTGTAACCTTATCATTCACCTTGCCTTTCGGTTTTAAGGGCGTCTCTATTACACTAGCATCTACTATCTCTCCTTTTTTGATGATGATTGGATGACGCGCTAATTGACCGTTGATCTCCTTAAATAGATGCTCGTAGGCATTCGCCTGCGCCATCAATGTTCTAAATCTACTCAAAGTACTATGATCAGGCGAGGATTGCTCTAGGTGTAAACCACAAAAATAACTGAACGAAAGACTGTCATTTATCCTATCTTCCACTTCATAATCGCTTAATCCATACCAGGTTTGTAATAAACACATCTTGAATAATAATAACCCATCATCACTCGGACTGCCCGTCGCACTTTTCCCCTTATTATAATGACAGTTTATTATTTTACTTATTTTTTCCCAGTCTAACAAACGGTTTAACTCAGTGAAAAAAGACTTTTTTATCTTTCTTGTGCGTAAATCACAAATACTATCGGCTAAAGTAGGATGATGATATATTTTCATGCCATGAATATGCTATCCTTTTTAGATAAAATAACCGCTTAGTACCACTTCTTTTATATCTAATTTTTCATTACCTTGCAACGGTCTTTTATAGTTATCGCCCCGTGCGTTATATGATTAATGAGCAATATGTTATCATTCAACGGCCTTTTTATCAAACAAAAATCCCTTTAAATAACATCAAAGAAATTAAACAAATCAGCTATGAAGAACTCTCTGCTCGTATTCGGCTTTTTGGTTCCAGTGGTTTCTTTGGGCATTTCGGCATTTACCACTCCACACATTTTGGCAAAATCTATATGAATGCCACTCAGCTGAATGATTTAGTACTAATCATTCTTAAAAACCATAGAAAAATAGTTATTAGTCCTGAAAATGCTTTTCAATTTGTTCATCAAATAAAACGTTCTTCTCTTCCAAAACAAATTTGCTAAGTGAGACCTTTAGCTAAGCTAGTAAAATACTTTGTGAAAGGTCTCTTGTTTTTAGTTTGACCCGACTTTCTGTGTTCAACGCTATATTCTAAAGGGGCTTTTTTTCATTTATCAGATTTGAAAAGGCTTGCTCCGTAATTACATTTATCGTGCCCAGTTTTTCAGCTTTTGCTAACTTAGATCCGGCTTTTTCTCCAACTACCAGATAATTTAAGTTTTTAGTAACGCTGCTTATATTTTTTCCTCCGTGCTGTTCCACTATTTTTTGTGCTTCACTTCGGGTAAACAAGGATAGCTTGCCCGTAAATAAAAAGGTTTTTCCTGCTAATATACTATTTTCTTTATCTGGCAAATTACTTTCTTGTACTTCAAAATTAAGTCCATAGTGCTTTAATCTATTTAATAGTATCTGATTCGTTTCTTTTTTAAAATATTCTATTAGGCTTTCTGCAATTCGGATTCCAATATCTTCTACCTCCGTTAATTCTTTTTTTGTTGCAGTGCTTAACGACTCTATGTTTTTAAAGTATCTCGCTAATTTTTTTGCTACCGTTTCCCCTACAAAGCGAATTCCTAAAGCGTATAAGACTTTTTCAAAGGGAGTTTTTTTAGATTCTGCTATAGCATTCACTATATTATTAGCAGATTTTTCTGCCATTCTCTCCAACGGGATGAGTTGTTCAGGAGCTAATTCATACAAATCTACTACATTATTAACCAATTTATTTTTGTATAATAACTCAATCGTCTCGCCGCCCAATCCTTCTATATTCATTGCCTTGCGTGAAACGAAGTGTTCTATTCTACCTAAAATTTGCGGCGGACAGCCTGTTTCATTGGGACAATAATGAGCCGCCTCCCCTTCTTTTCTAATCAATTCTGTTCCACATTCAGGACAATATTTTAAGTACGTTAATTTTAATGAATTCTTGGGTCGTTTTTTTAAATTAACGCCTACAATTTTAGGGATAATTTCTCCTCCTTTTTCCACATAAACGAAATCTTTTTTACGAATGTCTAATTGATCCATAATATCCGCGTTATGTAATGAAGCTCTGCGGACCGTCGTCCCTGCTATTTTTACTGCCTTTAAGTTAGCTACGGGTATAATGGCGCCCGTACGCCCTACTTGATAAGAAACCGATTCTAATACCGTTTCTACCTGCTCGGTTTTAAACTTGTATGCCACTGCCCATCGAGGGGATTTTGAGGTGTAACCTAATTCCTGCTGTTGGTCAAGATCATTTACTTTGATGACTACTCCGTCTGTTTCGTAAGGCAGCTGAAAACGTTTAGCATCCCATGCCTCAATAAAGCGATAAACCGCTAAAATATTTTGGAATTTTTGGTAAATATCAGGTACCTTAAATCCCCATTGATGCGTTTTTTGCAGCGCATTAAATTGCGTATCAATACTCAAATTATTTCCTTTCAATGAATATATTAAGCACTCTAAGTGGCGCTTTGCAACTTCATGGCTGTCTTGCAGTTTTAAAGATCCGGAAGCTGTGTTACGCGGATTAGCATACGGAGGTTCCCCTTTGGCTGCTTTTTCTTTGTTCATCTTTTGAAAACCGGCAAAAGGTAAAATAACCTCTCCTTGAACGTGAAATTTTGAAGGATAATCACCTTTTAATTTCAACGGGACCGACCTAATAGTTTTTATATTTAAAGTTACGTCATCACCCTGAAAACCATCTCCCCGGGTAACTGCTCGTTGCAACGTTCCGTTTTCATATGTGATTGAAATAGAAGCGCCATCATATTTTAACTCGCAGACATATTCTATTTTAGTGTCTTTTCCTAGAATTTTATATAATCTTTTTTCCCAGTCAGCTAATTCTTTTAAACTGTAAACATTATCTAAAGAATACATCCTAAACTCATGTCGAGCTGTATCAAATTTATCGGTTATACCGCCCCCCACTCGCAAAGTCGGCGAATTTTTATCGTAAAACTCAGGATATTTTTCTTCTAATTTTTGGAGGTCTTTCATTTTCATGTCAAACTCAAAATCAGAGATCAACGATTCATCCAACACATAATAATGATAATTATACATTTGTAATTCCTCCCGAAGTTGTATAATCTTTTTCTCTATTTCTTTTTTCATTATATTTCATTATAGACGGCTGTCAATTCACAATGAGAGACCGTTGCAGAACACATAAAAAAGTATGAAAAAGAAAGCATTTAGCTTCAAACTGCTTCCTTACTTCGACTGTGCTCAGCAACCATATCAAAAAATTAAAATCCTCACAACCAAAAGGTTGACCCGGCATTTAATTTTTATCGGTCGTTGCATTTCGGCAAACTCAATACAAGCATTTTTTTCTAAAGTGCGTTTTGCAACGGTCTCAATGAGAGCCTTGTTAGAGCGCTTTTTAAAACGGTATCAATTTTTATGACCGGATAAAAATCCGGGGCAAATTTTTTTTCATCGCATCATTTTTTTAGGAAGGCATCCCAGCCTTGCGCAGTTAAAGGTATTTTGGTTTGATGATCGGCACTGATTAGATGCATCCCTTCTTCTTTTCCGGTTATATGTCCTATAATGGTAAGATCAGGATGGGTTTTAATTTCTTCATGTGCTTCTATGGGTATTGTAAACAATAACTCATAATCTTCGCCTCCACTTAGGGCAATTGTTGCGGGATTGAGTTTAAATTCTTCGCAAGTATTTATTGCCGAAGGGTCTAACGGGATTTTCTCCTCATAAACCATACAACCTTTCTCACTTTGACTGCAAAGATGAATCAGCTCAGAAGATAATCCATCCGAAATATCGATCATGGATTGAGGATGAATAGCCAAGGTTTCCAGCATGGCTTTTATATCCGTACGTGCTTCAGGTCGCAACTGACGTTGTATCAAGTAGCTATACAGGTCTAAATCGGGCTGAACATTAGGGTTGACTTTAAATACTTCGTTTTCCCGCTCTAAAACTTTTAGCCCCAAAAAAGCAGCCCCTAAATCACCGGTAACTACAATTAAATCGTTTTCCTTCGCGCGATCTCTATAGACCAATTCTTTCTCTTTTGCTTTTCCAATCGACGTTACGGAAATTGCCAATCCCGTATGGGACGAAGTTGTATCGCCTCCTACAAAATCAATATTATAGGCCTTACAAGCGATTCTAATTCCCTCGTATAATTCCTCTAAGGCTTCTATCGAAAAACGATTGGATATAGCGATTGAAAACAGGATTTGAGTCGGAGTGGCATTCATTGCACAAATATCGCTCAGATTGACGACTACGGCTTTATATCCCAAGTGCTTTAACGGAGTATAGGCTAAATTAAAGTGAACGCCTTCTATTAAAAAGTCGGTAGAGATTACTACTTTTTCCCCTCCGAAATCCACTACTGCTGCATCATCTCCTATCCCTTTAATCGTGGATGGGTTCTGAAGTTTTATTTTTTCAGTAAGATGTTTAATTAAACCAAACTCACCCAGTTTACTGACAGGGGTTCGTTGAATATTTTTGTCTAACATATTACAAAGATATTTTTTTCTTTTGAGAAGCAGTAATGGGTGCGATGGTTTAGCCGCGATGCTTGTAGTCAATAAATTAAATGATAAGGTTTTGTAAAGAAGTTATGAGAATGCTCGCTAATGTTCTCAATTTCTATTATCTACAAATTAAGACTTTGGCGATATGCTAATTAGGAAAATATCGAAAAAAAACATTATTTTTGTTGTAAAAGGTAAATTATGAATAGAGTAAGTGCAGCGGCTAATGCGTTTTTAGATCTAGCGAAAGAGGATAAAAAGAAAATTACCAATTTGCAACTTGTTAAAATGTTATATGTTGCTCAAGGCATGAGTCTTGCTATCTTTAACAAGCCTTTATTTGATGACGATCGAATAGAGGCATGGAGATACGGACCTGTCATCCCGTCGATTTACCATGAGTTTAAACAATTCAAAGATAACCCTATTGAAAGTAAATCTATTTGTCAAGATTGTGACGAATATGAAGAGCCGGAATTAGTGGATGAGAGAAAAAAAAATGTTGTTTTACTCACTTGGAAATTATATAAGGATATTCCAGCCGAACGATTAATTCAATTAACTCACAAGGCGGGCACACCTTGGGATGTAACAGATAAAAGAAGGATGAATGAAACGATTGATAATGAGGCTATTAAAAAATATTACACGCAAGTCGTTAATAATTTAAAAAAAAATATGGAGGTTTGAAAATGAAAGATGGAGATGCTTTTATAGAAAAGGTATTAAAAAAGTTAGAGGCTAAAAAACCTTCTGTGGAATATGTGGAATATGAAACGTCTATAAGTGCCATTGCTAAAAAGGGTTTATTACAAGACATTGAACAGCGGAAGGTGTATGCAAAAAAATCTTTTCGATTCATGAGGCATTTCACTTTCAGTATTTTATTTATAATATTTTTATTCGCTTTAGAGATAAAAAATTATCGATTTTCATTTTATCTATCAGAAACAGTTTTAATTGCTCTTATAACGACCTCGCTTGGTACAGTAGTTGGAATATTTATTTTTGTAATGCGATACTTATTTAAAGGTTAAGTTTTCCATTAAAATGGAAAAAAACGATTCAGTTCGTAAGTAATCGTTAGCATTGAACATATTATTTTTATACTATTTTTAAACAAATATTACTTAGTTTGAAAAAAATATTAGTTACTCGTTTTTCATCTATGGGTGATGTAGCTATGACAGTTCCCGTGTTAAAAAACGTGTTGAATCAGAATCATGACCTAGAGATTATATTCGCCTCACGTCCTTTTTTTGCTCCGTTTTTTCAGAACATTGAACGGTTGAAATTTCTTCCCATTGATTTAAATAAAGATTACAAGGGTATTTATGGTCTTTATCGCCTTTCAAGACGACTCAAGAAAGAACGTTTTGATAACTATGCTGATTTACATAATGTGCTGAGAACTAAAGTTATTCGACTTTTTCTCTATTTTTCTGTAGGTAAAATTGCCTACCTTAATAAAGGAAGAAAAGAGAAAAAAAAGTTGACGAGAAAAAAAAACAAAGCATTGAGGCCACTAAAAGCAACCTTTGAACGATATGCGGATGTTTTTAGGAAATTGAATATTTCTATAAACCTAAGAAAGTTGCATGAGCAAAAAAAGATACCGCTATCTTCTTCCTTGAAGAAAAAAGTATCTTTTGATCCTTCAAAAAAACACTTGGGAATCGCTCCTTTTGCTCAATATAAAGGGAAGATGTACCCGGCGAATCGGATAAAAGAAGTTATCGCTTTATTGTCAAAAAATGATAAAATTCAAATTTTTTTATTCGGTGGAGGAGAAGAAGAACAAAAGAGATTAGAAACAATAACCAAAGAATACCCTAACGCAATTAATCTTATAGGAAAAATAAATCTTCATGAAGAACTTGTACTAATAAGCCATTTGGATACAATGTTTTCTATGGATTCTGCTAATATGCACCTTGCAAGTTTGGTAAATGTTCCGGTCGTTTCGTTTTGGGGTGCGACGCATCCTTACGCTGGTTTTATGGGATACGGACAAACTGAAAAAAATGCCATTCAGCGAAATATGAGTTGCCGACCTTGTTCGGTTTATGGTAATAAACTCTGTTGGCGGGGCGATTGGGCGTGCTTAGATATTAGTGAAGAAAAAATTACAAAAAAAATAAAAAATACGATTTCGGTCTAAAGAATATAACATACGTTTAGAGATTTTTTACAAAGATTTCTATTACATTAAACAAAAATTAAAACAGTGAGACCCTTGCAGAACACATAAAAAAGCATAGAAAAGAAAGCAGCTAACTTCAAACTGCTTCCTTCTCAAAAAATTAAAATCCTCAAAACTATTAGGTTGCTTCGGTATTTAGTTTTTATCGAACGTTGCATTTTTTTATTAGAGTGCTTTTTGCAACGGTCTCGCAGTATTGAGAAAGATAAAATAACGTGAGTTCAATATAAAACCGTCTAATAGATAACACCCCTAAAGTCCCCTCAAGGGGACAACTGCAAGTCAGCGCAAGCTAATTTTTAGCATTAGACAAAATTAATTGTCCCCTTGAGGGGACTTTAGGGGTGTTAAAGAATTATAATATGAGACCGTTGCAGAATACATAAAAAAGCATGAAAACAAAAGCATTTAGCTTGCGCTGACTTTAACTTTGCCGACTTGCAGTTCAGTTAACTTCAAAGTGTTTCCTTACTTCGACTGTGATCAGCAACAATCTCAAAACTTCGATAGGCTCAGCTACCAAAAATTAAAATTCTCACAACCAAAAGGTCTCTTTTTTTTAAAAAGTCCTGGGCTTTGCGGGGCGAGTGTTAGGGATAGTAGCGGTATCCTTTTTCTTGGGGCAAAATACTGCCCCAAGAAAAAGATAAAGCGGATAGCCCGACCGCCGCTAGGCGGGAACGCCCAAAAAATAAATAGTTAAGTTCTCAAAAATTTATGGGGAGAAGATAATTTTTGTAAGATATTTTATTAATTTTGTTCATTGATAATGATACGCTTTAATATAAAAATACTTGAATTAGTGAAAATAAGTTTATTATTAGTTATTTTTTTGGTTGAACCATTTGAAAAGGCTTGAATAGTTTTATTCGAGCCTTTTTTGTGAGGTAAGAAATATAAAGGATGTAAAATAATAACAAAAAAATAAGTATGAAACTCTGGGCAAAAGATTTTGAGATTAGTAAAGAAATTGAACGATTTACTGTAGGAAAAGATCGTGAATTGGATCTTCTGCTTGCACCGCACGATATTATGGGGACGCTGGCGCATATCAAGATGCTGGAGAGCATTGGGCTGTTGGAAAAAGAATCGCTGGAAAAACTGACGGCTGAATTGAAAAAAATGTATCAGGAGGTTTTATCAGGGAATTTTGCTATACAAGAGGGTGTAGAAGATGTGCATTCACAAGTGGAGTTTATTTTAACCGAGCGTTTGGGAGATGTAGGAAAGAAAATACATAGTGGGCGCTCACGTAACGACCAGGTTTTGCTTGATTTACGATTGTTTACCCGCACTCAAATTCGTGAAATCGTACAAAGGGTAATTCCGCTGTTTAATCAATTAATTGAGTTAAGTAATCGATATAAAGATATCCTTATCCCCGGTTATACGCATTATCAGGTAGCTATGCCTTCTTCTTTTGGTTTATGGTTTGGTGCTTATGCCGAATCGTTGGTAGATGATATGATTTCACTTGAAGCTTCTTTTAGGGTGGTAAATAAGAATCCGCTGGGGTCGGCTGCTGGTTACGGTTCTTCCTTTCCGTTAAACCGTACGATGACTACCGCATTGCTAGGCTTTGATGATTTGAACTACAATGTAGTATATGCGCAAATGGGCAGAGGAAAAACGGAGATGATGGTTGCACAAAGTTTGGCTGCGATGGCTTCTACGCTTGGTAAAATGGCACAAGATATTTGTTTATACAATAATCAGAACTTTGCATTTTTATCTTTTCCCGATCATTTAACTACGGGGTCAAGTATCATGCCGCACAAAAAAAATCCGGATGTGTTTGAGCTAATCCGATCGAAGAGTAACAAAATTATGGCTTTGCCTAACGAGATTATAATGATTTTTTCTAATCTGGCTTCTGGTTATCATCGTGATTTACAGACCATAAAAGAAAGTTTCTTACCTGTTTTTGAGGAGGTGAAATCCTGCCTTGAAATTAGCGCTTATATGCTTGAAAATATTCAAATAAAAAACAATATTATTCGAGATGAAAAATACCGGTATATTTTTAGTGTGGAAGCAGTCAATGATTTGGTGTTAAAGGGGATGTCTTTTAGAGATGCGTATAAGCAAATAGGGATGGAGATTGAAAAAGGGAATTTTAGTCCTAGGGGGAAAGTAAATCATACTCATGAGGGAGGCATAGGCAATTTATGTAATGATAAGATTGAAGCGATGATGAGGCGGGGAATTAAATCTTTTAATTTTAGTAAAATAGAAAAAGCCGAGCAGGCGCTTCTGGTATAAAGAAAAAGGAGTAGCGGTATGAGACTTTTAGCTAGCACTGACTTGCAGTTGCAAAAAGCATTTTAACAATTGGAAATCAGCGAAGCTAAATTCTTTAATATTTATTGTATTTTATTTATTCTGTAGCGCCCTCGTATATATTGAGACCGTTGCAAAAAGCACTCTAACAAAAAAATGCTTGTATTGAGTTTGCCGAAATGCAACGCCCGATAAAAATTAAACACCGGATCAACCTTTTGGTTGTGAGGATTTTAATTTTTTGATAAGGAATTAGTTTGAAGTTAGATGCTTTCTTTTTCATACTTTTTTATATATTCTGCAACGGTCTCATATTATGGAAGTAATTTATAATTCTTAATTAAAAGGGGTTGATAAATAAACTTGAATATTTAAAGATTATTAAGTGAAAAATATCTATATCATAGGGGCTGGGGGAAATGGCAAGGAAGTATTGTTTTTAATTGAAGAGATTAACCAGTTTTCCAAAACATTTGATTTTAAAGGATTTATTGATGAAGATAGCAACAAAGAAGTCTTCAGCGTAGGTAATAATGAATATAAGGTATTTCAAGTAAGTGATTTTCTGTTGCAGCATGAAAATCGAAAAGATGAAATCTTTATAGCTATAGCTATAGGGACCCCGAATAATTTAAGCAGACTAATTAAGGAATTTAAAGGCTTTATATTTCCTAATTTAATTCATCCTGGCTTTATAGGAGACCTCAATGGCATAAAGCTGGGAAAAGGCAATATTATTACCTCCGGATGTATTTTCACTACGGATATTCAAATAGGGAATTTTAATTTATTTAATCGTAATGTAACGGTAGGGCATGATTGCGTTATCGGTGATTGTAATGTGATTAATCCAGTAGTAAATATAAGTGGCGGAGTAAAAATAGGGAATAATAATTTAATAGGTGCGGGTGCTACAATTTTACAATATTTAAAAATAGGATCAGATTCAATACTAGGATCAGCTTCTTTATTAACTAAAGATTTATTAAGTAATAAATTAGCTATGGGTGTGCCAGCAAGAATCGTAAAAGATTTATAATAGGTTACATTAGGTAATCATTTTCTGAGCGATAAAATTACAGCATATTAATAGTAAAAGACTTTTTAATATATTTTTTACTATGTTCGTCTTAAACAATATTTTTTGCGAGGAAGTTGAAAAAAATATGTATATATTGAAATTTTTGCACAAAGCACTCTATCAACTGCAAGTCAGCGTAAGCTAAATAAATACCATATCAACCTTTTGGTTGTGAGGATTTTAATTTCTCGTTAGCTTACCCTGTCGAAGCTTTAGGGTGGTTACTAAGTGCTTTGCAGGCTCATTAATCGCTTGTCGAAGTAAGGAAGCAGTTTGAAGTTAGATGCTTTCTTTTTCATACTTTTTTATGTGTTCTGCGACGGTCTCATTACACTGACTTGCATTTGTCAGAGAACGGTTAATAACTTTGAAATATTTAATGATACCCATTACGCTATAATATGAGAAAACAAACCGCATATAAATTGCATGAAATAAAAGAAAACAAATGCTATTTCTCATGGCTTGCTATTTTGCTGGCTTTATTATTCTTCTCGTGTAAAAAAAAACTTGAAGTTGATGATTCCAAAGTGTTCCGTCTAAATCGTTATGACGGGATTAGCTCACTAGACCCGGCTTTTGCTAAATCACAGAGTAATATCTGGATTACGCACCAACTTTTTAATGGTTTGGTAGAATTAGACCGACACATGAATGTAATACCCGATATTGCAAAGCGCTGGACCATTTCAAAGGATGGAAAAACTTATAATTTTACTTTAAGAAATGATGTTTTTTTTCATAGAGATAAATCTTTTGGAGTAAGAGAGACCCGAAAAGTAAAAGCGAATGATTTTGTTTATAGTTTTCATCGCCTATTAGACAAAGAAGCAGCTTCACCAGGAGGATGGGTTCTATCGAATGTTCAATCTTTTCGGGCACTCAACGATTCTGTTTTACAAATAAAACTTAAAGCCGCTTTTCCTCCTTTTCTTGGACTTTTAACCACTGAGTACTGTTCGGTAGTCCCCAAAGAAGCGGTTACGTTTTACGGCGATGATTTTCGCAGGCATCCAGTGGGTACCGGTCCTTTTCAATTTAAAATATGGAAAGAGAATGTAAAACTCGTTTTACGAAAAAATCTGCTGTATTATGAAAAAGATTCTCATGGAAATCCGTTGCCCTATCTTGAAGCGGTTGTTGTCTCTTTCCTACCCGATAAATACAGTGAATTTTTGCAACTCATACAAGGAAATTTAGATTTTGTTTCAGGATTAGACACCAGTTATAAAGATGAATTGCTTACGAGAAAAGGGCAGTTAAACCCGAAATATGAAAAAAAATTAACCCTGATAAAGCAAAACTATCTCAATACAGAATATTTATGCTTTTATTTAGATGCTAAAAATACCATAGACAAACGTTTGCGCAAGGCGATTAATTATGGATTTGATAGAAAGAAAGCGATTAAATATCTAAGAAACAGCATCGGAGTGCCAGCAATCGGGGGGATGATTCCCAAAGGGCTACCTTCTTTTTATAAGAATGGTTACACCTATCAGCCTGAAAAAGCAAGTGCATTGATTAATGATTATAAAAAAGAAAAGGGTCAAATCCCCTTAATAAACCTAACAACTACTTCGGATTATTTAGATATTTGCGAATATGTACAAGCAGAACTTAGCAAATTAGGCTTAGAAATAAAAATTGATGTAGTACCGGGATCAACCCTTAAAGAAGGCAAAGCCAACGGAAAATTTCAATTCTTCAGGGTGAGTTGGATTGCTGATTATCCTGATGGAGAAAGCTATTTATCAATATTTTATAGTAAAAATCACGCACCGGAAGGTCCTAACTATTCCCATTTTAAAAGCCTAACATTTGATCAATGGTATAGCCGAGCAATTAAAGAGACAGACCGTAGAAAACGCCGGACTTTATATCAAAAAATGGATAGTTTAATGCTTCAGGAAGCACCGGTTGTACCTTTATATTACGATGAAGTCACCCTTTTTGTAAGCAATAAGTTAAAAACTTTAAAAGCAATCCTATTAATTTACTCAATTTAAAGAAAGTCAAGAAGATTCGTTAATGATATCTTTACAAAAAGTAAGTTTAAAAAGCTTTTGTCTCTCTAAATTTTAGTCCGCATCAAATTAATGATTAAAAGCCCCCAGCCTATAATCATTAAAAAGCCTCCTATAGGGGTAACAGGACCTAAAAAAGTTTTTGAATAATTAAACTTATCTGCCAAAACAAGTCCGTAAATGCTAAATGAAAATAAAAAAATGCCTATAATAAACGCATATCCCATTGATTTTTGCAGCGCATTGGAAAAAGGGAAAAACATCCCTATAAAAAGTAATACTAGCGCATGATATATCTGGTATTTTACTCCAGTCTCAAAAATTTGTATTTTGTCTGAAGATAGTATTCGCTTCAGCAGATGACTCCCAAAAGCGCCTAGAATGACAGATAAAAAACCGTAGAAAGCGCCCGTAAATAAGATTATTTTTTTCATTTTAAATATATGTAAAATTAAAAACCTCCTCAAAATTATAAATTATCCTCTAAATAATGGCTATTTTTGTACAGTGAAGTTGGAAAAATATTTTTATGAACCCTTATATTACGCCAAGAAATAACTGGACAAAAAAGGAAATTATTGATTTATATCACAATCCTTTTATGGAGTTGCTGTATGAAGCCGCTCAAGTACATCGCGCACATCACAACCCGAATACCGTTCAGGTGAGTACCCTGCTTTCTATCAAAACGGGGGGCTGTCCTGAAGACTGCGGTTACTGCCCACAAGCTGCCCGCTACCATACCGCCGTTGAAAAAGAAGAATTTATGAATATTTCTAAGGTGAAAGCGCAGGCGTTACGAGCTAAATCAAAAGGGTCTTCTCGAATATGTATGGGTGCTGCCTGGCGAAATGTTAAAGACGGACCCGAATTTGAACAAGTATTAGAAATGGTCCGCACGATTAACAAACTGGATATGGAAGTTTGCTGTACACTCGGCATGCTCACCGAAAATCAGGCGAATCGCTTGTCTGAAGCGGGGTTGTATGCGTATAATCATAATATTGATACCTCAGAAGAATATTATAAAGAGGTTATTTCTACACGTGGGTATGACGACAGGATACAAACGATAAAAAACGTTAGAAAAACCAATGTAACAGTTTGTTCGGGAGGGATTATTGGAATGGGGGAAAGCGTAGAAGACCGAGCCGGGATGCTTGAGGCTTTAACGAGGTTTAATCCACATCCGGAATCTGTGCCGATTAATGCTTTGATACCCGTAAGAGGAACGCCTATGGAGGGCTATGAGCCAGTCGATATTTTTGAAATGGTACGAATGGTTGCTTGTGCTCGTCTTGTTTTACCTGAATCACAGGTTCGTCTATCCGCAGGACGCGTACAAATGAGCCGAGAGGGTCAGGCGTTATGCTTTTTTGCCGGGGCAAATTCCATCTTCGCCGGAGATAAGTTATTGACCACGCCCAATCCGGATATTGCAAAAGATATGGAACTTTTTAAGACATTAGGATTAAATGCACAAAAACCTTTTTCTAAACATAAACAAAGGGAATCGGTTGAAGCAAAAGATAGCAAATATAACGCACTGGGAGAAAAACCTAAATGGAGCCGACCGAAACATAAAATCGCAAGGAATGAAGCTAAAAGATAGTGTATAGAAGGGTTTGAACTGATTTTTGTAACGTCTTCTATGATTTTTAATTGAAATCTGGTTTTAAAAAAAACAATATAATTTAGCATAGCAAAAATATAAGTATGAGAAAAATCTTTAAAGTATTCCTGCTGATATTATTATTTATCGGTTCGTTTTGGGCTATTCGTTATTTAATAGCGACTAACAAAAAAGAAAATATCATTTATACCACTACTACCGCATTAAAACGGATATTAGTAAAAAGGTAGTGGTTACAGGTTTAATAAAGGTGAAATAATACATTGAAATCAAGCCTAATGTTTCAGGGATTATAAAGGAAATGAAGGTACAGGTCCCGGTAAGTCTTTCGAAGGAGTTTTATATTTTATATCCCCTAGGAGTAGACGAGGAAGGGGCGGTAAAATTTGAGATAAAAGCCAATGTAAAATTGAAAAAAGAGGTTTTTCTTCGTTCCGGATACAGCGCCAATGCTGAGATTAATTTGGAAACGATTAAAAATGTTTTGGCTATAAAAGAAGGGCTGCTTTGATTTGAAAAAAATGATACTCCTTATGTAGAAATAGCAACTAAAAATGAAGAAAAACTTTTTGAAAAACGTTATGTAGAATTGGGGTTAAGCGATGGAATAAATATTGAAATAAAAAAAGGTATTTCCCAAAAAGATAAAATAAAGGTTTTAAATACATATCTTAAAACCACTGCTAAGAGCAATTAAATTTTTGACTTTTGAATGATGATTTGGGTAGTTGAGTACTTCGACAAGTGGTTACTGAGCCTAGTCGAAGTACTCAGTAATCACATTTGTCTAAAATATGATTTAAAATTTTTGATTTTTGAATAATGATTTAGGAATATTAGCAGTTTACGCTGACTTGCAGTTCAGTTGAAAAAGCCTCATGGATAGATAACTCTATGGGCTATTTACTTCACAAAATCTACTACTTTCATTTTTAGAAGCAGTGTCAAATTATCTTCCAAATGCCAATTGCTTATAATCTTCCCATCTTTAATCGTGTAAAGATCTATTGCTTTGAAATCTATCGGTTGGTTTGCCCCTTGCTTGCCATTAAATACTCCCTTGAAGTTTCCTGTAAATTGGTATTGAACAACGGCTTTATCATCAGAGATAACCATTCTTTTTATTTTTGCTTTCAGATTAGGCACTGCTTTTCTAAACGTTTTTGAGGCTAACTTAGGTCCTTCAATGCCTTGCGGACGACCTTCTGGTAGGTTTAAATCCATAAAATGTTCACTTAAGGCTTTATTTAAGAAATATTCATCTCCGCTATTCCAAAAAGCGGCATAGTTTTGTGAGGCAATAATAACTTGCTGGAGTTCTAAAAAATCTTTTGTATGACTTATGGTATATTCCTCAGGTACGGGCAGTGCATGATTAAAAGTTATCTCGCTTTCAGCCTGATTCACTTTAGAACAAGCGGACATCAGCATTACCATTGAGAAAAAAATCATTCTATATAATGTTCGTGTCGGTTTCATAAATAATACTTTTTTTTAATAATTATTGGATTTCATAGGCTATCTTAAATAAGATGCGCCACGTGCTGAGTAAGACGAATAAGTTGTGCCACATAAGACATTTCATTATCATACCATGAAATTACTTTAACCATTTGTCTTCCTTCTTCTGTCATCACCTTAGTAGATAGTCCGTCGAATAATGATCCATAAGCAATTCCTATTACGTCAGAAGAAACAATAGGGTCCTCCGTATAGCCTAATGTACCTTTTAACTCGTCTTGTGAGGCGGTTTTTATTGCACCATTTATTTCCTCTGCCGTTACATTCTTATTTAATTCTACTACTAAATCAACCAATGAACCGGTAGGCACAGGAACTCGCACAGCACCTCCATCCAATTTTCCTTTTAGTTCAGGTAAAACCAATCCTACGGCAACGGCAGCTCCAGTGGAAGTTGGTACTATATTTTGTGCCGCAGCACGCCCTCTTCTCAAATCTGTATGGGGTCCGTCTAAGGTATTTTGATCGTTTGTATATCCGTGAATAGTGGTCATTAATCCTTTTTTTATTCCAAAAGAATCATGTAATACCTTAGCAACAGGGGCTAAACAATTTGTAGTACATGAAGCACCCGAAAGTATTTTTTCTGACCCATCTAATATATTATGGTTTACGTTATAAACAATGGTTTTTACATCGCCTTTTGCAGGAGCAGAAATAATTACTTTACGAGCACCCGCTTTAATATGTTTTTCAGCCGATTCTCTTGTTCTAAAGAATCCCGTACATTCCAACACAACATCCACTGAAAGTGCTTTCCAAGGAAGATTTTCGGGGTCTCGCTCTGAGTAAATAGTAATCGGATTTCCATCTACTACTAATTGATTTTCTTTTGTCTCAAGAGAATCTGTTTTAAATCGTCCTTGTGTGGTATCATATTTTAGTAAATTTCCTAAGGTTTTAGCATCTGTTAAATCATTAATCGCTACAACCTCAAATTCAGGCTTATCTTCTATTAATCGAAACGCTAAACGCCCAATTCTTCCAAAACCATTAATGGCAATTTTTACTTTACTCATTTTACTTTATAATTTTTATACTTTTGTTATTTTTATTTATCTTATTATATTATAAAAATTTAACTGATTATACTGCTTGTAAAACAAGGTTAAAATTAATCATTACTTTAATTCTATCCAAACCCGGATTAAAAATTTCAATACCTAGACGCTCTAATTCATTTTTTTAATCGAATAAAAATTATGCTGCCAGCATTTCTGCAATTTTTATTAAATTTTTATTGATCGTATTGTGTTTTATGATTGCCTCTTCAAAAGGAGTGTAAACCACTTTATTACTTTGGATACCCGCCATCATATTTGTTTTTCCCTCTATAAGTGCTTCAACTGAAGCTACCCCGAGCCGGGAGGCGAGAACCCGATCTGCGCAAGAGGGGTCGCCCCCACGCTGAATATGCCCTAGAACGGTTACTCGAATGTCATATGCAGGATGTTTCATTTTAATCACTTTTGCCAAATCATAAACGCCTCCTAATTCTTCTCCTTCAGCCACTACAATAATATTTGATTTTTTCCCTGCTTTTTCTGTTCTTTCTACCGAAGCAAACAAGTCTTCAATACTGTCTTTCTGTTCAGGGATTAAAATATCTGAGGCCCCGGAGGCAATTCCCGTATTCAAGGCAATAAAACCAGCATCTCGTCCCATCACTTCAATGAAAAACATACGGTTATGTGATTGAGCCGTATCCCGTATCTTGTCAATCGCTGAAACTACGGTATTAAGCGCCGTATCATAACCAATGGTAAAATCTGTTCCAAAAATATCATTATCAATCGTTCCGGGAACACCTATTACCGGAATGCCAAATTCTTCGTAAAAAATCTTTGCCCCTGTAAAAGAACCATCACCGCCAATGATAACTAAGGCATCTAATTTATTCTTTACAACATTATCATAAGCTTTTTCTCGCCCCTGCTTTGTTCTAAATTCTTTTGAACGGGCAGTTTTTAGAATTGTACCTCCACGATTGATAATATTACTAACATCACGAGCACCTAAATCAATAATATCGTTGTTAATCAATCCTCTATAGCCTAGCCTAATCCCTTTACATTCTATTTTATAATACGCGCATGCCCTTGCTACGGAACGTATTCCTGCGTTCATACCGGGCGCATCGCCTCCCGAGGTCATCACCCCAATTTTTTTAACTTTTTTATTTATCATAAAACTTCAGGGAATTTTATCAGAATAAATTGATAGTTTCATTTTTTTAATGATAAGCAAATGTAGGAAATTTTTAGTGAAAGCGATCATTATTTAATACGATAGGTTTTTTTTTGTATTTTTTTCAATTCATTCATAAAATAAGCATCCAACCATCGTGCGGGCAGACCATACATAAAAAGTTTAAAAGCCCATTTCATGGGAGTAACTAAATAGCGTGCTTTAGGCTTTTTCTTTTTAAAAGCGAGATAAACCTTATCGGCAACTCTCGAAGCAGGAAGAGCCGTTTTTTTGATTTGTTCAATAGCATTTGTTTCAATTTTTTGCAGTAATTCTTCGTAAAGTGTTCCTTCATATTTTTTTAAATCGAATAGCTTCACTTTATCCCAAATTTTTGTTTTAATGGGGCCGGGTTGAATAATAATTACATCAATTCCATATAATTTTAATTCTCGGCGATAGGCATCAAAAATAGCTTCTAAAGCGTGTTTTGAAGAGGAATAAGGGCCAAGGAAAGGGCGAGTCCAAACCCCGGCGGCTGAACTGATGACAATGATTTTTCCAGAAGGGCTTTTTACATCTCTTGTGCCTAGTAAAGGTAAAAATTGTTGAGTTACTTCAACTGTAGAAAAAACATTAATTTCAAATTGCGTTCTTAAATCTGCTATCGAGAAATGTTCCATAGGACCGTAAAAGGAAACACCGGCATTGTTAACTAAACAAGCCAGACCCCATTTGCCAGTTATCTCTTCTAGTATTTTTACTGCTTTTGAGACTGCTTTGCTGTCGGTAATATCAAATAGTAATGGATGAAAATAAGGTGAGTTAAATTGTTTTTTAAGCCGTGCTATATCTTCCGGATTTCGTACACTACCAAAAACATAACAATTTTCTGACAAGAATTTTTGTGCAATACTATTTCCTATTCCGCTAGAAACACCGGTAATTAAAATGTATTTCATCATCTTATTTAGGATAAGGTTAAAAATTTTCCATCTGTGCTACTTTTTAAAAATTGTAACTTTTGGTAGAGCCGCGATTATTTTCCAGTATCCACATTAATTAACCGCCTTTCCAAATAACGGGCAACCGCCTTTCGCAAAGAATCAAATCCTATATTTTCTAAATGAATTTGTTCCGGAGAAAGCCATTTTACTTCTTGAATTTCTTTCGTCTCTAAAGATAATAGTGTGCCTTGAATTTTTGCCAGATAGCAAATGTCACAAGTTCGATAAGTAATTCCTCTAAATGAGTAGGTATTATTTTCTGTGGTAAAAAAAGTTAGGTCTTTTTGAGTCAATTCTAAATTTAGTTCTTCTCTTAGTTCTCTTACTACCGCTTCTTCAGCATTTTCGTTTGGGTCAACAAATCCCCCGGGCAGATCAAGTTTTCCCCTCATCGGTTCATTATTTCTAACGGTGAAAAGAATTTTTTCTCCTTTTTTGATAATTACGGCTACGGCGGTTGCTACATTATGATAGTAAATAAAACCACAATCATTACAAGTGAATAGATGATCATTCTCAAAAGTGGTATTTTGTGATTGACAATTAGGGCAATATTTAAAAACATTTTTCATTTTGTAAGAGAGATAAGATAAAATTTTTATTGATAAATTTTACTCCACAGTTACTGATTTTGCAAGATTTCTGGGCCGGTCAACATTTTCACCTCTTAAAACAGCTACATGATAGGAGAATAATTGCAACGGAATTGCATTGACAATCGGGGAAAATTCTTCACAAACTTTTGGGACTTCAATCACATGTTCTGCAATTCCGTTTATCCTGCTATCCCCTTGCGTTACAATAGCTATAATTTTTCCTTTTCTTGATTTGATCTCCTGCATATTCGATAGGATTTTTTCGTAATGCTCATTCTGTGTAGCAATTACAATTACGGGCATATTTTCATCAACTAAAGCAATAGGACCATGTTTCATTTCAGCCGCAGGATATCCTTCGGCATGGATATACGAAATTTCTTTCAACTTAAGCGCTCCCTCTAGTGCGGAAGGGAAGTTATATCCGCGTCCAAGAAATAGCATATTGGGAAAATGAGCATATCGTTGAGCCAGTTTAAGGATTTCGGCATCGGTTTTTAAGGCTTCCTGCACTTTATCGGGAATTAATTCTAAGGCTTGCAATAGTTTTTTATATCGTTCGTTATCAATAGTTCCCTTATGATGCCCCAGTTTTAGCGCTAATAAGCATAAGATAGAAACTTGAGCCGTAAAGGCTTTAGTCGATGCCACACCTATTTCAGGGCCGGCATGAGTATAAGCTCCAGCATCAGTCATGCGTGCAATAGAGCACCCTACCACGTTGCAAATACCAAAAATAAATGCACCTTTTTTCTTTGCCATCTTTAAGGCAGCTAAGGTGTCTGCAGTTTCACCTGACTGAGAAATAGCAATGATAATATCTTCTTTATAAATAATCGGATTTCGATATCTAAACTCTGATGCATATTCTACCTCTACCGGAACGCGGGCAATGCTTTCAAATAAATATTCACCGATCAAACCAGCATGCCATGAAGTTCCACAGGCTATAATAAGAATTCTTTTGGCTTCTAACCATTTTCGACGATGGTCCCAGATACCTGCCATTTTAATAATCCCTTGTTCATTCAATAGCCGGCCGCGTAAAGTGTTGTGAATAGATTTAGGTTGATCATATATCTCCTTGAGCATAAAATGCTCGTAGCCTCCCTTTTCAATTTGTTCAAGATTGAGTTTTAATTTCTGTACTAAAGGGTTTTCAATCAAACGATTGCTTTTTATGTTCCTTATCTCCAGCTCTTTTCCTCTATGAATAACGCCCATTTCTCCATCTTCAAGATACACAGCTTTCTGAGTGTATTTTAAGAACGGCATGGTATCTGAAGCTATAAAAAATTCTTCTTTTCCTATTCCGATAACTAAAGGGCTCCCTAATTTTCCGGCTATTATTTTATCTGGCTCGTTATTATCTATTATTGCTACCGCATAAGCACCATTTAACTCATTCAAGGCAGATCGGGCAGCATCTAACAAGGATAAATTTTCTTTTTCTTTAAAATATTGTATCAAATTAACTAAGACCTCCGTATCCGTTTCTGATTGAAAAGTAAAGCCTTTTACATGCAGCATTTGCTTAATGGCAGCATAATTTTCAATGATTCCGTTATGTACTAATGCAATTTGCCCGTTATTTGAGATATGAGGATGTGAATTTAAATCGCTTGGAGCACCATGTGTTGCCCAACGTGTATGCCCTATGCCCATCGTTGAATTTAAAGCCTTATCATTTGCTTTAGTTTCTAATTCGGTTACTCTTCCCTTTGTCTTAATTAACGTTATTTGGTTATTTTTTAAAACGGCAACTCCTGCTGAATCATATCCTCGATATTCTAATCTTTTCAATCCTTTAATAAGGATAGGATAAACTTCCTGATTACCTAGATAACCGACAATTCCGCACATAGGATTATTAGCTTTTTATTTAATTATTTTTTGAACTCTTAGTGTATAAAATGACTAATTTCAATTTTTTATTACTATCTGTTGCTTCACCATAAGCCACAAATTCTCCGGGGTGATATCGATTATCCGTTGATACAATCGATGCGTCAGAGAGATTTTTGTCAATAAAACTATTAGGTACATGTTGTCCAATTCTTATAGCTAATTGTACATTCTTTATCTCTATTTTTTCATCCTCTCTTGTATCCTTTGGGTCTATATATTTCTTATTCTCTACTATGTCTTTAATGTGTTTTGTAACTTCAAAGCGATACTTTTGTTGTTTTTTATCATAAATGCCTCCGATTCTTTTTCTATAGGTGTCAATAGTAGCTCCACGATTAAATAAACGAAAATCACCTATTTCTCGACTATTCTCGTTATCATATAAATACAACCAAAAGGGGATGCTTGAATTTGTTTTTGATTCATCAACATATAAATCAAAATACGCATCTATAATAGAAGCCGTTACTTGCCCATTCGCTGTAACATATTTTTTTTTAAACTCTTCAAGTTTTTTTTTATCTATGGTTAATAAAAGTTCAGAGCCTCCTTGCCCCTGCAGATATAAAAATTCATTCTTGTCTTCAGCATCTCGAAAATCTTGCGACCGCGTTCGTTCATATTTGCTTACTCTGCATTCACTATTCTCTCTTATTGTAAGCGCTACCGAGTTTTTAGTTTTTGAAGTTGTTTTGCCATCGGAAGTGGAGGTAGAGATATAGGTATAATCCATTTGAATAGAGACTCCTGAAGGGCTGGTTAGAAAAGTGAATCCATCTTTATTACTATCAGGCTCAATAACCATTCCGGGAAATTTTTCTTTAAAAATGGTTTCATTGGTTATGGTTCCATCTTGAACTTCTTCAAATAACGTTTCAAAATTATCCTTAGGTAATTCAATTATATAATTCAATTTTTGCACGCTTCGTGAAAAAGAATATTTTTTTGTTTCTGAATTATAAAAAGCATAAATAGTATCCTGTACAGTCGTACTAACTGTACCTCCTCCTAGTTTTTGACCCGTTGTAAATTCGTTTCCTGTTGCATTTTTGCCATACGCTATACCATCTGAGTAATAATCAGCACTAAAGGCATCTAATTTATTTCTCAATTTATAAATGGATAGGGCTAAATCGTTAGAACGTTTATTAAAAATCGAATCAACTGTATATTGCGTAACTAGCGTATCTACATCATTTCGATTATTTCCTTTTACTAATTTGGTCTTCCTTTTATCATTAAGTAAAGTATTATAGTCCTTTCTGCTTAAAGATTTTAAACTAACGGGTATTTTTAGGTGAACGGCTTTAAGTTTTGCATTATCTCCTAAGCGTTTACCTAAAGAACCTGAGTAATAAACCTGCGAAGCAAAAGAAGATCTTGTTGTTCCAAAAGCGGTAGAAGAGGAAGTCCCTATCGGGATTAATAAATTAGCCTCATCGCTTCTAACTGAATCAATAATATGAGTTTGAGCATGAATAGGAATTTCTATTGATGAGGGTTTTAAATTGCTACTGCTTCCGAAATCTACGGTTATATTGTCATTTTTTGATTCACATGAGATGATTAATATGCCCCAAAATAGGACTAAGAAATAATTTAAGATTTTCTTCATTTGCTTTCTTTTATTTCTAGTACTTTTTTTGAATAAAACGATAAAAAAGATTCTTTAATCTCTTGAATGGGTCTGTAATTTAATTTAACTTCATGTGGCAAATTCTTTAACATTTTAGGTATATCTTCAGCTGCTTCTACTATTCCGTCAGAAAACGTTACCGCAATTTTATTTAAGTTTTCAAAGGTAGGATTTTCCAATAATTTTATAGCTTCTGATTTTACCCCGTCAGATGCTACTTTATCTGCCAGATTACTTTTTACAGTTCCTTTAAAACTTCTTCTAAATAAAGAATAAACAACCTTTGAACGTGAAAAAATAGGTTCTTTTTTATAGAGGGTTTTTACATACAGGGGTAATAGCGACCCAAACCATCCTTGCACATGAATAATATCAGGCGGCCAGTTTAATTTCTTTATTGTTTCTAATATTCCCCGGGCAAAGAAAATAAGTCGCTCGTCATTATCTTCAAATAAAGAGTTCTCATCATACCCATAAACCGCTTTTCGCTTAAAATATTCTTCATTATCGATAAAGTAGGTTTGTATTTTAGCCCCAGGCACAGAAGCCACCTTAATAATTAACGGCTGGTCGGTATTATTTACCACAATATTCATACCTGAAAGACGAATTACCTCATGAAGTTGGTGCCTACGTTCATTAATCGTTCCAAATCTCGGCATAAAAACACGAACGTCATTTCCTGCTTCTCGCATACGTTTAGCTGCTTCCAGACTAAGAGAAGATATATTATTTTCTGTAAAATAAGGAGTTAATTCTGAAGTTACATATAATATCCTTTTTTTATCCATAAATAGTATTTTGGAATATAAGCGTATATAAAGAGACTGTTGCAGAACACATAAAAAAGTATGAAAAAGAAAGCATCTAACGGCAAACTGCTTCCTTCCCAAAGCTTCGACAGGCTCAGCTACCGAAAATTAAAATCCTCATAACCAAAAGGTTGCTCCAGCGTGTAATTTTTATCGGGCGTTGCATTTCGGCAAACTCAATACAAGCATTTTTTTTGTTAGAGTACTTTTTGCAATAGTCTCATAAAATACAAAATTAATAAATTTCATTGGAATATGATAATTTACTTGAAACTACTTCTTTCTGCAAAAATTAAAATCCTCACAACCAAAAGGTTGCTCCGGGGTTTAGCTTCGCTGACTTGCAGTTGATAGAGTGCTTTTCGTAAAGGGGGGGCCTTTTATTATCTTTGCCATTCGTAAATTTCATAGTTTGGCTATTATTCTGCACATAGAAACGGCTACAAAAAACTGCTCGGTTGCCCTATCAGAGGATGGACGATTGATTGACTCCATAGAGGAATATTCTGAAAGATATTCTCATAGTGAACGGTTACATATTTTAATTGAAACGCTTTTTAAAAGGACATCTTTTAATTTACAATCTGTTAAAGCAGTTGCTGTAAGCAAAGGTCCGGGGTCCTATACGGGGCTTCGCATTGGTACTTCATCGGCAAAAGGACTTTGTTTTGCCTTAAAAGTTCCACTGATTGCAATAGATACAATTACTATCATGGTAAAAGGGCAGAATACTATAGAGGCAGATTATTTCGTTCCTATGATCGATGCCAGACGGATGGAAGTTTATACTGCAGTTGTATATCCAAATCTAAATTTTCAAAAAGAAATTCATGCTTTGGTTGTAAATGAAAATTCTTTTGATCAATATAGAAATAAAAAATTAATTTTTATGGGAAGCGGCATAGAAAAATGTAAGCCTTTCCTGCAATACGATAACTTTATTTTCTTAAAAGATGTTCATCCTTCTGCACGAGATATGGTTACTATAGCTCATCAAAAATATCAGGCACAGGTCTTTGAAAATCTCGCTTATTTTGAACCTTTTTACTTAAAAGACTTTGTAAGTATTTCTTCTAAAAAATAGACCCAGACCTTTATCCTGAGACCGTTGCTAAAGTACTTTTTGCAATGGTCTCAAATTGCAATCGTTTTAAAAGTTGAAGCAGTTTTTATTGAAAGCCTTGGTTAGAATTTGGCGGTATGATTTGAAGCTAAAGCTTGCTTTAACGATAACTCTGCCAGAGAATTTATAATTAAATTTGGCTGAAAAGCGTAGTTGTCCAAATGCTTTCGTTGGGTTACGCCGGATAGAGTTAGAATGGTAGTGTACCCCAATTGTACCCCTCCTAAAATGTCGGTATCCATTGTATCGCCTATAATTATAGTTTCTCGCGCTTCTAGTTTCAGATGTTTACGCGCAGCACGCATCATCACGGGGCTTGGCTTGCCTACAGAAAAAGCTTTTTTTCCCGTAGCCTCTTCAATCATTGATACTACTGCTTTAATCCCTAAATTAGACCATCCTTTTATTTTGGGTGAAGGGTCTAGATTCGTGGCAATAAATTTGGCGCCATCTAGTATCATCTCTACCGCATTACTTACCATTTCTAAAGTAAAGTTTCTGCCCTCGCCCACTACCACATAGTCTGGATTTTGATTGACCATGGTGTAATTTTGCTGATGTAAACTCGTAATTAATCCTCCTTCTCCAAGAACATAGACTGTTCCTTTAGGATTCATAAATGATAAAAACCAGGCAGTAGCCATTGCACTGGTATATACATTCTCTTCCTTTATTTTTATACCCATCCCTGCAAGTTTATTTACTGCATCTAATGGGGTGCGTTGACTATTGTTGGTGATAAATAAAAACGGAATATTTTCCTTTTGTAAATTAGAAATAAATATATCAGCGCCTTGAATTAACCTATTGTTGCTATATATTACCCCGTCCATATCTATTAAAAATCCTTTTTTCATAAGAAATAAAATTACATTTTAGCTCACAAAGTTAGTAAGATTTTCTTTTAAGCGATATAAAAAGAAGAGACCTTTTAGCCAATACTTTTTGTAATAGTCTCATACAATAAATCAAAGGTATAAATCCATTTTTATAACACCGAGACCGTTGCAAAAAGCACTTTAGCAAAAAAATGCAACGCTCAATAAAATTAAACGCCGGAGCAACCTAATGGGTGTGGAGGATTTTAATTTTCGGTAACTGAGCCTGTCGAAGCTTTGAGAAGGAAGCAGTTTGAAGTTAGATGCTTCCTTTTTCATGCTTTTTTATATATTCTGCAATGGTCTCACACCATGTTCTTTTATTTATTATCCCTTAAATTTTCCCATGCTTGAATATTTATCCTGCCGATGCTCTAATAATTCCTCTATTGGCAAAGTTTTCAATTCGGTAATACTTTGTAAGATTACATGTTTTACTAACTCAAAAGTTTTTTCCGGATGAGTGTGAGCAGCTCCTAAAGGTTCCTTTATAATATCGTCAATCAACTGATTTTTTTTCATATCGTATGAAGTAAGTTTAAGTGCTTTTGCAGCTTCTTTTTTATGCTCCCAACTTCGCCACAAAATGGAAGAGCAACTTTCTGGTGAAATAACAGAGTACCAAGTATTTTCAAGCATAAAGGTTTTATCTCCTATACCAATTCCAAGTGCACCTCCACTAGCGCCTTCACCAATCACAATACAAATAATGGGAACTTTTAGCAAGCTTATTTCAAATAAATTTCGAGCGATTGCTTCTCCTTGCCCTCGCTTTTCAGCTTCTAATCCCGGGTAGGCACCCGGTGTATCAATAAAGGTAACGATAGGAACACTAAACTTTTCCGCCAGTTTCATCAGGCGTAATGCTTTTCGATAGCCTTCAGGATTAGGCATTCCAAACCTACGATATTGCCGCTCCTTAGTATTACGTCCTTTCTGCTGCCCTATTAACATAAAAGACGGGCCATCAATCTTACCAAACCCGCCTACAATGGCTTTATCATCCCCAAAGGCTCTATCTCCAAAAAACTCCATAAAAGTGTCTCCGGCCAATGCCTTAATATAATCTAAGGTATGCGGGCGATTCACATGGCGAGATACTTCTACTCGTTGCCATGGGGTTAAGGAGCCATAAATATCTTTAATCGTTTTTTCGAGTTTCTTTTCGAGTTGTTTGCAGGTTTCTTCTACATTTACTCCGCTTTCTTTTCCTAAAAGCTGACATTTATTATATTGCTCTCTCGCTTCTTTAATAGGGAACTCAAAATCTAAATATTCCATGTATATAGTTGATGACCATAGCAAATATAAATATTTTAGACAAAATCATAGATTGAGACTCTTGCAGAATACATAAAATATCATAAAAAGAGACCGTTGCAAAAAGCACGCTATCAAACGCAAACCAGCGAGAACTAATAAAAATTTTGAGAACGTACAACACTTTACTTTATCCCATTCTTTTATAACTTAGTATTTTCTTTGTTATTTTTGTTTCTTATAGTCTTTTGGAAGCCATAAAATGCCTCAAACGGAAAAAATAATTCTTGGAATCGATCCCGGTACAACAGTTACGGGATATGGAGTCATACAGGTAATTAATAAAGAGCCAAAATTGATTCATTTTGGGGAAATATTATTAGAGAACCTGCCTAATCATCAAATGAAATTAAAAAAGATATTTGAGCGAATATTGAATATTATAGATGAATATCATCCGGATGAGATGGCGTTGGAGGCTCCTTTTTTCGGAAAAAATATACAATCTATGCTTAAATTAGGCCGGGCGCAGGGAGTGGCTATGGCAGCAGGACTTTTTCGTGAAATTCCCATAACGGAATATGCTCCAAAAAAAATAAAAATGGCCATAACGGGCAATGGAACTGCATCGAAAGAGCAGGTAGCTAAAATGCTGATGAGCCAGTTCAATATAAAAGACTTTCCTAAACGCTTAGACGGCACAGATGGTTTAGCCGCTGCTGTTTGTCATTTTTACAATAATAAAAGAGCTACTGTTAAAAAATCCTACAACGGTTGGGATGCTTTTGTTCTTCAAAATCCTGACAGGGTAAAATAATCATATAAAAGTTCTATTAAAAAACACAATTATTTAAATATGCGAATAAAGCACGAAATTGTAAAAACTGCAGCAAAGTTCTACACTAATAAGGTTAAAAAATGGTCTCTAAAGCCCTTTGAAACCCAACAAAAAGTATTTCAAACCCTTATAAAACAGGCAAAAGGAACACAATTTGGAAAAGATCACGACTTCAATAGAATTCGCGACTATGAATCCTTTAAAAAACAAGTACCGTTAAGAGATTATGAAGCGCTAAGATTTTACATAGATCGAATAGTAGAAGGAGAACCTAACGTTTTATGGAAAGGGCTACCTATGTATCTTGCAAAAACTTCTGGAACTACCTCAGGCGTTAAATACATCCCCATTACAAAAGAATCGATACCCTATCATATTCAAAGTGCGCGGGACGCTTTAATGAGCTATATCCAGGAAACGAGAAATACGGATTTATTTGACGGAAAAATGATTTTTCTACAAGGAAGCCCCTTGTTACAAAAAAAGAACGAAATCCGAACAGGTCGTTTATCTGGTATTGTAGCTCATCATATACCATTTTATGCCAAGCACAGCCAGATGCCTTCATGGGAAACCAACTGTATGGAAGACTGGGAAGTAAAAATTAATAAAATTGTAGAAGAAACTCTACCGGAAAAAATGTCTCTCATTAGTGGAATCCCTCCATGGGTACAGAATTATTTTGAACGATTGATTCATAAATCAGGGAAACGAAATATTGCTGAAGTTTTTCCTAGGCTTAAACTACTAATCACCGGTGGCGTTAATTTTGCACCTTATCGCTCACGATTTGATGAATTATTAGGAAAGAATATCGATCGCATTGAGACCTATCCTGCTTCTGAAGGATTTATTGCTTACCAGGATACACAAAAAGAACAAGGGCTTTTATTGCAGCTGAATCATGGTGTTTTTTATGAGTTCGTTCCAATGGAAGATTATTTTAAAGACAAGCCTGAGCGACTATCTGTTAACGAAGTAGAATTACATAAAGATTATGCGATAGTTTTAAATACCAATGCAGGGCTTTGGGGCTATTTAATCGGTGATACGGTTCAATTCGTCAGTAAAAATCCTTATCGAATTATGGTTTCAGGGCGTGTAAAACACTTTATTTCCGCTTTCGGCGAACATGTAATTGGGCATGAAGTGGAAAAAGCCCTTGAAGAAACCTTAAAAAAATATCCGGCACAGATTAACGAATTTACGGTTGCGCCTCAAGTTAATCCTTCTTTAGGATTACCTTACCACGAGTGGTTAATAGAATTTGAGAAAAAGCCGGAAGAATGGGATAAATTTACTGCAAAGATAGACGATGAGCTATGCAAAAGAAACCTCTATTACAAAGACTTAATTCAAAGTAAGATGCTAGGAAAAGCCGTAGTGAGTGAGGTAAAAAAGGGAGGCTTTCAGACGTATATGAAATCCATAGGAAAGCTGGGCGGACAAAATAAAGTTCCGCGTTTGTGTAACCATCGGGAAATAGCAGACCAATTAGAATTAATTGAAAAATAAAAATCAGAGGATTGATAAAGAGCCCTCTCGCCTGCGCGGACTTGCCATTGCAAAAAGCACTTTAGAGAATTCTCCATAGAGAAGTAAGTAATTCACCATGGAGCGCTTGGCAAAACCTATAAGCGTTTGAAGTAAAACCATGTAAGAAGTTAAGTAAAATCATGCAAGGAGTTAAGTAAAGCTATGCGAGGAGTTGAGTAAAACCATGCAAGGAGTTGAGTAAAACCATGCGAGGTTCTGGTAATGATCTCTAAGAGAAGGGCAAATATAGCGCCCTCTCGCCTGCGCGGACTTGCCGTTGCAGAATAAAAAAAAGCGGAGGTTTAAATCAAACCTCCGCTTTTTTTATCTTATTATTATGCTTTTTTTTTAGATAATTAAGCCCTTTTTATTGAATATAAAAATCGTCTACATAAATATCAAAGGCACTTTTGTTTCCTATTTTTAATGCCAGAAATGCCTTGCTTGAATCGTTATTTAAGTCAGAAATTCCACTCAAATCTAAAGTAATGGTTACCCAATCTGATGTATTAATGCTGCCGTCATAGGCATTTTGTCCAGAATGTTTAATCGTTTTAGCAACAGTGACATCACCTAAATTAAACTCATAATATTTATCATCAGATTTATCATCAGCTTTATAAAGATTAATTGAAATTGATTTATTAGCGGCTGTTCCCTTAAGTTTAAAAGTGAGTGTAGAATACGTAGCAGGCAGATTACCGGATGCTAATGTGGTAAATACATAATCATTATCTTTAGTGCCATCAGTTTTTATATACAAAGCCTTGCTGCCGTTAATCCCTGTTCCCGGTTCGTAGCTAGCATATTTTTTTAATCCATACTTATTATTAAGATTCATATCTTGTTCAAAATCTCCTCCTATAAAGGCTAAAGTACCTGGATTTGAAGATGTTCCTGTTTTAGTAGATGATGTAGTACTTGTCGTTTTTTCTTCGGATTCTTCTGATGACTCGGATTTGTTTTCTTGAGTAAATACATATCCTTCTTCAACTGATCCAGAAGGAGTAAATGACTGTGTTCCTTCAGATGAAGTAACCTCTGCAACTACGTCAAAGTCCTTATAAGATGATATTTCCATAGAAAGAGTGATGGTGAATATTTCACAATTTTTATCTATAGTATTAGATTCAGAAAAAAGATTTTTTATCTCATATACTTCTTTATCCCCATTTTTCACAGTCAAATGAATAACCGCCTCTTTATCTTTGGTACTATTAAAGAGTGTACCATCCGCTTTTGTAAACTTAGCCTTAAACGTATTATTCTCGACTGTACTAGTTGTAATTGAGAATCCAAGCTTTTCTAATGCAGGCGGTGATGAAGGCTCCCCAGTAACTGATTGTTCTATTTTAGGTCTTATTTCTACATTAACATTGGTTGGAGAACCTATCGTCATATTAAATGATTGGTATTGCTTAAGGTCATAAGTTGTACCATCTTTAGTAATATCAAATTTTGTAATGGTGTATTCTTTTCCGTCGCCATCTCCCGCTTCAAGATAAAAACCACCCTCTAGCGTAAATATATCACCACTCTTATCATCCTTATCCTTAACAAACTTGAATTTTACACCATCATCACGATAAAATTTTGTTCCGACTATTTTATCTTGATCTGTATAATATGTAGCTGCGGTTGTGCTTTCTTCATCCCCCGCTACGATATATAATGTTACTTCGTCTCCCTCTTCAATCTTAAACTCAGAATCTCCATCCTCGTTTGATACTAAACTGCTTATCGCCTTTGCTGAGAAAGTTACTTTTTCCAAAGGGGGCGCAATCTTCTGCTCCTTTCTGTCGTTGTCACAACTGACCGTTGATAAAACGCCCAGGCAAGACAAGCCCATAATTAATTTGTTCATTACATTGTTTTTTTTACTTGGTTGTGCTTGATTTGATTTGTTCATTGCATTGTTTTTTAATGGGTTGATAAAACATAATAAATTGTTCTTTTTACTTGGTTGTACTTTATTTGATTTGTTCATTGCATTGTTTTTTTAATGGGTTGATAAAACATAATAATAAGATTTTAATAAGAATTCTTTGTAAAAGAATAATATTATCCTTAAAAAACAATGTATAATAGGTTAAGTTTACGTTAAATTTTTGTAATGTACCTCAGAACTTAGTCTAGAAAAGGGTTTATTAGAGGCGTATCATTGAAGGATTTTCACTTTTTTAGCAGGAATTAAATTAAAAATAAAGAAAAATAAGCAATATAAGACCTTTAATTTACGCTAATTTGCTCTTTGCAAAAAGCACTTTAGAGAATTCTCCATGTAGAAGGAAGTAACTCATCATGGAGCGTTAGGCAACTTACCATGGGAAGTTAAACCATTTGTCATGGAGAAGTAAGTAACTCATCATGGAGCGTTAGGCAACTTACCATGGGAAGTTAAACCATTTGTCATGGAGAAGTAAGTAACTCATCATGGAGCGTTAGGCAATTTACCATGGGAAGTTAAACCATTTGTCATGGAGAAGTAAGTAACTCATCATGGAGCGTTAGGCAACTTACCATGGGAAGTTAAACCATTTGTCATGGAGAAGTAAGTAACTCACCATAGAGCGTTAGGCAACTTACCATGGGAAGTTAAACCATTTGCCATGGAGAAGTAAGTAACTCACCATAGAGCGTTAGGCAAAACTTGAGACTGCTCGCTTACGCGGGGACTTGCCGTTGCAGAATAGATAAAAAAGCACAAAACGAATCATTTCTCATTTTAAATAAAATGCTAACTACACCGCCGGTATAAATTCTTGATGTAGTTTAAAATCAAAAATTTAATTTATAAAAACTTGATAAATGAGTAAAATAAAAACGTTAGTTGTAGGGACAGCGTTAAGAGACCGTTGCAAAAAGCACGCTAACAAAAAAATGCAATGCCCGAAGAACTGCAAGTCAGCGTAAGCTAAAATTAAATACCGGAGCAACCTAATGGGTGTGGAGGATATTCATTTTTTAAGAATGGCGCTGTTTGAAGTTAAATGCTTTAATATGTATGCTTTTTTATGTATTATGCGAAGGTCTTTAGAGATACAAATGATCAATCCATACCTAATGAACCTATTAGAAATAAACAACTTAACCCTTCGATTTAGTCAGCAGAAGGCTTTACATAATATTTCATTTTCGTTAGAAAAGAAAGAGATTATGGGATTAGTGGGCGAATCAGGCTCGGGAAAGTCGTTAACGGCTTATGCCATTGCCGGGTTGCTTCCTGCATCAGTTATTATAGAATCTGGAGAAATTCTTTTCAAAGGAATCGATCTATTAACGTTGTCTTCACGAGAAAGACGTCAATTCTCAGGGAAAGAAATCGCCATGGTTTTTCAGGAACCCATGACCAGCCTGAATCCAAGTATGACCTGTGGAAAACAAGTACTAGAAGCTATTTTATTACATGAGAAAATTACAAAGAAAAAAGCGATAGAAAAAGTATTGAGTTTATTTGAACAAGTATTGTTACCTGAACCCAAGCGTATTTTTAACAGCTATCCACACCAACTTTCCGGTGGACAGAAACAACGGGTGGTGATTGCTATGGCTATCAGTTGTAACCCTTCATTACTCATTGCTGATGAACCTACCACAGCACTTGATGTTACGATACAAAAAGAAATACTTTTTCTATTAAAAAAATTACAGGAAACCCTTCAAATGAGTATTATTTTTATTTCACATGACTTAGGCGCGGTTCATCAGCTATGTCATAAAATAATGGTGATGTTTCAAGGAAAAATGATAGAAAAAAATACGGTTAAAAATATATTTACACATCCTAAAAAGTCATATACTCGTGGATTAATTGCCTGTCGTCCAAGAATGGATATACGTCTTAAACGGTTAATTACAGTGTCTGACTTTATTGAAAATACTCATGCTGCAAAAGAAGTGGAAACAGCAGAGGAAAGAAAGCAGCATCAACAAAAAATTTATCATCGACAACCCTTGTTAGAAATTAAAAACCTGAGCAAATATTATCCTAGACCTTCTGGTATTTTTAGAGGTAAAAAATATTTTAAAGCGATTGACGGAATTAGCTTTACTATTTATCCGGGTGAAACTGTTGGATTGGTGGGAGAGTCAGGTTGTGGAAAAACCACTTTGAGCCGGACCCTTCTCCAATTGCAAAAGCCGACTGCCGGTGAAATTTATTATAAAGGAGAAGACCTTGCAAAGGCTTCCAATAAACGTTTGAGAGAATTAAGAAAAGAAATTCAAATTATTTTTCAAGACCCTTATTCCAGTCTTAATCCAAGGAAAACGATTGCAGAAACCCTTATTGAACCTATGAGGGTGCATCGAATAGGTAAAAACAAAAAGGAATGCCTTGAAAAAGCCATTTATTTATTAAAGCAAGTCAGTCTTTCAGAGGGTTATCTAAAACGCTATCCGCACGAGTTCTCTGGCGGACAGCGACAGCGTATTGCTATTGCCAGAGCCTTGGCTTTAAATCCTCAATTTATTATTTGTGATGAATCGGTTTCTTCACTGGATATTTCTATACAAGCACAAGTTCTAAACCTTTTGAACGAATTGAAAAAGGAATTTGGATTGACTTATCTTTTTATCTCTCACGATTTATCTGTTGTAAAACACATGAGCAATCAATTATTGGTTATGAACAAAGGAAAGATAGAAGAGATGGGTGATGCAGATAAAATCTATCATCATCCTGAAAAAAAATATACTCAGCGCTTGATTGATGCTATTCCTAAAATTATAAATTGAGACCGTTGCAGAACACATAAAAAAGTATACATATTAAAGCATTTAGCTTCGCTGACTTGCAAAGGTTGCTCCGGCGTTTAATTTTTATGGGGCGTTGCATTTTTTTGTTCGCGTGCGTTTCGACAAGTTCAATACAAGCTTTTTGCAACGGTCTCTACAAGCATTTTTTTGCTAAAGTGATTTTTGCAATGGTCTCAAATTGATATCTTTAGCTTCTTTTTTTAGCCAAAGTTCTGTAATTCAATTAACTTTTTATACGCGCCTTCTTTTGCTAATAAGGATTGATGTGTGCCTTGCTCGATTATTTTTCCTTCTTCCATTACTACGATTAAATCTGCATTTTGAATGGTGGATAATCGATGAGCAATTACTAAAGAGGTTCGATTTTTTGTCATATTTTCCAGCGCCTCTTTTACCAATTTTTCCGTATGAGAGTCTAAAGCAGAGGTCGCTTCGTCAAGAATCATAATCGGCGGATTTGCTAATATGGCGCGCGCAATGCTAAGACGTTGTTTTTGTCCGCCTGAGAGTTTATTACCTGAATCGCCAATAGAGGTTTCATATCCGGCGTCTAATTTCTCAATAAAATCATGCGCATTGGCTATTTTCGCTGCTTGAATTACTTCTTCTTTAGTAGCTTGAGGATTGCCTAATATTAAATTATTAAAAATCGTATCGTTAAACAAAATACTTTCCTGAGTAATCATTCCAAATAAATTATGGTAATCGGCTAGTTTAATTTTTGTGATATTTATTCCATCAATTTTAATTTCTCCTTTGGTTACATCGTAAAAACGGGTGATTAAGTTAGCAAGTGTACTTTTACCGCTTCCGCTGCTTCCTACTAAGGCAAGGGTTTGTCCTTTATTTAAGGTAAGGTTAAAATCTTTGATCACCTCGCTTTCGTTATATTTGAATGATATCTTTTCAAAGGTAATTGCCTGATTGAAAGTTTCTTTTGAAATTGAATTTTTATGATCTTTTATAGCAACTGGTGCTTCAATAATTTCAAAGATTCGGTCGGCAGATGCCCGTCCTTTATTGATGTTAGAAAATGCTTTTGAGAAAAGTTTTATAGGGTCTAATAGGGTATAAAAAAGTCCAATATAGCTTATAAATTCAGAGCCTCTCATCCCTTTTCCTTCTATTTGAAGGCGCCCCCCATAGTAGATAATGATTACTAAAAGAATAGCTCCTATAAACTCGCTTACCGGCGAGGCAAGTTCATTTCGCAGTAGGACACGTTTTAAGTATTTTTGATGTAATTGGGTAGAAGATTCAAATTTTTGTTGCGTTTGTTGGTCTGCATTAAATATTTTAATAATCTTTAATCCTGATAAGGTTTCATCTACATTTGAAATGACTATACCCAGTTGTTTTTGTGCTTTTTTTGAGCCTCTCTTCAGGCTTCTGCCGAGCAAAGAAATAAAAGTTGCCAGCGCAGGAAAAATAAGGAGTGCAAAAAGTGTAAGGCGCGGATTCATAAAAAAGAGTGAAATGAGATAAATAATAATCATAATAGGAGATCGAATCATATCAATAATAGATCCAAGAATAGCATTTTCGACTTCTGAAACGTCGTTTGAAATACGTGAAACGGTGTCGCCTTTTTTTTTCTCGGTAAAAAAAGCTATAGGGAGCGTTAAAATTTTTTGATGTATGGCGTTTCTAAAATCTTTGGTAACACCGGTTTTTAAGGAGATTAAAAAAATTTGTCCCAGAAAACGAAAAAAATTACGAAATAAGAAAACAATCAAAAATCCTGCACAGAAAAAACCTAAGGCGTAAACTACTCCTTTTTCTTCTTTTATGTTTTGCGTAAAAAAATAAAGATAATTTTTAGCATAACTACCTAAAGAAGAAATTCCTTGATATACGGGTTGTTTTACCGTATTGTATTTCTCATCAAACATAATGGATAATACGGGGATCATCATAATCATTGCCAACACATTGAGCAGTGCATATAGCGTATTAAAAAATATAGAAAAAGAAAAAGATCTTACATAAGGCTTTACATAACTTATAGTTCTGTTTAATGTATTCATAAAAGGAAATAAGCCCAAAAATAAATAATATTTTGGAGTTCACTTTTGAGAAACTATATTGATGGGTATTTAGCGTACGCCTACTTGTAGCGGATAGAGTGCTTTGTTCAAAAAGGGTTTAGAATCTTTGCGGGGCGAGCGTTAGGGATAGAAGCGGTATCCTTTTTCTTGGGGTGAGATTTTTTAACCCAAGAAAAAGATTTAGCGGATAGCCCGACCGCCCTTAGGCGGGAACGCCAAAAAAAATAGAAGAGACAGTTGCAGAATACACAAAACTCTGGCTAGACCTTTTCTTTACTTCGACAAGTTCGGTTACCGAAAATTAAAATCCTCCACACCCATTAGGTTGCTCCGGTATTTAATTTTAGCTTTCGCTGATTTGCAGTTCCTCGGGCGCTGCATTTTTTGTTAGCATGCTTTTCGCAACGGTCTCATATTTTTTGTTCGTTTATCTTTGTAAATAAAAAATTGGTGCACTTTCAAAAAAAAGTAATACTATTATTCTTGTTTATTCTTTTTTTATATTCCTGTTCAACCACCAAAAAAATAGAAGAGGGGCGTTATTTATTATCTAAAAATATTATTGAGGAGGATGGAAAGAAAATACGGGACAGCGATGCCTACAAGAGTATTTTTCAAAAACCCAATAAGAAAAGTTTAATTTTTCCCCCAATAGGTCTCTGGTTTTACAATGGGTCAGACAGTTTGCTGCAAAAACCGCTGCAGAAATGGTTTTCAGATCCCGAACGAACCGAAAAAACGCTGGATTCATTATTAATAAAAGACAGCCTATTGGATTGGATAAGTGCTAACCGAAATATGATTCGTCGCTATAGAATGGCACGAAATAAATTATTTGTTCGTAATGAATCGTTGCCTGTGCTAGTTGATTCTACTGATATACATAAATCTGAAAAAACATTAAGAAATTATTATGGTTCAAAAGAAGGTTTTTTAAATGCGAAAGTATCGGCAGAAACGATTCTTCGGCCGGCTATAAAACCTAATTTTTCAGAAAAAAAGAAGAAAAGATTCAGAAAAAAACAAAAAAAAGCAACTGTGGTTTATCATATAGAAAAAGGTGAGCCTTATGTTATTGATTCTCTTGCATACTTTATTGAAGACCAAAAAATTGACTCTATTTACAGAAGCACATTGGAGAAATCATATCTGAAAAAAAATCAGAACTTTAATGAAAAGACTTTTTTAGATGAAAAAGATAGAATTGTAAAACTCCTTCGAAATCATGGTTATTATTATTTTCATCCCAATAATATTCGTATGGAAGCAGACTCGGTAACCTTAGGCCACAGGCGACTGATCGGCATTGTAAATATTGAACCTAATCCGACGGATACTTTAAAACAGTACAACAAAATTTTTAAAATATCAAAAGTAAAGGTAATTACAGATCATATTACTCGAAGTTACATTCTCCCTAAAAAAACACCCGTTACCTACAAAAAATACCAAATCTTAAGCTATGACTCTTTAAAATATAAACCTCGTGTATTTACCGATGCAACAATAATAGCTGTTGATTCAACTTATAGGTTGGATAATGACCAACTTACGAAACAAAACTACAGTCAATTGCGCAATTTTTATATCCCGGAAATTCGTTATGAAAAAGATACCATTTCTAAGGGAGACTATCTCATAGCTAATATCTTATTAACCCCTCAAAAAAAATATAGTTTGGATATTAACAGTGATGCCTTTCGTTCCAACTATCTTACCATAGGATTTTCTCCCAATGTTTCATTACTTTCAAGAAATATTTTCGGAGGTGCTGAAAATTTGGAATTGTCTACTAAGCTCACTGGCGGTACGGTAGCCCAAATCGATAATACATCAGGATTTGCGTTAGAATCTTCCTTAAGAGCAAAAGTGTCCTTCCCTCGTTTTATCATCCCTTTCATCAAGACAGAAGAAATCTTTACTAAAGAAGCAAATAAAGCAACTAATATAGGGTTGTCAGCCACTTGGCAAAACAATATAGGAATAGGAAAAGTAGAATTTTCCAGCCTGATCGACTACACATGGAATTCAAGTAGGATGATAAAACATAGAGTAAAACTTTCTAATATTCAGTATATTAGAAACTTTAATAAGGATAGATATTTTAATTTATACACGAGCGATAAAAATATTCGAGATAAGCAATATGAAGACTATTTTAAATTTAATCCTGACAGTAAAAATCAATATGCTAAAGGTACCCTAAACGATAATAAACTATCCGTAATGATTCGGAAAGATAGCGATTTTAAAAATGCTCGTTTTTTTAATCCTATAATCTACGATGACTATTTTGAAATGATACAACGGCAAAGGAGAATTACAGAAGATGTACTTATAAACTCTTCTTCTTATACTTTTGAATATGATGGCAAAAGAGATAAAAATAAAAAAAATCCATTTTATTTTAGAGGAATGATAGAATTAGCTGGAAATACGTTAAATCTTTTAGACAACCTTTTAAATTTTACTCCTACAAAAAATGCGCTCATTTATAAAAACAGCCTACTAGATGTCGGCTATGCACAATATGTTAAGTTTGACTTTGATCTTAGAAAATATTGGAAAATGAGTCGCAATGCACAATTTGCCTCCCGTTTTTTACTTGGCTACACTATACCTTACGGTAATGCCTCTTCTGCACCTTTCAACAAAACCTATTTGGCGGGAGGCTCAGAAGATATAAGAGCGTGGCAGGCGTATGATCTAGGACCCGGAGAAAGCAATCGCAGTGAACGCAGCTTTTCAACAGAACAATTAAAAATGACTTTTAATTTGGAGTGGAGAAGAAAATTAAGTGCTAACCTTGATGGCGCATTATTTATAGATACTGGAAATATATGGGCTACAAATTCACAAGCCTCAAAAGAGTCATTGTTTCAATTGGATACCTTTTATAAACAAATGGCGGTTGGTTCCGGTTTTGGATTTCGCTATAACTTTGGATATAATATTGTTTTCCGCTTTGATTTAGCTTATAAAATCCATGACCCTAATCAAATCAAAGGGGAACGTTGGTTCCATCACTTAAAAGTTTGGGCGCCTACTTTTAACATAGGGATTGGTTATCCATTTTAAAATGCTTATATTTGTGCATTAAATTATACCATTTAACAAAAAACAAACATGAGTAGAAAATTTGTACCGGGCGTAGCCACCGGTGAAACGGTTCAAGAAATATTTAAAGATGCAAAGGAAAAGGGTTATATGATTCCTGCAGCCAATGTAACAGGATCAAATACCATAAATGCTGTAATGGAAACCGCTGCAGAATTAAATTCTCCCGTAATTATTCAATTTTCTAACGGTGGCGCTATATTTAATGCAGGGAAGGGTCTATCGAATGAAAATCAGCAAGCCGCTGTTCTCGGAGCTATTGCCGGGGCTAAACATGTTCATGATTTAGCCGAAGCCTATGGCGCGACTGTTATTCTGCATACCGACCATTGCGCTAAAAAACTATTACCCTGGATTGACGGCCTTATCAATGCTTCTGAAAAATGGTATAGTCAAGTCGGAAAACCTCTTTTTTCTTCCCATATGATCGACTTATCTGAAGAACCTTTAAAAGAAAATATTACCTTGTGCAAGACCTACTTAGCTCGTATGGCAAAAATGAATATGACACTCGAAATCGAATTAGGAATTACCGGGGGTGAAGAAGACGGAGTAGATAACAGCAATGTGGATAATGCTAGACTTTATACTCAACCTGAAGAAGTAGCTTATGCTTATGAGGAACTTTCAAAAATCTCACACCGGTTTACTATTGCAGCTGCCTTTGGAAATGTTCACGGGGTTTACAAACCCGGAAATGTAGTATTAACCCCAAAAATATTAGATAATTCCCAAAAATACATTCAGGAAAAATATAATACTGCAGATAAGCCTATTAATTTTGTTTTTCACGGGGGTTCGGGGTCTGAGTTAGAAAAAATACATGAAGCAATTGATTATGGAGCGGTAAAGATGAACATTGACACCGATTTACAATACGCTTTTACGGAAGGAATAAGGGATTATATGTTAGAAAAAAAGGATTATCTATCTTCTCAAATTGGTAACCCAGATGGCGCAGAAGAACCTAACAAAAAGTACTACGATCCTCGTAAATGGCTTCGATTGGGCGAAGATACGTTTCGTATTCGCCTAAAAAGAGCCTTTGAAGACTTGAAAAATATTAACCGTTTGTAATAAAAACCCTGATTTGACAGTATCTTTATCTATAGTTGAGGTCTTTGTTTGAGAAAAAAATAACTGTTATAAAATGGAAATACAGATTCAAAAAGTCAAGAAATCTAAATTAAACGAACTTTCTTTTGATCAGTTGGTTTTTGGCAAAATTTTTACCGATCACATGCTCTTGTCAAATTACAAAGATGGAGAATGGAGTTGCCCAGTAATTAAACCTTATGAAGATATTATTATTTCTCCTAGCACCCAGGCGCTTCATTACGGGCAGGCAGTATTTGAAGGAATGAAAGCCTATAGAAATGATAAAAATGAGGTATTTTTATTTAGACCCGAGGATAATTTTGAAAGGTTTAATAAGTCGTGTAGGCGCTTAAATATGCCAGAGATCACTAAAAGTATCTTTATCGATGGACTACAAACTTTGGTAGATTTAGATCGTAACTGGATTCCAATGAATCAAGGTGCCTCATTATACCTTCGTCCTTTTATGTTTGCTTCGGGAAACACTTTAAAAGCTGCTGCTTCCCAAGCATATACTTTTATGATTATTTGTTCTCCTACTCAATCTTATTATAATCACCCGCTAAAAGTCAAGATAGCGGGTCATTACTCACGTGCAGCCAGTGGGGGCGTGGGGTTTGCCAAAGCAGCAGGAAATTATGCTGCATCCTTTTTTCCGACAACAGAAGCACAAAAAGAAGGTTATAACCAGGTTTTATGGACTGACGCCGCTACCCATTCGTTTATCGAAGAATCAGGAACGATGAATGTTTTTATTGGTTATGAGAATAAATTGATAACCCCTCCGGCTACTGAAACGATCCTTAATGGAATTACTCGAAGGAGCATCATTACAATTGCTGAAGAAATGGGGATAAGAGTAGAGGAGAGGCCTATTGAGGTCAAAGAAGTAGTTGAAGGGCTTAAATCAGGAAAAATTAGAGAAATGTTTGGTTGTGGAACGGCTGTGGTAGTCATTCGTTATCGAGCTGTTGGATACGGAACAGAAGTAATGGATATTAAATTATTAGAGGAGGAAAATAGCCTTGCTTTAAAAATAAAAAAGCGCCTGGTTGGAATTCAAACCGGCACACAAAAAGATCCTTTTGGTTGGAGAAAAAAGATACCCTCTGATTTTAAAATGGCATAAGTAATTTAAAAGTTGATCCCTTTTTGAGGTTATGTAACCCATGATTTTATATTTATTTTGCTACTACTTGTTAACTTAATGTTAAGTTTCCCATTCCTGCATTATGAGAATAAAAATAATAAGAGGCTGTTGCAGAACACATAAAAAAGTATGAAAAAGAAAGCATCTCGCTTCAAACTGCGTCCTTAATTTGACAAGAGTTTACTGAGCCCAGTCGAAGTGCTCAGTAACCCTCTCAAAGCTTTGACAGGCTCAGCTACCGAAAATTAAAATCCTCACAACCCAAAGGTTGATCCGGCGTTTAATTTTTATCGGGCGTTGCATTGCGGCAAACTCAATACAAGCATTTTTTTGTTAGAGTGCTTTTTGCAACGGTCTCGATTCTTAGTTTTTATGACCCCATCGCCTTAATTTTATCAATTAACGCCGGCACCACTTCAAAGGCATCGGCACAAACACCATAATCGGCTGCTTTGAAAAAAGGCGCTTCAGAGTCTTTATTAATAACCAGTATTTTCTTAGAGGCATTTACGCCCGCCAGGTGCTGAATAGCCCCTGAAATTCCGACCGCAATATATAAATTAGGCGCCACGGCAATTCCTGTCTGCCCCACATGCTCGCTGTGAGGACGCCAGCCCATATCAGATACGGGTTTTGAGCAGGCGGTTGCCGCATTCAATACATTCGCTAAGGTTTCTATCATTTTCCAGTTTTCAGGCCCTTTTAACCCGCGTCCTCCCGATACGATAATGTCCGCCTCTTTTAGACTTACTTTCCCGCTGCTTTCAATCATCGAGCGAACTTCTATTTCATTTTTTGGAATATGAACCTCCGCTTCGGTAACGATGGCACTTCCATGCGCTTTCTCAGCACCAAGTGAATTGAGCATAATCGTAATCACAATCTTTTCTGCCTTCGTGCTTACCTCCATTATTCCTTTCCCCGAAAAGGCTTTTCTTTTTATAGTAAACGGGCTTAGCGTTTCCGGTTTGCTCAATACATTCGTAATCAATGAAGCCTTCTTTTTCACAGATAAAAAAGCGGCTATCGCACTTCCCATATTCGATTGAGAGAGTACAAAGAAATCACCGTCTGCCAATGAAAGCAATGCTTCTGCATAGGTTTTCGCAGAAAAGACCTTTAAGTGGTCATGGCTTACTTTGATAATTTCCATATCCTTACCGCCGTACGCCATTAATTCGTCCACTTCATCTACATTAAAAACCACTGCTTTTAACTTCTTTTGTGATGACTCTGCTATATCTCTTGCAAAAGAAACCACTTCGTAAGCAGACTTTTTTATTTTATTTTGATAGGAATCAATAAATGCTATAATGGACATATTTATTCTTTTGTTTTATTAAAAAGTTTGTCTCTCATTCTTTAAAATTAAGGCTAACTCATCCAAATTATCCGAGGCAATCATTTTTACTTCCGATTTGGCTTTTGGCTTTTCATAACTTTTTGTCTCTAAAAATGATGTTACTTTAAACGGCTCCATAATTTGTAGCGGTTTGGTTCGGGCTTGCATAATTCCACGCATATTCGGTATTCTCAAGTCTTTCTCTTCTACTATTCCCTTTTGACCAGCTACTACCACAGGAAATGATAAAAAAACGTTTTCTATCGTTCCGTCTAAATCTCTATCTGCCAAAATACTTGTTCCCTCAACGGTCAATCCTGTGCAGGCATTAATAAAATGATACCCCGTATAGGCAGCTATCATTGCCGGGACTACGCCTCCATTATAATCTAACGATTCTTTTCCGGTTAAAACCAGCTCATATTTTTCTTTTAAAACCACCTCGGCAATTTGCTTTGCTGCCTCATTTGAATCAGCAGGTGTTCCATCAATACGAATGGCGTCATTAGCGCCTATTGCCAAAGCCTTGCGCAATACAGGTTCAATAGAAGCGTCGCCCATTCCAAGCACGGTAACACTTGCCTTTATATCTGCTTGTAAATGCAGGGCTTTCGTTAAGCTAAATTCATCTATCGGATTGATAATAAATTGCACGCCGCTTTTATCAAACGATTTGCCATCAGGCGTGAAGTTTATTTTTGAAGTTGTGTCGGGAACTGTACTAATACAAACTAAAATTTTCATTGACTCTTTGCCTTTCAATAGCAAATGTACAAAAAATAATACGACAATCGAAAATCGTTAGCTAAAGTTAAGTTATAAAATGAGACCGTTGCAGAACACATAAAAAAGTATGAAAAAGAAAGCGTCTAAATTCAAACGGCTTCCTTCTCAAAAAATTAAAATCCTCCACACCCATTAGGTTGCTCCGGCGTTTAATTTTTATCGGGCGTTGCATTTTTTTGTTAGAATGCTTTTTGCAACGGTATATAATTATACTTACTTTTGTAGCATAAAAAAATGGGAACAAATATAAAACCGTATAAACAATCTGAAAAAGGGAAAAAAGAACAAATTGCTCAGATGTTTGATAACATTTCAGTAAAATATGATTTTTTAAATCACTTTTTATCGTTGGGTATTGATGTCCAATGGCGAAAAAAATTATTAAAAAAAATAAAAGGCGTAAACGCGCAAAGAATTTTAGATATTGCTACCGGAACAGGGGATTTGGCGATTATAATGGCTCAAAATACTGCGGCAGAAATTACAGGACTTGACCTATCCTCTGGTATGCTTGAAATTGCACAAAAAAAAGTATACAAGAACAGTTTGGATAACCGTATTAAACTGGTACAAGGCGATTCAGAAAATCTCCCTTTTCAAGATCATTCCTTTGATGTAGTTACAGTCTCTTTCGGCATTCGTAATTTTGAAAACCTTAATAAAGGATTATCAGAAATCTATCGTGTACTCAAACCGGGCGGTACTTTTTTTATTCTCGAATTTGCTCAACCCCAATATTTTCCAGTGAAACAACTTTACCGTTTTTATTCTAAAAATATTCTGCCTGCTGTCGGGAGATTTATTTCAAAAGATCATTCCGCCTATACGTATCTTCCTGAATCGGTAAAGGCTTTCCCTTATGGTGAAAAAATGGTTAAAATCTTACAACACCAGCCCTATCAACAGGTTGATAGAAAAGCCCTCACCTTTGGAATTGCCATGATTTACACTGCCATAAAATAATCTCTTATAAAATACGTTGATTAAGATATGAAATACTTTTTATTCCTCTTAAGTCTACTGTTTTTCGGAAGAGTTTCAGGGCAGCGAGAAACGATTATGAATTTACAAAACTTTGAGTCTAAAACAAAATTTAACTGGGGATATTCGCTGGGCTTTACAAGTTGGGATTATAAATTAACCCCATTATACAATGCATCCTCTAAAATAGAAACCGAAGGAAGCTTTGGCTTTTCAGTGGGTTTGCTGGGAATGTTTAATTTACATAAACTATTGGATATTCGATTAGAACCAAGCCTGCATTTCGTCAGTCGAAAATTGATTTTTCAAAACCCTAATTTTGGCTCACAAAATAAAAGTGAAGATTTTAAGGTAAATTCAACCTATTTAGATTTGCCCATACTTCTTCATTTCAGAGGAGCAAGATGGAATAACGTTCGTCCTTTTATAGCTTCTGGCATAGGATATATAAGAAATTTACAGTCGAATGAAAATTCAGATGATGATGCTTCAAAAGGCGTTTTCAGGACAAAAACCAATAATTTTGACTGGCAGGCAGAAGCGGGTATAGAAATTTATTTCAAACGATTTAAAATGACACCTTCGATTAAAGGAATTTTTTTTATCAACAATGAAAGAATTGCCGATAATACGAATGTCCTTTATTGGAACGGATCTATATCAAATATATCATCTCGCGCCATCACTTTTAGCTTAAAATTTGAATAGCGGGTATGAATAGCTAGTAATAGAGGGCTTTGCAAAAGGTGATTCAGTTTATCAAAAATTGCTTTATCTTTCGCTGTAAAATAATCTTTATTTGATACTTATTTTCACAAATAAAATAACCTATAGAATAAAATATGTTTTTACGCATATCTTTCGTTCTATCTTAGGTATTAAAGTTCAATTTACTTCAAATATTGAGGAGTTTATTGCTTATGAAGGACCAAAAATAAGCTATGCAAAAAAGAAATTAGGCGCAGAATTATTTTTTGAGGCACATACTCTATTATTTGAACGAGGGATTCGAAAAGATATTGAATTTTCAGTTGACTTTAAAGAAGAAGTTCCTTACTTTTTTAAAACAAGTAATGAATCTGCACTTTCTTACGATTTATTCGCTTCTTCCTTTTACTTAATTACGCGTTATGAGGAGTATTTGCCTTCAGTACGCGACAGATTAGGCAGGTTTCAGGCAAAGGAAAGTTTAGCATTTAAAAATGGTTTTTTACAAATTCCTGTAGTTAACCTTTGGGCAAATGAAATATTTGAAAAAATAAAGGAAAAATATCCTGAAATTAAAACTCGGCGATCTGCTTTTTCTTTTATAAATGTGCTCACCATACATGAGGCATTTAAATATGCGCAAAAAGGAATCGGGAGAACCATCAGCAGTATTTTAAGAGACCTGTATCAATTAAAATTCAGAGAAATAAAAAGCCGTTTTCAGGTGATTTTAAAGATGCAAAAAGACCCGTTTAACCAATTTGACTTTTTACTAAATATCCATCGAAAAAATCAGTTAAAAAGTATTTTCTTTTTTTCCATTGGTGATCCTTCAAAATATGATCGTAATATTTCTATTGAAAGAAAAGCTTACGGCAAGTTAATAAAATCAGTTGGAGATGATGCTTTTGTGGGAGTGAATTATTCCATGCAGTCAACGAATGATATACATGTAAAACGAGCAGAGAAAAGGAAAATGGAGGCGATTATTCACCGGCCCATTAGCAGAGCGCAGCAGCATTTATTTAAGCTTAATTTACCGTTTACTTATCGGGATATGGCAGCTATTGGAATTAAAAAAGATTTCTCTATGGGATATTATGATACGATAGGTTTTCGTGCAGGAACCTGTACTCCTTTCTTTTTCTATGATTTGAGATATGAAAGTTTGACCCCGTTAAAAGTCTTTCCTTTTGCCTTTACAGATAAAGCCTTAAAAATCAGGTATGGCAACGATCGAAAAAAAATCAAACAGGAAATTTTATCTCTTATTATGACAGTAAAAGAATTTAACGGATTATTTACCAGCGTTTTTCACAACAAAACTTTTTCAAAGGAAGTTCGATGGCATGGGTGGAAAGATATTTACTTAGATTTTATTAAAACTATAAAAATTATACAAGACGAAAAATGAATTCAATAAAACATATTTTTTTTGATTTGGACAATACTTTATGGGATTTTATAAAAAATTCAAAAATCACCCTTCAAAAGTTATATGAGAAATATGACGTAGAAGCCCGTTATTCGGTTGTATTTCCTGTATGGCATGCGCATTATTACAAAATTAACGAGCAACTTTGGCACAATATGAGCATCTCATTAGAAGGCTTAAGAAACAAACGTTTTAAAATGGCTTTTGAAGCAGTAGGGATTAAAAATAAAAGTATTGCACTTGCTTTTGAAAAAGTATATCTGAATCATTTGCCGGAGCACAATTTTTTGTGTGAAGGAGCTGAAGATTTGTTAGATTATGTATATGATAAAAAGAAATATAAGATGCATATTCTTACGAATGGTTTTAGAGAAGTATCTCATCGAAAATTAGAAGGCGCGGGGATTAAATCTTATTTTAATGAGATAATTTCGGCAGAAGATGCCGGTAAACGAAAGCCCCATCCGGATATATTCAAGTATGCTTTGGATCGTACAGAGGCTTCAAAAGAAGAGTCAATAATTATAGGGGATAATTTTGAGGCAGACATTATCGGGGGAACGAATTTCGGAATACGTGCTGTTTTTTACAATTTTTTGGGTAATCCGACTAAAAAAGGTAACTTTACTGAAATAAATCATTTGAGTGAATTAAAAAAGTATTTATAAATGAAAAGGTTATTTAGCTTATTTTTAATAGGAACATTGATAACTTCTTACGCACAAGAACGTTATTCATACGTGCTAATCCCCGGAACGTTTGCAGGATTTAAAAATCAGGAAGATAATCCCTACGGACTCAGTTCAAATATACATTATTTATTGGCTAAGAGACATATTAAAACTTATTATGAAGGAAAAGAAAGGATAATGGAAAATCCATGTAGCGGGTTAAAAGTTGTTCTAAAAAATACTTCCTCCCTTTTTAAAAATAAGCTTCGATTTGCCTTAGAAAATTGTAATGGAACAAAAGTTTTTTCAGAGGAAGGTACAGGACTTTCAAAAGATTTTCAAAAAGGTTATACCGAAGCCCTACAGAATGCATTAAAAGAATTATCACAACTTCCTTATAAAGACGAAAGTGTAGAAGAATTTTCCAAACCTGCTAGTGTACAATCACCCGCAGAGGGAATAGTGGGGACTGACAAGCAAGACGAATATCAACCCAAAAATTTATATTTTAATACAACTTATACCTTTGATTTGGTAGAAGAAAACGGTAAAAAACACTTAAAAATAATCAACGGTAAATTACTGGGATACAAAAAATTACAAACTATTGCTATCCTTTCCTCTTCCGGTATTGACGACAGCACTTATTCTATTAAATGGTACACGCCTCAAGGAAACATTATAAATGGTATTGCCAAATTTTTGGGAAAAGAATTAAATATTTCGCTGTCCACGGTCAAAGGAAATAAATTGATAAAGGTTAGAAAGCCGTAGAGAGACCTTTAGCTGGTGCTGACTTGCAGTTGCACAAAGTACTCTATCAATAATAGAAAGTCATCACTAAAAGACTCATTCAATTAGATTGAGCATTCGTTCTGTAGCATGCAGGGCAGATACGGTTTGATCAGAGTCTAAACCGCGGGTCTTAAATTCCCGATCTCCTTTCCAGGTTATAACGGTTTCACAAAGTGCATCGGTTTTTCCGCCGGGAGGTATGCGAACAGTATAATCGGTGAGAAAGGGAAGTTTAATATTTAATGATGTATATATTGATTTCAAGGCATTCATAAACGCATTATATTGACCATCACCTTGTGCGTTTCCTTCGTAAGTTTTTCCGTTAATTGTAAGCAGTACAGCAGCCGCAGGGCGCATATTTTTGGCATGCGTCAGCATATAATTATCAATAGTTACTTTTTTCTTTTGTACTTTGTTATCTAATACATTAGATATAATATAAGGAAGATCTTCAGCGGTAATGATTTCTTTTTTATCTCCCAGTTTTATAATTTGCCGTGTTACTTTCTTAAGATTCTCTTCCGAAAGTTTAATACCGAGTTCCTGAAGATTCTTTTCAATATTAGCTTTCCCCGAAGTTTTCCCTAAGGCATATTTCCGCTTGCGCCCAAAACGTTCAGGCATCAAATCATTAAAATACAAATTCTTTTTATTATCTCCATCTGCATGAATACCCGCCGTTTGCGTAAAAACATTTTCACCTACTATGGGTTTATTTGCCGGAATTCTAAATCCTGAAAAAGTCTCTACCAGTTTGGAGACCTTATAAAGTGCTTTTTCGTTAATTTGAACCTGAATATTATCAAAAAAATCATTTAAAACAGCAATGGCACTTGCGATAGGTGCATTGCCTGCCCGCTCACCCATTCCGTTTATCGTCAGGTGCAGTCCTTTTGCTCCTGCTTTTACCGCCTCCATTACGTTAGCAATACTCAGATCGTAATCATCATGTGCATGAAAATCAAAATGTATATTTGGAAATTGATTCACTAACTGATGGGTATATTCCATAGTTTCTTTGGGCGTTAAAATGCCAAGCGTGTCGGGCAGCATAATTCTTAGAATAGGCTGAGTAGATAAAAAATTAATCATACGCAAAACGTATTCAGAGGAATTTCGCATACCATTACTCCAATCTTCCAGATAAACATTGACTTTTATTCCTTTCCTCTTTGCATAATCAATTACTTTACTGATTTCGTCAAAATGTTGGTCGGGTGTTTTTTTTAACTGATGCGTAAGGTGATTGATAGAACCTTTGGTCAGCAGATTGATTACCTTTACGCCGGCTTTATCTATCCAGTCAATAGAGGCATAACCATCAACAAAAGTCAGTACTTCAATTTTTTCGAGATGATTATGCTTTTTTGCCCAATCAGCAATTCGCTTAACCGACTCAAATTCCCCTTCGGATACCCGTGCGGAAGCAATTTCTAGTCGATCCACGTTAATTTCCTCAAGCAATAATTGAGCGATAGTCAACTTCTCTCCGGTTGAAAAAGATACCCCCCCTGTTTGCTCGCCGTCTCGCAGCGTAGTATCCATGATTTCGATCTTTCTTTTCATTTTTATAGATTAATTTACTGGTTGAGACCGTTTCAAAAAGCATGCTAATAAAAAAATGCAACGATCGATAAAAATTAAACACTGGAGCAACCTTTTGGTTGTGAAGATTTTAATTTTTTGAGAAGGAAGCAGTTTGAAACTAAATGCTATCTTTTTCATATTTTTTTATACGTTCTGCAACGGTCTCAATTGTAATATTTCAAGTATTATTACGTTAATTTTTTCTTAGCCCGCTAAGGTACAATAAATAAATTTATTACCGCTTTTGCTTCCTTTCGGTAAACTGAAAGTGATCGCTAGCTAAAGTCAACGTGGTCTAAACATTTTAAATAATTAATAAATTTATACTAAATTTGCGTTATTATGATACGATATTCTTGTAAAGGTAAGAGCAGAAATTAATTAACCCCTTTAGCATAATGAAATATATTTTCAGTCTATTATTTTTAGTCAACATTGTAAGTTGCATAGACAACGAAAAAGATCGTATAGAGAACACCAGTCCGGATGCTTTTCAAGCTAAAGTATCCGATGTTACAGACGTAAGTGCTCATTTAAGTTGGACTGAAGCAAAAGATCCTGATGGCGACACAGTAACTTATAGTATACGAATCAATGGTAAAAACGTTTCTAAGACTATATCTGATACCGAGTTTAGCTTAAACCATCTTACCTATTCAACTTTATACTTCGTTGAAATTGTTGCTGATGATGGTGAGGGAGGTCGAAACAGCAGCCAGTTTAAATTCATCACAGCCAAAGAAAAAGAGGGAAAACAGGAGATAAAATACGTCATTCCCGATGCAGAAAAGTCATACTACAAGGGTATAAATTTCTCAGTGTCTTCTAAAGAATTATTTGAAGAATTATCTTCTTTAGTTACCCGTACGCATATTCATAAACTTTCTTATACTCCAGAGACATGGGAAGTATTAAAAAAAAGTGATTGCAACCCGAAAAACCATAACCAAGTAATTTTGTTATATGGATATAATGATGAAGATGATGATTATGTAAATGATAGAACACGAGGGGTAAATGAGAATGATTTTCGCAAACCTAAACCTCGACAATGGAATAGAGAGCACGTATATGCAAAAAGTCTTGCCCGTCCTAAATTAGAAACAAAGCCCCCAGGCCCGGGTACTGACGCGCATAATCTACGTCCTGCAGATGCTAAGATGAATGCCAGTCGTAGCAACCGTTTATTTATTAAGGGCATCGGAAATTCACATAAAGAAAATAAAGGATGGTACCCTGGCGATGAATGGAAAGGCGATGTAGCGAGAATAATTATGTATATGTATTTACGTTATGGCAAACAATGTTATCCTACAAATGTTGGCTATGGAAAATCTTTAGAAAGTGATGCTCACATGATTGATTTATTCCTTAAATGGGATTTGGAAGACCCTGTTTCTCCCTTAGAGAAACAAAGAAACGAGGCTATTTACAAAGAACAAGGCAATAGAAATCCATTTATAGATAATCCCAATCTTGCAACGGCTATTTGGGGCGGAAAAGAGGCGGAAAACCTTTGGAAGCAATAATACAAATAAAGACCGTTGCAAAAAGATTTAATGGGGTCTATAATCTTTATTTTTTAGTTTTTTTATTTTACTTACTCACGTTATTGGATAAATTTTCAGCATATATTTGGAGTTATATAGTGCTGTTTATCAAAAATTTATGGTGTATTATTTTGATGTAGGGATAGAAGGGTTGTAAAAAAAGACAAAAAAGATTTGTTGGATAATAAAAAGGGTTATATATTTGCGCTCCCTTTTGGTGATTGAATCATGGGGGGATTTATAAAAAGAAGTTCATTGATAAAGAGCACTTTTTATCTTTAGTTATAGAGATAGAAGAGTAAGAAAGAGAAGACAAGAAAATGCGGGTTCAGAGATTTTTTGATTAGGCTAGGATTTACGGAAAAGATTAAATAAAATTTTTAAGGATGGAGAGTTTGATCCTGGCTCAGGATGAACGCTAGCGGAAGGCTTAACACATGCAAGTCGAGGGGCATCATCTTTTGTTTAGGCAGAAGGATGGCGACCGGCGGACGGGTGCGTAACGCGTATGGAACTTGCCTGTTACTAGGGGATAGGCTTTGGAAACGGAGATTAAGCCCTTATAGTCTATAGGATTTGCATGAGTTCTATAGTAAAGGTTACGGTAACAGATAGGCATGCGTCAGATTAGTTAGATGGCAGGGTAACGGCCTACCATGGCGATGATCTGTAGGGGCTTTGAGAGGAGTTACCTCCACACTGGGACTGAGATACGGCCCAGACTCCTACGGGAGGCAGCAGTGAGGAATATTGGTCAATGGGCGGAAGCCTGAACCAGCCATTCCGCGTGTAGGAAGACGGTCTTATGGATTGTAAACTACTTTTATACAGGAAGAATATCATGTACGGGTTAGATGATTGACGGTACTGTAGGAAAAAGCACCGGCTAACTCCGTGCCAGCAGCCGCGGTAATACGGAGGGTGCGAGCGTTATCCGGATTTATTGGGTTTAAAGGGTCTGTAGGCGGTTTTATAAGTCAGTGTTGAAAAGCCCTTGCTTAACGAGGGTCGTGGCATTGAAACTGTAGAGCTTGAATTCGGTGGCAGTGGCTGGAATGTGTAGTGTAGCGGTGAAATGCATAGAGATTACACAGAAGGCCGATTGCGCAGGCAGGTCACTACGCCGTTATTGACGCTGAAAGGCGAAAGCGTGGGGAGCGAACGGGATTAGATACCCCGGTAGTCCACGCCGTAAACGATGATTACTCGGTGTTGGAGTGTTATGTAAGACTTCAGTACCCAAGCGAAAGCATTAAGTAATCCACCTGGGGAGTACGTTCGCAAGGATGAAACTCAAAGGAATTGACGGGGGCCCGCACAAGCGGTGGAGCATGTGGTTTAATTCGATGATACGCGAGGAACCTTACCAAGGCTTAAATGCATATTGCGAGCAGTTGAAAGGCTGTGTTCTTCGGACGATATGCAAGGTGCTGCATGGTTGTCGTCAGCTCGTGCCGTGAGGTGTCAGGTTAAGTCCTATAACGAGCGCAACCCCTATCGATAGTTGCTAACAGGTTAAGCTGAGGACTCTGTCGAGACTGCCTACGCAAGTAGAGAGGAAGGCGGGGATGACGTCAAATCATCACGGCCCTTACGTTTTGGGCTACACACGTGCTACAATGGCCGGTACAGAGGGCAGCGACCTTGTGAAAGGAAGCGAATCTTTAAAGCCGGTCTCAGTTCGGATCGGAGTCTGCAACTCGACTCCGTGAAGCGGGAATCGCTAGTAATCGCACATCAGCCATGGTGCGGTGAATACGTTCTCGGGCCTTGTACACACCGCCCGTCAAGCCATGGAAGTCCGGGGTGCCTGAAGTTGGTGATCTGTAACAAGAAGCTGCCTAGGGTAAAACGGGTAACTAGGGCTAAGTCGTAACAAGGTAGCCGTACCGGAAGGTGCGGCTGGAACAACTCATTTTAGAGAAAATCGTAAAGAAGGTTTTAGTTGAGAGATTTTTCGCATTTTTTTGTTTTTTTCTTTTTTATTGAAATAAAAAATAATCAGAAAAGAGATAATTAAGCTCCTATAAAGTATAGGAGGATTCATTATAAAAGTATAGTGGGTTTTTCATATAATTTAGATGTGTGCAATTGTGCATGCAGGGGATTTTCGGGCAGATGGATAGAGTTCCATAGCTCAGCTGGTTAGAGCGCTACACTGATAATGTAGAGGTCGGCAGTTCGAGTCTGCCTGGAACTACGAATAAAAGGAGAGATGAAGAGGGGTCAGTTAAGCAAATTTTTGTTAAACAAGAGTTGAGTTATTCTTTTCTAGAAAGGGGGATTAGCTCAGCTGGCTAGAGCGCCTGCCTTGCACGCAGGAGGTCATCGGTTCGACTCCGATATTCTCCACACAGAAAGTTCAGGTAAGAGAAGATAAGCAAAGGGAAATTTTATTTTCTGCTATTAACGCTTACCAGGGACGAAAAAAAATAAGAAGTTCATTGACATATTGACGAAAGAAGAGAAAAGGTTAAATTTTTTCTATAAAGAAAAAAAAGAAAAGCGCGAGTATTTACTATAAGACTTTGCTTCTGTAAAAAGAAGCATGTTGAGTAAGAAAATCGTTAAGGGCGCACGGGGGATGCCTTGGCTCTCAGAGGCGAAGAAGGACGTGATAAGCTGCGAAAAGCTGCGGGGATTGGCACATACGAGATGAGCCGCAGATGTCCGAATGGGGAAACCCGTATGATGGAAGGTCATACATTCCGTTAGCGGAAGGCAAACGCAAGGAACTGAAACATCTAAGTACTTGCAGGAAGAGAAAATAATCATGATTCCGAGAGTAGTGGCGAGCGAAATCGGAAAAGCCCAAACCGCAGGGGTTACGGCCTGTGCGGGGTTGTAGGACTACGATAATGGAAGATATATCAATAGTGGAATCAGATGGAAATATGAACCATAGAGGGTGAGAGTCCCGTACACGAAATCGTTATGCTTCTACGTAGGATCCTGAGTAGGTCGGAACACGAGAAATTCTGATTGAATCTGCCGGGACCATCCGGTAAGGCTAAATACTACTGAGAGACCGATAGTGAACAAGTACTGTGAAGGAAAGGTGAAAAGCACTGTGAATAACAGGGTGAAAGAGAACCTGAAACCGTGCGCTTACAAGCGGTCGGAGTCTTAATTTAAATTAAGATGACGGCGTGCCTTTTGCATAATGAGCCTACGAGTTAATTTCATTAGCGAGGTTAAAAAATTAAGTTTTGTGAGCCGCAGCGAAAGCGAGTCTGAAAAGGGCGAATGAGTTAATGAGATTAGACGCGAAACCGGCGTGATCTACCCATGGTCAGATTGAAGCTTTGGTAACACAAAGTGGAGGATCGAACCCGTTAACGTTGAAAAGTTTTGGGATGAACTGTGGGTAGGGGTGAAAGGCCAAACAAACCCGGAGATAGCTCGTACTCCCCGAAATGCATTGAGGTGCAGCGTTGCGTTAGTTTTACACAGGTAGAGCGACTGATAGGATGCGGGGGTTTCACCACCTACCAAATCCTGACAAACTCCGAATGGTGTAAAATGATTCGCATCAGTGAGGGCATGGGTGCTAAGGTCCATGTCCGAGAGGGAAAGAACCCAGACCATCGGCTAAGGTCCCGAAATTTCAGCTAAGTTGTAGAGAACGCGGTGGTGATGCACAGACAGCTAGGATGTTAGCTTGGAAGCAGCTATTCATTTAAAGAGTGCGTAACAGCTCACTAGTCGAGCGTCGCTGCATGGATAATAATCGG
>OZ253556.1:2092500-2318059 GCA_965262705.1 Flavobacteriales bacterium
ATTTTTAAAAAACTTCTCTCAATCCAAAAAGTAGCAAACGGGAAAAAAGCAGAAATTATAACAAATACAAAATCCTCATCATCCCATTTAAAAAAAGGGCGTGCTAAAAAAGCGGTTATCAAGTAGTATATAAACAATGCACCGTGCAATGAACCTATGGGAATCATGGGCCATATAATTCCCCATTCGTACTTAAGCGGCATGCCGATCAGATAAAGTAAAACACAAGTGATTCCTTCACCAATACATGCCCATTTAAAGTGCCTGGCTCTTTTATTCCTTAATGAAGAAAGCGGGTTCATTATTTTTTTTTAGAAATTTATTTTCTATGTATTTTGATATTAAACGGCTACGTCATATTCGCGAAGCGCATGATTTAATGAAGTTTTTTTGTCTGTACTTTCTTTTCGAGTTCCTATGATTAATGCGCAAGGAACGTTATAGGTACCGGCATTAAAATTTTTGGCATAACTCCCAGGAATAACTACTGATCTCGGAGGGACAATGCTTTTAAATTCTTTTGGTTCTTTATTTGAAACATCTATTATTTTAGTAGAGGCGGTTAATACGACATTAGCTCCTAAGACGGCTTCTTTGCAAACGCGGGCCCCTTCAACTACAATACAACGAGAGCCTATAAAAGCATCATCCTCAATAATAACGGGCGCCGCTTGTAAAGGTTCAAGCACGCCGCCGATTCCTACCCCGCCACTTAAATGAACATTTTTTCCAATTTGTGCGCAAGAGCCTACGGTAGCCCATGTATCTATTAGAGTGCCGCTATCTACATACGCGCCAATGTTTACGTAAGAAGGCATCATAATCGTACCTTTTGCCAGAAAAGAACCCTGCCGGGCAATGGCATGGGGCACTACTCGAACACCTTGTGCTTTATAATTCGTTTTTAAGGGAATTTTATCATGGAATTCAAAGGGGCTTACCTCAATGGTTTTCATTTTTTGTATGGGAAAATACATAATAACGGCTTTTTTTATCCATTCATTTACCTGCCAGCCTTCGCCTTTAGGTTCTGCTACCCTTATTTTTCCTGCATCTAAGTATGAAATAATTTTTTTAATGGCTTGCTGAGTATTTGTTTCGTTTAATAATGCTTGGTTATTCCAAGCGTGCTCAACTATATTTTTAAGTTCTTCCATTTAATAAGATTAAAATTTCCTGCAAATATAAATATAATCAAGAGACCTTTTGCTTTTGTTAACTTGCCGTTCATTTTTTTAGATCTTTGCACTTTTTTTAGCGTGCATTTCGGCAAACTCAATACAAGCTTTTTGCAACGGTCTCAGTTTATAGCATGCGTTATTTAAACGCCCCTTAGCACCTCTCTGTTCATTTTTTCCTTGATGAAAAAACGAACCAAAAAAATCAAGGCTGCCCTTGAGTTGCTGTAAAAGCTACGAAAACCTCATCCACAGAAGAAAGTGACTCGCTTTCGCTCAAACAGACTTTCGTCTTATCATCCTACCGCTGCTTTCTTGCTTTTAAGCGCAACTCAATGATCCATACATTGAGACCGTTGCAGAATATATATAAAAAATTATGAAAAAGAAAGCATTTAACTTCAAACTGCTTCCTTAATTCGACAAGTGGTTATTGAGCACAGTCGAAATATGGTTACTGAGCCTGTCGAAGTACTCAGCTACCGAGAGTTAAATCCTCACAACCCAAAGGTTGCTCCGGCGTTTAGCTTCGCTGACTTGCAGTTCATTTTTATCGGGTGTTGCATTTCGGTAAACTCAATACAAGTTTTTTGCAACGGTCTCCATTTTTTATTGATTATAGGCTTTGCGGGGTGAGCGTTAGGGATAGGAGCGGTATCCTTTTTCTTGGGGGATCCTTTCGCCCCAAGAAAAAGATAAAGCGGATAGCCCGACTGCCGTTAGGCGGGAACGCCCAAAAAATAAAGGAGATGATAAATATAAAACCCATGTTAAAATGGTAATCGTTTAAAAATGTATTTTTGTTTTTCAATTTTAAGAGAAAACGATGGCTTTAATTAAATCTATATCAGGCATTCGCGGCACTATTGGCGGTAGAGTGGGAGAGGGGCTAACGCCTATGGACGCAGTAAAATTTACTGCTGCTTATGGAAGTTGGCTAAGAGCAACTAGCAATAAATTATCTTTAAAGGTAGTGGTAGGAAGAGATGCCCGCCCCTCGGGTGAGATGGTTCAGGCGTTAGTCATTTCTACTTTGCAAGGGTTGGGAATAGAGGTGGTGCAATTAAATCTTTCTACTACGCCTACTGTAGCAATGGCGGTTACTATGGAAAAAGCCGATGGAGGGATTATCATCACAGCGAGCCATAATCTTAAGTCGTGGAATGCTTTAAAACTGCTGAACCACCGGGGAGAATTCATCTCTGCAGAGCAAGGCGAGCGAGTGTTGAAAATGGCAGAACAGGAAGATTTTGCTTTTGCATCTGTGGATCAGTTAGGAAAAAGTATTTCTGACGATACGTATCTTGATAAACATATCGAAGCAGTGCTTGGTTTGCCTTTGGTAGAGGCAGAGGCGGTTAAAAAGGCAAAGTTTAAGGTGGTGGTAGATGCGGTAAATTCGACCGGAGGTATTTTTGTTCCTTATTTATTAGAAAAGATGGGCGTTGCCTTCATAAAACTTTATTGTGAGCCCAGCGGGAACTTCCCTCATAACCCAGAGCCATTAAAAGAACACTTAACAGATATTTCAAAAAAAGTAATAGAAGAAAAAGCCCATCTCGGTATTGTGGTCGACCCCGATGTGGACCGCTTGGCGATTATTTGCGAGGACGGCTCGATGTTTGGAGAAGAATATACTTTAGTTGCCTGCGCAGATTATGTTTTGTCTAAAACGCCTGGGAATACAGTCTCTAATCTTTCCTCTTCTAGGGCATTAAAAGAGATTACCAATCGTTATAAAAATTGCCATTACACCCCCTCTGCGGTAGGGGAAGTAAATGTAGTGGAAAAAATGAAAGAAACGCGGGCGGTTATAGGAGGAGAAGGAAATGGGGGGATTATTTATCCCTCTTTGCATTACGGACGTGATGCGCTTGTAGGCATTGCTTTATTTCTCACGCATTTGGCAAAGCGAAACGTTTCTTGCTCGGCATTGCGTGGGGGGTATCCGAATTATTATATGTCAAAAAGAAAAATGAACCTTACAACAGGGATGGACGCCGATAGACTTTTTAATGAGATAAAAAATAGATTTCTAAGCGAAAAAATTACTACAATAGATGGTTTGAAAATAGATTTTGCTCAGGCATGGGTGCATCTTAGAAAATCAAATACAGAACCCATACTTAGGATTTATACCGAAGCTGCCTCACAAAAAGCTACCGATCAATTGGCAGAAAGTTTTATAACCCTTATGGAAAAAATGATTTTATCATAGAGAAATAAATCTATCAAGACCGTTGCAGAACACATAAAAAAGTATGAAAAAGAAAGCATTTATCTTCAAACTGCTTCCTTCTCAAAAAATTAAAACCCTCCATACCCATTAGGTTGCTCCGGCATTTAATTTTCATCGGGCGTTACATTTTTTTGCTAAAGTGCTTTTTGCAACGGTCTCATTTTTTTAACTCTTGATATTTGCTTATATTATTTTAATAAAAAATTAACATAAAAATTTATAAATTTAAATAAAATAAAAAGTGTATTTATAATCGTAGTAAAAATTAAATAATTTAAAGTTATGGTTAAAAAAATGTTTTATTTTAGTGTAATTTGCGGATTGAGTTATTATTTAAATGCACAGGTAGGAATAGGAACGGATAATCCAGGGGCTACGCTTCATATTGTCCCTAAAAATCAAGAAGACCCTTTAAAAGTAGAAGGGTTAAAAAAGGGTGTAAAAGAAAGTATGTTATTATCGGTAGATGGTCGAGGAGTGTTTAAGACAACTGAATTATCAACAATCAAATCAGAAATAAGCGGAGGAGAAGGCGTAACAGGAATATTAATTGATGTAAGACATGCAGTAGGAACTAACCCTGTGAATGTTCCATTAAATCAAACGAAAAAAATACCAGGATTAGAAATTTCTTATACACCAAGTGTTAATTGTTATGCGTTAGTTAACATTTCTGCAGTACCTGTCACCATAACAAATACTACCTCAAGTGTTAGGGGTGAAAGTATTCAAGGAACAATATATTTATTGGTTAATAATATAAAAAGATATTCTTATTATTACGTTTCCCCTTATGCAAGCGATGGTCTTAAGAACACAGGGGGCTACACCACAATTTCAGAGGTTATTCCATTAACTGCGAATAACACATATAATTTTTCTGTACAATCTAAAACTTGGAGAGGTTCCTCTGCTCTATTTAATAGAGACCCATCCAAACCATTAACAAGTCAAGATGTTGGATTTAACATTACAACTATTCCTGCATATGCGGGTGCTATTTATTCAGATGCAAACAGTATGAAATCAAGGATGACCATTTTATTTTATTCTCGATAATTTTGAGAAGAAAGAATAGCATCGAGGGGCTGCATTAGGCTAAAAAAATGGGAATAGCTTGGTTTTATAAAGGTCTTAGTTGTATCAACTAAATATTTTTTATATTAGCAAACCTTAAATATAAAAAATGAATCTGAGTCAGAGGCAGCTTGATTTTTTATACTACCAAGCACAAACTACAGATTTTTCCCCTGCTTTTGAAATCAGCCATGCTAAGGGAAACTACCTTTACGATACCTCCGGCAAAGCCTATCTTGATTTTGCGGCAGGGGTTTCGGCAAATACGCTGGGGCATTCTCATCCAGCAGTGTTAGCAGCTATTCAAGCGCAAATGGAAAAATATATGCATGTAATGGTTTATGGAGAATATGTGCAGGAGATGCCTTTGGCGTTATGTAAATTATTAGCCGAACGTACTCCCTCATCATTAGAAACTACTTACTTGACCAATTCAGGCACAGAGGCGATTGAGGGGGCGCTAAAACTCGCAAAACGCTACACGGGCCGTGATGAAATTATTGCTGCACATGGCGCCTATCATGGCAATACACAGGGTGCTATGTCAGTCATGGGAAATGAAATACAAAAGCAGGCTTATCGTCCGCTGCTGCCTCTAGTAAACTTTATACGGTTCAATCATATCATTGATTTACATTTCATTACAGCCAAGACTGCTGCGGTTATTTTAGAAACCATACAGGGCGCCAACGGCTTTATAACCCCTGGGAAGGACTATTTAAAAAAAGTCAAGCAGCGATGCAATGAGGTCGGGGCATTATTGATTTTAGATGAAATTCAGCCGGGCTGCGGGCGCACGGGGTATTTATTTAGTTTTGAAAAATATGAAATTACCCCGCATATTCTCGTAATGGGAAAAGGATTAGGCGGTGGAATGCCCATTGGTGCTTTTATGTCTTCCTATAAAATTATGGATTGTCTTAAACGAGAACCCATGCTCGGTCATATCACGACTTTCGGAGGACATCCTGTAATTGCAGCGGCAGCGCATGCCACATTGAAAACGCTGCTAGAATCTTCTCTGATAAGTGAAGTAAAGGAGAAATCCAAGTTGTTTCATCAACTGCTAAAGCATCCAAAAATACGATCTATTAGAGGCGAAGGGTTGATGATTGCGATCGAGTTTGCTTCAAAAGAATATGTACTAAAAATAATTAAAAAAGCAATGGAAAAAGGCCTTGTATTATTTTTATTGCTTTTTGCTGGAGAATGCCTTAGGATTACTCCTCCTCTCACGATTACCAAAGAAGAAATTAAAAAAGGCTGCCAAATTATTTTAGATATACTTGATGACGAGGGTTGATAACTACTTTTTAGATAGGCTATTTTCAGAGGTTTGGTATAAGTAATCATTTAGCAAAATATAAATGCTTGTTATTATTATTTATGGGCATATTTTATCGGAGTATAGATGGAAGGCGCCTTAAAAATAATATTTATTGCGTCTAAATAAAATTATTATTATAATTTTGTGCATAATTTATGTTATTATTTTTATTAAGATAAATTAAGCATGAAAAATATAATTATATTTTTTACTTTATTATTTATAAACATTATCCCGGCTCAAACCTTAATTAAAGGAAAAATAATTGAAAATGAAACTCATAAGCCTTTATTTAATGTATATATAAAAAACATCAATGGAAATGAATGGACGTTCAGTAAAAAGGATGGAACATTTGCTATAAAGTTAAATACGATTAATAATGTTATACTGAAGTTCAGTCTTCAAGGGAAGCAATCAAAAACTTTAGACCTGTCTCAGATTAAAAAATTAGACTTTATCATTACATTGGAAGATGAAACTTTATATATTGGGAAAGTTGTGGTAACGGCTGTTCCTGAGAAAGATAAAATAGGTTCAGCAATTTATCTTGGTCGAAATGCCGTTAATCAATTTCAATCTTACAGCCTTTCGGATGTTTTAAATCAACTCCCGGGGCATGCCATTAAGCCGCCATCTTTGAATGAAGTCAATATACTTGCTCTTAGAACCTCTATACCCTCGGGGGCACATGGATATGATAAATATAAGGATAATCTTAGTATGAATGCTTTTGGCGTCTCTTATATTTTAGATGGCATGCCGCTTTCTAATGATGAAAATATTCAATCTTATGGTTCTTTTGAAGATTACGGACTTACAAGGTTTGATAACCCCAATACAGGAATTGATCTGCGTACCATTCCGTCGTCTAATATTGAAGAAGTTGAAGTCATTCAAGGAATACCGGATGCCAAATACGGTAATTTAACCAGCGGGGTAATTAATATAAAGCGAAAAGCGGGCCTTACGCCTTATATTTTAGGGGCATCCATTAACGAAGGAAATACGAATCTGACCTTAATGAAGGGTCTAAAATTAGGACAGCTGGGAAATTTAACACTATCGCTTGATTATTTAAACGCAAATGCAGATCCTCGTAATAGTTTGGAAAACTTTGACCGAATCACTACCTCAACTATTTGGTCTACTCATACGCCCTCTAATCATATAAAAAATACATTTTCACTTACTTATCATTATAATTTTGATGATGTAAATTATGATAAAGATAACGAAGACGGAGGGAAAGATGCAAAGTTCAAGAAAGACCAAGGCTTTATACTAAGCAATCGATTTAATTATAAGCCCTATAGCCATTGGATAGATAACCTCAATATTCAAACTGGGGTTTCCTATTCCAAGCAGCATTCTTATATACAATCCTTTATTAATAATGGAGGTGTAATTGCCCCTAAAAGGTTACAAACAGGATTATCTAGCGCGCCTTATACGCCGGTAGCCTATTTGCAAATCAGAGAAGTTTTTGGGCAGCCTTTAAACGTCAACGGAGCGGTATCTATTGAAAAACAATTAGGCCGTAAGAAAATAAAAAATAATTTGCAGTTAGGCTTTAATGGTTCTTACAGCGATAACTTTGGAAGAGGAAAAGCCTACGACCCAAGCCATGCTCATTCTACCATTACCCTTAAATCAACGCAGGCCTCAATGCAGTCTGGTGAAGGATTCCGCCCAGTGAATTTTAAAAAATACATTAAACCAATAGTAAATATTGGCTCTTATATACAGGATCATGCAACTGTAACTTTTGATAACGGCAAAAAATTATTTGCCAATATAGGATTTCGTTATGATGTGCAAAATGACTTTCCTTCTTTTAGTCCTCGTATTAATTTGGGCTATGAACTCACACACAAAATAATTATTAAAGGAGGTGCAGGGTTTGCCTCGAAAGCGCCTTCTTTAGGGCAAATCTATCCGGGTGATAATTACATTGATATATTACTAGGTGATTTTAGAACGAACGATTATTCGTTTAATCTGGTACAAACGTATAAAATCAAGATAGACCAAATGAACTTAAAACCCTCTAAGTCTTGGAAATATGAATTAGGGATAAGTTATATCCCTAAATTCGGGAACTTTCGGTTAACCGCCTTTTATAATAGAATGTATGACGGAATTACTTCTGAAAAAAACTTTAAAGCTGTCCCGTTCCCGCAGGTTGAATATGATTTTTCAGGCGACTATCCTTCTTATCAAATACAAGGATATTCTCCAATGCTGATATACTATAATTTGCCCAAAAACGCAATTCAAAACATAGATAAAGGGCTGGAATTTTTATTTAGAACTAAGAAAATATCTCCTATTAATACTTCATTCAGTTTAGATGCAACTTATACTTATACTAATATGTCTTCTACTTTGCCGTACTTCGAAGAAAATAAAACCTTGCCAAAAAATGATGTAGAATATGCACTTTACGAACGCATGCCGAATAAGCATGAAAATGTATTGCTGCGTGCGACAGCTGCCTATCACTTATCTTCTCTCGGATTGCTTATTTCGCTTACAGCCGAACAGTTTACTTACAGTAAGTTTTATCCAGTCTTTAAAAATAACTATCCTATCGCCTATATCAATTCCAGCGGACAGACCCTCCCCATTGGTAAAGAGGAAAGAGATCATCCAAAATTTAAAGGGTTAATATACCCTCCTTCAGTTACAAAAGCTACACGATCAGCACTATATCATAATTTCCATCTTCGAGTAGAAAAAGAGTTGATGAATGGACTTAAATTTTCTTTACACGTTCAGAATTTTTTAGATTATCATCCTTTGACTCAAGATGAAGCATTTCAGAAAGGAGAAGGTAGATTAAGAAGAAACTCGCTGATAAATTTTGGCGCAAATATAGAATATAAATTTTAAAAGATATTGAAAAATAACTTTTTAAGCCCAGCAAGCAATGAGAACTACAAAAAAATTGTTTCCTATCCTTTTAGGATGGATGATGATGATCTTGATGATAGCCCTAAGTTTTTCTTGCAAAGACGATGACAACGGATTTATTGCACCGATTGCTCATAACTTTAAGATAACTTATGGTAAGGAATATAAGGAAAAGCCTGTTGCAAAGGCTCAAATGATCCTAACGAATAATGAAGATGGGAAAACCTATAAGGCATTCACCGATGCAAAGGGAATTGCGAAAATAGAAGTAATTCCTGGGACGTATAAAGCAAGTGTAAGCCGAAAACTTACCCCCGAGGAATATCTAGCACTTTCTGGTCAAAAAACAGCGGGTAATATTACCTTTAATGGAAGTGTAGAAAATTTAAAGATAAATACTGACACAGAAACTGAGACGACTATAGAAATGGTAACCGGAAGCATAGGAAATTTGATACTCAAACAAATTTACTATGTCGGTTCAGATGTTAAACTTGGCGCAAACTACCGCGATCAATTCTTTGAAGTGCATAACAATTCTAATCAAACACAATATCTTGATGGATTGTATTTTGCACAAATAAAAGGGACTAGTAGTGTTAGCAGTGTTGCGAAAGATTATTACCTGCCCAGCGGTCAATACGATTGGAGTCGATCCGTTGGTCAAAAAGACCCAGAGAAAGCGAATACCGATTATGTCTATGCTGATGAAGTCATTCAATTTCCGGGGAGTGGAGAAGATTATCCTCTTGCTTCGGGAAAAAGTGTAATGGTAGCCGCTACTGCTGTTAATCATAAACAGCCTTTAATTGTTCAATTACCCCCGGACGACTTTAGAGGAAAACATACCGGAGGAAAAATGAGTTATAAAGTTCCTGAGCCCTGGCGGACTATAGATCTTCATAAAGCACCTTTTGAATGTTATTACAGGCCATATCAACAATCTATAGGTGACCTTTTTGAGCCCAGCGACATAGATAATCCTAACTCCGTAAATATGAAGATTGCTTTTAAAACATCTAAATCAAGAGACTTGATATTAGACCAGTTTGGAAGAGATGGATTTGTTATTTTTAAAGATGATCAGGAGAACAACTTTAAATCGTATAATACAATTCCCCTGCCGAGTATATTTGTTGTAAAAGAAACTACGGCTGTCTTTAAACAGATTCCAATAAGTGTTATTATGGATGGCGTAGATGTATTAAATGCAATGAAGCCGAACCCTAAAAGATTACCAGATGCGGTTGATGCAGGACAAATTGCAAATAAAAAAGGAAAACACTCCTCAGAATCCGTTATTCGAAAAGTTTCCTCTCAAATAGACGGAAAAACCTTTTATCAGGATACCAATAATTCTACAAATGATTTTAAGGTTTTAAATCATCCCCAAGTGGATATAGAGTAATAGAAAAAGGCAATCAATGCTCATAGTTAAGGATTATTGAAACATAAATGCTAATAAAATAAAAGATGAGAATTTTAAAGATAAAAAGTATAAGTATCCTCATGATATTGGCAGTTCAAGTAGGATTTGCACAAAATGATTCTCAATTTCAGGCAGTGCCTTATGATTTCTTTAGGGGATTGATTCGCATTGCTCGAAAAAACCCTGGAAACTATTTATATCTACCGATTAAAAACTATACGTCTCCATCCGTGTACTATCAATATACTGATGGTGAATTTAAACAAGGCGGTGCACCTGAAATTTCTTACAACTTTGGAGTAAACACCACAGGAATTTACCGCAATAAGAAAGATTTTCTATTTTTCGGAAAGATTTCGGTAGAAAAAATATATGAAAAACAGGTGCGTTGGAATTTATCCTATGCCCAACCGGAAGACGGATTAATGCCCGATCCAAACTATCTTGCAGTTTCAAAAGCAGGGAACTGGAATAATCAGCAATACCTTATCAACGGCGGGGTATTCATTCCTGTAATAAAACGCTTACATTTTCTATTAAAAACGGACTATCAACTCAATAAAGATTATCGAACGGAATATGATCCCCGACCAAAGATTACCTACAATCAACTAGCTTTTCACAGCGGTCTGAACTATGATCTGTCACAAAAAAGCCATTTAAAAATCGGAGCAACTTATGGTTATACCCATATAACGAATGATATTGATTTTTCCAATCGGAATAAACACACGCCGGTTCATTACGACATATATATCAAGTGGATTGCCGGCTACGGCTCGCTTATCAACCCTTATAAGGAAGATATAATGCGCCGTTTTACCCGTCGAGGAATCAATATAGGCTATGCTTACACTGGAGAAAAAAATCTTATTTTTGCCGATTATTCCTACCTAAATAAAAAGCAAGTTAGCTATCGTTCAAAAGCAGTAATTGATTATAGTAATCCCTCGCAATATTTCAGCATATATAAGCCTAAAATCCATACGATTCACTTAACCGGGATCCGCCGCTTGCCTGATAGACGGTTACTAAAAATTGAATTTGAGACCGAACATTTTAAAGGAAATAATTTTCTCGAAAGCAAAAAAGGGAAAAATTTTGTGGCTGAAATGCATCAAGCGGGTATCAACTTGAGTTATGCCGAGCAGTCAGTTGGAGGATATATTCCTTTTGATCTAGGAACGAGCGCGCAGATAAAACAAGTAAAACAGCAGGATGCTTTGTCGAAAACGTTATCGAATATTCAAAACATTAATGTGAATTTTCATGCTTTAAGGTCGTTTAATATCAATAAAAAATGGAGCGTAAGTCCATTCTTTTCTACAGGATTATCGTATAATATTCATTCAAAATTCACCAATGGACAAGAAAATTATTTAGCTCATATTGCCGAAGACGATTATGCCGGATTAACTTTGAAAAATTATTATCGCCAACTAATTTATCCCGATAATGAATGGTTCAGCAGTAATAAAATAGATGAATCAATCGGTACAATTTTTCGTTTTGTCTCCTCAAAAAAATGGCAGACCTTTTTCCGCATACAAGTTGGATTAAAGCAGCCGTTAGAAAAACTGAAATATTTTGAGAAAAACAAACCTAATCAATTTAATCTTCGTTTTTCATTAAGTGTATATTATTAATGATAAAGATAAAAACTATGAGACCTTTAGCTAACGCTGACTTGTAGCTCGCTTCAAACTGTGTACTTCTAAAAAATTAAAATCCTACACACCCAAGAAGGTTTCTCTGGTATTTAATTGTTAGCTTTCTCTGACTTACAGTTCTTGGGCGTTGCATTGTATGGGCTGAAAGTGCTTTTGCAACTACAGTCTAAAGATCTCTTTATTAGGTATTGTAATACTATGATTAAGATGCTTTTTTCGAGCGCTGCTATTCTTTAATTTCACGCGTTATTTTTCCGCAATTCAACATCTTGCTTCCAAAATATGGATTTCTTACTTCTGAATGATTGCTCAACCAAGTAGCTTTTGCCATCGGGCAGTATATTTCATACACTTTGTTGTTAACACCAAAAGCGTCAATAGTTGAAGCTAGGTTTTCAGACAATAATTTTAAGGAGGCTTTTGTAGTCTCTATTTTTTGTGTTACTGTTATATCGTTTAACGCTTTTACTATATTTATTTTAAAATCTATCCATTTCTTTTGCTCTGATTGGGTCAATTTACTATCATCAATTTTATTGAAAACATTTATTGCCTCTTTAGCTTTTTTCATGGCTTCAGTTACCTGATCACTCGCTAAAAGATTTACTATCTTTAAATAAGATAAATAAAAATTGGTTAGCTGTATTTTAAACTCAGGATTAACCATATCTTTCATTGTGTCTGCAAATGAATCAGTTTTTTTATAATTAACCATTGCCTGCAACTTTTTATCTTTACAAGCAGAAAAAGTTACCATCACCACGCTTAGTATTAGCATAAATTTTTTCATTTCTTTTATTTTTACATTACGACACAAATATATGTAAGTATTGTTTTTATTTTAGTGTAAATTTTTGTGAAAATTATATAAATTTTTGTAATTTATTGCTAATTGAGACCGTTGCAAAAAGCTTGTATTGAGTTTGCCTAAATACAACGTCCGATAAAATTAAACACTGGATCAACCTTTTGGTTGTGAGGATTTTAATTTTTTGAGAAGGAAGCAGTTTGAAGTTAAATGCTTTCTTTTTCATACTTTTTTTTGTGTTCTGCAACGGTCTCGATACCTTTAGCTTATGCTGACTTGCAGTTGTTAGAATGCTTTTTGCAACGGTCTCGTTTAATTAAACAGCCTCTAAAAATAGAAAATAGCGTACTTTTGTTCAAGTATGAGTAAAAAGGACCTTCGGGCACTCAATTTGGAAGAGTTAAAAACTTATTTTGTTTCTATAGGTGAGCATGCCTTTCGCGCCGAACAAGTATATCAATGGTTGTGGAATAAAGGGCTGCATAATATAGATGAAATGAGTAATCTTTCAAAACCGCTTCGTGAAAAACTTAAAGCCGATTTTATAATCAACCCTATTGCTATTGATCGAATGCAGCGAAGCAAAGACGGGACCATTAAAAATTCAGTAACCCTCTTTGATGGAAACAAAGTTGAATCAGTTTTAATTCCTACCTCTTCACGTACTACCGCTTGTATTTCCTCTCAGGTAGGGTGCAGTTTAAATTGTACTTTTTGTGCCACCGCCCGCCTAAAGCGGATAAGAAATCTGAACCCAGATGAAATATATGATCAAGTCGTTATGATCGATAAACAAAGTTGTCTATATTATGGACGTTCGCTTTCCAATATTGTTTTCATGGGGATGGGAGAACCGATGATGAATTATAATAATGTAATGCAGGCTATTGAGTTAATTACTTCTGAAAAAGGACTGGGAATATCTTCTCGGCGTATTACTCTTTCTACTTCTGGAATACCGAAGATGATAAAAAAAATGGCGGATGAAAGTTTTAAATTCGGATTGGCTGTTTCGCTACACTCTGCGCTAGATGAAATTCGTACCAAACTCATGCCTTTTAATAAAGCTTTTTCTTTAGCTGATTTGAAAGAATCTTTAATCTATTGGTATAAAAAAACACAAAGACGAGTTACTTACGAATATGTGGTTTGGGAAGGAATTAACGATACCGAGAAAGACGTAAAGGCATTAGTCTGGTTTTGTAAAATGGTCCCCTGCAAAGTCAATTTGATTGAATACAACCCTATTAGGAACGATGCTTATTGTCAAGCTAGTGAATCGTCTATAAAGTTATATAATGATACGTTAATAAAAGAAGGAATAATTGTCAACATGAGAAAGAGTCGAGGAAGCGATATTGAAGCCGCTTGCGGACAATTAGCAAATAAAAAATAAGTGGTTTATTTTCTAGTCTATTTATCTTTAGGTGAACGATTATAAAGTGGTAAAATCATTAATGTACCCCTCCCTAAAATCCGCTACAGTTAGAATTAGAAAATAACTGTAAATTTATGATATGAAAAAAAGTAGATTAAGCGAATTACAAATCATTAAGATTTTGAGGCAAGATGAATCGGGCGTTTCAGTCAGGGAACTCTGTAAAGAGTATGGGGTAAGTGCCGCCACTTTTTACAATTGGAAGAGTAAATATGGCGTTATGGATGCTTCTCAGCTCAAAATGCTTTAAAAGATTGGATTGAAAAAAAGTTGTAAGGCCAGTTGACAAACGGAATAATGTAAGTTACCTAATCAATGAGCATAAGCTAAGCGTACGGCTCTCCTGTAGGCTTTTAGGCTTAAGTACTTCGGCATATTACTACCGCCCAAAAAAGACGGATGACAGCAAACTTATTGAATCAGTTGGCCGAATTACATCCTACTTACGGATTTAACAAACTTTTTAAAATGATACGAAAACAAGGATATGGATATAACCATAAACGGGTCTATCGTGTATACAAACAAATGAGATTAAACATTAGAAGAAGACGAGACCGTTGCAAAAAGCACTATAGCAAAAAAATGCTTGTATTGAGTTTGCTGAAATGCAACTACAAACAAATGAGATTAAACATTAGAAGAAGACGAGACCGTTGCAAAAAGCACTATAGCAAAAAAATGCTTGTATTGAGTTTGCCGAAATGCAACGCCCGATAAAAATTAAACACCGGAGCAACCTAATGGGTGTGGAGAATTTTAATTTTTTGAGAAGGAAGCAGTTTGAAGCTAAATGCTTCTGTATGTATGGATATTTTATATTCTGCAATAGTCTTATATTGCTATTGGCAGCATGCCCTAAACCAGATCAAATGTGGATCATTTTATCTGTTTTATGCTGATGACGCATTACAAAATACTACTTATTGATAGATTTTTACTAAATTATAAAATAAAATAATTAATATCTTTGTAAAATAAAATTTTAATTTAGTAAACCTTTGCAAAAAACACTTTAGCAACTTCAAGTCCGCGCAAGCTAAATGTCTCTTAGTATTTCTTAAAAAAATAGAGGTTATAAGTTTTTAGTACTTTTGGCTTTATTTTTTTTAAAATAAAATTTTTAATATTTATCATAATAAATGAAAGTATAAATTTTAAGTTAGATAAATAAAAATAATATTATACTTTTGTAATAATTCATCTTATAATGATATTTTTCGCTAAGAGATTGAAATAAAATATGAATATATTATCATTAATAGGCAGAGAGAAAGAACTTTTTTCAGAGGATATTCAAATACATGATAGAGTATTGAAGAATAAGGTCTCTTCTTCACGTTTTCTAATTATCGGAGGAGCAGGTTCTATAGGGCAGGCGGTTACGAAAGAGATTTTTGCAAGAAATCCACAGAAACTTCATGTGGTGGATATTAGTGAAAATAATTTGGTAGAATTGGTTCGAGATATAAGAAGTTCGTTGGGTTATATAGATGGAGATTTCCGAACCTTTGCTTTAGACGCAGGGTCATTAGAATATGATGCTTTTATTGACTCGGATGGGGCATATGATTATGTATTGAACTTATCAGCATTAAAACACGTTCGCAGTGAAAAAGACCCATTTACGCTGATGCGAATGATTGAAGTGAATATTTTTAATACGGAAAAAATACTCAATCAATGTGTAGAAAAAGGAGTTAAAAAGTACTTTTGCGTTTCAACAGACAAGGCTGCTAATCCTGCAAATATGATGGGCGCTTCTAAGCGTATTATGGAAATGTTTTTAATGGGGAAATCAAAGGACATTAAAGTTTCCATGGCACGTTTTGCTAATGTGGCTTTTAGTGATGGTTCGTTATTGTATGGGTTTGACCAACGAATTAAAAAAAGACAACCTATTGTAGCGCCTAATGATATTAAGCGTTATTTTATAACGCCTAAAGAGTCGGGAGAATTATGCTTAATGTCATGTATTTTTGGGAAAGATAGAGATGTATTTTTTCCTAAGTTAAGTGAGAATTTACACTTAATTTCCTTTGCAGATATTGCAGCAGAATATTTAAAACGGCTAGGTTATGTTCCTTTTCTATGTGAAACGGAGGTAGAGGCAAGAAAGTTTATAAAAACTTTACCACAGAAAGGGGAATGGCCCTGTTTATTTATTAAAAGCGATACTACAGGGGAAAAGGACTTTGAAGAATTTTTTACTCAAATTGAAACATTAGACATGAAACAGTTTAAAAATATTGGGATTATTAAGAATAAAGCCTATTTCAACGCCGATAAACTGCATTATTTTAAGAAGAGCATTCAAAAGATGAAAAGCAGTAAAAACTGGGCTAAAAAAGAATTAATTGATTTGTTTTTTGAAATTTTACCCGATTTTAAACATAAAGAAACGGGAAAGTATTTGGATGGTAAGATGTAAGTTCTGATTTTTAGTCAAAAATAGTTAATAAGCATTTTATAAAAAAAATTTAAAATCGGTGGAATAAAATAGAAATGTATAAAAACAATAGCTTGATAAGAGTCGGATACTTTGCAGATGGTCCTTGGTCACATTTAGCATTTGAAAAAATAATTAGTAATAAATCTATAAAATTAGCATTTATTGTTCCTCGATTTGATACACAAGATGACACACTTAAAAAATTTGCGCAACGATATAATATAGATTATCTTAAATTCAAAAATATTAACGCGGTAGAAGCTATTGAAAAATTAAGAAAATATAAATGTGATTTGTTTGTTTCTATGAGTTTTAATCAAATTTTTAGAAAACAGATAATTAATTTATGTCAATATAAAATCATTAATTGTCATGCTGGAAAACTGCCTTATTATAGAGGTCGAAATGTATTAAATTGGGTTCTAATTAATGACGAAAAAGAGTTTGGTATAACCGTACATTATGTAGATGAAGGAATTGATACAGGAGATATTATTAATCAAAAAACATTTCCTATAAAAAATGAGGACGATTATAAAACCTTATTATCTTTTTCTTATGAACAATGTGCAGAAATGCTCTATAATGCAATTTTAGATATAGCTTCAGGTAATATAAAAAGTATAAGGCAAAAAGATATACATCCTGTAGGGTTTTACTGTGGAGTGCGAAAGCAGGGGGATGAAATTATTGATTGGGGGCAAACCTCCCGTGAAATATTTAATTTTGTTAGAGCTATTTGTACTCCTGGGCCGCGAGCAAGATCTTTCGTTTGCGATGAAGAAGTGAAGATCAATAAAGTCAGGGAAGTCTCTAACGCTCCTATATACAAGGGTAAAGTTGGTCAGATTTTATGTAAGACGGAGAATGGATTTTATGTAAAGACGAAAGATTCTTTTATTGAAGTTATAGAATTTGAAGGGAAGCTAAAAGTAGGTGAAGTGATGAGGAGTAATTACTTGAAATAATATTAAAATTAAATGAAAATATTTTTTATAGGAGCGGTAGAATTTTCAAAAAAGTCATTACTTAAACTTATTGATTTAAAGGCTGAAATTGTAGGCGTAGCTACCAAGTCTGAATCTCAATTTAATGCCGACCATGTGGATTTGAGCCCAATATGTATTAAAAATAATATTCCGTATAAGTTTATCCGAGATATTAATTCTAAAGAAAACGTAGTTTGGATAAAAGAATTGCATCCGGAAGTTATTTTTTGTTTTGGATGGTCAAATCTGTTAAAAAAAGAAATATTAAAACTAACGCCTAAAGGAGTCATTGGATTTCACCCGACACGCTTGCCTGAAAATAGAGGGCGGCATCCTTTGATTTGGGCAATGGTAAATGGGATGTCTAAAAGCGCAACCACTTTTTTCTTTATGGATGAAGGAGCAGATACGGGAGATATTTTGTCTCAAAAAGAATTTGAAATTGATTATGAAGATCAAGCAAAAGAGGCTTACAAAAAAGTGATTAACAACGGGCTATCTCAAATTCAAGAATTTTATTTTAAACTTAAAAATAATACATATCAAAGAATTCCTCAGCCTATTGAATCAAATTACTGGAGAAAAAGAGAAAAAAAGGATGGTAAAATTGATTTTAGAATGAGCAGTTTTGCTATTTATAATCTTGTTCGGGCATTATCAACACCTTATGTAGGAGCTCATATTGAATATGAGGGCAAAGAAGTCAAAATATGGCAGGTAAAGGAGGTAAAAGATTCGAGAAATTATATTGAAGCTGGAAAAGTATTGAAATCTTCTGATAAATATATTTTGGTAAAATGTTATGATGGAGCCATAAAGATTGTAGCGCATGAATTTGAAAAATTACCTATAATAAATCAGTACTTATGAAGAAGGTAATTGTAATATCAGCCCATCCTGATGATGAAGTTTTAGGAGTAGGAGGAACACTTATTAAACATCGAAATAAAGGAGATAAATTATATTGGATTGTTACAACAAACATTAGTGAAAACAAGGGATTTTCGAAAGAGCAAGTTGCTCTAAGGCAACAAGAAATAAAACAGGTTGAAAAAAAGTTAGGGATAAAAGAAACTTTTTTGTTAAACTATCCAACAATGGAATTAACTATGTCTTCTTTGGTATCTATGGTCCCGAGAATATCCAAGATATTCAATACTGTCTGTCCCAATGTCGTTTATTGTTTGAATCGATCAGATGCACATTCCGATCATCGAATTACCTTTGACGCGGTTATGGCTTGTACCAAATCATTTAGATACCCGTTTATAGAAAAAGTGTTGATGTACGAGTGTATTTCGGAAACAGAATTTGCTCCAGCATTACCAGAAAAAATATTTCTTCCCAATTATTTTGTAGATATATCCGATTCCTTTCAAGAGAAATTAGAAATAATGAAAATTTATAACTCAGAACTTGGAGAGCATCCTTTTCCAAGATCTTTAAAAAATATTGAGGCTTTGGCTATTTTTAGAGGGGCAAGTGTAGGCGTTGAATACGCAGAAGCTTTTCAACTTTTGAAATACATTGAAAAATAAAATAGCTTTATGGATAATATAAATCTTAAATATGTAATAGAGATTGACTCTACTCTTTTGAGTGCGTTAAAAAAGATGGATGAGGAAGGGATTAAACTCTTACTCGTTTTTAATCAATATTTAAGGCTGAAATTCTATGGGGGGTTATTCAATAAGAAATATTTTTACGTTAAATTTATAAAATATACAATTGAAAGATAAAGTAATTATTATTGCTGAGGCAGGAGTAAATCATAACGGAGATATAAGAACTGCCAAGCGTTTGGTTGAGGTAGCTGCTGATTCAGGGGCAGATTATATAAAATTTCAAACCTTTATTGCCAAAAAAAATATTGCGGTTCAGACAAAAAAGGCAGAATATCAAATAGAAAATACAGGGAATGCAGAGGAATCTCAATTAGAAATGGTCAAAAAATTGGAATTGACCCCACAGATGCATGAAGAGCTATTTAAACATTGTCAAAAATGTCATATTAAATTTTTATCTACGGCGTTTGATTTTCAAAGTATTCAATTGTTAAGACGTTATCATCTAGATTTATTTAAAATCCCTTCTGGTGAAATTGTAAATCTGCCATATATAGAAGCAGCAGCCCGAGAAAATTATCTTTGGTATGTACTTTCTACAGGAATGGCTAATCTATCCGATATTGAAAGAGCCTTAGAAATATTTGAGTCTAATGGAATTTCAAGAAAAAAGATAACGATTTTGCACTGTAATACTGAATACCCAACGCCAATGGAAGATGTGAATTTGAATGCAATGTTAACTATTAGAAAAGCATTTAAGACCAGTGTTGGCTATTCTGACCATACATTAGGAATAGAAATCCCCGTTGCAGCGACAGCTTTGGGTGCACGTGTTATCGAAAAACATTTTACGTTAGATAAATGTATGGAAGGACCTGACCATGAAGCATCATTAAGCCCAGTAGAATTGAAACAAATGATCCGAGCCATTCGGAATATAGAAAAAGCGATGGGAAATGGAGTAAAGCGTCCCTCTCAATCTGAGAAAAAAAATATACCCATCGTTAGAAAAAGTATTGTGGCAAAGAATAAAATAAAAAAGGGAATTATTTTAACAGAAGAAAATATCAGTATAAAGCGTGCAGGAAAAGGCATCTCTCCCATGCGATGGTATGAAATTTTAGGGCAAAAGGCAATAAAAGATTATGAACCAGATGAATTAATTATTTTATGAAAAAAATAGCTGTCGCAACCGGTACAAGAGCTGAATATGGATTATTAAAACCTCTGATTGAAATTATTCATCAAGATAAGGAGGTAGCGTTACAGTTATATGTTACTGCTATGCACCTTTCACCTGAATTTGGTATGACTGTTCAGGAAATTGAGAATGACGGTTATCCTATTTGTAAAAAAATAGAAACGTTGTTATCTTCGGATACTGGAGTAAGCGTTTTGAAATCAATGAGTTTGACTCAAACTTCTTTTGCAGAAGCCTTCACCGAGTTACAACCTGATATACTCGTTATACTAGGTGATAGAACAGAAATGCTATCTATTGCCATTGCTGCCTATATTTTAGGAATTCCTATTGCGCATTTGTATGGAGGGGAAACAACTGAAGGAATTTATGATGAAGCCATTCGGCATAGCATTACTAAAATGAGTTATTGGCATTTTACTTCTACCGAGGTCTATAAGAATAGAGTTATTCAATTGGGCGAAGCACCTGAACGTGTTTTTAATGCAGGTGCAATAGCAATAGATAGTATTAGAAATATATCTTTGCACTCTAAAATTGATTTTGAAAAAAGTATTGATTTTCGATTGGGTAAAATAAATTTTTTGGTTACTTACCATCCCGTTACGTTAGAAAATTTAACTGCGGCGGATCAATTTAAAAAATTATTAAAAGCCTTAGACATTTTTAAGGATGTGCATATTATTTTTACCAAACCTAATTCAGATAAGGACGGTCGCATCATTATTAAAATGATAGATGATTATGTGCTTGAGCATTCTGATAAATCGGTTGCATTTACTTCTTTAGGACAATTACGCTATCTTTCTGCATTACAGTATGTGAATGTTGTCATAGGTAATTCTTCCAGTGGCTTAGTAGAAGTCCCTGCGTTTAATATCCCCACAGTTAATATTGGAGACAGGCAAAAAGGGCGCTATGCACCGCAAAGTGTTATTCATTGTACGAATGATGAAAAACAGATCACACAAGCTATAAGAAAAAGTTTATCCGATGAATTTAAAGAAAATATAAAAGGAATGAAAAACCCTTATGGAAAGGGGGATACCGCAAAAAAAATAATTCAAATTTTAAAAGGTGCACAATCAATTAATTTAAAAAAGAAGTTTTATGATTTACTTCAAAATATAGAGAGATGACAGATATTACTATAAATCAGGATAGTACTATCCTTGAAATCTTAGAAAAACTGAATAATATTCGTGATGTAAGCCGATTAATTCTTTTTGTAGAAGATGATAAAGGAGCGATTATCGGTTCATTGACTGATGGGGATGTTCGGCGCGCTTTAGCAAGTCGAAAAAATATTTTAGAGAAGGCAGCTACCGTTTGTAATCGAAAGTTCAAATATCTTGAGCAAACCAATTCTTTTGTAACTTTAAACAAATATCGTAAAAACAATTTGAAAATTTTACCCGTTTTAGATAAGCAAAAACGTTTAATACGCGTTATTGATTTAGATAAAGTAAAGGCGCAACTGCCTTTAGAATGTATGATTATGGCAGGTGGCAGAGGAAAAAGATTAAGTCCGTTAACCGATACTATTCCTAAGCCTATGCTCCCTTTAGGAGATAAGCCTATTATTGAGCATATAATTGACCGATTAATTACTTTTGGGATAAAGAAATTTTACATTTCAATAAAATATCGTGGCAAGCAAATTCAAGAATATTTTGGAAATGGAAGCAGTAGGGGGATTGACATTGAGTATATTTGGGAAGAAAAACCTTTGGGGACAGCAGGTGCATTGTCTTTAGTAAAAAATTTTGATACAGACCATATACTATTAATGAATAGTGATTTGCTTACTAATATAGATTTTGAAAGATTATATTTAGATTTAATAGAAAATAAAGCCGATATGGCAGTTGCCTCTACGGAATATAAGATGAATATTCCCTATGCTATATTTGAAACTGAAGGGCAAAAAATAAAAGCATTTGAAGAAAAACCTACTAAAATTTATCATGCGAACGCTGGAATTTATTTATTAAAAAAAGAATTAATTCAGAAGATACCGATAAACGAATTTTATGATATTACGAGTCTAATGAAAAAGATTGTAAGTGAGAGGTTAAAATTAATTTATAGCCCGATAATTGGTTATTGGATTGATATAGGCAATACGACTGATTATAAACAAGCACAAGAATTTGTAAAACATTCTGACCTTAAATGAAAGAAAATATTTTAATCACCCTTTGTGCCAGAGGTGGATCTAAGGGCATTCCTAGGAAAAATGTAAAGTGTTTAGCTGGGGCTCCTTTAATAGCCTATTCTATTAAGCACGCTAAGGCATTTGCAAAAAAATATACACATACCGATATTGAATTATCTACTGATGATAGTGAAATAATAAACATTGCAGCGCAATATGGATTGAAAACAGACTATGTGCGGCCTTGTGAATTAGCAACGGATAAGGCGGGTAAAATACCAGTAATAGAGGATTTATTAAGGTATAAAGAGAATCAGACTCAAAAGGTATATGATATAATTTTAGATTTAGACGTATCTTCACCATTGCGAACATTAGCTGATTTAGAGCAGGCTTATGCAAAGATAAAAAGCGATAAAGATGCGTACAATATTTTTTCAGTATCTCGTCCTCATAGGAATCCTTATTTTAATGTCGTTGAAAAAAAAGAGACAGGATATTATGGGCTTGTAAAATCTAGTACAAGTTTATCTCGTCAGGAAGCACCTGTTGTATTTGATATGAATGCATCTTTCTATTTTTATAGAAAAATATTTTTTGATAAAAGATTTAAAACTGTAATGACCGATAAAAGTCTAATTTATCTGATGGAACATATTTGTTTTGATTTAGACGATATGCTGGATTTTGAAATAATGGAATTCCTATTATTGCAACATAAATTAGATTTTAAGATATAATGAAAGTTCTAATTATAGGGTTAGGGTCCATTGCCTTAAAACACATTCATGTATTAAGAGAAATAGAAAATACAATAAAAATATATGCCTTAAGATCATCTAAAAAATCAAAAAAACATAAAAACATTGAGGATTTATATTCTTTTCAGGCGGTAAGAAAAATAAAGTTTGATTTTGCTATTATATCCAGTCCAACCATTAAACATGGGGAAGATATAAGGCGGTTATCAAGTTTAAATATTCCATTAATGGTTGAAAAGCCCATTTTTTATAATATGGAGCAAGTTAATTCATTTGAAAAAATGAAAAACAAACCGATGATATATGTTGCATGTAATTTTAGGTTTCATCCTTTAGTTAATTTTGTTAAAAAATATTTTGAAAGAAATTCATCAAAAATTAACGAAATAACGGCTTATTGCGGCAGCTATCTTCCAGATTGGAGACCTAATAAAGATTATAAAACAATTTATAGTGCAAAAAAACAGTTAGGAGGGGGTGTTCACTTAGATTTAATACATGAACCAGATTATTTGATTTATTTATTAGGATACCCTCTTTCAGTAGTTAAAAAACATAGAAAAGTCTCCAACTTGGATATTGATACATTTGATTCCGCCACTTATTTTTTTGAATATAAAGATTTTCAAGCCTTAATTAAGTTAAACTACTACAGAAGAGATGCTAAACGTACCTTGGAAGTTGTGAGAGAAAATGACACAATAAAAGTTGATTTTATCAATAATTCAGTAACAGAATTAGTATCAGGAGATACATTATTTAATGATGAAAATCATTCTCTTTATGATAGTTATAGAAATCAGATAAAATATTTTATTTCTTGTCTAAAAGAAAATAAAGAACCTATGAATTCAGCAAAAGAAGCGATTAAAATATTAAAGACTATTTTATGATGTTAAAAGACAAAATAATCATTGTAACCGGAGGAAGTGGTTTGTTAGGAAGATCTTATATAAAAGATCTCACCCAAAAGGGAGCCGTAGCGCTTAATTTAGATATTGATCATCAAACGGATATCACTTCAAAACGGATACATTTAGATATAAATGATGATCATTCTATAGATGAAATGATTCATTTAGTCATGCGTACTTTTGGAAGGATTGACGGACTTGTTAACAATGCCTATCCAAGGACTAAAGATTGGGGGGAAAATTTAGAACAAGTTTCTACAAGTTCATTTAGTAAAAATGTAGAAATGCAGCTTAGTCGTATTTTTGCTGTATCAAAGCCTTTGTTGAACATTATGAAAGAGCAAAAAAAAGGAGTTTTAGTCCATATATCTTCTATCTATGGAGTAGTAGGAAATGATTTTACGATTTATGAAAATACGCCAATGACTTCTCATCCAGCATATTCTGCAGTAAAAGGAGGGGTAATTAATTTTAGTCGTTATTTAGCTTCTTATTATGGAAAATACAATATACGTTCAAACTGCGTCTCTCCCGGAGGCATCTTTGATAATCAAAATGAAACATTTGTAAGACAATACGAACATAAAGTTCCCATGAAAAGAATGGGAACTCCTCAAGATATAGCCCCTGCCGTATCTTTTTTGTTATCTGATGAAGCACGATATATTACAGGGCAAAACTTAATTATAGACGGAGGCTGGACAGCTATTTAACTAAATTAAATATTAATTAATGAAAAAAGTAGATATATTAGACTTGGAATATGCCAGCAACGGACGGGATATTGATATAGTAGAACCAATTTTGTCAAGATTATTCTTGGAACATGGTCTAAAAATTGAACGAGAATGCTGTTTTAATGTTAATTGGCCTTTTTTAATTATAAAAAATAAGCCTAAGTTAGTTATAATTGCTAATAGTGTGGGTTCTCGGCAGCATTTTGAAGTAGTCAAATTCAGTAAAAAGTTAGGAATAAATGTAGTTTGTTTAGATTCAGAAGGGGACTATCACCATGAAGAGTCGAAAGTAAAACAATTTTATTGGGGATGGAATAAGGATAGAATTCGCTACGAAGATTTACATCTCGTTTGGTCTGAACGTGTAAATAATTTAATAAAGGAGTATATATGGATAAATCCTGAATATCGTACTTCGAAAAGAGTGGTTTCAGGTGCGGTTGGGTTTGATAAATATAAACTTTTAGAATTTATTTCCAAAGAAAATTTCCTAGAGAAACATGGAAAATCTAAATTCAAAAAAGTAATTGGCTACGCCGGATTTGGATTCCATCATTTTGAAGGTACTTATTATGAGAAGTTTAAAGAAAGAATGGATAGATTATATTCTCAAAAAACATTACAGCTTTTTAGAGATGCGAGATTGGAGTTGAACACTATCCTTAGAAGTTTAATTAAAGAGCATAAAGATATATTATTTATTTTTAAACACCATCCTTTATCTAATATTGAAGTTTGTGAATTTCAAGGGATTGAAGAAAAAGAGAATGTTCTTTTTATTAAAAATGAACATATTGCTGATGTTATTAATGCTTGTGATATTTGGATGGGTTATGATACCACGACTTGTTTAGAAGCTTGGTTATTAGATAAGCCTACCTTTCTTATCAACCCTATTAGTTATGATTTTAATCGATCAATTATTTCCGAAGGCAGCCCGAAGTATAAAAGCAAAGAAGAAGTTAACAAAAGAATCTTATCTTATTATAAAGAAGGAAGCATAGTAGATTTTGATAAATTAATTTTCAGTAGAGAAAAAATAATTAAAGACGTTATTGGTTTTGCTGATGGAAAGAATCATAAAAGAGCAGCTGATGAGGTGTATAAGTTATTTAAGCAGTGTAAAGATAAATTTAGTTATTTGAATTTATTTAATTTTTATATCATAAAAATTCTTATAATTACTGTATTGATTAATATTTTACGGGCAAAAGCAAGAATCATAGGGCGTGAAAAAACTAAAACTTCTATTTCCTTTTCAAGGGAAGAGCGACTTTATTGGAAGAAAAGATATGAATCGAAAATAAAAAGTAACTTGAATGCAAGATAAATGGTTTAAGAAAATAATGTCCGTAGGTTTTTGGTATGCCCTATCAAGTTTTATGTCTAAGGGGGTGTCTCTACTATTGATCCCCATTACCACAAAATATTTAACAACAGCTGATTACGGTCTATTAAACAATATCGTTTCTATTAACCAATTCGTAAGTATTTTAGGTACATTGTATCTAGATGCTGCTTTTATAAGATATTACCATGAGGCACACTCGCATCTTGAAAAAAAACGTATTTTTTCCAATATATCAATCGCTGTTGTATTATTACAATTAGCATGCTTTATCATTAATTTGGTAACCTGTAATTTTTGGATACACGATTTTTTAGGAAAAAATATCAAGTTTTTTCCTTTCTTAATTATTGCTTTTTCGTTGCCTCTAATACAATCGTTTGGTACAGTGGCTGGCGTCTATTTAAAGCAGTTATATAAGTCACGCTTGATGATGATTATCAGCACAGTTACTTTAATAATTGGAGCCTTGTCCACTTATTTATTCTTAGTAAATGGTATAGGATGGTTTTCGTCAATACTGAGTACTTTTATAATGGGAGTATTGACCCTCTTTTTTTGGCTGTATTATTTAAGAAAGATAAATATGTTAACTTGGTATTTGAACTTTTCAAAGCTAAAAGAGTATCTTCGTTATTCGATCCCTTTAATGCCTAATATAATAGGTTTAGTTATTGCCAATATAGCCGACAGATTTATTTTAACCGATATTATGGGACTTAAAGAAAGTGGGCTATATTCTTTTGCTGTAAAAATAGCTTTTGTTATGTATGTTTTGCAGGATGCAATTACGCAAGTGACAGGCCCTTTGGGATTATCAGGATTAATAAAAGAAAAAAAAAAACACTAGTTCGTATCTCAGATATATCATTAAAAATGTTAGGATTTATGATTATAATAAATCTTATCTTCATTGCAATGTCTAGAACTGTTATAGAACTTATTGTCCAAAGAGATGAATATATTGAAGCCTATAAATTTGTAGGAATACTTGGATTTACTTACGTATTGCAATCTCAATATAGAATCTTTTCTACTATTATATCTTATCATAAGAAAATGTGGATTGTATCTATTACTGGAATATCAGCAGGTATAATCAATATTATATTTAACTATTTGTTAATTCCGCGTTTTGGTATTTATGGCGCCTGTTTTTCTACTATACTCTCTTTTACTCTATATACTGGGAGTATTATATTTTGGGCTTTTAGATTAGAGCCTTTAAAATTAGATTATAAAAGAAGTTTTCTCGTTATTATGATATTTATTTTTTTTAATATATCCTATCAATTTTATTTCAAAAATTACAGTGTGCTAAATATAGTTTTTATAACGCTTGCTTTTTGTATTTCAATAGTCGGTATATTAATGAGTAAGCATTTAAAATTTATAGGAAGATGATATTTACAATATTTAAAATAATTAACAAAATAAAATCCGAAATACTTTTGTTAATCTATAAAAAAAAATTAAGGATGCTACTGTTTTATCCTATTGTTCACCCTGAAAGCAACATTGGAAAAAGAGTTGTCATATCAAAAAAATCATCTGTATTACATCCTATTGATATAGGCGCTGGAACTTTTTATTAACGAAAATGTTTATTTAGGTTATCAATTAAAAAGCATTGGTAAGTATTGCTCAATTGCTAGTGGAGTAAAGATTGCATTAGGAAATCATCCTATGGATAAATTTTCCACCAGCCCAGTATTTTATAAAAAAAGAAGGGGATTAGTAAAAAAAATAAATATGATAAGGATATAATAAAGAATACCATTATAGGAAATGATGTATGGATAGCAACTAATGCTTTAATAATATCAGGCGTTAATATTGGAGATGGAGCTATTATTGCGGCAGGTGCTGTAGTTGTGAAAGATGTTGAGCCCTATACTATATACGGAGGAGTGCCTGCTAAATTATTGGGCAAAAGGTTTGAAGACCACATTATTGAAAAGATGAATAAACTAAAATGGTGGACAATAAAGGATGAAGAATTTTTAAGTATACTTTTTGAAGAGAATGACATAAAAATTGTAATCAAAAAAATTGAACAAAAAGTAGCAAAATAATCCATAGTAATCAATACGATGTAATTTATTTATGATTTAAATAAGTCATTTTAATTCAATATATTATATAAATAATAGGTCAAAAGTATTACAAAAAGCTAAATATTATAACTCAGTAATAGGAACAAAGTTTGATGGAAAAAGCAGTGAACTAGCTATAAAATATATAACAGCGTTTTTAAAATTAGAAAGAAATAATGTATAAAAAAATACTTTATTTCATCGAAGCAGATTTTAAAGGCTAAGTCATGCTTAGAGGATGAATAGTAAACTCAAACTATAGAATACAAGACCGTTGCAAAAAGCACGCTAACAAAAAAATGCAACGCCCGATAAAAATTAAACACCGGAGCAACCTAATGGGTGTGGAGGATTTTAATTTTTTGAGAAGTACGCCGTTTGAAGTTAGATGCTTTCTTTTTCATGCTTTTTTATGTGTTCTGCAACGGTCTCAATACTTGAAACAGCTATTTTTTTGGTATAGCTAACTCATAGAAAACTATCTCGATTAGCAATACAAGACCATTGCAAAAAGCAGTTTGAAGCGAGATGATTCTGTATATATGGATATTCTTATATTCTGCAATGGTCTTAATACCTTTTTCATTCAAAATAAATCCTATCTTAGCAAAAATTTTTAACTCAAAAAAACATAAAGTTATGCCCATTCTATTTAAAGTCATTCAAAGAAGAATTCCCCGTGATTCCTCTGGAAAAAAGCAGTTCTATGCCTCAGCAAACAGTACAGGAGAGACGAATCTTGAAAATTTAACTACGGAAATAGAAAAAATAAGCACGGTAAGCGGTGCAGATATACGTGCCGTGCTCTATTCGCTTGTAGATATGATACCCCATCATTTATCTGAGGGAAAGATTGTGAGGCTTGGAGATCTAGGAAGTTTCCGAATAAGCCTAAGCAGCGAAGGAAAAACAAAAGAAGAAGAAGTAACTGCCGCAGCCATAAAAAAAGGAAAAATTCTCTTTACCCCCGGCAGCCGATTTAAAAACATGCTTAAAACGCTTAAGTTTAAGAAAAAATAATCGTTTGAGTAAAGGGTATCAAAACTTCATAATGTTTTATCCAAAACTTCATAATGTTTTGCTGAAAAAGTCATAATGTTTTTAAGAAAATATCAAGACTTTTTCGTATGAAGATGAAGTACATTTTATAAAGGAAAAAAGAACAAGAAAACTTACTGCCCAAATATAGAGAATTTTAACCATTTAAAATCTTTGTAAAGATAGAAAAATAATAGACCAAAGGTATTGCAAAAAGCTAAATATTATAAATCGGTAGTAGGAACAAAGTTTGATGGAAAAAGTAGTGATTTGGCAATAAAATATATAACAGCATTCTTAAAATTAGAAAAAAATACTTTATGAAAAAGATACTTTATTTTACCACATCAGGTTTTAAAGATAACGACTTTAAAAATAAAACGACACATGGAGTAACAAAAAAAATTATGGGACAACTCAATGCATTTAAGGCATTAGGATATAAAACGGATTTATTTTATACAAAAAATAAATATTATTTTTTTAATGAGGAGAAAATAACTAAATGTACAAATTATAACTTTAACAAAAATTTTATTATTAATCAATTTTTAAAAAATAAAAACTTACAATATACTTTAGTTTATATACGACATTTTGTTGATTTACCTAATGATATTACTTTATTTATGCATCTATATAAAATCTCAAATAATAATCTATACCTTGAAATTCCAACTTATCCTTATTATGGAGAAGCAGAGAAAACGTTAAAAGCAAAATTCTATATTTTATTACATAAAATATCAGTTTTACTTAGAAAAAGATATATAAAGAAAGTGGTAACTTCTCAGTTTTACGATAAAATATGGGGTATCCCTACTATAAAAATAGTAAACGGCATAGATACTACTCTGCCTAGCCATAATAATAGTATTCAATCTTCTTATATACCGGGAGAGGATCTAAAATTAATCGTCGTATCTAATATTTCCTTTTGGCATGGCTTTGACCGATTATTATATGGACTATCCGATTATTATAAAAAAAGAAAGTCGAAACAAAATGTTTACATTACATTTGTTGGGGAAAAACAACCTGAAACAAGAAAACTCATGCAAATAGCTCAGCAAGAAAAATTAGAGAAATATGTAACTTTTCTTCCAGGAAAAACAGGAGAAGCATTGCAAAAAGAATACGCCAAAGCCCATGTGGGGATTGGAACTTTAGGATTGTATCGTATTAATTTAGACTATACCTCAACTCTTAAATCTATCGAATATTTATATCAAGGAATTCCTTTTATCAGCGGGTATATAGACCCTAAATTTCAAGGAAAAGATTTTTATCATGCGTTCCCTAATGATGATACACCGATTGACATTCATAAACTAATCCATTGGCGGGATAAGGTAAAAACCTCTCCGGAAGAAATGGCTCAACTTGCCATAGAAAAATACAGTTGGATAGCGCAAATGAGAAAAATTGTGAAGGATGTATAAAAAAAGTTATCATTGAATAAGTTTAAAAGCACTGAAAAATATAGGGAACGCTTTTAATATAATTTTATACCTTTTAAACCTAAAATTATTTTAATGAAAATCATCTATTTTATTGATCGGATATCTACTCCGGGAGGAATGGAGCGTATTTTAACAGCAAAAGTAAATATGTTGTCTGAAAGAGGATATCAAATAGGAATTATAACCAATGAAGATGGAAAACAAGAACCTTTTTACTCTCTCAATAAAAATGTGAAGGTATTTTATCTTAACATGGATAAAAGACTTCTTGAAGTAATGAAAAGAAAAAAATATTTGTCTAATTTTCAAAAAGTTAAATCTCTTTTTAAAAAATCTTATGATCCTCAATACGCTCAAAAAGTTATTGAAATATTAAACCAAGAAAAACCGGATATTTGCGTTGAATTATTAATGATGTCAGAACTTGATAATCTCCATCTCCGTAAAATAAAAGATGGCAGTAAAAAAATAGTTGAGTTTCACTTTTCTCGAAAAGGGTTACTAGAAGCTACAAAAATTTCAAGATTTCCAAGACTAACCCGATGGTATTTTAAGAACATTAAATTTAAGCAATATGATAGAGTGGCTAAAAAATATGATGCTTTTGTGGTCTTAACTCATCAAGATAAAATAAGTTGGAAGAGTTTAAAAAATGCTACGGTTATTCCTAATTTCACTACTTTTAGGACTAATGAAGATCGTTTCCCAGACTATGCTCAAAAAATTATTCTTTCCGTTGGAAAAATTCATTATCAAAAAGGATTTGATTTATTAATAAAGGCATGGTCAATTTTAGAAAAAAAGTATCCAGATTGGCAACTTAGAATTATCGACAGGCGGAAAAATACATCTGATAATTTAGATGAAATAATTGATGAAAATAACTTAAAAAATGTTCAAGTGTTACCTGCGGTTAAAAATATAGAACAAGAATACTATAAAAGTTCTATTTATGCTGGTACCTCGCGTATGAAGGATTTTCTCTGGTTACCTTAGAAGCGATGTATTGTGGATTAGCTGCTGTCTTTTTTGATACTCCTTTCGGTCCTTCAGAAATTATTACAGATAAGGAAGACGGCTATATCGCTGAATATTTGAATATAGAAGATTTAGCAGATAAGTTGAGTCTTTTAATGGAGGATAAAGCAAAAAGAGAAAGAATGGGGCGAAAAGCAAAAATAAATGCACAGAGGTTTAACCCGGATAATATTATTAAACAATGGGAAAAACTTATTTAATCAAGTAGTAAAATGAAAATCCTTTACTTCATTGACCGTATTGATACCCCCGGTGGAATGGAGCGCGTGCTTACGCTAAAAGCCAATTATCTCGTAGAAAAACTACACTGTCAAGTGCAGATAGTGATAAAAAATGAGGATAACAAACCACCTTTTTTTAAATTACATCCAGCTATAAAAGTTCATAATCTCAACCTAAAAACGGTAAAAAGAAAACCTCATGAAGCTAAAGTTAGAGCGTTAATCTATCAAGAAAGCCCCGATATCTGCATTACCTTAATGGGCATGGAGGTGTATTTTCTACATAAAATAAAAGATGGGAGTAAAAAAATTGCAGAATTTCATAACGCTAAACAATCCATGATTATTCAGGCAGAAGAAAGTCGGTTAGTTCCCTTAAAAAAGATATATAGAAAATGGTTAGTGAGAAAATTAACCTCACATATAAAAAAGTATGACCGATTTATTAATTTGACCCATGAAGACCAAAAAGATTGGGGATACTTAGAAAATTCACAGGTTATTGCCAATCCAATAACCTTTTCAATAAAGAATACACTACCTAATTATTCATCCAAAATAATACTATCCGTTGGGCGGATTTCTTATCAAAAGGGCTTTGAATATTTGGTAAAAGTATGGAAAATCGTTTACTCGAAATATCCCGATTGGAAGCTAATTATTCTCGGGCGTCGTAATGATAACGATAATTTAGATGACTACATAAAACAACACAAATTAGAAAATGTAATTCAAGTGCACCCCGCTGTGCCCAACATCCAAGAGTATTACAAAAAATCCTCTATTTACACGGCTACTTCTCGCTACGAGGGTTTCCCTATGACTTTGCTCGAAGCAGCCGCTTATGGATTACCTATCGTTACTTGGAAATGCCCTACGGGACCTGCTGAAATTGTAAACCATAAAGAAGATGGTTTACTTTCCGAGTATATGAATATACAGGCATTGGCTAATAATTTAATGGAATTAATGGCAGATGAACAAAAAAGAAAACAATATGGTCAGGCGGCGCAGGAAAATATACAGCGTTTTTCTATGGAAAATATTATGAAACAATGGGAAAAATTACTAAAGGAACTTTATTGAGATCGTTGAAAAAAGCATGCTATCAACTACAAGTCATCGTAATCTATAGGTCTTAAAAATGAATTTAAATCCGATTACTACTCACTTAAGCAACCACTCTCGTGCTGCCCCGATAATGAAAATGAATCTCCCTCTTTTCTCAATAAAAAAAGTATGTGTCTTTATAAAAAGAGAAGATTTAAGTCATCCTTATTTATCAGGAAATAAATTGAGAAAACTTAAGTATAATCTCATAGAAGCCTCAACTTTGGGGTATCAGACTTTACTGACTTTCGGAGGAGCTTATTCCAATCATATTATAGCAACCGCCGCTGCCGGTCATGAATACGGGTTTAAAACCATCGGAGTTATTCGTGGAGAGGAGTTGAGCAAACAAATTAAAAGCGTTTTAAGAGAAAACGAAACTTTAAAACAAGCATATCGTTTAGGGATGAGATTTCATTTTATTTCAAGAGAAGACTACCAGAAAAAAGAAAAAGACGATTTTATTAAAAAATTAATCCAAAAGTTTGGTAAGTTTTATCTTATTCCGGAAGGAGGAACGAATGAATTAGCAGTGAAAGGAAGCGGTGAAATTTTATCAGATGACCCAAGAATCATGGATTTTGAATATATTGCCTGCGCTATGGGAACAGGAGGGACCATTACAGGCTTAATAAAAGCTGCTCAAACTCATCAGACCATTTTAGGATTCCCGGTTTTAAAAAATGCCTCTTTTTTAAAAAAGGGAATTCAAAAATATACGAATAATAAAAATTATAAAATAATAACCAACTATGATTTTGGGGGATATGCTAAATACACCCCGCAACTTATAGACTTTATCAATACCATAAAACAACAAACCGGAGTTCCTTTAGACCCTGTTTACACCGGAAAAATGATGTATGGTTTGGTAAAATTAATAAAAAATGATTACTTTGAAACTGGTTCACGAGTTTTAGTTATTCACACCGGTGGATTACAGGGTATAAAAGGATTTAACCAGCGGTTAAAAAGAAAAAACCAACTGAGACTGTTGTAAAAAGCATTCTATCAATTGCAAGTCAGCAAAGCTAATAAAATACAACTTGAGACCGTTGCAAAAAGCACGCTAACAAAAAAACGCAACGCGCGATAAAAATTAAACACCGGAACAACCTTTTGGGTGTGGAGGATTTTAATTTTTTGAGAAGTACGCCGTTTGAAGCTAAATACTTTCTTTTTCATGCTTTTTTATATGTTCTGCAACGGTCTCACTTTTTTATATATTCTACAGCGGTCTCTCATCAATATAACAATTTCTTTAACTCATCGAGTTTCAATCAAACAAAAAAGTTATTTTTGCTAAAGTATTTTATTATGAATGGATTGGATAAAAGCAGCACGACTTAGAACACTTCCCCTTTCACTTTCGGGTATTATTTTAGGAAGTCTCATTGCCAGAATCGATGGGTACTGGAACAGTACTATTTTTTTATTTGCATGTTTAACTACGGTTTTATTTCAAATCTTATCCAATTATGCAAATGATTACGGTGATGGCATAAAAGGTACGGATAAGCATCGTATAGGTCCTAAACGTGTAATACAAAGCGGTAAGATTTCGCCCGGAAAAATGAAAAGCGCCATTTTTATTCTCTCTTTTCTCAGTCTTATTTCAACTTTTTATTTAGTTTATTTGTCATTTGAAGGAAAATATATTTTTTACTCACTTCTTTTTGTAGGATTAGGTATAGCAAGTATCGTTGCAGCGATTAAATATACCGTAGGTACATCGGCGTACGGCTATTATGGATTAGGTGATATTTTTGTTTTTTTATTTTTTGGCCTGCTCGCTGTTTTGGGAAGCTATTTTTTATTTCACCACACGCTCAATTTTCTTCTTTTTATACCGGCTGGTTCCGTGGGATTATTGAGCATGGCAGTACTAAACCTTAATAATATGCGGGATATCGAGTCCGACAAAAAAGCCAAAAAGCACACATGGGCAGTCAAAATAGGGCTGAAGAAGGCGATAAAATATCATATAATACTTATTATACTACCTTTTGTGTTGCTTACTTTGTATTGTATATTGTCGGGAAAAGTTTACGGACTTTTTTTTCTCATTTTTTTTATCCCGATGATGACTCATTTAGAGAAAGTCAGAAAAACTACGAATCCCAAAGATTTTGATCCGGAGCTAAAAAAAGTAGCCGTCCTAACCTTTCTAATTTGCCTTACGCTAGGGATTGGAATAAATATTTGATGTCTTTTACAAAGAGAATTCTAAGATGCTATATTGAAAATAAGAGGCGTTTAGCTATCACTGAATTTAGATTTGCTTATTTTAAGAGACCGTTGCAAAAAGCACTTTAGCAAAAAAATGCTTGTATTGAGTTTGCCGAAATGCAACGCCCGATAAAAATGCAACACCGGAGCAACCTTTGGGTTGCGAGGATTTTAATTTTTTGAGAAGGAAGCAGTTTGAAGCGAGATGCTTTCTTTTTCATGCTTTTTTATGTATTCTGCAACGGTCTCTTTAAGTTCAGTTGCTAAAGTGATTTCTGAAACCGTCTCGTACTCTTTTTAACATTTCTAAAAAATTAAATTTTATTAATCCCGCTAAAACAATTACTTTTGTGTCCTTATAAATTAATTAAAGAAATATATGAGTTCCGGGGTATGGATTCAAATCGCTCAACTGATACTATCACTTTCTATATTGGTTATCCTGCACGAATTAGGTCACTTTCTTCCTGCTAAATGGTTTAAAACCCGTGTGGAAAAGTTCTATTTATTCTTTAATCCGTATTTTTCATTGATAAAGAAAAAAATAGGGGATACTGAATATGGAATCGGATGGCTGCCTCTGGGTGGTTATGTAAAAATCGCGGGTATGATTGACGAATCCATGGATAAAAAACAAATGAATAAAAACCCTGAGCCATGGGAGTTTCGTGCAAAGCCGGCCTGGCAGCGTTTAATTATCATGGGCGGAGGGGTAACGGTCAATGTAATTTTAGGATACCTTATTTTTTCGATGCTGTTGTTTACCTGGGGGCAAAGTTTTATTTATACACAAGATTTAAAGTATGGTATCGTAACCGATAGCATCGGCAAAGCCATTGGGTTTAAAAATGGAGATCATCTTTTAAAAATAGATGGAAAAACAACCACAGCATTTAACACGGCTCGAAAAGATTTATTATTTTCCGATCAAGCAACCGTCTTAAGAGACGGAAAGAAAGTAACGCTTAATTTTAGCGATGAAGATAAGGCAAAGATGCTAGCGCATAACGGGCTAATTGATATAAGAATGCCTGCCCGTGTTGGATATATACAGGATTCATTAGATGCTGGAAATGCAGGCGTTCTGCCAGGAGATAAAATTTTAAAAATAAATAATACGCCCGTTTATTATTTTGATGAGGTATCATCGATTATAAGGAAAAACCCATCGCAATCTATTTCATTGTTGATCGAGCGTAAGGGGAAAAAACAACAGATTAATGTAAAGGTAAATAAACAAGGCTTGATTGGGATTTCTTCAATGATTGTAGCCCCTGATTTATTAAAAAAAGAATTTAATATTATCGATAAAAAATATAGCTTTTTTGAAGCCTTAACTAAAGGGGGAAGATATGCCTATGAAGTACTAAAAGATAATGTTTGCATTATTTACATGATTATTTTTAAGCCCAAAACCGAAGCCTATAAACAAGCCGGCAGTTTTATTTCTATTACGAAAGCATTTTCTTCCTATTGGGATTGGCAAAGTTTCTGGTTTATGACTGGACAATTATCTCTTGTATTAGCCATCATGAATCTCTTACCTATTCCTGCACTTGACGGCGGACACATGGTGTTCACACTTTGGGAAATCATCACGAGAAGAAAGCCCCGACAAAAATTTTTAGAAGCGGCTCAAATAATAGGAGGAATAATTATATTAACGCTAATAGTCGTTGTTATCAGCTGGGATGTTATTAAGAATTTCTTTTTGTAGATTTTTTGCTTTTTTATATATTCTGCAAGTCAGCGTAATTTAAAATCAGATGCCATATTAACTTTTTGACTGTTAGTATTTTGAGAGCGTTGCAAAAAGCACTTTAGTAAAAAAATGCTTGTATTGAGTTTGCCGAAATGCAACGCCCGATAAAAATTAAACGCCGGAGCAACCTTTGGGTTGTGAGGATTTTAATTTTTTGAGATGGTTACTGAGCCTGTTGAAGTAAGGAAGCAGTTTGAAGCTAAATGCTTTCTTTTTTATACTTTTTTATGTGTTCTGCAACAGTCTCATTTTAATTATGTTTATTCTGCAGTAGTTCCTTAATATTACAGCGAATCATTTAGCAGATGCCTAAATTCATTAAGCACACAGGCTGTAGCACCCCACACCACATATTTCCCAAACCGAAAGGCAGGAGTCAGTCGGTGTATATTTTCTTTATCTTTTGACACTTTTGTTCGGTTTCGCTGGTCTAATAATTGGCAAAGACTTACATTAAAAACATCTTCTACTTCGGTAGATTTGGGTATATAGCCTGAGGACAAATGTTCTGGATTTATCTTTCCTGAAAAAGTCCCGACATAAGGAGTAACTAAAAAATCGCTTATAGGAATATAAATGGAAGATAACGACTGGATAATTTTTATTTCTGAAGAATCAACACCTAATTCTTCCTCTGTTTCCCGTAAGGCAGTAGATGCCACGTTTTTATCGAAAATTTCTGTTTTTCCACCGGGTAATCCTATTTCTCCTGAGTGATTTCCCCTATACGTCGTTCGCTTTATTAATGGAAAATACACTATATTTTTTGACTCGATCAATAGAAAGAGTACCTCAGCTTCTTTTACTTTTGAACATTTTCCCCTTAGAGAAATATCTCGGCAGACAGTTGACATTTCTTTATGCGCTATTTCTCCAGGAAGGGATTTACCATTTAGCTTATCAACGATTTGGGCTAAGTTATTTTTCAGTATCATATACACTAGGAAGAGAAATTTTGCGCCAAACCACAAGAGTTCTAATAAAAATAATGGTAAATACCGTCAGTAGATAGATAATATCAATAGAAATTTTCATTTCATAAAGAAAGATAAACATTGCCCCTCCGATGATACTGGCTAAGGCGTAAATTTCTTTATGAAAAATTAACGGTAATTCATGGGTCAAAATATCTCGAACTACTCCGCCAAAAGTTCCGGTAATCATACCGAGCATAACGCATAGCAAAGGACTGATACCAAAATAAAGCCCTTTTTGAACGCCAATAATCGTAAACGTGGCTAACCCTACGGTGTCAAAAATAAAAAAAGTTTTTCTCAAGTAACTCATTTTTTTTCTAAAAATAATCGCTATAAGATAGCCGATAAATATCATCAGCGGATAACCCCATGACCTCATCCAAGCGACGGGCTGGTCTCCTATAAGTAAATCTCTAATTGTTCCACCTCCCACAGCCGTAGCCGCAGCGATGACGAGTACTCCGAATAAATCTAAACGTTTATTCATTGCAGATAAGGCACCCGAGATAGCAAAAAATCCAGTTCCTATAAAATCTAACCAATTAAACATTTTAACCCCATTGAGTATTCAAAAAAAGCGCAAATAAATTTTTTATTTTTTACGAATGGTAAAAATGTAAGAATCCAAGACGCCTTAACGGCAAAGTTAGGGAAATTTATTCTATCGTAAACGATATTTTGATTGAAATGAACGCTATACAGCAGAATTATTTTTATAGCTATTAACCGCTTTTTCGTATAAAGAATGATACATCGGTAAAATTTTTTCTTTGCTGAAGTGTAAGGAATGCGCTTTTGCGTTTGCCTTAAATTGTTTTAATCTCTCTTTGTTTTTCAATAAAAATAAAGCATTTTTTGCCATATCCGCTACATCTTCTACCTCGGATAGAAACCCGGTAACTTCATTTTTATTTACTTCAGAAATACCGCCCGCATTAGAAGAAATAACTGGCAACCCCGCAGCCATGGCTTCTAAGGCGGCTAATCCAAAACTCTCTTGAGAGGAGGGCAGTAAAAACAGGTCACAGGCATGTAAAATTTCATAAAAATTTTGAACCCCACTAAAAAAAATAACTTTTCCTTTCAAGTTCAATTTTCTAACTAATAATTCTACTTGTTCCCTTTCAGGCCCAGTCCCAACTAAAAGCAATTTTGCTTTGATGCTTTTCTGAACGCTATAAAACACTTTTATCACATCGGTTACTCTTTTTACTTTTCTAAAATTAGAGATATGTACTAATAAGTGTTCCTCTGGCAATGCCAGATATTTTCTCGGACATTTTTTTGTTTTAATAAATAATTTAGTATCGATAAAATTGGGAATAACTTCAATAGATTTTTTAAGGTTAAAAAGTTGAAGAGTATCTTTTTTTAAACTTTTAGATACGCTAGTTACAAAATCTGATTGATTAATGCTAAATTCTACCGCTGATTTATAGCTTGGATGCCTTCCTACCAGTGTAATATCTGTGCCGTGTAAAGTGGTGATTACTGGTAGGCTGATTCCTTCTTCTCTCAAAATTTGCTTCGCAATAAACGCCGCATACGCATGCGGAATGGCATAATGAACATGCAGGATGTCTAACCCATATTGTTTAGTGATGTTTACCATTAATGTTGATAACGCCAATGAATAAGGTTGATACTCAAATAAGGGATAACGTTCTACTTCTACTGGATGAAAAATAACATTAGGTAATAGCACATTCAAACGCACGGGTTGATGATAACTAATGAAATGAATCTCATTTCCTTTTTTTGCAAATTCCATTCCCAGCTGGGTGGCTACAATTCCACTTCCGCCAAAAGTAGGATAGCATACAATGCCTATTTTCATGAGGATTTATTTTTCCCAAAAATAGTTATTTTAATGTTTTAAGACCTTTAGCTTACGCTGACTTGAAGTTCGGATGCTAAAATACTTTCTTTTTCATACTTTTTTATGTATTCTGCAACATTCCCGTTATATTTGCAGTTATGTTATCCTACAACTTACTAGGAAATAAAATCGTACGAAAAAAACTGCTTCAATCGGCAGCGGCAGGTAAAATAGCACATGCACAATTATTTACCGGAGAAGAGGGCGTTGGCAAGCTGGCTTTTGCCATCCAATATGCAGCAGCTATACTAGCTGACGACAAAAAGGAATCTCCTGTTATAAAAAACTTTCAACATCCTGATTTGCATTTCGTCTTTCCGGTTACCACGAATGATAAAGTGAAATCAAAACCAGTGTCAGATTTATTTTTAAGGCAATGGTACAGTTTTTTAAGCGAAAATAGGTATGGCTCTTTGTTTGACTGGTATCAGCATATCGGAATAGAAAACAAGCAAGGGCAAATCGGCGTGTATGAAGCAGAAAAAATCATTAAGAAATTAGCGCTAAAAAGCTATCAAGGGGGGTATAAGATAGTCATTATATGGAGAGCAGAAAAACTCAACAGCGCGGCATCAAATAAGTTACTGAAAATTATAGAAGAACCTCCAGAAAAAACAGTTTTTATTCTCATTGCGGATAAAGAAGAAAAGTTGTTGCAGACGATTCGTTCACGTGTTCAACCGGTCTATTTTAAAAAAATTGAAGAGGAAGAAGTAGCGAAAAAGCTAACCATTGACCTAAATATAGAGGCAGACAAAGCGAAAGAAATTGCCTTTGCAGCACAAGGAAATTATAACCGGGCATTAAAATTAAGCAAACAAGCCGCAGAAAACGAGTTTGAGCCTTATTTTACTTCCTGGATTCGATGGGCGTTTATGGCAAAGAATCGCCCGCAGGTGCTTAAAAATCTGGTCGAATGGGCAAATGAAATTAGTTCGTGGGGAAGAGAAAAACAAAAGAGGTTTTTGGATTATACCCTACAAATTTTTCGCCAGGCGATGCTAACAAATTATGGGTTGAGTTCAATGGTGTTTAAAAAAATAAAGGCGCAGGATTTTCATTGGCAAAAGTTTTCATTTTATATTCACGGAGCGAATATTGAAAGTATTTTAAATGAACTCAACCAATCGTTTTATCACATAGAACGAAATGCAAATGCAAAGATTATTTTTTTAGACCTGTCTATAAAAATCACACGTTTTTTACACTTAAAAATAAAAGAATAAACGTTTAAAAAGATTTGAGACCGTTGCAAAAAGCACTTTAGCAAAAAAATGCAACGCCCGATAAAAATTAAATACCTAAGCAACCTTTGGTTTGTGAGGATTTTAATTTTTTAAGAAGGAAGCAGTTTGAAGTTAGATGCTTTCTTTTTCATACTTTTTTATTTGTTCAGCAACGGTCTCGATTTGTTTGATAGAGTACTTTGCGCAAAAGTCTCAGTGCTTTATTCAAGAAATACTCAATAAATCAATAAATTATGAAAATTAACTTTAATGTTAAGTACAGCACTGTTTTCGGGCAGAATCTTTACCTTACAGGAAACCATCCAAAATTAGGAAATAACGATATAAAAAAAGCAGTTCCATTACAATTTCTCAATGAGAAAGAATGGGGAAAAACCTTAGCAATTAATATTTCATCACGAAAAATACTTAAATATCAGTATATTTTAAAAGATGAACGCACCGGCGAAGTTTTGACCGAATGGAAAACCCGTTTAATTTTACTTCATGCAAGCCCTCTATTTGAAACATTTTATTTATTTGATACATGGTCTGCAGCGTATGCTATAGATGAATTATATGAAACTGATGTTTTCAAAGTCTTTTCTTTTCACCATAAAAAGCAGCCATTAACAAAGGTGCAATTTACCCATCAATTTGAAATAAATGTTCCGTGCTTAAAAGAAAATGAAGTAGCAGCGATTATAGGGAATATATCCCCCTTAAAAAACTGGGATACCTCGCAGGTTATTCAAATGAAAAGGATCAAAGAAAATCATTTTGCCGTTCGGTTAGATTTAAAGGAAACAGATACAATTATCGAATACAAATATGGAATTTACAACCTTGAAACAAAGAAATTCAGCTATGAAGAAGGAGAAAATCGTTATACCTATCCTTTAAAAGAAAAAGAACGCTCATACATAAAAGATGAAGGATTTAATTATTTACTTTCAGACCGCTATAAAGGTGCCGGCGTAGCAGTCCCGGTATTTTCACTACGTTCAAAGCAAGGGCTGGGGATCGGCGAATTTTTAGATTTAAAACGATTGGGCGATTGGGCGAAGACTGCCGGAATACAATTAATACAAATTTTACCCATTCACGATACTACCGTACATCAGGATGATCGAGATTCGTCTCCTTACAACATTATTTCTGCTTTTGCACTCCATCCTCAATATTTAAATATTCAGCAATTAGCGCAGAACATGCCAAAAGATTTTCAACAGAAAATTCAACAAAAAGCAGACGAATTAAATCTAAAGGATAAAATTCCTTACTCACAAATTATAGCAGCAAAGCATAACTTTATTCAACGTATTTTCGAGCTGGAAAAAACCAAATTTTTAAAAGATCCTTTGTTTCTTGAGTTTTTTGACAGGAATAAATCCTGGTTAATCCCTTATGCCGTTTTTTCCGTATTGCGGGATGAAAATAAAACGGCGAATTTCACGAAGTGGAAACATCTTGCTATTTACCATGAAAAAAGTGTTCGTAAATACGCCGAAGAAAACGAATCGGTGCAATGTTATTATTTTATTCAATTTCATTTACATCAGCAGCTTGTTGAATCAATAGCTTATTTGCATCAAAAAGGAATTGCCCTGAAAGGAGACCTCGCGATAGGCGTATATCGCTATAGTTGTGAAACCTGGATGGTACCTGAACTATATCATCTAAAAATGCAAACTGGCTCGCCTCCGGATAATTTTTCAGAAAAAGGGCAAAACTGGCAGTTTCCAGCTTATAATTGGAACAAAATGGAAAAAAATCAATTCAAATGGTGGAAGGACAGAATGAAGCATCTCTCGCAATATTTTGACAGCCTGCGTATTGACCATATTCTAGGATTTTTCCGCATTTGGCAAATCCCAGAGCAAACCACCGAAGGAAAAACTGGATTTTTTTCTCCCGCACATCCTTTTACTATAAGCGAATTACAAGAAAAAAACATTTTATTTGATGAAATGCGTTTCTGCCAGCCTTTTATTAACGAAGAGGTTTTAGACACTTTTTTTGAAAAAGATAAAGTAATAGTAAAAAAAGTATTTTTAGAAGATTTCAAAGGGCAATATCGACTAAAAAGAAAATTGAATACGCAGCAAAAAGTACTTCATTTTATAAAAAAAAATCCGGCATATAGCTATTTAAAACGAGGATTGTTCGATCTACTTGCCAATGTGCTGTTTATAAAAGAGGGAAAAGGTTTTCACCCAAGATATAAGTTAATGAAAACACATTCTTATAAATTCTTAGACGATAAAACAAAAGAGAATCTAAAAAATCTGCATGAAGATTATTTTTACCTTAGGAATGAAGATCTTTGGGAGAGAAACGGGACAGAAAAACTATGGATGATTCGCAAAGCGACAAATATGCTGATTTGTGGAGAGAATCTCGGTATGATGCCTGCTTGTGTGCCCGAAACGATGAAAAAGGCAGGAATTTTGGGATTAGAAATACAACGCATGCCTAAAGACCCGTCAGCACGATTTGTAGATTTAACAAGCCTTTCCTATCTCAATGTCGTTTCCCCCTCTTCTCACGATACTTCAACGCTGCGAGCATGGTTAGAGGAAGATCCTGAGAGAACCATTTATTTTTTTAATACTGTATTGAAAGATGAGGGAAATACACCTGTAAAACTGCTGGTTGAAGCACTCAAAAAAGTTGTTCAACAACATTTTAACTCTCCTGCTATGTGGGCTATTTTACCCATCCAGGATTATTTAGGAATGAGCAATAAACTGCTATTTTCAAAAGCATCAGCAGCGCAAATCAATTTTCCTTCTGACGGCTCACACGTTTGGAATTATCGTTTGCATTTAAATCTTGAAGCATTGATAAAGGAAAACGCATTTAATCATCAAATTCATCAAATGATAAAAGAGGGGAAAAGAGATAATGCGAGACCGTTTCGGAATACATAAAAACATGAGAACGAAAGCATTTAAATTCAAGTTGCTTCCTTACTTCGGCTTTGCTCAGCAACCATCTCAAAGTTTTGACAGGTAGTTACTGAGCCTAGTCGAAGTGCTCAGCTACCGAAAATTAAAATCCTCACAACCAAAAGGTTGCTCCGGGTGTTTAATTTTAGCTTACGCTGACTTGCAACTGATAGAGTACTTTTTCAAAGGTCTCATAAAATACTCTCTTAGATTTAATCTCGGGCACCTATAAGCGTAGCACTTGTGCATTGATTGATCTTCACCTGAACAGAATCTCCGGGATTCTCCCTACCCGTTTTAGGGAAAACAACCATAGCGTTTTGCGAGTTTCGTCCCGCCCATTCCTGTTTATTTTTTTTTGATTCTTTTTCGATCAACACCTTTACAGTTTTTCCGACGAAACTTTGCATTTTTTCCTGTGAGTGCGCCTTCTGCTTAGCGATAATTTCAGATAGTCTTCTTTTTTTGACTATCAGCGGAACATTATCTTTCATTTTTTTATGTGCCGGTGTTCCCGGTCTGTCAGAATATGCAAACATATAACCAAAATGATATTTTACTTCATCCATCAGGCGTAAAGTATCATGGTGATCTTCTTCAGTTTCTTCGCAAAATCCGGCAATCATATCGTGTGAAATAGCACAGTCGGGCAGAATTTTTTTGATATTTCGAACTAAATCAAGGTATTCTTCACGGGTATGTAAACGATTCATCTTCTTTAACATGCGATTACTTCCCGTTTGTACCGGTAAATGAATATATCGACAAATATTAGGATTTCTCGCCATGACGTGAAGTACCTCTAAACTCATATCCTGAGGATTTGAGGTAGAAAAGCGGATTCTCATCTCAGGTACTGCTTTTGCAACGCTATCTAACAAACCTGCGAAGTGAATAGCGGTTACTTTTTGTATTTCGCTTGCTTTATTAAAATCTTTTTTTAAGCCGCCGCCATACCAGAGATAAGAATCGACATTTTGCCCCAGGAGTGTTACTTCTTTATACCCTTTTTTCCATAAATCTTTGCATTCTTTTATAACAGAATAGGGATCGCGAGAACGCTCTCGCCCCCGCGTGAAAGGAACGACACAAAACGTACACATATTATCGCATCCGCGCATTACAGATACAAAAGAGGTAATGCCATTTCCTCCAAAGCGAACGGGGGTAATATCTGCATAGGTTTCTTCTTTTGAAAGAATGACATTTACTGCTTCGCGACCGTCATCAACTTCGGTAAGTAACTTTGGCAAATCTCGATAAGCATCCGGTCCTGCCACCAGATCAACGATTTTCTCTTCTTCTAAAAATCGTGCTTTGAGACGTTCTGCCATACAACCTAAAACACCCACTTTTAAAAGAGGGTTACGCTTTTTCACTTCGTTATATTGTGTCAGACGGTTGCGTACCGTTTGTTCTGCTTTTTCACGGATGGAACAAGTGTTTACCAAAATCAAATCTGCCTCCTGCATTTGTTTGGTTGTATTATAACCATTTTTAGAAAGAATGGAGGCTACAATTTCAGAATCTGAGAAATTCATTTGACAACCATAACTCTCTATGTATAATTTTTTAACATTTTCTGTTTTTGAATCGATGGTTAATATATCCCCTTGTTTTGATTCGTCTATTATTTTGTTTTCTGTCAATGGCTCCATTATGTTATTCACCCTTTTAATGACAAAGATAAGCATTTGCCGTTTACTTAAGGTAAGTAGGAATAGACTATATTACTAAAGTGCTTTTTGCAAGGATATTTTTAATTTATTCTGTTATATTCTTCACGGTTTTTACGTGCTCTATTATTTCTCTTGAATTTTTTGCCAAAATGATATATCACCCCAAGTCTAAAATATCTCTCATCGTGATAATTCCTAATTGAATTTTCTATCCCGCTGGAGAACGTTTTATAAGTGAATCTATTAGAGCTAAGTAGGTCATTGATATAAAAACTGATGATTAACTTTTTATCTATTAATAACCATTTTACGGAAGCATCTAATTGATTTGCACTTGAATTGTAATAGAGATGGTCCACTCCTTTTGTTGTATAATTGCAGCTAATATTTGCTAACAGGGTTTTATTCTTGTTCAATATAAAATCGTTAGAAATATTAAATTCGCCATTCCAGCCGCTTAAATATTGTAAGGTAACGGGAATTTTAGAACGGGTTCCGCTGTAATATACATCTGCTGAAGCATTGACCTCCCACCATTGAAAAGGTTTAAAAATAAAGATTTGGTAGACCCCAAACATATTATTTACAAGAAAATTTAGCGTCGTAACTTTCCGCACATTAGTCGTTTTATCTAAGATGGTAACTTGTTCAAAATCGTCATCGGTATAGGAATAGTAAATCGTTGTGATGAGGTGATCTTTAAAAGCGTATTCAAATTCAATATTATCTGTAAAATAAGGCTTTAAAAAAGGATTACCCTCATAATAAGAATTAAACACAAAGCGGAAAGGATTTAAAGAACCATAACCGGGACGTTCAATTCGTTTACCATAATTGATACTAAAAGAATGATGGTCATTAGGCGTGTAGGAAAAATAAACCGTAGGGAAAAACTTTGAGTAATCATTTTCATGAGTCTGTTGGAGGGTTTTAGAAAAGCCCTTCGTTTGGCTCAATTCGTATCGTAGTCCTGCTTTTATTTCATATTTATCAGAAAAACTTTTTTTAGCGCTAAAGTAAATAGCATGGCTATTTTTTTTATAATTAAAAGCGTTACTAAAATTAGGATTCAACTTTTCTTTTTCGTTTTCAATGTCAAAATAGTTAGATAAATTATCGGTTTTTGTAAAAGATATTCTGCCTCCGTAATTGAGATTCACCCAACCCGTTGGATGTTCCGAGACCGTTGCAGAACACATAAAAAAGTATGAAAAAGAAAGCATTTAGCTTCAAACTGCTTACTTCTCAAAAAATTAAAATCCTCCACACTCATTAGATTTCTCCGGCGTTTAATTTTCCTCGGGCGTTGCATTTTTTTGTTAGCGTGCTTTTTGCAAGGGGCTCAATAAATTATTTATGTTATCTTAGCGAAAAATTATAATATTATGAAAAAATATCTTGCTGAGTTTTTTGGAACTTTTTGGTTAGTAATAGGAGGTTGTGGTACTGCAATTTTTGCTACAAGTCCTGATAATTTTGATGTATTAAGCGTTGGCTTTTTAGGTGTTGCCTTTGCCTTTGGACTTACCGTTTTGACAATGGCTTACACAGTTGGACATATCTCAGGTGGTCATTTTAATCCTGCGGTATCTTTCGGATTATGGGCTGGTGGGAAATTCGCTGGAAAAGAATTACTACCTTATGTTCTTTCTCAAGTAGTCGGGGGCATAGCCGGCGCAGCAGTTCTCTATATTATAGCCTCGGGAAATGCCCATTTTGCAATAGATAACACACAAGCCGGTGCCTTTGCCAGTAATGGATATGGTGCTTTATCCCCAGGGGGATATAGTATGAATGCTGTCCTGCTTACTGAATTTGTATTGACTTTCTTTTTTCTGTTTATCATTCTGGGAGCTACTGACAGGCTTGCCCCCAAGGGATTTGCTCCTATTGCTATAGGATTAGCGCTAACGCTTATCCACTTGATTTCGATTCCTATTTCGAATACCTCAGTGAACCCTGCCAGAAGTTTATCTCAAGCGATATTTACCGGAGGCGAACCGCTTAGACAGGTTTGGGCATTTTGGGTTGCCCCAATTGCCGGCGGAATCGTTGGAGGGATTGTTTATAGGACTTTTTTTAAAAGCAAAGAAGCATAAAAACGAGTTTTAAGACCATTCTTCTTATTTTTAGAGACCTTTTCAAAAATCATTTTATTGGCTTGCGCTGACTTTCAGTTGTTAAAATGCCTTTTGCAAAGTTTTATTATACTTTATGAGGAGAATTTTCTTGCTCGTATAAAATATGCTCCATTATTTTTTTTTCTTCTTTCGGATTAAACCAACGAACATTAACATCCTTATTAAACCAGGTCAATTGTCGTTTAGCAAAGCGTCTTGTATTTTTTTTTATTTCTTCAATCGCTTTCTCTAATGTAATCTCTACATCAAAAAAATTAAAAAGTTCGCTATAACCTACTGTTTGTAAGGCATTTAATTTTCGATAAGGATATAAAGCTTCAACTTCTTTTAATAAGCCTGCTTCCATCATTTTATCTACTCGAAGGTTAATTCGTCGGTACAAATTCTCCCGATTGATCTTCAATCCTATTTTTAAAATATTAAATGAGCGTTTTTTTAATTGATTTTTTCTAAAGAACGAGTAAGGTTTTCCTGTTCCAATACAAATTTCTAACGCACGTATTAATCGTTGGTGATTTTGTAAATCTATTCTTTGATAAAACTCAGGGTCTAAAACGGATAGTTTTTCCTGCAAAGGTTTTATCCCTTTGCGCTCAAATTGGTCATTCAGACTTTCTCTAATCCCGGCAGAAACTTCTGGAAAATGGTCTAAACCCTGAGTAATTGCCCTTTCATACAAGCCCGAGCCTCCTACCATAATTACAGTTGAGTGTGTATTAAAAATATCCTGTATTTTTTTTAATCCTTCCCGCTCAAAATCCCCTACACTATACGATTCAAAAATAGATAAATGATGGATAAAATGATGAGGTACTAAGGCTAGTTCTTTTTTACCTGGAGAGGCGGTGCCTATCTTCATTTCTTTAAAAAATTGTCGAGAATCGCACGATATAATTTCGGTTTCAAATTGCTTAGCAAGAAAAATAGAAAGCGCTGTTTTACCCACCGCGGTGGGTCCGCAAATACTGATTAAGGTTTTTCTCTTTGACATAAATCACAACAAAAATAGTATTTTACCATCACAACAACTCATTCAATTAATAAAAATAGCGGCTTAACAAAGCCTCTAAATTTTTCTATCTTTGCCGTTAAATTGTGCAATAGTCTGAAAAAATGCTGCAGGTAAATTTCATTAAAGAAAATAAAGAAGCCGTTATTAAGCGATTAAAACTTCGTAATTGGGAAAATACCTCTTTGGTAGAAGAGGTCATCGAATTAGAAGACCAAAGAAAAAAAATACAGTTTATTCTAGACGATTCATTAGCTGAATCTAATAAAATATCAAAAAAAATTGGTTTGCTATACCAGCAGGGAAATCAAGAAGAAGCACATAAATTAAAGGAAAAAACAAGCGATTTAAAGGAAGTTATAAAGAAAAAACAAGCAGTTTTAAAAAATACGATTGAACGATTACACCAATTATTATATCAGATTCCAAATGTGCCGAATGAACTGGTAAAACCGGGAAAGTCAGAAGCAGATAACGAGATTATTTTTGTTTCTAAACCGGAAAGTAAAACACAGAAAACAGGAATCCCTCATTGGGAGTTAGCTAAAAAATATGATTTAATAGATTTTGATTTAGGTGCCAAAATAACCGGAGCAGGCTTCCCGGTTTATATTGATAAAGGTGCAAGGTTACAACGTGCATTGATCAATTATTTTTTAGAAGAAAACACCCGTGCGGGGTATCAGGAATTTTGTCTCCCTTACATGATTAACGAAGTTTCCGGGCTTAGCACCGGCCAGCTTCCGGACAAAGAAGGGCAAATGTATTATATCGAAAAAGATGACTTATACTTAATCCCGACAAGTGAAATTCCTATGATCAATATTTTTCGAGATAATATTCTTAACCTCGGTGAATTACCCATTAAAGCTACGGGTTATACCTCGTGCTTTCGACGCGAAGCCGGTTCTTATGGTGCTCATGTGCGGGGTCTTAATCGGCTGCATCAGTTTGAAAAAGTAGAGATTATTCAAATTACCACTCCTGAAAATTCTTACAAAGCCTTAGATGAAATGGTAAAACATGTCGAAAGTATAATTATTGCATTGGGGCTGACCTATCGAATTTTACGCCTATGCGGGGGCGATATCGGTTTTACCTCTTCGCTTACCTACGATTTTGAAGTCTATTCGACCGCACAAAAACGGTGGTTAGAAGTAAGTTCTGTTTCAAATTGCCTGAATTACCAATCTAACCGGTTGAATCTTCGTTTTAAAAGTGGAAAAGGTCATTCCGTGCTTTGCCATACATTAAACGGAAGCGCTCTTGCGTTGCCTCGAATCATGGCTGCCTTGCTAGAAAACTATCAAACGACAGATGGAATTGAAATCCCTGAAATACTAAAACCTTACACAGGATTTGAAAAAATAACCGAATAAACTTATAGATCCCTTTGCAAAGTACTTTAGCAATATCATGCTTTTCGCAAAGGGATCTTGGTTTATTATTTTTTTGTAACTGTCTTAATAAGTTCATTCATTACATTATATTGCTTACTCAATATATTATCTACAAAAAGATATTGTATATCCGCACCTCCATGAGTAAAAGTCGCTTTCAGATAGCCTCTTCTTTCAACATCTACATATTCTACTGAATCCACAAGCAATTCCAAACATTTTTTGAAAATTTCTTTAATGCCGGGGATATGTATGCCGTCTAAATATTCTCCAATTCCAGGCGAACTTACCGAAGAAGTGCCAAACTCTTTACAAACTTCCTTTCCATCCTTATTCACCAATTTATTACACCATGCATTATGGCTGTCCCCCGATAAAACGACTACGTTTTTAGATTCGAAAAGGTTCAGCACTTTTTCCCTCTCTGCAGAATACCCATCCCAACTATCTAAATGGTAAGGGACAAGACGTTCATTAAACCGTTTATCATGCTCTGGTTTTATTATATCTAAAATATACGGTTGTTTCGCTATGAAAAATCCCAAGTAAGGCCCAAAATCAGGATCATCATCAAAACCAGGAGAATAATCAGTACTCATAAACATTATAGCAGCGAATAAATGTGGCTTACCCTCATCTACCAAGGTGGTAAGCTGTATAATCCTTTTCTGATCAAAAATAAACGCTCTAAGGTCTTCATCAATTTTATTTAATATTTCCATTTCCTTTCTTAGCTCTTTCATTAAATCAGGATATTGTTCATCTCTAAATGCTGTAATCTTTTCACGTACATTAGGTGTAAGCTTCCTTTTTTCGTCTTTGTCAAGGTCTTTGTCAAGGAGTTCCCTATCTTTTTTAGTAAGTTTTAAACGAAATGAATGATCTTTGTAACCAGCAGCAGTCTCGCAAAAATCAGGATATTTTTCATATAACTCTAAGAGTTTTTCTCCTTTTGAGCGTTTTTCTCCTTCTTCTGTATATTCATAAATTATTTTAATTAATAGATCCGTTGCAAGAACATTAGCAAAGTCTTCAATATCTTTTACTTTCAAAGAATGGTCCTTTTTAACCAGATTAATCAGGTCTAGCAGCTTTATTAATAATTTTTCTGGGAGCATCATTTTCCCCATCAATACCTGGTTGCCTATTACCTGCCAAGAAGCGCTGCTATTCAATTGCCCTCCCAGCCAACTCAACTGCTCGCTACCTAGACAACCTCTGCTAGGATCATTGAGTGCTTTTTTTAATTGGTCAATATCTATGGAGTCTCTTGAGTCTCCCGGTTCAATAAACTGATCATAATGAAGTTGTTCATCTCTGCCGATGATTCGAGTGTCTAACATAATTAAATTTACCAGACTTCCAAAAGTAAAACTTCTATATATTTTGTTCTTATCCTTCGTTCTTACAGGAATATATTCGCTATACGCTTGTATCGCTGCCTGTTTTCGATTCTGATAGTCCCCTTCCTCTGGCTGATGATTGCCTGCACCGCTTTTATAGGCATCGTTTGCCACCTCATGGTCATCCCAAACACAAATAAATGGCTTCTTTTGATGCACTAGTTTCAGATCTTCATCTGAACGGTATAATTTATATCTATCTCTATAATCTTTTAATGACAGTATTTCATGCTCTGGATGGTTATGCCGATTCATTGAATTAGTATACTTAGTTGTACCGTATCCTCCCTTTCCATATTCGTAAATATAATCTCCAAGATGGATAACCACCTCGGCATTTGATTTTGCCATCGCATGATATACATTAAAATAACCCGCTGGATAGTTTGAACAACAGCAAACTGCTAAAGACAATCGTTGGGGGTCCTTTGGAAAGGTAATAGTTTCTCCAATATCAGAGATTGCTTCATCCTCTAACTGCATGAATCGATAATACAACTTTTGTCCGGGGTCTAATTCCTGCACTTCAACAGCTATGGTATAATCTCTTTCAGCATTTGTTTCAACTTCTCCTGAACGAATTACATTCTTAAATACTTTATCTGAAGCTATTTGCCAAGAAATAGAAACCTTAGACGGGTTCTTTACAGAATATCTTGTCCAAATAATTACTTGAGAATCTGTCGGATCAAAACTCGCTATGCCATGTTCAAATCCTTTTTTAGTAAACTGCTTCTCTTTCTCTTTAATAATTCTTTGAATAATCACATCATCATCATCGCTACAACTAATGAAGTTAGAAGCGAGGTAAACGCCACTAGCAGCCATTAAACTCTTTTGAATAAATTCTTTTCTTTTCATTTTATATAACAATTTTTTCTAAAGCAAATAAAGGGCTATAATTGGACATATACGTTACCTAATAATTATGATTATGTTATTTTTTGGTTAATTGTTTAAGCGGCTCAGCCAAAGTAAGTGTCCCTGCACTTTTGGCTCAGGAGCATTTACAAAATCTGAGACCGTTGCAAAAAGTTTGTCTTGCGCTTGTTGAAATGTACGCTAACCAAAAAACGCTTGTATTGAGTTTACCGAAATGCAACGCCCGATGAACTGCAAGTCAGCGAAGCTAAGAATTAAATACCGGAGCAACCTTTTGGTTGTGAGGATTTTAATTTTTTGAGAAGGAAGCAGTTTGAAGCTAAATGCTTTCTTTTTCATACTTTTTTTGTGTTCTGTAACGGTCTCGACTTATGACTTAGGAACTGAACTGAGATTCAGCACAAGCTAAAGTCAGCTTAAGTTAATATCCACAAATTAAGATAAACATTCCATTGAAGTCCATATAAATAGGGCTCGTTGCGTTCCGCGTAAAAGTAAGAAGCAGGGTAGGGGTTAAAAGACGAAAGTAACTCGCTACGCTCAAACAGACTTTCGTCTGTGGCTATGGTTTTCGTAGCTTTTACCGGAAGGCAAGGGCTGCCTTGATTTTTTTGGTTCGTTTTTTCATCAAGGAAAACATGAACATAGCGACATTGAGAGGTGGTTAAATAAAGCATGCTATCAACCGCAAGTCAGCGAAGCTAAAGGTCTCTTAAGTAAGATAAGAAGATATTTTTTATGTTTTTTATCAAACATGCGTATATTTAAGTCTCAAAAACAATCTTTAAAGGATGGAAGAATATAAAATTGCATTGCCTCAATTGGGTGAAGGAGTAATTGAGGGCATTTTAACAAATTGGTTAGTAAAGGTAGGTCAGCATATAGAAGAAGATGATTCTGTAGCAGAAATTGCAACAGATAAAGTAGATTCAGAAGTTTCAACGCCCCACTCAGGAACTATTAAAGCGCTGTTATTTGAACCTAATGAAGTGATTAAAGTAGGCGAACCCATGGTGGTGCTGGAGTTAGATACAAAAGAAACAGAAACTGCACCCGCTATAAGCAGCCAATCGAATAATCTACCTGAAAAAGAAGTTGAAAAAATGGCAGATACTAACTGCTCAGATGAGAAAAATAAGCTTAATAAGATTATATCTTCTGACGGGCGGTTTTATTCTCCATTAGTAAAAAATATTGCACAGCAAGAAAATATTTCGTCAAAGGAATTAGATTCTCTTTTAGGCTCTGGTGCTAAGGGTCGGGTTACGAAAGACGATATATTATCCTATGTTGATCAAAGAGATAGGCATGAAAACCATGAAAAAGTAGTTTCATTGGCTGACTCTGAGTTTCCTTCTACTTCTCTCTCATCTGGTGAAGATGAAATTATTGAAATGGACAGAATGCGCAAGATAATTGCTGCTCACATGGTGGATTCTAAAAAGACCTCGCCGCATGTATCATCGTTTGTAGAAGCCGATCTGACAAAATTAGTTTTATGGAGAGATAAAATCAAAGAAAGTTTTATGAAAAAAGAGGGGATGAAAATAACCTTCACCCCTATTTTTATTCAGGCGATTGCCCGCGCCATAAAAGATTATCCGATGATTAACATTCAAACCGACGGAGAAAGAATCATTCGTAAAAAAAACATCAATATTGGAATGGCTGTAGCACTTTCTTCTGGTAACCTGATTGTTCCGGTAATTAAGAATGCAGACCAATACAATCTGACGGGACTGGTAAAAAAAGTAAATGATTTGGCAAAAAGAGCGAAAAACCATCAGCTCAGCCCTGAAGAAATAAAGCACGGAACTTATACGATGAGTAATATTGGTTCTTTTGGGAATATTTTTGGAATTCCTATTATTAACCAGCCGCAGGTCGCTATCCTGGCAATTGGATCGATTATAAAGAAACCAGCAGTTATAGAGACTTCAGAAGGTGATGTCATCGGGATTCGTCATAAAGTAATCTTATCTCATTCTTATGATCATCGTGTAGTAGATGGCGCTTTAGGCGGGCTTTTTGTAAAACGTGTAGCGAAATACTTAGAAAACTTTAAAGAAACTATTTAAAAAGAGAAATTACTCCTCCAAACTATATGAAATTAACTTTCTCGTTATCTAAAATTAAACCTTGATGAAAAAGATATTTCCTTTGTTTTTATCTGTCTTATCCGGAATTTTGTTAGGGGCATCCTGGCCTACCTACGGTTTTCCACTTTTGTTATTTTTCGCTTTTGTACCGTTGTTGTGGGTAGAGCACGATATCTCCAAAAAAAAGATACGAAAGAAAGGAATTTGTATCTTTTGCTATTCCTATCTCACCTTCTTTATTTGGAATCTTTTATCCATAGGCTGGTTGCGCCACCTGCAACCTGCTTTCCCGGCATTCCCTGCAGCATTAGGGATAAATGCCTGCTTCATGTCTCTTGTTTTTTGTTTGTTTTCTTATCTAAAAAGAAAATTGGGAAGAATTTACGGCTATTTTTTTCTGCCAATGGTATGGATTACTTTTGAAAAAGTTCACTTAAACTGGGAACTTTCGTTCCCCTGGCTAACCCTTGGTAGCGGCTTTGCATCTTACCATCATTGGGTGCAGTGGTATGAATATACAGGCGTTTTGGGAGGAACACTTTGGGTATGGGTCGTAAATATAGGATTATTTTTTGCGCTAGTTTCTTATAAAAAAAATAGAGATTTAGAACCTTTATTAAGAAAATTAATGATTCAACTTTTCATCATTACTTTACCCGTTTTGGGTTCGCTCTTTATATATAAATCATATAAAACAGCAGGCGAAGGCGTTAAAATAAGCGTTTTACAACCTAATTTAGACGTATATAAAGAAAAGTTTAAAATCTCACGCGATCAAATGGCCGATCAACTGATCACACTTGCAAACGATGCGGTAACGCCTGGTACGGATTATATCGTCGCACCGGAAACTTCTATTTTGGGGATTCGGGGAATTGATTTAAAAAATGCTGAAAGTAATCTGCAGTTAAAAAAAGCAGCTTATTTTGTAAAACAACATCCCCATACATTATTCATCGGGGGGACGAGTTTCTATCAGTTTATTACAGATGAAAATCAAACCACCATTTACAGCAATAAAATTTCAAATAATGATTCTCCAGTGTGGGTGAATGAATACAACTCAGCTTTTCAGATGGGGTTAGGCGAAAAATTTCAGGTGTATCATAAATCTAAATTAGTTATCGGCGTTGAAACGATTCCTTTTCCTTCTATTTTAAAACCTCTGGCAGGTAAGCTGCTTATTCATCTTGGCGGGACGTCCTCTACACTTAGCCCACAAAAAGAACGAAGCCATTTTTCTAATACACGCAACCATTTTAAGCCTGGGATCTGTATTTGTTATGAATCAGTTTATGGAGAATTTGTAACCAACTATGTTAGAAATGGCGCTAATCTTTTATTTGTGATTACAAATGACGGCTGGTGGGGAAACTCGGAAGGTCCGAGACAGCACTTGGTCTATGCGAAACTGCGTGCCATCGAAAATCGAAGAAGTATTGCATTTAGTGCCAATACTGGTATTTCATCTTTTATTAATCAAAAAGGAGACCTCATTGCCCATTTAGATTATGGTAAAAAGGGGTTCCTGACCCGTACCCTTTTAACTAACGAAAAGAAAACTTTTTATACACAATACGGAGACTTGATTGCACGCATTGCGCTTTTTCTAACCGGCATGTTCCTCGCGATACTTTTTTCAAGGGAAGTTAAAAACATTTTTACTCGCTGACGCCTTTCGCTTGCGCGATGACTTCATTACAAAATATAGAAAGATAATTATAAATCAAGACCTTTAGCCTAGCTAACTTTAGCTAATGCTGACTTGCAGTTCAGTTGTAGAGCACATAATATTATTTTTTAACAAAAAATATATAAATTTTTGTTAAATATATAAAATAATAAAAACATTATTAAATTAGTATAGTTAGTTTATTATTTAACTTCAATATTAGTAATTTTAATGATTTCTCTATCATATGTTCTGCTTTGCTATAACGTTTAGTTTTTCTTTTAAAGCGAGCTAAATAATGTCTTATTCTACTGCTGTATCCTTCAACAGTAAAGGTTTCTGCTTTTGACTGCATAAGCTTATGCTCAGGGATAAATTCACGATAGCTTTTTCAATCATCACTACAAAATTTATCAATATGCGAGACCGTTGCAAAAAGCACTTTAGCAAAAAAATGCTTGTATTGAGTTTGCCGAAATGCAACGCTCGGTAAAAATTAAACACCGGAGCAATCTAATGAGTGTGGAGGATTTTAATTTTTTGAGAAGGAAGCAGTTTGAAGCGAAATGCTTTCTTTTTCATATTTTTTTATATGTTCTGCAACGGTCTCTATGCTTATTTTTCAATTTATTCCAAAGTTTTAGTCCGGTTTGCGGTGCTCTGCTCCCATAGACAAAATCGATACCTCTTCTCCCCAATCTATCAACAGCAATCCATATCCAACAGTAGTTTTTTTTTGATCCTATATACGTGTGCATCTCATCTAATTCAACGATTTCAATAGGGGTTGGTCTAACCGGTAAATTCGCTTTTTCTCCTCATTGTTTAATCCAATAATAAACCGTTGCATGCCTTATTTTTAAGCTCCTTCCTATCGAACGAACCCCTAAGCCTTCCAAATACACCTACAAGGCTAAAGCCTAACTCTTTTAGATTTTACATCCGACTTACGCTTCACTGTGTAACGATAACCGCAATATTTACACTTGTAGCGTTATCTCCCTTTAACTATTCCGTCTTTCGGTTTTAAACTACTTTTACATCTTGAACAATCCATTTTTTTGATGCAAATATATGAAAACTATTTCAATTTAACAATACTGAAAATAGATTAAAAAAATTAGAGAAATATGCCTAAAACTATTTTAAATCTGGGAGATTGTGTAAAATTCATGAAAGAAATTCCCTCTAAAAGTGTAAACCAGATCTTTGCGGACCCGCCTTATAATTTATCTGGTAATAAATATCAAACAGTTAAAAGTGGTAAAATGGTAGCATGTAACAAGGGGGAGTGGGATAAGATTGAAAATATTCATACGTTTAATGAAATTTGGATGAAAGAATGTATTAGAGTATTAGCAGATGACGGCACTTTATGGATATCCGGAACACTTCATAATCAGCCATCCATTGGAGTTTTGCTTAAAAATTTCAATTTGTGGATTATCAACGATGTGATTTGGTATAAAAGAAATGCGCCTCCACTATTATCTAAAACAAGATTAGCTCCATCAACTGAATTAATATGGGGGGCAAGTAAATTTAAAAAGTACTATTTTGATTATGATACCGCAAAGAGTATAAATGGAGGTAAACAAATGAGAAGTCTATGGGAAATAAATGCTCAACGACATAAAACAAAACACCTAACTGAAAAGCCGGAGATATTATTAGAGAGAATTATTTCATTAGGCAGTAAAGAAAATGATACCCTATTAGATCCATTTATGGGGAGTGGCACAACAGGAGTTGTAGCAAAAAGAATGAAAAGAAGTTTCATAGGATTTGAAATAAATCTTGAGTATTTCAAAATAGCCAGCGAGCGGATCAAATCTCAAAAAATAAATTTTTCTATGGCTTATTCAGACAAGTTCATTCAAAAAGATAAGCAAATGAGATTGTTGTTTAAAGAGTAGAGATTTTTAACTTACACTCACTTGCAGTTGATAGAGTTCTTTTTGTAAAAGTCTCTTATAACGATTATTTTTCAATAATTTGTAAGGTATCTACCTTTAGTTCTACCTTCAGCCATGAAGTCAGTTTAGATTTAGCAAGAAGTTTTTCTTTACCGTCAAGCATTTTTTCCCATGAAATAACGATTGTAGGTAAGTGGTAAGAATCACCTTGAAAGCGTGTTACCTCAAGCATCGCGTAGCCAAAATAATTTAACATAGGAAATAAAACTTTAGCTTTTCTTATAACCTCGGGAAACGCATTTTGCTCTACATTTTTACGATTAACTATTTCCTTTTTCAAAACATTGATCAGAGAATCTTTTCTAGCAATCGTATTTTTTTGATCAAAAAGTAATTCGCGGATAACTCCTTCTTTCACCCGGCTCAATTCCTTTTTTACATCTGCGTCCTGACGTACTAACAACTGTACTCGTTGGTTATATGGTTCTTTTCTAATTTGATGATTCCACAGGCTAATAATATCTTCTGAAACTCTTTTTCCTGAATTCCAAAGAGTTACATAGCTAATAGTATCCCGATGATAATGGAAATCCTTATCTGTATCATAAATAAAATTACTTTCAGGAAAATTTGTGATAATTTGCTGCCGGATAAAATTAACAGTTCTTGTTTTAAAAAGAGTTTCCTGCATAGCATTAATGAAAAAAATGGTGCTGGGGATTAATGTTACAATAGCAATTACGGTAATAACAATATTCGTTCTCCTCCTCTTTTTAATATCCTGATACTTAGCCAATGGAAATCTCAGGATTTTGATAATAAACAAGGTAGTTAGCGCAATAAAAACAGAATTAATAAAAAACAGATAAATAGCACCCCAAAAATAAGTCCAGTTGCTAACTGCCAATCCGTAGCCTGCTGTACACAACGGGGGCATTAAGGCAGTAGCAATCGCTACGCCCGGAACGACATTGCTTTTTTCCTGACGCGTCAAAGCTACTGCCCCGGATAGTCCGCCAAAGATAGCGATAAAAACATCTAAAATAGTAGGTGAGGTTCGTGCCAATAATTCATTTGTAGTAATTTCACTTAATGGATTTAAAGAAAAATAAAGAAATGAAGTAGCGAGCGAGATAATGATCATAACAAATAAGTTCATCAATGAGCGCTTTAAAGTTTCATAATCATTCACTCCTACAGAATAGCCTATCCCAACAATAGGCCCCATCAAAGGGGAAATAAGCATAGCGCCGATAACTACTGCTACCGAATTAGAATTAAGCCCGATAGAAGCGATTATAATAGAAAATATTAATATCCAGGCATGATAACCCCGAAAACTGATATTCTCCTTTATTTCTTCTACCGCTTTAGGTTTTGAAATACCTTGCGTGATATTAAGTATTCCCTTAAAATAACTTACGATAAAACTTTTTGCTTTATCTACTTCGACCTTGGGCTCAGTTTTTATTTCTTCAAAAAAAGATTTTTTATTTTGTGATGACTGTTTTCTCATAAAAGGTAAACTTTACGATGAGGGTATTTGAATGCTCATGTTTAAAATCCGCTAGATAGAATTTAATCAGTAAAATAGCGCTTCAAAATTATAAAGTTTCCTCTAACCACTTGTAAAATTCTTTATGCCATATAATTGAATTTTGCGGATCAAGTACCCAGTGATTTTCTTTAGGAAAATACAGCAACCGGCTCTTAATTCCGCGTAATTGTGCAGCCTGAAAAGCCGCTAATCCTTGTCCTATCGGTACACGATAATCACGCCCGCCCTGAATAATCATAATAGGGGCATCCCATTTTCCGACAAGATTTACAGGGTTAAATTCACGATAAGATTTCATAGCCAGAGCATTATTCTTTTCCCAATAAGCACCTCCCAAATCCCAGTTAGGAAACCACATTTCCTCTGTAGTACCATACATCGATCTCAAATCAAAAACACCATCATGGGCAATAAACGTTTTAAATCTTTTATGATGCACTCCTGCCAGATAGTAAACGGAATATCCTCCAAAACTCGCCCCTATCGCCCCCAGACGCTTTTTATCTACATAAGTTTCCTTGCTAATATCATCAATCGCCGACAGGTAGTCTTTCATAGCATGTCCGCCCCAGTCTTTGCTGATTTCTTCATTCCATTTTACACCCTGTCCGGGCATCCCCCTACGGTTAGGTGCAATAACAATGTATCCATGAGCGGCCATGAGTTGAAAATTCCAGCGAAAAGAATAAAATTGAGTCAAAGCAGATTGAGGGCCTCCCTGGCAATATAGCAAGGTTGGATACTTTTTACTAGAATCAAAATCAGGAGGATAAACAACCCATGCTAACATTTTCTTTCCATCGGTTGTAGGAATAACGCGCCGTTTTATTGGGCTCATCTTTATTTTTTCATAGGATGCCCGATTTACAAAACTGAGTTGTTTCATTTTGCCTGAAGTTAAATCTACGCTATAAAGTTCAGCAGCATGGTTCATATCCGTACGCGTAACTATAAAATTATTTGAGGATTGCCCTACCAAAGATCTAATATCAAAATTACCATTTGTAAGTTGTTTTACCGAAGCATTTTGATGATTCTTTGAGTCGTAATCTATTTCAAAAAGCTGTACAGTACCGTTCACCGGAGCGTTAAAATAAATTTTTTGCCCATCATTACTCCATTTAAAACTATTAATAGTTCCATCCCAATCACGAGTCAAATTTATCTTTTTGTCTTGCTGCAGTATTATTAAATCATTTTTATCTGATTCGTATCCATCACGCGCCATGCTTAAAAAAGCCAAGGTTTTTCCATCAGGAGAAAAGGCAGGCTGCATATCATAACCGGGCATTCCTTTAGTAAGATTTCGTGTATTTTTAGTCGTTAAATCATACTCAAAAATATCAGTATTTGTACTTAAAACATAACCTTTCCCCACTTTCTTCTTAGCTACATATATGATTTTTGATCCCTCAGGATTCCATGTATAATCTTTTTTCCCTCCAAAAGGCAACTGAGGACAAAAGTAAGGTTCTCCTTTCATAACATCAATGCCCTTTTCATTCTTGTCATTAATTGACTTTATAATTAAATGATCGTACTTTCCTTCTAACCACTTATCCCAATGGCGATAATGCAAATCATTGTATATTTTTACATTAGATTTTTTAAGAGTTGGATAATAGTCTTTGCCTAAAACTTTTTTTAATTTTACTTTTTTAAGCACTATTTTTTGCTGACCATCGGGTGAGACAGCTTTATTTCTAATATATTTAGATATTTTTTTTATTTCTTTTTTTTCACCTCCAGATAAAGCAAGCAAATAATACTTCCTGTCTTTAGTGTTTTTTGAAGTATTGTGTTGCGTTACAGAGAAAACAACATTTTTCAAGTCTTTTGTTAACCCTACCGGGGCTACTCTTTTTATTTCCAAGAGTAATTCGGGAGTCATATTTTTTTTCTGAGCATTAAGCGTAACGTTAGTAAAACAGTATAAAACCACAGAAGATAAAAAAATACTTTTCATACTTTAATTTTTTAATAACGTTCAAATATATCAAAAATTTTAATTATATTAGAAAGAAGTAGCTTGAAGTTAAAGCCCAAAGTTTTTATATTTTTTTGTATGTTCTGCAAGCGTCTTATTCTATAAGGCCACCATTTTTTCTAACTTTCCATTATCTTTGTATCAACATTTTAAGAGACCGTTGCAGAACACATAAATAAAGTATGAAAAAGAAAGCATCTAACTTCAAACTGCTTCTTTCTCAAAAAATTAAAATCCTCGCAACCAAAAGGTTGCTCCGGTGTTTAATTTTTATCGGGCTTTGCATTTCGGCAAACTCAATACAAGCATTTTTTTGTTAGCGTGCTTTTTGCAACGGTCTCTTTAAATAAGTAAGAAACGTATGGAATCCGATTTACAGAAACGAGATAAAAGGCATTTGTGGCACCCCATCACACAGCATTATTCTGCACCGGATAATTTGGTTATCAAACGAGCAAAAGGGGTCTTTTTATACGATGAAATAGGGAATCGGTATATTGATGGATTTGCCTCGTGGTACACCTGTATGTACGGTCATTGTAACGATTATATCGCCCGAAAAGCACAAGAGAGTTTACAACGTTTTAGCCATGTTCCTTTTGTAGGGTTAACCCATGAGCCGGCTATAAAATTCTCAGAGGCTTTAATAAAAATATTACCTAAAAATCAGCAAAAAATATTTTTCTCTGAAAATGGTTCAACAGCGGTTGATTTAGCCTTAAAAATAGCTTTACAATATTTTCATAATCAAGAAGTTAATCGCACTAAAATTATTGCTTTTGAAGGAGCATTTCACGGAGATACTTTCGGTGCTATGTCAGTTTCTAATTCACCAATATATCACCGGGCATTTGAAGATTTTTTTATTGAGGTTATTCATATTCCCGTTCCGAATCAGGAAAACTTTGAAGAGGTAAAAACGCAGTTTTCTCATTATATACTGACAAATACTATCGCGTGTTTTATTTATGAACCCTTAGTACAAGGAGCCAATGTTATGAAGATGTATCAAATTCCTTTTTTAGACAAACTCATCCAAATAGCCCGATCAAGAGGAACAATCTGTATAGCGGATGAAGTAATGACGGGCTTAGGAAAAACGGGAAAATATTTTGCATCCGATTATTTAAAAAATAAACCCGATATGATTTGTCTCGCAAAATCACTGACCGCCGGCCTTTCCCCTATGGCGGTAACGACCTGCACTCAGAGGATATATGATGCCTTTTTGTACAAAGAAATAACCAAGGGATTTATGCATGCGCATACTTATTCAGCGAGCCCTCTCGGGTGCACGGTGGCAAAAGCAGGTATTGACTTGCTGCTTTCTGAGGAAATTCAAAGTAATATCAGTCGAATCGCGCAAAAGCATCAAACTTTTTTGCACGAAATAGAACCCCATCCGATGATTGAAAATGCACGAACACTTGGTGTTATTTTAGCGTTTGAACTGAAAGTTTCTGCCACTCGTTATGGAAGTAAGCGGAATGAGTGGTATCGGTTTTTTATGAATAATGGCATATTTCTTCGCCCGCTTGGAAGCACTATTTATCTACTGCCCCCTTTTGTAATAGATAATGAATCATTGGACTGGATTTATTCGGCTATTAAAAAACTGTTAGAATCTATGACTGTTTCAGAAAAAAAGTAGGGACCAAACACCCTATTTTGCTTTAGTAAAGCGAGACCATTGCAAAAAGCACGCTAACAAAAAAATGCTTGTATTGAGTTTGCCGAAATGCAACGCCCGATAAAAATTAAACACCGGAGCAACCTTTTGGTTGCGAGGATTTTAATTTTTTGAGAAAGAAGCAGTTTGAAGTTAGATGCTTTCTTTTTCATACTTTTTTATGTGTTATGCAACGGTCTCAAAGCTAAAGTACTTTTTGCAACGGTCTCATGGGTAAAGTGAAAAAATTTTGAAGTATGAAAAGATATATTATCTTTGCGGCCTTATTAAAAGTACGGGTGCCTTAGCTCAGTTGGTAGAGCAATGGACTGAAAATCCATGTGTCCCTGGTTCGATTCCTGGAGGCACCACAAGTATAAAATTGCAAAAGCACTTTAGTAGATGCAAGTCAGCGTAAGCTATAATTAAACACCGTAGCCACCTTTAAGCTATGAGAATTTTAATTGTCTGTAGTTGAGTGTGTTTATAGGTGAGTTTACCGAAGTTTTGAGAGGTAAGCTGTTTGAAGCAAAATACTTTCAATTTTATGCTTTTTATATTCTGCAGTTGCAAGTCAGCAAAAGCTAAAGTTCTCTATTTATAAAAATTTAAAAATTATATTCCACGTTTTCAAATTATTGTTTAAATTAGGTTACTTTAATTTAGCATTTTACATTATGAATACAACAAAGCCACGCAAAATAAATCGTGATAAAATAAGAGCGCGCGTTTTTGACAGGCGATATGAATTATTATTAATCAGTATTTTCATGATGATGTTTGATAGTCTCTTATTTAAAAACAATGAACTCATTTATGAAAGATATATATGGCCATTAAATATGGTTTTTTATGGTATTGCAACCTCTCGGGTTATTATAACTACTCGAAAAACTTACTTTTATATTTTAATTGTAATTAGCATATTAGCCCCTATTTTATCTTTTATATTTTCACAGAATATCGTTTTTGAACGATTAATACTTCTTGCCTATACGTTGCTTCACGTAATTACTTTAAATAATGTAGTAAGGGGAATATTTAAAAGCAAAACCGTTTCTTTTAATATGATTTTAGGTGCTTTCTGTGGTTATTTATTATTAGGCTTGATAGCTTCGTTTTTAAATATCACACTTCTATCTCATTCGCCCGACGCCATAAGGGGGTTATCATATTTTTCAGGAAATGATAGAAGCATTGATATATTTTCTAATGTAATGTATTATAGTTTTATAACAATGACTTCTATAGGTTATGGAGATATTAGTCCAATTACAATTAATGCCAAAATGCTATCGGTTTTTATAGGTATTCTCGGACAATTTTACATCACAATTATTGTAGCTTTAATTATTGGAAAATATTTGAATCAAAAAAAATGATACCGTTGTAAAAAGCACTCTATCAACTGCAAATCAGCGAAGCTAAATGCTTTCGGTTTCATACTTTTTTATGTATTCTGCAACAGTCTCAAATTAATTTTTTTATTTCAAAATTTTGCCTTTTCCTTTTTAACCGAAATAACTTTAAGCATAATCATAGTTAAAATCAGCCCGGAAATAGCTGATAAAACACTAATCCAAGGGATATAATTAACCTGTGCAAGGGGGTGTGCAAAATCTATGCTATATAAATTATATAAAGTCAGCCCTGTAAAAACGATTATTAAACAATAATAAAAATATTTCATTAAATTAGGCATTTTGTAAATCTGAAGGAAAAGAATAAAAACTTTAACCAACGCTTACTTTCATTTTCATACTTTTTTATGTACTCTGCAACGGTCTCGAAATAAACTCAGTGAAAGACTAATTGGTTAGGCTAAACCAATAATTTTATTCACAATCCTTTTTTTCTTTGTGACCGCAGAGGGACTCGAACCCCCAACCAACGGAGCCGAAATCCGTTATTCTATCCAATTGAACTATACGGCCTTTATTGAGCAGGCAAATATATGCTTTATCCTTTAATTATAGAAATCATTTTATGAGGATTTGGCGATTTAAAAACAGCACTCCCTGCTACGAGTACATCTGCCCCTGCCTGATATAACTTTTGGGCGTTATCCTGGCTTACGCCACCGTCAATCTCAATTAAAGCTTTGCTCTTTTTTTGGATAATTAAATCTTTAAGTTTTTTTATTTTTGAATAGGTGGTTTCAATAAATTTTTGTCCGCCAAAGCCGGGGTTGACTGACATAAGTAAGACCAAATCAACTTCAGCGATAATATCTAGCAATAATATAACGGGTGTATGAGGATTTAAGGCTATTCCGGCTTGCATTTCTGTTTTCTTTATGGCATTTATGGTTCGATGTAAACGTGTAGAGGCTTCATAATGAATGGTTAGAATATCTGCGCCGGCGGTTTTAAAATCGTGTATATACCTTTCAGGTTGTACAATCATTAGGTGTACATCAAATTTTTTCTCCGCGTGCTGTTTTATAGCTTTGATTATCGGCATTCCAAATGAAATGTTGGGGACAAAAACACCATCCATTACATCAAGATGAAACCAATCTGCAGCACTTTTATTAATCATTTCTATATCGGATCGCAAATTAGCAAAGTCTGCCGATAAAATTGAGGGGGCTATGCGTTTTTTCATATAATATTTTTTCTAAGCGTGTTATCTTTTTTAAAAATAAACCTGAGACCTTTGCAAAAAGCAATTTAGTAAAAAAATGCGTTATTTTTCATACTTTTTTATGTGTTCTGCAACGGTCTCGTATATTTCAATAGTACTACACTAAATATTTAAATATTTTATAAGCTAAAAAAATAAAAGTTATTAACTTTGTAAAAATAATAATTTAAAATCAGTAATTTATGAAAAAAGTAATGAGTTTTGGGATCCTAAGTTTATTCTTAGCTTCCTGTGTTAGCCAAAAGCAATTTGATGCATTGAATGGTAAGTATAATAAGGCATTGGATGAATTGGGGGCTTATGAAAGTCGCTTACAGCAATGTAAAGATGCCAAAGAAGCATTAGAGAAAAGTAATGTCGGCTTAGAATCCAAAAATAATGATTTAGATTCACAGATTTTATCATTAAAGAATAATAATTCTACTTTACAAAAATCATTAGAAACTTGTGTAAACCTAAGCCAGCAAGGAAACACTAATATTGGGAAGTTGATTGATGAGATAAATTCATCTAATAAGTATATTAAAGACCTTATTGCGAAAAGTCAGCAGCAGGATTCTCTTAATCAGGTGTTGAGCGGTCGTTTAAAAAGATCGCTGAATGATGTAAATGATGACGATGTAAATATAAAGGTAAAAAAAGGTGTGGTATTTATTTCGTTGTCTGATAAAATGTTATTCAAATCAGGAAAATCTAAAATTAATGAAAGTGCGTCAGGAGTACTGGCAAAAATAGGAAAAGTAGTTAACGACTATGAAAAATATGATATTCTTATAGAAGGACATACTGATAATGTACCAATTTCTAATACTTGTATGGAAGATAATTGGGATTTATCAGCTAAACGAGCAACAGCAATTGCCCGCTATCTTCAATATAAATTGCAGGTAAATCCTTCAAGAATTACAGCTGGCGCACGTTCTGAATACGTTCCCAAGGCTTCTAATTTAACACCGGAGGGGCGTGCTATTAACCGTCGTACAGAGATTATAATTCTTCCGAAGTTAGAAGAGTTTATGAAACTATTAGATATTAAAGCTAAATAAATAACTAAGAGAACTTTGCAAAATTTTCTTTTGCAAAGTTCTCAGGGTTATAATTTAGTTCCTGTTGTTGCATAATTTGAAGTTGTTGCAAAAAGCCTGTATCGAGTTTGTCGAAATGCACTCTATCAACTGCAAGTCAGCACACGCTAATAAAATGCAGCGACTTATAAAAATTAACTGAACTGAACTGAAAGTCACACAGCTAAATTCAGCATAAGCTAAATACCAGAGCAACCTAATGATTGTGAGTATTTTAATTTTCGGTAGCTGAGTTTGTTGAAGTTTTGATAGGGTTACTGAGTACTTCAACAGATGGTTATTGAGCCTAGTCGAAGTACTCAGTAACCATACTTAGGCTGTGCTCTAACCACTTGCCGAAGTAAGGAATCAGTTTGAAGCGAGACGCGTTATTCTTCATAGTTTTTTTGTATTATGCAGTGGGCTCAACTTTTTATGCCTAAATAATTAAAAATAATTAAAATAACGAATTTATCTTTATATTTGCTGGCAAACAGCTAACAAGCTATTTATGAATATTAAAACAAAAAGTACCTTCGAGGGGTTTATCAATTCATTTAAAATTACATTAAAAAATGTTTTTTATAATCGTGATGATATTCAAAAGTTTAGTCAAAAACGAGGACTGCCGCCACTCGTACTAAGAGACATTATGTGTAACGCACCCCTTTCTGTGGCGATACCAAAAGAGTTTGGAGGAAGAGGCGTGAGAGTCAAAGAGTGCCTGGGCTTACTTGAAGCGGCCTCTTATGAATCTCTTCCGCTTTCGTTGATCTTTGGGATTAATCTGGCGCTTTTTCTTGAACCGGTCGCTAAATATGCACATCCAGAAGCACAAAAAGAAGTATTCAAACGTTTCTTAACCAAGCAAAATATGGGGGGATTGATGATTACCGAGCCTGATTATGGCAGCGACGCGCTCAACATGAAAACCCATCATATTTATGATGATTCGTATTATACTATTAATGGTACAAAGCATTGGCAGGGATTGACCGGACTAGCTGACTATTGGCTGGTAGCTGCAAGAGATAAAGAAAGAGGAGGAAAACTATCGCGCGATATTGATTTTTTTATTGCAGATAATTCACATCCGGCACAGCGAATACGAGTAGAAGAATATTATAATAATTTAGGGCTTTACATGATTCCGTACGGAATTAATAAATTAATAAATGTACGTATTCCGAGGCATTATAGATTAATTCCCCATTCTACCGGAATAAAACTTATGCTTGACATGCTTCATCGCAGCCGAATGCAATTTCCCGGAATGGCGATGGGTTTTGTAAGGAGGATGCTTGATGAAGGATTAAAACATACAAGAACCAGATTAGTAGGTAATAAGCCATTATTTTCCTTAGACCAGGTTCAATTTCAACTCTCACGTGTACAAAATGCTTTTACTGTTTGCTCAGCCATGTGCGCACGTAGTGCAGAGAAAAGTGGTATTGAAAACGATTTATCTTCAGATGCTGTTGAGGCGAATAGTATAAAGACCTATATTACTGATTTGATGCAGGAATCAGCGCAAACAGTGGCGCAATTATTTGGCGGAAACGGTTATAAAGTAGAAAATATTGCTACAAGAGGTATTGTGGATAGCCGTCCGTTTCAGATTTTTGAAGGTTCAAACGAAATGCTTTATACCCAGATTTCAGAAACTGTTCTTAAAATTATGCGCCGTATGAAACATAAAAATTTCTTACATTTTTTATCTCAATATGATTTAACTCAAAAAACGGCCAGTTTGTTTAAGCAATATATTAACTTTAATCTTGATAATCACTTGTGTCAACGAAAAATGGTTGATCTTGGAAAGATTATCAGTCGAATTATTTCAGCTAATTTTGTTAAAATACTCGGTGAGAAAGGTTTTAGGTCAGATTTGATAGAGGATAGCCTGATGACCATTCGACAAGAAGTAGCGTCATTAGTTGGCTCGTTCAATTTTAAAAATATAGTGCATCCTAAAAAAGATTATACAGGTGGCAGTACATGGTTAAATTTTGTTTAATTATATTTTATGTATTTTAGTGTTTACTAACAAAACAGGGATTAATTTTATTAAATACTGTGGCTTTATAATTGATTAAAACAATAAATAGCGAATTACTGGTAAAGGGTCTTAATGGGGTTTTATTGATACTTTGTGTTGGGTTAAATTATGAAACATAAACTTCTGCTCATCTATACCGGGGGTACTATAGGAATGATAAGGGACTACAAGACAAAATCATTAAGCCCTTTAGAATTTACTAATATATATGATAAGATACCTGAAATCAGGCAGCTGAATTGTGAAATTACTTCCTTAAGTTTTAAAAATCCTATAGACTCTTCAAACATAAGCCCGACACACTGGATTTATCTTGCGAGTCTAATCAAAGAAAATTATTCTAAATATGCTTCTTTCATCATTTTGCATGGCACTGATACGATGTCTTTTACAGCATCAGCGCTTAGTTTTATGTTAGAAGGGCTTCAAAAGCCTGTTATATTGACCGGATCACAACTCCCTATAGGAGACTTGCGCACCGATGCAAAAGAGAATTTGATTACCTCTATGTATATTGCAACTCAGCGGGAGAATAATCTCCCCATTCTAAGAGAAGTTTGTGTTTACTTTGAATATAAATTATATCGTGGTAATCGCACGACGAAATTGAGTGCAGAACAGTTTGATGCTTTTATTTCACCTAACTATCCCTTTTTAATGGAATCAGGGGTACATTTAAAAATCAATAAAAATAGTTTATATAGGAGTGATATTCATAAATTAAAAATTAATCGCACGTTCTCAAAAGACGTTGTAATTTTGAAATTATTTCCCGGAATTACGCAAGAAGTAATTCATGCAACATTAAATATTCCAAACTTAAAAGGCGTTGTATTAGAAACGTTTGGATCTGGAAATGCCCCTACAGATTCATCTTTTTTAGAGTTAATTAAAAAAGCTATTCAAAAAGGCATAGTAATTATTAACGTTACTCAATGCCTAATGGGTGAAGTTTTTCAGGGAAAGTATAATACGAGTCTGATATTAAAAGAAATAGGGGTAATTGGTAGCCGGGATATGACAATAGAGTCTGCACTTACAAAGATGATGTTGGCATTGGGGAACACAAAAGACAAAATGCAATTCAAAGAATACTTTATGGCAAATATTAGAGGTGAAATAACAAGATGAGACCTTTAAATTAAATACCAGATGAAGTTTTAGGATTCATGATTTGTAATTTTTGAACTGAAAGTCATCGAAGATAAAGATCTCGTAAAGGTCTCAAACTGTAGGTCAATTTAAGTTAAAAGCTCTAAGATGAAATTAAAATTTATTTTTCTTAGAATGAAAAATTGTATTATATTGCCGCGTCGTTTGTGCAGATTGAGTTTATTTTTTTTCGAAGGAGAGGTGGCCGAGCGGTTTAAGGCGCACGCCTGGAAAGTGTGTTTGCAGTAATGTATCAAGGGTTCGAATCCCTTCCTCTCCGCATAACGTCAAAAGTTTATAAATTGATAAAAAATAATATAAAATAACAAAATTAAAATTGAAGAAAGATTAAAATGAAAAAATTATTCTCAACTTTAGCTATTATCGGATGTTTAGCAATGAGTCCGGTTAGCGCTCAGCAAGATAGTTTAAAAACAAATATTGATAGTCAAAACGAACAACTTGAGTCGGTTGATAGTACCGCTGTTTCAAAAACTGATCCTGAAACAGTGGAAGAGTCATTAACTGATGAAACGTCTGCTTCTGAACCTGAAAAAAGTTCCACAGAATGGATTAAAGAAAAATTTATTGAAGGAGGTCCTGTCTTTATGGCTGTAGTGTTAATTTGTTTAATTTTAGGATTAGCATTTGTCATAGAAAGAATTTTTTATTTGAATTTAGCAGATGTCAATGCGAATAAATTGCTCAAAAAAATAGAAAATGCACTACAATCAGGTGGAATTGAGGAAGCAAAAGAAGTTGCACGTAATGCGCCGGGACCTGTAGCTTCAATTTCTTATCAGGCATTGCAGCGCGTAGGCGACGGGCAAAATATTGATGATGTAGAGAAGTCAGTTATTGCTTATGGAGGTGTTGAAATGGGGCGTTTAGAAAGAAATGTTTCCTGGATAGCCTTGTTCATAGCAATTGCTCCAATGCTTGGGTTTATGGGAACTGTAATCGGTATGGTACAGGCTTTTGATGGAATACAGAGAGAAGGGTCTGTTGATCCGCAGGCAATGGCTGGAGATATTAAAGTAGCTTTATTAACCACTTTATTTGGATTAGTTGTAGCGATTATTTTACAGGTTTTCTATAATTATATTGTAGCAAAAATTGATGGTATTGTAAATAAAATGGAAAATTCTTCTATTTCTATGGTTGATCTGTTGGTAAAATATGCAAAAAAATAATTTTTTGCCACATTTAACTCAAAACAACGAAAAAAATAATCTAGGTTGTGTTTAAACAACAAAAAAATAGAAATGATATGAATAGTTTAGGACGAAAAATAACAGTAGGTATTGCCGGGTTGGTTTCCATTATAGGAGTTATCATGCTTATAATGATCTTCCTGAAAGGCGATAATGCTATTATCAATGGTCAGGCAGAAAGATTAACTTATAGTTTTATTTATTTAGTAGTTGCAATATTATTTATTGCATTATTTTATTTTTTAATAACTGGCATTTTATCTCTTATTGTAAATCCCTCTGCATTAAAAAAAGATGCGTTGCCACTGATTATGCTGGCAATCATTATTATATTACTAATATGGTTAACGGGGTTAGATATTAACGCTCTATCAAATGCCTCTTTTATTAATATAGATGTAGAAAGATTAACGGGCTATTTCGGGTTATCAAATGATCAGGTAAGTCATATTTTATCATGGAGGTCGTGGTTAAATACCTCTCTTATTATAACGGGTGTTTTACTTGTTATTGCTATTTTAGCCTTTGTTTTTGATATGATTAAATCATCAGTAAAATAAATCACTTATAAAATTGAAATTATGGCAAGAAAAGAAGTACCTGAAGTAAATGCAAGTTCCATGGCCGATATCGCCTTCTTGCTTCTAACTTTCTTCCTGGTTGCCACTTCCATTAATGTGGACAAAGGAGTAAAGACAATTTTACCGCCGCAAAAAACAAAAGAACAGCCGCCTACTAAGATAAAAAAACGCAATGTTTATACGGTTAGAGTAGAATCTGATGGTGGACTTTTAATTCAGGATAAGACTTTTATGGGTAAAGAAAAAATAATGGAGCTAAGAGAATTAATAAAAAAATTTATTATTAATAACGGAGATGGTAGCTGTAAAGAATGTTACTATACTAATGATGAGGGTTCTCTTGTTAGAGGAGAACGCAGTCCCGATGCTTCTGAAAATCCTTCACAGGCAGTAATTTTACTGCAAAATAAAAACACAACTCCATATAGTATATATTTATCCGTTTTTAATGAAATTAAGGCTGCTTACGCAGATTTGAGAAATCAAGTTGCAGAAAGAAGATATAATAGGTTTTATAAAGATCTACCAGATGGATATACAAAAAAAGGAAAAAAGTATAACGAAGAAAATGATAAGAAAAAAGAAATTCGATCTATCTTTAAAGAGATTATTGTTGAAGCGGATCCAATTCAGTAAAAGCAATTATAATTAAGATATGAAACGCAAATTTAGAAAAGAAGGCAGCGATAAATCTCCTACGGTTTCAACAGCTGCGCTGCCAGATATCGTGTTTATGTTATTGTTTTTTTTCATGACAGCTGCAACGCCTAAGAAAGATAATGCAGATACTTATATAGATGTAAAAAACCCTAATGCAACAGAGTTAAGTGAGATTAAAAACCCTTTAATTGTAGGAAATATTTACATAGGCATTCCTAAACAGCCTATAAAAGGAAGTAAGGCGCCCGTATTGCTTTTAAACGATAAAGTATTTACCCGTAGCCAGGCAGGGAATGCGATTAAGTCTTTTGTAGCACAAACTCGAAAAAAAATAGGCTTTAAAGATGCAGGGAAGATGGAGGTGGATCTCAGTGTAGATCAATCCGTAGAACTTGGTTTTGTTAATGAAGTTAAAGAAATACTTTCACAACAGAAATTAAGAGTTGTTTATTATAAAGCTGTGCAGGGCAGTATTGATAGAAATATAAGATAGAAGTTTTGCAAAAGATACTTTAGCAAAACTTGCAATTCAGCAACAGTTAAGATTAAACCCTATAGCAAACTTTTGGGGGTCATAATTTTAATTTTCGGTAGCTGAGTACTTTGACAAGTGATTACTAAGCTTGTCGAAATACGCAGTAAGCACTTGTCGAAGTTTTGAGATGGTTGCTTAGTTTGTCTAAGTAAGGAAGCAGTTTGAGGCTAAGTGCTTTCTTTTTTATGCCTTTTTATGTATTTTGCAAAAGGTCTATAATTATAAAGTTATCAAAAAAAGAGAGAAGTTTTTACCTTTGATAAATAAAAGTAGTATGCTCAATACATTAATCATTGGTGGAGGCCCCATTGGAATGGCATGTGGAATTGAAGCTGAAAAAGCAGAATTATCGCATGTAATTATTGAGAAAGGAACTTTAGTCAATTCACTGTATAACTATCCTGTAAATATGACTTTTTTTTCCAGTTCCGAAAAACTGGAGATTGGAAACGTTCCTTTTATATCAGTAAATCCTCGACCTAACAGAAAAGAAGCATTAGAATATTTCCGTAGAGTTCAACAACAATATAAGCTCAATATTCGATTATTTGAAAAGGTATTGAGTGTAACTCGGGGATCATCAAGTCGTCCTTTTCTTATAACTACTACGAAGGAGAATTATTATGCTAAAAATATTATAATAGCTACAGGGTTTTATGATATTCCTCATTTGATAAAAGTAAAGGGTGAAACTTTACCAAAAGTGAAGCATTATTATGATGATCCACATTTGTACGTTAGTCAAAAAGTTGCTGTAATAGGGGCTTCCAACTCTGCTATTGATGCAGCTTTAGAAATTTACCGTAAAGGTGCGGAAGTAACCCTTGTGGTAAGAGAAGAAGAAGTAAGCCATCGGGTTAAATATTGGGTACGCCCGGATATAATGAATCGAATAAAAGAAGGAAGTATTCAAGCGTATTTTAATAGCACAGTAGCTGAAATTACCGAAAATCAGATTTATTTGAATACCTCGGAAGGTGAGAAAATAATTGATAATGATTGGGTATTAGCTATGACGGGCTATGAGCCTGACTTCCAACTTTTAAAAAGCATCGGAATTAGGCTAAAAGAAGATGACCTCAAAACACCTGAATATAATGTTGAAACACAGGAGTCTAACGTAAAAGGGGTTTACTTAGCCGGGGTTATTTGCGGAGGATTACGTACGCATACCTGGTTTATAGAAAACTCAAGGGTTCATGCAAAACAGATTATAAATCATATAAAGTCTATTGGGGGTTAAATTTTTTTCATAGATAAAACTATTTTAAACTAAATGCTTTCGTATTTATCTTTTTTATACATTCTGCAACGGTCTCAATTCCCAAAAGTAGCTTTCAACAATTGAAATCTATGAAAGATGAAATTTAATATAAAAACAAGCGTAACGTATTTGCTTGGCGATATTATCACACCGGTACAACTTTATTTTAAAATAAGAGACTGCTTTCCTAATTCTATCTTACTCGAAGGATCTGACTATCATTCAAAAGAAACCAGTTTTTCATTTATTTGCTGCAATCCTATTGCCGATATTTCAGTTAAAGAAAATCAGATACTAATGAAATATCCGGATAAAAATACTGAAAAGATTTACTTAGAAAATAAATTAGATTTTGTCAATTCGTTTAATAATTTTATTGATCAGTTCAGCGTTGATTCAAATCATGAAGGTAATGGTTTTTTCGGCTATGCTGCTTACGATTCTATAGAATATTTTGAAAATATTAAATTGAATGCAGGCAAAGTCCCCTCATCTGATATTCCTGTGTTTTATTATGCCTTATATCAAAATGTAGTACGATTTGATCATTATCATAATAAGATAATCATTATAGAAAATATTTTTCCACATTTTAAATCTAATATCGATCGAATTAAAGCCCTTATTAACAATCATAAATTTCAAACTTTCCCTTTTAAATTAAACGGAAAACCCAGTTCAAACTTAACAGATGAGCAGTATAAATCAGCCGTTAGGAAAGGGAAAGAATCGTGTTACCGTGGAGAAGTTTTTCAAGTGGTTTTTTCACGACAATTTCAGCAAAAATATACCGGAGATGAATTCAGTGTTTATAGGGTATTACGCTCGATTAATCCTTCTCCTTATCTTTTCTATTTTGATTACGGAAGATTTAAAATTTTTGGGTCTTCTCCTGAAGCACAGTTAGTTGTCAGGGATCATAAGGCATATATTGACCCTATTGCAGGTACCATCAAACGATCTGAAAATGTAGAGAAAGATAATGAATTAGCCCGCGTGTTAGTGGGAGATACAAAAGAAAATGCAGAGCACATAATGTTGGTTGATTTAGCAAGAAATGATCTTAGTCGAAATTCAAAAAAAGTAGCGGTTCAACATTACAAAGAAATTCAATATTTTTCTCATGTATTGCACATGGTTTCCAGGGTTACGGCTGAATTGCCTGAAGAAGTTCATTCTATGAAAGTTTTTGGAGATACCTTTCCAGCCGGTACACTAACCGGTGCGCCCAAGTATAAAGCCATGCAGCTTATTGACCAGATTGAAAATCAGCGGCGCGGCACCTATGGAGGAAGCATTGGTTTTATAGGATTAAACGGTGATGTTAACACCGCTATTATTATAAGAAGTTTTCTTGCTAAAAATAATACGCTTTACTTTCAGGCTGGGGCAGGTGTTGTGGCGCAATCAAAAGAAGAAAATGAATTGCAGGAAATCAACAATAAACTTGCGGCACTTAATAAAGCACTTAAAAAAGCCGAAAGCATTAACTAAATGAGAACTTTAACAACGCACTTTAGTAATAAAATGAAGAGTCTTCCTTTAAATTTTTAAATATATTCGCTGTAAAATATGAAAATATTAGTTCTGGATAATTATGATTCTTTCACCTATAATTTAGTTCATGCAGTACATCGGTTTACTCATGCCGAATTAGATGTGTTTAGAAATGATGAAATTGCAGTAGATGAAATTGCGAACTACGATAAAATACTATTATCACCCGGCCCAGGCATACCTGATGATGCAAATGTTCTTAAACCGTTAATTAAAAAATACGCCAAAACTAAAAGTATTTTAGGAGTTTGTCTCGGGCAACAAGCCATAGGAGAAGTTTTTGGTTGCCAATTACTTAATACAAAAAAGGTGTATCATGGCGTGGCAACACAAGCATATATTTTAGTAGATGATGAACCTTTATTCAAAGGATTATCGAAAAAAATAGAGGTCGGGCGCTATCATTCATGGATAGTAGATAAAAAAGGGTTTTCAGATGAATTAGAAATCACAGCCGAAGGTCCTGAGGGAGAAATTATGGCGATTCGGCATAAGGTTTATGATGTTCGAGGGGTTCAATTTCATCCTGAATCTGTTCTTACACCCTTAGGTGAAAAAATCATTAAAAATTGGATACTAAAATAATGAAACTTTTTATTGAGTAATTTTTTTCTTATTATTTATATCGAGCTCATGTTAAAATTTATAAATTTGGCGTATATTTTGTAAAACTCAATCTACAACATTGATTAAAAATGAGCAGGATATCTATCAGTATATTATTTTTATTTTTTAGTGTTTACTCACATAGTCAGTTACATAATTATCAAGATGGAGAATTTTTAAAGTATAGAATACGTTATAGCTTCGTTAATGCCGGAATTTCGACTTTACAGGTTAAAGAAGTAAACCTACGAGGGCGTAAACATTTTCATGTCATAGGTAAAGGATGGACCACCGGACTCATAGGTACTTTTTTTAAAGTAGAGGATCGTTATGAAAGTTATATTGATGAGAAAACCTCGTTACCTATAAAATTTATCCGTAAGATTGATGAAGGAGGTTATACAAAAGATAAAGAATTAGCCTTTAATTTTTCTGCTAAACGTGTACTTATAAATGATAAAAAGCATCAAAAAAAACAATATATTAACTTCAAAGATGCGAAACTGCAGGATATGATTTCATCGTTTTATTATTTGCGGGATCATGATACAAGTCAAATGAAAGCGGGAGATGCGATTCGTATAAATTTTTTTTTAGATGGGAAAGAGCATCTAATGAGGCTAAAAATATTGGGCAGGGAGTATAAAAAAATTAAAGGGAAAGGGAAAATAGCATGTATTAAAATAAGACCGTATGTTATTTCCGGGCGTGTTTTTAAAGAAAAAGAGAGTGTAACTATATGGGTAACGGATGACAAGAATCATATCCCGGTACAGATAAAAGCAAGCTTGGTAGTAGGGTCGCTTAAAGCGGATTTAATAGAATACAAAAACCTAAAAAATCCGTTAGTTTTTAAAAAATAAGCTAAAGGTCTCATAAGGTAATTTTATTAAAGAAAAAAAATACTTAAATTGCTTTAAACAAATAAATGAATATGGAATTAAAATATAGAAAACAAATAAAATATTTTCACCTTATTATGGCAATTGCCTTCTTTGCTATTTCAATGGCATCTATTTTAGATATTTCCCATCATTGGTGGGTTTGTGGCTATTTTCCATTAATTTTTTACTATTTTACCAATTTCTTTTATATGAATAGACATCCCTATTTAGTCATAGAAAAATGGATTAATTACTAAAAATGAACTTTTTAATCGAAAGAGAGTAAATATAGAGAACATTAAAAAAATAAGAAAGATAGCAGGAGATTATATAATAAAAACAGAGAATGAACGCTTCATTATAGCGCTTGAAATGATGGAAAAGCAACCTAAAGAATGTCTTGAAAAATTTGTAGAAAATACTATCTTACCACAAATAGATGAAAAGAGACCTTTGCAAAAAGCACTTTAGCAAAAAAATGCGGGTATTAAACTTGCCGAAATGCAACGCGCAATAAAAATTAAATACCGAAGCAACCTTTCGGTTGTGAGGGTTTTAATTTTTAGTAGCTGAGTACTTCGACTAGGCTCAGTAACCACCTGTTGAGGCTTTGAGATGGTTACTGAGCCTAGTCGAAGTAAGGAATCGGTTTAAAGTTAAATGCTTTATCTTTTTTATATATTCTGCAACTGCAAGTCAGCGAAGCTAAAGGTCTCGAAAAAATATAAACTGATTTTAAATTTATGCTCAAAAAATATCCTGTCGCTTATGAAAACGCTTTATTAGTCGGTATTATTACAAAACAGCAAAACCAGGAAAAGTCAAACGAATATCTCGACGAATTATCTTTTCTGGCGTATACCGCGGGTGCTAAGGTTTTAAAACGTTTTCAACAAAGAACCACGCAGCCTCATCCCAAAACATTTATTGGAAGCGGGAAATTAGAAACCATACAACGTTACGTAGATGAAAATGAAGTAAGTACGATTATTTTCGATGATGAGTTATCGCCTGTGCAATTAAGAAATCTGGAAAAAATATTAGATAGAAAAATTATCGATCGAACCCGCCTTATTTTAGATATTTTTGCACAGCGTGCACAAACCTCATACGCACGAACACAAGTTGAACTTGCACAATATCAATATCTTCTACCTCGCCTGACAAGAATGTGGACGCACCTAGAGCGGCAGCGTGGAGGAATAGGAATGCGCGGGCCGGGAGAAACCGAAATAGAAACCGACCGGCGAATGATTCGTAATCGCATTTCGTTATTAAAAAATAAAATAAAATCCATTGACAAACAAATGGCTGCACAGCGCGGCAACCGCGGCAGAGCTGTTCGAGTGGCATTGATAGGCTATACGAATGTAGGAAAATCAACGATGATGAACCTTTTGAGTAAATCAAAAGTTTTTGTTGAAAATAAGCTATTTGCCACTTTAGATACCACGGTACGAAAAGTAATCATTGGGAATTTACCCTTTTTACTATCCGATACGGTCGGCTTTATTCGAAAACTGCCTACCCAGTTGATAGAATCTTTTAAATCAACTTTGGATGAAGTGCGCGAAGCCGATTTGTTAGTACACGTAGTTGATATATCTCATCCCGGTTTTGAACACCATGTGCAATCGGTTAATCAAATTTTAAATGAAATAGGCAGCGATGATAAGCCGGTCATTATAATTTTTAACAAAATAGATCAGTACACGTATGAAAAAAGAGAAGAAAATGACATCTATCCCAAAACAAAAGTGCACTACACCTTAAAAGACTGGGAACAAACATGGATGTCAAAAGAAACAGAGCGAGCCGTATTTGTTTCGGCAAAAACCGGTGAAAATTTGGAAAATCTGAAAAAGGTAATATACGATGCCGTAAAGCAAATTCATGTTCAGCGTTTTCCATATAATCAATACTTATTTGATTATTATAATTCTCAAGGAGAAAAAATAAATTAGAGACTTTTTTCAGCGTAAGCTAAAAGTCTCTTAAAGGAAATAAAAAAGAACTCTTAAACGTAGAGTTCTTTTTTATAAATAGCAATTCCTTTTAATTAATATTTTATTATGCTTATGTTTGTAACGTTTCCATTACCTGAATCTCCTGTTTGTATTCCTTGAATGGCTGGTCTTTGATTCATATTGTCAATACGGTAAGTATAAAAGCATGCCTTAAATTTGTCTCCTTTTTTAAAGTTAAGATAGGTAGAATAGACTTTAGATAATCTTGACTCAGCTGGTCTGGCTTTAGTATCCGTGAGTTTGTACTGGTAGAAAGTAGATCTTCCAATCCACTTATCCTCTTCATTTGCTATGCCAAGAATCATTTCAGATACTGAATAATTTACAACCCCTAATTGAAGAGTAATTCCATAAATTCCCTCTGAATTCACCGTAAAAAGTCCGGTACTCTTATCGTAGCTAATGAGGTTACTATTATTAACAACCATCTTATTAAAAGTAATAGGTATACGTGTTTTGGGACTATTAACATTGATATCTTTTTCTAATCTAGCTACTACAGCCAACAAAGGCACATTTGTATTTTCATTTTCAGATAAAATAGCATTCCATTTATTTCCATCGAAATAATAAAAATTATCTTTTAAAACATCGTTTTGTGTTATCGTGTTATACACTAATAACCCTCTTGCAGGGTTATTGGTAATATCCGCTGTGTTTATTAGTTGAACCCTTGGAATAAGAATTCCCTTTTTATTACGCCCTGTTTCCTCCGATTGTATATCTAATGCCGCTGATTGATGAGGGCGATCGGTATTAATTCCTACCTGGCTAAGAAGCAGATTCCCGATTAAACTTACTGTAAAAATTAAATTTTTTTTCATGACTTTATAAATTTTAGTTATTATTAAATTGTTGAATCAAATTGTAAAAGGAAAATTGAAATATTCTTTTTTTCTCTTTGATTATTCTTAGAACCATTAATCTAATTATTTATTATTGAGCATATATAAGGCTGTTTTGGGTAATTATAAAATTATAAAGCGATAATCTTTATTGATATTTTATGTATATGAGACCGTTGCAAAAAGCACTTTAGCAAAAAAATGCAACGCTCAATAAAAATTAAACACCGCAGCAACCTTTTGGTTGTGAGGATTTTAATTTTTTGAGAAGGAAGCAGTTTGAAGCGAGATGCTTTCTTTTTCATATTTTTTATGTGTTCTGCAACGGTCTCATATTTAACATGATTCGTTTTTCAATTAATTTTACAAATATATAATATATTTTATAAATAATTATGAGACCGTTGCAAAAAGCACTTTAGCAAAAAAATGCAACGCTCAATAAAAATTAAACACCGCAGCAACCTTTTGGTTGTGAGGATTTTAATTTTTTGAAAAGGAAGCAGTTTGAAGTGAGATGCTTTCTTTTTCATATTTTTTATGTGTTCTGCAACGGTCTCATATTTAACATGATTCGTTTTTCAATTAATTTTACAAATATATAATATATTTCATAAATAATAGTTAATATTTTGTTAAAAAATAGATTTAAAAAATAAAAAACTGAGAACCGTTGTAAAAAGCATTCTATCAACTGCAAGTCAGCGAAACTAAATACGGGATCAACCTTTTAATTGTAAGAATTTTAATTCGCGGTAGCCGAGTACTTCGACAAACGGTTATCAAGCCTGTCGAGATGCAAACCATATTTCGACTGTGCTCAATAACCGCTTCGAGTTAAGGAATTAGTTTGAAACTAAATGCTTTCATCTTTATGCTTTTTTATGTATTCTGCAACGGCCTCATTTTGTATATTTGTTCCCTATGAAATTAGGAATTATAGGAGCCATGGATGTAGAAGTCCGTTTACTAAAGCGTAAAATTAAGGACTTAACGATCAAAAAAGAAGGCGATTTTATTTTTTATGTAGGAAAAATAGCCCATACAAAAGTGGTAATTTTACAATCGGGTATAGGAAAAGTAGCTGCCGCGGTAGGTACAACATTACTAATTGAATGTTATCAGCCCGATTGCATTATGAATACCGGGACCGCCGGCGGTTTAAGGATGACACGACCCGGAGACTTAATAGTAGGCGAGCAATCAGGTTACCATGATGTAGATATGACGGCGTTTAATTACCCATTAGGGCAAATGGCACAACAGCCGTTTTACTTTTTATCTGACGCATCGCTTATTCGTATTGTAAACCATGCAATAAAAAAAATAGCCTTTAAACAAAGGGTAAATCGGGGAATTATACTAAGCGGAGATAGTTTTATGAGCAATGCTAAACGAGTAAAAAAAATAGAGCAAAATTTTCCTGAAGCACTTGCTGTTGATATGGAGTCTGCAGCAATAGGTCAGGTTTGCACACAATTAAAAGTACCTTTTATCATTGTACGCGCTGTTTCTGACCTGGCAGGTGAAGGAAATTCAAAATCGTATGATGCCTTTGTGGAAAAAGCAGGCGAGATAGCTGAACAAATTGTTGTAAATTGCATCAAAATTATAGAAGAAAATGGAAAAAATAGCGAGTTTTACAGTTAATCATAATAAATTATTACGTGGAATTTACGTTTCACGAAAAGACAAGATAGGCAGCGAGATACTAACTTCATTTGACATCCGCATGAAAGAACCTAACCGAGAACCTGTATTAGGGCTGCCCGAAATTCATACAATGGAGCATCTTGGCGCCACCTTTCTTCGTAATCATCCTCAATGGAAAAATCGCACTATTTATTTCGGTCCTATGGGATGCACTACGGGTCATTACACAATTTTTTCGGGAGATTTATTATCCAGAGATGTACTAAGCCTCTTTATTGAAATGTTTGAATTTATGGCAGACTTTGAAGGAGATATTCCCGGAAATTCAGCGATTGAATGCGGAAATCATTTAGGACACAATCTGCCGATGGCAAAATGGGAAGCACAAAAGTATCTAAAAGAAATCTTATACCATATAAAGGACGAAAATATGAATTACCCGGAGTAATTCATAGGATAAATTATATTTTTGTAACTTTGGTATATTATTTGGCTTAATGTGTCATACTAAAAAAGTTGAAAAATGAAAATAAAAAGTCTTTTTATAACGATATTTTTCTTAGTTGGAATAAGTTTTGCCAATGCTCAAATCAAAGGAAAGGTTAATAAAGCCAATTTAACTCAACAACAAGTCGAAAAATTAAAAGCAATTCACGAAAAGTTTAAAATCCGGATTAAAAATGTAATGAGGGATAAAAATATTTCTCAAGAAGAGAGAGCAAAAAAACTTCACAAAATAAGAATCGAAGAAAAACAAGCTTCTAAAGCTATTCTATCTCCTGAGCAACGCGCTCGATTCAAAGACTTGGAAAGATAATAACCCTCATTTTGAAATTTTTAGTTTTAGTTTTTTTATATATTCTGAAGCCATTGCAAAAAGAAAGCTATCAATTGCGATTCAATACAAGCTAAAGGCCTCTAAACATATTTTGCAGGAGTTTTAAAGATTTATATTTTTGTTCAGTTATGATTAAGATTGAGAATTTACATAAATCCTATAAAATGGGAGCAAGTTCCGTTCATGTTCTAAAAGGAATTAACTTAACGATAGGCGAAGGTGAATTTGTTGCGATTATGGGGGTCCTCAGACTCAGGAAAATCAACCCTGCTTAACATTATCAGGATGCTCGATGAGCAGGACAAAGGCACGGATGACTTGGATGGTTTTAGAATTGAGCACCTCAATGAACCAAAAGCGGCTAATTATCGCAATCAATTTTTAGGGTTCATTTTTCAGTCTTATAACTTAATTAATTTATCGAGTTATACATTTAATCTCTGTTTAATTTGTGATTGATACCAAGGACTTGCCCGAACCATTCTTTCAATCGTTTTGTGAAATATTGTTTTCTTGCTTTGTGAGCGATTAATTCTAAAGGCAAATTCATCAAAGTATCTTTCAATATGTTTTTTACTCACATGAGTGGGAATAGTCCTTAACCAAGATTTGACTTGTTGAATCACCATATGTAATACGGAAAAGTTACGCCCTCGATTACTTGGTTTTTGTGTAAGGTCATAGTGCTCTTTTAACGGTTGATACCCCCTCCATTTATCCGTAAAAACTTTTGCATTTGTACTGATATGTTCTTCAAATATGGTCGTTAAGGAGGTAGAGGAGTAATCCTCTATTGACTTTATGTAAACCCGTTTGAGTTTATGCTCAGGTGTTAATTCTACTGCGATTACCGCTTTTTTCTTTTTTGAATCATAGCTGCGCCCTTGCTTAGCCTCTTCTTTACCTCCCACTGTAAATTCATCCACATGAACAATTTCTCTTAAAGTAAACTGCTTACTACTTGCCATAGACCTTCTGACTTTTTGCATAAAATACCAAGCTGTACCTTGTCTGAGGTCGTATCGTTTACCCATTTGAATACTTGAGATACCTTTAGTGCTCGTGCTCATTTCAAAAGCTATACAAAAAGCCTTGTGTAAGCCAAACTTTACCTTATGAAATAAGGTGTTCGCCGTAGCACTTTCAACATATTTACAGCGATAACATTCATAAGTATAGCCTGCTTTCATGCAACCTTTAGTGTATTTACATTTATTACAAACAAAACCATCTTGCCATTTGACTTTTGCTAAATATGCCTTACAGGATTCATCATTGGGGAGTTCTTTTATAAAGTTCAGTATACTTTGACCCTCGATCTTTTTCATAACACTTATATTATATAACAACTAAGGTACGCCTTTTAAATGTATAACTCGATTTATTTTAAAGTGATTGGAATTTATGAAAAAACTTCGGTTAGTTTTGAAGATGAAGATTCATGCTTTATTCCTTTTAGTATGCTTCAGCAGCTATATAATATGGGCGATAAAATTAGCTGGATGGACATTAATGTAAAAGATAAATACAATGTAAAAGAAATCGAACCAAAAATAAAGAAGGGGTTAAAAGATATATACAATATTTCACCAGAAGATTCACATGCCTTTGGTTCCTTTAACTTGGGTGAAAGGATAGGCAGACTAAATGGCTTTATGTCAGAGATGCGATTTCTATATATTATTGTTGGCATATTAACCCTTTTCTCAGGAGTGATGGCCATTAGCAGCATTTTATTAATTACTGTAAAAGAGAGAACAAAAGAATTTGGTATTCGAAGAGCTTTAGGAGCGCTACCTGGCCAGATAAGAGGACGAATTATTATAAAATCAATAGTACTAATCAGCATTGCCGGAATGTCTGGAACCATTATAGCAACCGGTGCGCTTTACTTAATTAATACGTTTATTGTACCGATTTTAAAAACAAGTAATAGTGGAGGGATACCTTTTTATAATGCTACGATTGATCTTAAAACACTAAGCATAGCACTTTGCGTTATGGTTTTTATGGCTACGTTAGCCGGATTGATGCCTGCACAGCGTGCCAACCGATTGACGCCTTGCGAGAAGAATGAATAAAAGCGAGAAAATCTTCCGGAGACCGTTAAGAGTAGAAGACTATTGCAAAAAGCATTTTAGCAATTATTTTTTTATATATTCTGCAACTGCAAGTCAGCGAAACTAAAGGTCTCACACTTTTATTTTCGCGCTTTTTTATGTGTTCTGCAACGGTCTCGTCTTCTTATATATATTTATGTATCTTTATGCTCAAAATATTTAAACAAGAAATGACGATTATCCAATTACAATATGTTTTAGCAGTACATAAATACAGAAACTTTACAACAGCTGCAGAATATAGCTTTGTTACACAACCCACGCTGAGCATGCAAATACAGAAGTTAGAAGATGAATTGAATATTAAGATATTTGATCGATCAGTCGGCCATCCTATTCAAACAACTAAAATAGGATTGGTTGTTGTAGAACAGGCAGAATATATTATTCAGCAAACAAAAAAAATAAAGACTATTATAAATGAAGAAAAAGGAGCGATGGAGGGAGAATTTACTTTAGGAATTATTCCTACTGTTCTTCCTTATTTGGTTCCGAGGTTTTTAAAAAACTATCTAAAAACTTACACTGAAATTAAGCTTGTTATAAAAGAGCTCTCTACAGATCAAATCATTAAGAAAATTAGAGAGGGGGACATTGATGTAGGAATTGCCGTTACGCCTTTAGGAGAGAAAGATATTTTAGAAGTTCCGCTCTATTATGAGCCTATTGTTGCCTTTATTCCAGAAAACCATAAACTGACACATAAATCTATTTTGAATCGTAAAAACCTTAAAGACAGTGATTTATTATTATTAGAAGAAGGGCATTGTTTTAGAAACAATGTGTTAAACTTTTGTGATACAAATAATACCAAAGAAAAAAGAGTTAGCTTTGAAAGCGGTAATTTAGACGTCTTAGTCAATCTGGCCCGGAATGGCTTCGGAATAACCTTACTACCTTTTTTACATGCTGAGGGGATTGAGAAAACAGAAAAAAATAGAATTCGTCATTTTATATCCCCTGCCCCCACACGTGAGGTCAGTTTAATTTATTGCCAATCTATGCTTAGCTTAAGTTTTTTAGATTCATTATATAAAGCTATTCGATCGGCGCTGGGCAATAGATTACTTTTAAATGCAGAGAATAAAGAAGTAATTTCACCTAAAGCATAAAGACCGTTGCAAAAAGCACTCTAGTAAAAAAATGCTTGTATTGAGTTTGCCGAAATGCAACGCCCGATAAAAATTAAACATCGGAGCAACCTTTGGGTTGTGAGGATTTTAATTTTTTGAGAAGGAAGCAGTTTGAAGTGAGATGCTTTCTTTTTCATACTTTTTTATGTGTTCTGCAACGGTCTTGTATAATTTGAGACTTTTAGTTGGAGTTGACTCGCAGTTGCAAAAAATCCAAAGTTTTTTATGCTTTTTGTCTATTCTTCAACAGCCTTTTATTATTTCTTTTGTAGTTTTGTTGTTATGATAAAGGAAAAATTATTATTTAAAGATACCCCTATTCTTACTCCTTTAATACAAAATTATCTCAAGCAAAAAGAATCTCTTAAAATTTTTTATGACCGATTTCCTACGCGGGAAAATTTTATTACACAAGCTGAAAAAAAAGCAAAATCTTATGCTCATAGAAAGTCTTTATGCAAAGCATTGACAGAGCAATATAAGGGACGGAAAATTCATCCGGCTGTCATAAATAACCTTAAAGCCTTACAAAATGAAAATACATTTACCATTACAACTGGCCATCAACTAAATTTGTTTACCGGACCGGTATATTTTATTTATAAAATATTGTGTATAATAAATTTATCTGAGGAGATGAATCGATATTCTTCGAGCAGGAAGTTTGTTCCGGTTTACTGGATGGCAACAGAAGACCATGATTTTGATGAAATAAATCATTTTCGATATGAACATACCACTATTCGTTGGAAAACGAATCAAAAAGGAGCAGTCGGTCGTTTTCGTTTAGAAGGCATTAAGAAGGTTATTGACGCTGTAAAATATTTCTTACCCGATAGCAAAAAGAAAAATTATCTTTTAACCTTGTTTGAAAAAGCTTATTTGAATGCGGTTAATCTTGCAGAAGCAACCCGGCGACTGGTAAATGAATTATTTTCTGAATACGGTTTAATTGTTATAGATGGGGATGATAGGAAGTTAAAATCATTATTCAAACCTCATATAAGAGAAGAATTACAGCAACAAAGCGCATATAAATACGTATCAGAAACAAAGGCTAAGTTAGCGGAAAAGGGCTATAAAATACAAGTAAACCCAAGAGAGATTAATTTGTTTTATCTGTTAGAAACAGGACGTGAGCGTATTATTTTCGAAAAGGGGAGATATAAAATCAATAATACGTCAAAGATTTTTTCAGAAGAAGAAATTTTAAGAGAATTAGAAGAATCTCCGCAAAATTTCAGCCCTAATGTTGTTTTAAGACCGTTATATCAGGAGGTTATTTTGCCTAATGTTGCTTATATTGGTGGGCAGGCAGAAATAGCCTATTGGATGGAATTAAAATCTTTTTTTCTTTCACAAAAGGTAGAATTTCCGATTATAAAATTACGTAACTCAATCTTTGTACTAGATAAATCTTCCCGAAGAAATATTACAAAAAAAAGCTTAAGGCTATCCGATATTTTCTTAGATCACGAAGTTTTATATGAACAAATCGTTAGAAAAAATACAGGAATCAATCTATCTTTTGAAGAATATTTTACCATTTTTGAGCGCGAGTTTTCTAAGTTGAGAAAATTAGCTGTTCAAACAGACAAAAGTTTTATCAATGCAGTAAATGCTCACCAGGCAAAGGTTCAAAGAAGCATTCGCACACTAGAAAAAAGACTTTTAAAAGCAGAGAAAAAGAAGTTTATAGAAATGAAAGATAGTTTATATCGTTTATACCAAAAAGTCCACCCGGAAGGAAAAATTCAAGAACGAATCATAAATATAAGTGAAATGATTATGAAAACCCGCCAAAATTTTGTTAAATGTGTGAAAGATAATATAACCCCATTTGAAGATGAGGTGATTATACTTACTTTTTAAATTCAGAGACCTTTAGCTTGTGCTGACTTGCAGTTGCACAAAGCACTTTAGCAAAAAAATGCTTGTATTGAGTTTGCCGAAATGCAACGCCCGATAAAATTAAAAACCGGAGCAACCTTTTGGTTGTGAGGATTTTAATTTTTTGAGATGGTTAATGAGCCTGTCGAAGTAAGGAAGTAGTTTGAAGCTAAATGCTTTATGTTTTATGTTTTTTATCTATTATGCAAAGGGTTCATTCATTTAATATTCTAAATTTGTCTTGAAAAAAGTCTCTCAGGACGTAAAAACTCTTTTGTTATGAAATTTTTTTTGTGGATATTCACTTTACTATTTTGGGCTCAGTATGGCTGTGCCCAGCAAAAGATTTATATACTAAAATCAGGAGATACGCTATATTCTATTGCTAAAAAAAACGGAGTAAGTGTGGCAGAATTGAAGGCTGCTAATTCCTCATTAAAAGCCGGCGATATGAGAATAGGGGCTAAAATAATGATTCCATATAGTGCAAAAACTACTTATTACAAGGTAAAAGCCGGGGATACATTATACAGGATTAGTAAAGAAAATAATCTAAGCGTTAAAGACTTGATAAGGCTCAATCCGACAGTGGATGTACACAGTTTAAAAATCGGACAAATGCTAAAATTGGCGTCGTTTAAAGAAAAAAGTATGCAGAACTCTTATAAGACGGCTCATGTTTTTAACCAAAATATGAAAAGCTATGTGATTAAAAAAGGAGATACTTTTTATTCATTATCCAAAACATTTCATACGGATATTCAAACCTTGAGAAATTATAATCCATGGTGGATTAATGGATTAAAAGTAGGGCAAAAACTCTACTTTCCTCCAGTAGAAGAAGGATTTATAACTCATACGGTAAAAAAGGGGGAGACTATTTTTAGCATTACCCGCCAGTACAATACTACATTAGAGGTTTTATTGATGAATAATCGTAGATTAAATGATGGTTTAAAGAAAGGAATGCTTTTGAAGATACCCGTTAAATCACCTGATGCAACTCGAAAAGAATTAGAAGAGGAGCAAAAAAGGCTAGAAAAAATAAAATATACAGATTATACAAAAGTTGCATACATTCTTCCCTTTAATGCAAGGCATTATGAAACCACTAAAAGCAGAAGTTTAAGTACGACAGAGTTTTATATGGGGTCTTTATTTGCTTTAGATTCTTTAACTCGTAAGGGGAGAAAAATTTTAGTTAAGACTTTTGATAATAAAGGGGAGATAGAAGAAACGAAGAATATTTTACGTAAAATTGATTCTATGGATGTTGATTTGATTATAGGGCCCCTACGCTCGGAAAATGTACATTGGGTGACCGACCATATCAAAGATAAAAATATTAAGATTATTTCTCCTTTTTCGGCTAATGTTTCCGTAGTGGGCAGGGATAATTTGATAAAAGCCAATTTGAGTAGAGAAACAATTATAAAACAGCTATCAGAGAAAATTAAGAAAAAAGATAGTTATAATAAAATTTATCTTATAGGTAATGAAGATGCTTCATTAGAAATTGATTTGAAGAAATACTTTGGGTACTCGCTTTTTGATAAAATTGCTTCTACAGAGGAACTTGATTCTACAAAAATATCTGAAAAATCAACTTTTATTTTGAATACGGCAGTTCCTGATATAGCTCAAAAAGCACTTAAAAAAATTCATGAGTTAAAAAATATAATGAATAAAAATACAGCTGTGATTGCATTAGGGTATAACCCGGCTTATATAAAAGGGTATGGATATAATGAAACCTATCTTGGGCATGATTTGTTATCTGATGTGCATTTAACCGTAGTTATTCCGCATTATTTTGACGATAATAAACCCGTAGTATATGAAGCAAAGTTAAATTATAAAAGTAAAAATAAAGCTTTTCCTGATGCGTATTCTTCTGCCGGCTTTGATTGGACTTATTATATGCTTCTAAACAATGCATATCAATTTCCTGCAAACCACCATGCTATGGAAGGACTTTTTAATAAAATAGCCTTGAAAAAGACAAAAAATGGAGGATATGTAAACAAAGGCATTTTTATAATAAACTATTGAGACCTTTTCATAAAGCACTTCATAAAAGGAGACCGTTGCAAAAAGCACTTTAGCAAAAAAATGCTTGTATTGAGCACTTCGACTAGGCTCAGTAACCATATTTCGACAAGCTCAATAACCACCTGTCGAAGTAAGGAAGCAGTTTGAAGTGAGATACTTTCTTTTTCATATTTTTTATTTGTTCTGCAACGGTCTCTTTTTTTAATTTCTAACGATAATAATGATCTAAACAATGATGGTGTAGAGTATTTGTCAAGTAGTAACAAAGTTATAACTGCAAGATTTTAAGTAATTTGAAAAGTTAGTGGCTATAAGTCCGTTATTTTTCTTACCTTGTGAAAAAAATACTTATGAAACGAAATCACGAATACGCCATTAAAGTAGAGTGGAAAGGAAACAAAGGGAGCGGTACGTTCGATTATCGTGCTTACAGCCGTGATTACGTAATATCTGAGGCTAAAAAAGAAAAAGTGATTGAAGGCTCTTCGGATTCCGCTTTTTATGGCACAAATTCAAAATATAATCCAGAAGATTTGCTTATCGCTTCTATTTCTTCCTGCCACATGTTGTGGTATTTACATTTGTGCGTAAATCATGGAATTATTGTAATGGACTATGTAGATTGTGCAGAAGGCATTATGCAGGAAAACGAAGATGGAAGCGGTCAATTCATTTCGGTTACTTTAAAACCGGTCATAACGATTTCAGCCGACGATAGCGATAGCGAAAAAGAAATATTAGCGATGAAACTTCATCAGAAAGCCAATGAGATGTGTTTTATTGCAAATTCCTGTAATTTTAAAATTCAGCATGAACCGACGATTAATAGGTTATAGAAATTAATACTTTCTTTTTTATACTTTTTTATGTGCTCTGCAACGGTATCAATTTTATACTTGTAAAATAAAGATATGTGAATCTTGTAAAAAGCATCTTGGCAGAGTATTTGATATTCTAAAAGTTTTGGATAATTAAAAGTTAAAATAATGAAAAAATCATTTTTACTGCTTTTAACTGCTTTAGCATTATGCTTGCGTTTAATTGCACAGGAATTAGATAAAAAGCCTCATATTGAGGTTTATGGCCATTCGGAAGAAACATTTGAACCTAACGAAATATATATTCGGGTCGTGCTGAGCGAAGGAGATAAAAAAGGAAAAGTTACTGTCTTTCAGCAGGAGAAAACGCTGTTGAAAATTGCAGATAGATTAGAAATTCCCAAACAAGATATACAACTCATAAGTGGTAACACTCAATACGAGACATATTTTTGGCGAAAAAGCCAAAGTCAGACAACTAAAGTTTACCAAATAAAAATTCATTCAGCATTGCAGGCGGGTCAGTTGCTCTATGAACTGGATCGTGCTGAGTTCAAGCAGGCTAAAATTATAAAAGTGAGTCGCAGCGATGTAGAAAAATTAATTAAAGATTTGGAAATTAAAGCAGTAAAAGATGCGAGAGAACGTGCAAATGTTCTCACTCGATCCATTGGAAGCAAGATTGGAAAATCCTTAAAAATTATTTGCCGTAAAGACTATTCAAATAAGTATCCAAAAGCTATTAGCTATAGAATGGCTAACGACATAAAAACAGCGGGTAATCCATATAACGCACAGCAATTTGGGCAGTTTGAATTTGAAAAAATAAAATATGATGCAGACGTTGAGGTATGGTTTGAAATCGATTGAAAAATTGAGACCTTTGTAAAAACACTTTAGAAAAAAATGCTTGTATTGAGCACTTCGACTAGGCTAAGTAACCACCTGCCGAAATGCAACGCTCAATAAAAATTAAATAACAGAGTAATCTTTTCAAATTTGCAAAGTCCTCAAAATTAGAATACCTGCGCTAATATCTGGTTAAGCTGCTTATATTCAATAAGGAATGCATCGTGCCCGTGGATGGATTGCAATTCAAAATAATACGAATTTTTGTTTTTCTCTTTTAATATTTGATGTGTTAATTGATTTTCTTTGGATGTAAATAGCAAATCGGTATTGATGGCGATTTGATATATTGTCGCCTCTATTTGCGTAGCTAATTTATTAAAATTATTTTTTCCGTGTGTAACATCGGCAGAACTTAGAAGATAGTTCATCGTTTTGTAGGCTTTTAAAGAAAAGCGTTTGCTGAGTTTTTCTCCATGATGATTTAACCAACTTATTACGTTAGGAATTTGTAAGTGTTCATTTAAAGTTCGGTTAAACTTCATGGCAAAAGATTCGGGTGTACGATAAAACAGCATAGCCATTTTTCGCGCATTTTCTATTGGCTGATCACTGTTTTGTAAGAAACTGTTTTGAATATCACATTGTGCCATAACCCAATCAGAAGTTTTCCAATCAGAAGCGATCGAAACAATATTTTTTGCAAAAGAGGGAAATTGTAAGGCAATTTCCCATGCAATGCATCCGCCAAGCGAATTGCCTATACAAGCAAAAATCTGCTGAATGTTTATTTTTCTTAATGCCAAAATAAATAACCGGGCAATATCTGCAACTACAAGATCGTTATATTCAATATACTCATGCTTAATGGCGTATTGATTATTGGGAATATCAAAAACAACTATGGTATATTGATTTAGGTCTATCGTTTCGGTTTTACCTATTAAACTTTTCCACCAGCCATTCTCTCCTGCCACTTCAGAATTTCCCGTCAGTGCATGATTGACCAAAACGACTTCAGCCTTTCCAATAGGGCGCCCAAAAATTTGATACGTAAGGGTAATTTGTTCAAAATATTTTTTTTTAAAACTTATAAAATCTTCTATCGAGATCACTGAAACAGATTGCTTTTTTTCATCGAGAGTTAATCCTTCCATTTATAATTTATTTGATAAGGTCTTTGCTAAAGTTCTTTTTGCAAAGGCTTTGCAGTTTCATTTCTAAATTTTTTATATTCCTGATAATTCTTTTGGATAGGCAGTTTCTTCAGTTTTTCCCATTCGTTCATTGCTTCCTTACGTGCTGCATTAGCGTTGTCAGGGTCTGCCAGGAAATCAGTGATGAAATTATTAAAACGGGTTGAAGGAATTCTTGGTAGTCTTCCCTTGGTCGTCATTAATTCATAGAGTCTATCTATCAAATCCTGGTATTTGATTTTTTGATTATTTCTGCTCTGCTCTTTTCGCCAATCATTCAGCCAGTACCATTGACCAGATTTGTCTTTCAGTGCAGGCTCTCTTTTGAAGATATACTCCTTTAAAAAGGCTTTGGTATTTTTGTCGCTCACATAATTAATTACATAGGCGTCCAGTGAAAGTTTATCCCGGCTCCCTTTATTCTTACGGTTAGAAATACTCTTGGGCAATGGTACGCCCTTATCGCCGAAAAGGCGTGCTTTTATATGAATTTCTAACTCATTCTTTCTCAGAGTTCCCACATTGATGCCCAACTCATTGGCAAAAACTTTGAGTTCGGTGGCATAGAAGTATCCGTTCCCGAATTCCTCTATGGATATATTTCTGTGAAGTTTGGTGAAGTTTTTTTTCATACTTTTTTATGTGTTCTGCAACGGTCTCGATTAATAAAAAAGTTCTTTTGCATCCTCTAATGGTTTAACTTTTAAGAACTCAGGCGATTGCTCAATGCTCTCCATTATTTTTTGCATTATTTCATTTACCCCTTCTTCATCATAATTAATATTTAAAGGAGGCTTAAAAGTCATTTTTTGCTCAACGCCTTTTTTCTTTACGAATAATCCTTTTTTATCGAATGCACGTCGAAAACCATCAATTACTACCGGTATTATGATAGGCTTAAACTTTTTTATAATATGTGCCGTTCCTTTTCTACCCGGCATGAAGGGCTTTGTCGTTCCCTGTGGAAACGTAATTACCCAGCCATTATCAAGTGCAATTCCAATATTTGTTATTTCATGAAAATTTACCTTACGATTTACTGATTTACCTTCTGAACGCCACGTTCTTTTAACGGTAATCGCCCCTACGTATGCAAAAATTTTAGCTAAAATTCCTTTGTTCATCGTTTCTTTAGCTGCAACATAATACATATCAACCTTTGGGTTTAATAAATAAATCGGGTTTTTTATGGTATTGTCATATCCGTTATTAACGCTGCAGAACACATGAAACATAGCAAAAACATCTGCAAAATATGTTTGATGATTTGATACAAACAAAACACCCTTAGGGGGTAAATCATGTAAATGTTCTGTTCCTTTTATATGTAATTTGTTAAACCCGTTATATCGATTATATGAAATGATACCAAATATGAAAATTAGAAGCCGTTTTATAATATGAAAATGACCAAAAGCATTAATAAATAAATTCCCCTTTTTTTGTTTTTCTTCCATTTATTAATCTAATATCTGATTTTTTTTAACAATTAAACTAAAATTTCTTTCTTTGATTTTTATAAAAATTACGATAAGGCTTACAAATTGTAAAGTAATTTTAAAAAGAGACCAAATATTACAATTTAGAGCAAATTTAATTATTTTTGTTTATCTGTTTTTTAACGTTAAAACAAAAGAAGAATAAGAGGCCGTTGCAAAAAGCATTTTAACAAAAAAATGCAACGCCCGAGGAACTGCAAGTCAGCGTAAGCTAAAATTAAATACCGGAGCAACCTAATGGTTGTTAGGATTTTAACTTTTTGAGAACGAAGCAGTTTGAAGTTAGATGCTTTCTTTTTCATACTTTTTTATATATTCTGCAACGGTCTCAATAAGTAATTTTTTTCTCTTAAGATCACTTAGATTTTTTAAAAAACATTTAAAAGCCAATGAATTGAAGCTAAATACGTTTTTATATTTGCTTCTCTACGCGCCTTAAAAAATCTTCATCGCACGTAACATTAATTTTACATGCCTTATTTAGAATATTACTAAGTTTACAAAAAAAACAGCATGAAGAAAATACTGGTAACCGGCGGAACAGGATTTATAGGGAAAAATTTAATAAAAAAATTAGTAAAGAAAGGTTATATTATTCATGTATTAAGCCGAAAAAATATATATATTGAATCTGCTAAAGTTTTTTGGTGGAACCCCTCTAATCAATTTATTGATGAGAAAGCGCTTGAAGGAGTAACCGATATTATTCATCTTGCAGGCTCTAATATCCTTAAAAGGAAGTGGAATAATAAAAATAAAGCAAGGTTAGTTAGAAGCAGAATAAACTCATTAGAAATTTTATATAGGGCAGTTCATAAAAAGAAAAATCATTTAAATTCTTTTACCTCTGCTTCGGCGATTGGTTATTATGGCAATGTAACTTCTAAGGCTGTTTTTGATGAAAATACACCTATACAAAAGGAAGATTTTATAACTTATTTATGTAAAAAATGGGAAGAGGAAGCGGATATTTTTTCAGAAATAACCCGAGTGAATAAAATCCGAATTGGAATTGTGTTGGGAGAGGGGGGGATATTAGAAAAAATAAAACAACAAATGATTTTATCGCCGCTAGGCAACGGCAAACAATGGATGTCTTGGATAAGCATAGATGATTTGACGGATATTTTTATTCATTTACTGGAAAATAAAACTTTGAGCGGCATTTATAATGCCACTTCTCCCCATCCGGTTACCAATAAACAGTTTACTGCTTCATTAGCCAGAAAATTACATAAACCTGTATTGCCTGCTATTCCTGCATTTGCTTTAAAAATGATTCTGGGTAAGCGTGCCGAATTACTGTTAAAAGGAACTCGAATTTCCTCTGAAAAAATCGCTCAGACCGGATTTCGTTTTAAACATACAGACTTAGAAAAAACACTTGAGAAATACCTTGAATAACGTTTTTATATGTACTTTGCAACGCGATCTCAACCATTGATAAAAGAATGAAAAAACACATTATACTTTTCGTGCTGTACGGAGGTCTTTTGCATGCGCAGAATTCCGCAGCGTTTTTTATAAAACGTTTTGCGAAAACAGCGGTTACCGAAATGGAAAAATATGGCATTCCGGCAAGTATTACGCTGGCACAGGGAATGACAGAATCAAATTACGCACAAAGCAGATTATCAAAAAAAGCAAACAATTATTTTGGTATAAAATGTTATGGCGGCTGGAAGGGAAAACGCATTTACCATGATGATGATAAAAAAGGAGAATGTTTCAGAAAGTATCCCTCCGCTTGGTGGTCTTTTCGTGATCATTCAAAATTTTTGCAAAGTCCGCTTTACCAATCACTGTATAAATATAAAATAAAGGATTATAAATCATGGGCAAAAGGATTAAAAAAAGCAGGCTATGCTACCAATCCGAAATATGCTTCATTGTTAATTGACAAAATTGAAAAATATCAATTATGGCGTTATGATAATATGACGGCAGCAACCGTTGAAGAAATGCTTCCCAATGCGCTAACTGCAAGTTTTGGTAAGAAAAAAGAAACGGATAAAGCGATTGCATTATTAGAAACAATAAAACAAAAAGAACCTATAGTGGCTTATCCCTCATCTAAAGAAGAAATGAAAGGGCTGCGAATAGAAAATCTACATAAAATATACCAACATCCTACCGGTCGTTTACCCTATATCATAGCCAAAGAAGGTGATACATGGAATGCCATTGTTCAAGAGTTTCATATCAAATTCAGAAAGTTAATCAAATATAACGATGTGGCTTTAGATCGCGCCGTAGTCCCGGGGCAATACATTTTTTTTAAAAGGAAACGATCAAGAGCAAAAGAAAAATACCACGTTACACAGCAAAGAGATAATATGTACCTGATTGCTCAAAAATACGGAATAAAATTGAGTAAACTATATGAAAAAAACAGAATGCAAGTCGGAGATCAGCCATTAGCAGGGCAAAAAATCTTTTTAAGAAGTAAAAAACCACGTTAGAGACCGTTGAAAAATCACGCTATAAACAAGCGAGTCATCGAAGCCAAAGATTTACTCATTTATTTCTTGGGCGTTCCCGCCTGACGGCGGTCGGGCTATCCGCTTTATCTTTTTCCTGGGGCGAAAGGCTGCCCCAAGAAAAAGGATACCGCTTCTATCCCTAACGCACCGCCTGTAAAACCTGTAATTGAGACCGTTGTAAAAAGCACGCTAACAAAAAATGCAACGCCCGAAGAACTGCAAGTCAGCGTAAGCTAAAATTAAACACCGGGTCAACCTTTTGGTTGTGAGGATTTTAATTTTTTGAGAAGGAAGCAGTTTGAAGTTAGATGCTTTCTTTTTCATACTTTTTTACCTATTCTGCAACGGTCTCAATCAATATAAAAACAGATAAACATTTCTTTGAAAAAAGCAAGACCTTTAGCTAACGCTTACTCTCAGTTGTGAAAGTACTTTTATTACCATCCCATAAACTAAGTACTTGTTTAAATTTTTATACCTTTGCCTAGTGTATATTCAAGAGAGAAATAAAGTAGCTTTCCATACGCTGGGATGTAAATTAAATTTTTCAGAAACCTCTACCCTTGCACGCCGTTTTGAGGAAAAAGGATATGAACGGGTTGCTTTCAATAACTTTGCTGACATTTATGTAATCAATACCTGTTCGGTAACGGAAAATGCAGACAAACAATTTAAAACAGTCGTTAAATCATGCATGAAAATAAATGATGAGGCATTTATTATTGCTGTGGGTTGTTATGCGCAATTAAAGCCTAATGAAATTGCTGAAATAGAAGGAGTTGATTTGGTTCTTGGGGCAGTTGAAAAGTTTAAAATTACAGACTATTTACATAATCTTTCTAAAAGGGATATATCGCGAGTACATTCCTGTGAAATTCAAGAAGCTAATTTTTATACCAGTGCCTACTCTCTAAGCGATCGTACCCGCGCATTTTTAAAAGTACAAGATGGATGCGATTATAAGTGCACTTATTGTACTATTCCATTAGCAAGAGGGGTCTCACGTTCAGGCACCTTAGAAAATGTATTGAAAGATGCCAAAGAAATTTTAGCCCGAGGCGTTAAAGAGATTGTGCTAACCGGTGTAAATATAGGAGATTACGGTAAAGGAGAATTCGGAGATAAAAAACATAAGCACACTTTCTTAGATCTGCTAAAAAGATTAAATGATGTAAAGGGAATGAGCCGTCTGCGCATATCTTCTATAGAGCCTAATTTGCTAAAAGATGAAATTATTGAATTTTGTAGTCAGTCGAAATATTTAGTCCCTCATTTTCATATCCCGTTACAAAGTGGTAGCAATACCACCTTGCGGGCAATGAGACGCAGATATACCAAAGAATTATACATAGAAAGAGTCAATAGAATAAAAAAGGCTATGCCAGAGGCTTGTATAGGCGTGGATGTTATTGTAGGATTTCCCGGAGAAAATGAAGAACATTTTTTAGAAACCTATCGCCTTCTATCTGAACTTGACATTGCTTATTTACATGTTTTTTCTTATTCGGAAAGGCCTAATACAATGGCTATTACCATGAAAAATCCTGTGCCGATGGCTATCAGAAAGAAACGAAGTAAAATGCTTCGGACATTATCTGTTAAAAAGCAGCGTGCCTTTTACGAAACTCAGGTTGGAGAACGACGAAAGGTGCTTTGGGAAAATGAAAAAAAAGAAGGCTTTATTTATGGATTTACCGAAAATTATGTAAAAGTACGCGCACCACACAATCCGGCACTGATTAATTCTATTACCCCGGTTCGTTTGACAGACATAGCAGACAACGGTACGGTATCAGTAGAATTTGTTTAAACCATGGAAAGAAAAAAAACAATTGTTTATTTTGTTAGCGGATTAAGCACGAATGAAAAAGTGTTTTCCCATATTAAATTACCAAAAACTTTTGAAAAAAAATTTATTTCATGGAAACTTCCTCACCCTGGTGAAAGCCTCTCGAGTTACAGTCGAAGGATGGCAGAGGAAATAAACCGGAAGGAAGTTTTTATTCTGATAGGGCTTTCTTTTGGGGGTGTTATTGTGCAGGAAATGAATCAATTTGTAAGCCCTGAACAAACCATTATTATTTCCAGTATTAAATCTCGCTCAGAGATGCCTGTTTTATTTCGTTTTGCTGCACGAACAAAACTGTATAAGCTGTTTCCCGTAAGGGGCTTAGTTCTTTATCATAAAATTCTTATAAGTAATTCATCGGGAAAAAATAAGCGTTACCTTGGATACTTTTTTACTTATTTAGATAAACGCTATATAAGATGGTCTATAGAGAAAATAGTTCACTGGCATTCAACGGTAACAGTTCATAATTTATACCATATCCATGGAGAAAAAGATATAATTTTTCCTTCTAAAAACTTGAAAGGGAAAATAGATATTATTTCAAATGGAACACATGCTATAATTCTACAACGTGCTAAGCGTATAAATAATATATTACGCCGTATTCTTATTCATCATCATTGATTATTTAAGTAAAAATGATTTTAGATCGCGTCAACAATCCAAGAGTTAAAAATATCGTTTCATTACAACAAAAATCACGTGAGCGAAGAAAACAAAATCGTTTTGTAGTAGAGGGGATAAGAGAAATAAAATTGGCTTTACATAGCCATTTTAAATTAATAGAAATTTATTTTTGCCCTCAAATACTTAACGGAAGCTATAACTTGAATCCGTTCTCGGAACAAGAAAAAATTGAAGTAACCCCCACCGTTTTTAAAAAAATCAGTTATCGAAATACGGGAGGAATTATAGGCGTTTTTGAAATAAATGATTGTTCTTGGGGTCTATTGAAATTAAGTAAAAATCCCTTGATTATCGCCTTGGATAAAATAGAAAAACCGGGTAATTTGGGTGCGGTTCTGCGGACAGCAGATGCAGCATGTATTGATTTGGTGCTCCTTTGCGATTCGATAATTGATTTATATAATCCGAATGTGATTCGGTCTAGCTTAGGGTGCTTATTTAGCGTGCCTGTTATCAACACGACGGCATCAAAGGCAGTAGAATGGCTTAAAAGTGAGAGGATTCTAATTCATGCAACTTGCCTTCATGAAAATACTGTGTCATTATACAAGGCTGATTTGAGCGTTCCCTCGGCTATTGTAATGGGCGCAGAATCAAAAGGACTTTCTTCTACATGGATTGAAAATGCGGATAAACTCATTAAAATTCCAATGCAGGGAAAAATCGATTCGCTTAATGTATCAAATGCAGCGGCAGTTTGTACTTTTGAAGCGGTAAGACAAAGGCAAACCGTTGATTTAGAACTTTAATTTATTCGATTTGAGACCGTTGCAGAATACATAAAAAAGTATAAAAAAGAAAGCATCTAACTTCAAACTGCTTCCTTCTCAAAAAATTAAAATCCTCACAACCCAAAGGTTGCTCCGGGGTTTAATTTTTATTGGGCGTTGCATTTCGGCAAACTCAATACAAGCATTTTTTTGCTAAAGTGCTTTTTGCAACGGTCTCAATTTTTTAATTCTGCCATTCGTATGGCAGCTACTGCACACGCTACCCCTTTGTTACCGTGTTTTCCTCCCGAGCGATCAATTGCCTGTTCCATTGTATCATCGGTTAATACACAGAATATAGTAGGGATATCTGTCTGAATGTTAAGGTCTTTTATCCCTTGTGAAACCGAATGACCGATAAAATCAAAGTGCATAGTTTCTCCTTTGATTAAACTGCCTATAGCGATTACCGCATCTACGGTTTGTGTTCTAATCATTTGGCTGCATCCATAAATTAATTCATAACTTCCCGGCACATGCCAAACGGCTATATTTTCCTGGCTTACACCATTTTCTTTTAAGGTAGTAAGAGCGCCTTTAAGTAAATTATCTGTAATGGATTTGTTCCATTCTGAAACAACAATCCCAAAACGGAGAGTACTTACATCAGTTACTTTTTTTATATCATATTTGGACAAATTTTTGCTAACAGTTGCCATATATTTATTTTGAACGGGCTATATATTTTTCGATGTTTGCTGCATATATTGAAGTTTCGTATTGCTCTTTAATTTGGGTAAAGAATTTTAGCGCTTCTTGCTTTTTATTTAATTCTAAGGCTAACGTTCCTGCTTTCATAAGATAAAGAGGCGCTGTGAAAGTGTTATTACGCATTTTTGATGCTTTTTGGTAATAGCTTAATGCTTTTTTGTATTCTGCGGTTTGAGCCAAACAATCTCCCTGCATTCCTACTTTAATAGCAGATAGAATTTCATCGTTTGCTTCAAAATTATTCAAGTCGTTCAGGGCTTTTTCATATTCCCCTTTTTTATAATGTGCAACAGCAGCATAATAGTTCGCTAAGTTTCCTGCATCTGTACTTTTATATTTTTCTTTTATTTCGTTAAATCCGATATAACCTCCACTTTGCCCGTCTAATGACAGATCAATAGAGTCTCTGTTTAACTCCACTTTTGCATGGTATAAATCTCTATTGGCTGCTTCTGATTTTGGTTCCAGGTATAATTTAACGTAGGCAAAATAGGCTAATATTATGAGAAGCAGCCCGCCAAAAATAATAGAAATAAACTTGGAATTTTTTTCAAGAAAACGTTCTGAGTCTAACGCTGAACGATTTAAATTTTCAAAAACTTCTTTTGTAGCACTTTTCTGAATGGCTTTTTTATTGTATTTTTTATTCTTTTTTGCCATAGTTAAAAATAGTCGGTTAAATACGGGGCAAAAATAGTGAAATTATCTTTATGAGACCGCTTTAAAATATAGAGGAGTAAAAAAACATCATTATTGCTTTAAACGGTTTGCTCTTCAAAGTCTGATACTTTGATAAACTCAGTAACTGTCTCAAAGCTTCGACAGGTGTTTGCTGAGCACAGTCGAAGTACTCAGTTGTCAAGAATTAAAATCATTACAAGCCAAAAGGCTGCTACGGTATCTTAGTTCGGTGATTTGTAGTTCTTGGCGCTGCATTTTATTAGCTTTGAGACCGTTGCAAAAAGCACTTTAGCAAAAAAATGCTTGTATTGAGTTTGCCGAAATGCAACGCCCAATAAAAATTAAACCCCGGAGCAACCTTTGGGTTGTGAAGATTTTAATTTTTTGAGAAGGAAGCGGTTTGAAGCTAAATGTTTTCTTTTTAACGCTTTTTTATGTGTTCTGCAACGGTCTCAGCTTTGCTGACTTGGAGTTGATAGAGGGCTTTGTGGGGCGAGCGTTAGGGATAGAAGCGGTATCCTTTTTCTTGGGGCAGCCTTTTGCCCCAGGAAAAAGATAAAGCGGATAGCCCGACCGCCGTTAGGCGGGAACGCCCAAAAAAGAAAATAGTAGGCATCTACGGGATACATAAAAAATCCATGTATAGGAAAGCATCTCGCGTTATTTTAACTTGAAAAACCACCTTCTTTGAAGGTGTGATTTTTACTTAAAATTGTTCAGGAAAGATATGAAATCGTCGGAACGGGATACAAAACCATGGTCAATAATGTAAGTTGCTACAAACAGCAGTACAAATCCTAAAGTCATTCCTTTGTAATATGGATGTTGTACAATTAACAAAGCTAATGCTGAAATTATAATCAAAATCGGGTATATATATCGAAGCAGCATACTCCCTGTTTTATTGTCATTTAGATGCTTTATTTTTTCTTTTTCAATAGCCTCTTCGTTTGATTTTTTATAAAACGCAATGCTTTCTTTGGCGTGAGACGGACGGCTGTAAAGAATATAGCCTCCATAGCCTATTAATACAACCAAAAGTAATCCTAAGGGAATTAATGAGCCTCTTAATAATTCGTTTTGACTGCGAAAAATACAATAAAAAACAAATAGCAATAGTATTCCTATTCCTACCATGATTCGACCTTGAGTAACTTCAGTCTTAGCCCAGGTGTTTGTGTATTCTATGAAATCCATATTTAAATGATAAAATGATTTAAAACTAATCTCACTATTACAATATCGAGAATAAGAATAATGATATCAATCCAAGTTCCTTTGCCTTTTAAGATAGTAGTGGTGAGTAATCCTAATCCGCCAGCTATAGGAAAAATTAAAGCTGTCCATTTTGCCCAGTCTAAACGCTGCCAAAGAAGTATAGCAATTAAAGTATTTATAAATACAAATATCAAAACACTCGTTTTATTGAGTGCTTTGATTTGTCTTAGCTTTAAATAAGAAATGGTATGTGCTATGGCATTAATAACAAATAATGAAACTATGGTAATGAGCATCTTATAACCCCATATTTTGCTTAATCATTTGCAGATATTCTTTATCATCCAATTGCTTACGTGCAGCAATAATTTGTTCTGCATCTGCGCCCGCAATATATCGCAATTGATTTTTTCCATCGGTTGCAGCTTCATAAATTTTCTCGGCTACAACGATTGGTTCTGAATTTACACTTCCAGCCTTTTGCATTCCTTCCATTACTTTTTGAAGAAATTCACCATATTCAGTCTGGTCTTGATCAATATACATATTCTTCATTACTGTCTCTCCAAAATTCGTATTAATCATTCCCGGTTCAATCATTTTCACTTTAATACCTACGGATTCTAACTCAAAAGAAAGTGCCTCACTCATACCTTCAACAGCAAATTTAGAACCGTGATACAACGTGCCGAGCGGGAAAGTAATTTTTCCACCCATAGACGAAATATTAATGATGGTTCCTTCACCTGCTTTACGCATATACGGAATGACATTCTTACTCACTAAAAGTGTTCCAATAACATTAACATCAAATTGCATACGGATTGCCTTTTCAGGGGTTGCCTCTAAAATTCCGTACGAACCGTATCCGGCATTGTTTAGCAATACATCTATTTTGCCAAATTTTTCGATGGCCTCGGTAATGCTGTTTTTTATCGTATCTTCTTTAGTTACATCCAAAGCGGTAACTAATACGTTGTCTAAGGAATTAAGTTCTTTATCCTGTTCTGGATTGTTACGAACAGTAGCCACTACATTCCATCCTTTTTCTTGAAAATATTTAGCAGTCATTCTTCCAATACCACTGCTACACCCTGTGATTAAAATCGTTTTTTTCATTTTTACTTTATTTTTGATTATCTAATTTTATTTTTTCAAAACCATAATGATTGTAATTAATCATTTGTGTTTGTATGTTGGTAGAACCTACTCCTAAATTGTGTAATCGGGTTAAATGTGCATACTTTTCTAAATTAGAAACCGCCCTTGATGTTTCCCACCAGGCGGGCCCGGTTTTAGGAAAACTTGCACCCAAAGCTTCTAACAATAGGGGTTCACCTTCATAGGTATTTGCTATTATTTTAGAGTTCATTCGTATAGAACCATCAGGCATTACTCTTAAATAGTTTACCCCGCCAATTACTCCATTGATATTTCCGGTTGTCGGGCCAGAAAAATACCCATTCAGGCGAAGCCTTTCTTCCGGAATTGGGAATTGACCACTAAACACTTTGTTTACATCTGCTCCAAAAGATTCTACTGTGTTCAAGTGTCCGTTTCCAGCATAAATTATGGTTGCAGAATGATCACTTTTAAAATCTTCTAATGTGTAAGGAAAATTTAGATAATCCACCTTGCTCACATCAGGATCTTCCAAGGCTAACGGGCTGTCTAATGGATTTTCATCAAAAGCATACACTGTAAGATCCGTTTGAAGAGAATCATGAGAAGTTTTTCCTTTAGCAAATAGGTAATGTGTGTTAATCCAGTTATAGGTATCTGTATTATTATGAAGTTGAATTTGGTAATTTAAATTTCCGTCAGCAGTTGTTTCACCCAATATTTTTACAGCAATATGTTGCCCGTCTTCGGTTTTAATTATTCCATGGGTATTGGTAAATGAATTTGTAGACGGGAATACATTTAAAAAGTCCCGACCATTAAATGTACCATTAATCTTACCTGAGAATGTACCATACAGCCCCAGAATAATTCTTGTTCCATCTTTCCCGTTTTGTGCCTTGCCACTTAAGACGTCCTTTGGGTTTAAACCCATTCCGTCCATTCCTACTACTCCGTAACTCAACTTTCCAAATTCCTTTGCGCTGGAATGATGCTCTAATGATTCAAAAAATGTTTTTTTATTCATAATTATATTTATTTAGGTTTAGGTTTGAGACCTTTGCAAAAAGCACTTTAACAACTGCAAGTCAGCATAGGCCAAATGTTTTAGCGTTTATGTTTTTTATATCTTCTGCAAAGGTCTCGTGTTTTTAAAAATTTCAATTTAATCCAACCAATTCACGGCTTTGTTGTACCAATTTCCTGGCTGTGTCCATATCTTTTGCATTGGGGTTTGGTGTTTCCATTGGGAAGCCTCCTTTTCTACACTTTTTATCTCGATATAAAATACTATGTTGGCTGAAATAAGCTCCTGAATGATCAGGAGCATCATCTGATAACAAACAGTGTAAAGATGCCTGCGCCGACTCCCAACTGCTATCGCTAAAGTTTAATGCTTTGAATATGGGTTTTAGAATGGAAAACAGCGTACTCATTAAAAATCCGCCGCCGCTTCCAAAGTTAGAGCGAGCCCAGCCTGGGTGAATGGAGTATGTCGTTACTCCTGTCCCTTTTAATCGCTCTGCAAGTTCTTTAGCATATAAAATCACCGCTACTTTTGCTTCACCATAGGCTTCAAAGTTGTTATACTTTCTATTTTTATGGTGCAAATCGTCAAGATGTACCCGGGGGCGATTTTTAGGACTACCAGCGTGTACCACAGAAGATACAATTGCCATTCGAGAAGCGGGAGTTGCTTTCAACGTATCAAGCAACAACTCTGTCATCAAAAAATGACCAAAGTAACTTGCCGACCAGGTGTATTCAAACCCATATTTAGTGTATTTGGGCTTATTTTTCATATTCACCATTCCTGCATTGCACATTAGCCCGTCGAGTTGATTATGCCTTGACTTAAACTTGGAAACAAAATCCCGAACAGATTGCAAATCTGCCAAATCACATTTAATGACTTCGCTTGTACCTTTTAGGTCTTTAAAATTTTTACGGGCTTCCTCTCCTGCTTCAGGTCTTCTGCAAGCCATTACAACGTGAGCTCCTTGTCTTACAAGTTGTTGTGCCGTTTCAAAGCCAACCCCTGAATTGGATCCTGTAACGATATACGTTTTGCCGCCTAAATCCTTTGATAGCGTGGTTTGATCGCACCAAATTACATTTTTATTAGCCATGCTTTAATTTTTTTGTTTTTTTATAGTTAATGCTGTCCAAGTTCCAGTAATTAAATCTACTATGCCTATTAGTACAATATTCCAAGGCGCTATATTAAATACAGCAAGCATTGAAGATGCGGTAAAAAACCAAATTCTACCTTTCTAAGAAATATCAAAGAAGTGTTTATCTTCTGCATGTTAAAATGGCAACTATTCTTACCCAATGATCCGAAGCTGGTTCAAACCCAAATAAACTTAGAAAGAAATTGGGCATAAAAAGAAATCCTAATCCTGCACCAATGGCATAGATGCCATAAACCAATATTGTTTTTGCAGATTTACTCATAGTAAATATTTTAAAAATCTTTTCCTTTAAAATTATCCATCACCATTTGTCCGGCCAATTTTGCAAAATGTCCCCAACTTTGATCGATTGAGTAGTACGAAACATTTTCCAGTAAATGCTCTACACGCTTTCTATTGGTTAATTCAAAACTTGTTGCTTTAAAGTCGTTTACTAGTACCGATTTTTTAATGTTATCAAAATTCAGTGCGTTTCCAAAGTTTCCAACTCCAGACACAAAGTCTTCTGTTGTTTCACCACAACCTCCCCAGGTAAGGTAAGCATTTAACCAAATGTTAGGCGGCACATCGTTTACGGCAATTCCTCCGTAGTTTAATTCCTGAACGGCTTTGTTTAGTCGTTTTTTATTCGCTTTCATTGTATCATTATCAATTAAAATCATACAACCTAATGAGCCTAATAGTTTGTGGTTACAGAAATCGGTTGCTTTGGTTAAAAACGCGTCCACATTTTCTGAAACATCTAATGGAACTTCACTATAAATTTGACAAAACGCCTCGTTAGTTACCGCAAAATCATCTTCTGAAATATTTGGGATTAAAACAAAATCACTTTTATTATGTTTTCCATTTTCAGGTTTCAAGATTTCTGCGGTTGGCTGATGTTCTAAAAATGATTCTTTGGTTTTATCAACCCCGGGATAATGCGAGCCGCAGGCAAAAGTTTCTTCAGCAATGGCTTTGCGTAATTCGTTTAAAAACTGTTCGCGCTGTTTCCAATTTTTAGACGTTATTATCGTTTGAGGCCGCCCACAAACTGCACCTCCATTAAGTTTTCCAACAGAAGCTAATTGTATGGCTTGACGCTTTAGGTCTTTATTTGTCCATTTACCTGGTACAATAATACAAGGGTTGTTACCTCCACATTCAGATACCAATGGGGCAGATGCCTGGTTTTGAATGGTATGGGCTACACTTGTTGAACCAGTAAAATAAATTGAATGTAACCCTTCTAAAGCAGACATCTCACGCCCTTGGTCCGCATTACAAAATGCAAGCGCATTAATATCAATTAAAGGCTTAAAAATCTTTTCCCAAATGTCATCTGTAGATTCGTTAAGTTTATGTGGTTTATGAATGACCGCCTTATTTTCCAAAAACAAAGCCATTGCCATTTCTATTGATGAGCTATAATTTCCTGCTCCTGAAACTGCGATAACACCTGCTGGTTTATCTAATGGATTGGTTTGTTTGGGTTCACCCAAAACGTGGATAAACCCTTTTTGTTTTCCTGCTGACATCTTGTCTTTTGAATGAATAGGAAACACTTGAATCTCATAAAGATTGTCATTTACTTTTTCTGTATGCAGGGGTTTTGGCATTTTTCCGTTTATAAGCGATTCATATAAATGTTGAATTCCCATAAGTTTTCCCGCCATGGGCATTACCGTAGTTCCCATACCTTCAGCAACTGATGTTATGTTTTCGCCTACTAAATCGTTTTTCATCTTGGCATCCGCGGCTCCGAGTTCATCGGCATATTTTTTTAAATTGCTTCTTACTTGTTCTAAAAGTTGAAGTCTTTCTATTGCTGAAACTTTACTCCATTTTTCCGGATTTAATTTACTAAATGCTTCTTTTGCTGTCATTTCTTTAAAATTTTTATTTTATTTATGTTAATTATTATTTTTAAATGTTAGAACTAATTTAACTGGCGGTATTCCACTGGACTCATTCCTACTTTCTTTTTAAACATTCGGGTAAAATAATGAGGGTAGTTAAACCCTAATGAATAAGCAACCTCACTAATGGTTTGATCGGTAGCAATCAGGCTATCTTTGGCTAATTCAATGATATAATCATTAATATGATCTTTTGCCGAACGACCGGTTTCTTTTTTAATCAGGTCACTAAAATAACCTGAGGAAAGACTTACTTTACCGGCAAAGTAATTTATAGATGGAATACTCTTGTTTAACTGTTTTTTGTCTGAAAAATAGTCTTTCAGTAGAACTTCAAATTTTGAAACAATTCCCTTATTTTGGTGAGTTCTGGTATTGAATTGACGTTGATAAAACCGCAGGCAGTAATTTAATAATAATTCAATTAAAGAAACCATTACCCGTTCGCTTTGATGGTCAATACGTTGTTCATATTCGCCTTTGATTTTTGCTATACAATCATGGAGTATATTCTCTTCATCCGCTGATAAATGAAGCGCTTCATAAACACTATAATCAAAAAAAGAATATTCTTTAATATGCTGACCAAGATGAGAATCACGAATCAAATCAGGATGAAAAAAGAGCATCCAACCTTTGTTTTCGTTCAGTTTTATCGTTTTCGTAGCAGTAATAGCCTGCCCGGGTGAAGTAAACATCAATACGCCTTCTTCAAAGTCATAGTGATTTCTGCCATACTCCACACCGCAATTCTTATCCTTTACAGCGATATGATACAGATCTAAAATAACCTTGATTTTCAACATTTCTTTACTGATGGCTATTTTAGATACATCAATAACGCTGATTAATGGATGTTTAGGTTTTTCGTAGTTCCATACTTGATGCAATTCGCTAATCGACTTTATTTTGACAAAATTTTGCTTCAACAAAATTATAATTTTGTTGCAAATATAAGTAATTTATACTAAAGAAGTTAACACAAATTACTGATTCTATAACACTTTTTACATTATGAGACTGTTGAACAATACATAAAAAATCCATGAATAAGAAAGCATTTCGCTTCAAACTGCTTCATTAATTCGGTTGTGCTCAGCAACCTTCTCAAAACTTCGACAAACTCAGCTACCGAAAATTAAAATGATCACAATCAAAAAGTTAATATGGTTTTTGATTTTTACCGGGCATTCTATTTTATTAGGCAAAGTTCTTTTTACAGCTGCAATTCGGCGCTAGCTAAAGACCACAAGTTTTAGCCCTTATTCCTTTTGATATATTTTTTAAATAGTAATTCTTGTTTTTAAAAATATCTATTAGATTAATATAAAAATAAAATTAGCCGTATGTAAAATAAAAGTATACATTTGTCGAATTAGTTATAAAATACATTAAAAATGAAAGAAATTAAAAATATGATTATTGTAAAAAAATTAAACTTTTTTAAGATACCAAGAAAAACAAAGGTGAAGTTTCTTATTCTCGCAATGCTGATCGCTATGGCTGGGAGTGTACAATGCTGTAAAGATGATGATTCTAAGCGCAAATCGGAAGAAACAAAGAAAGAAGATGATGCCTTGAAAAAACGTATAGAAGAACTGGAAAAAAATTAAAAGATTCAAAAGATCAAACGGATAAATTAGAGAAAGCGTTAGAAGAGTTAAAAGAAGTCTTAGAAAAGGCAACAAGCAAAGAAGAAGATGGTGCCTTGAAAAAACGGATAGAAGAACTGGAAAAAGAGTTAAAAGATTCAAAAGACCAAACGGGTAAATTAGAGAAAGCGTTAGAAGAGCTAAAAGAAGCCTTAGAAAAGGCAGCAAGCAAAGAAGAGATAGAAAAGATTGAACAAAGGGTTAAAGAATTGGAGGATAGGTTGGGCGTTCATCTCTTCATCTCTAGGTGGACAACAAATGCTAAACCTCCTAGTGGACAATATTCAGTTTTCCCATCAAAAGATAAATCAGTAGACAATCAAATAAAACTTCCCTTAGTTGAAAAGGGAGATTATGATTTTACGGTGGATTGGGGAGACGGAAAATCAGACCATATTACTAAATATGATGACCAAAACATCACACATACCTATGCTAAAGCAGGTACCTATACCTTGAAAATAAAGGGAAAATTAATCGGATGGTGTTTTGGAGATGTTTATTCTAAAGATCCTGAAACTTATTCAAAATCCTATTATTATGGAGATGGTGCGAAGTTAAATGAAATATCCAATTGGGGCTGCTTTGACTTTGGTGAAACGGAATTTCAATTTTACAAGGCATGCAATATGATCCTAACGGCTAAGGATAAGCCAAAATTTACCGGTACGACAAGTTTTAGAGGAACATTTTCCTGTAATTTATCTATTACTACTGTACCCAATATGAATGATTGGGATACCTCTCATATTACCAATATGAGAAGGACGTTTTATCAAGACGACAAATTTAATCAAGATATAAGCGGGTGGGATGTCTCAAGCGTTACCAATATGCAGTCAATGTTCGCTGTTGCCGCAATATTCAATCAAGATATAGGCTCATGGGACGTCTCAAAGGTTACCGATATGGACATGATGTTCTATAAAGCCAATGAATTTAATCAAGATATAAGCGGGTGGGATGTCTCAAGCGTTACCAATATGCAGTCAATGTTCGCTGTTGCCGCAATATTCAATCAAGATATAGGCTCATGGGACGTCTCAAAGGTTACCGATATGGACATGATGTTCTATAAAGCCAATGAATTTAATCAAGATATAAGTAAATGGGATGTCTCAAGCGTTACCAATATGCAGTCAATGTTTGAGAAAGATAGGAAATTTAATCAACCCATTGGGAGCTGGGGGAATAAGACTTCAAACGTTACAACAATGGACAGAATGTTTTATAGCGCTCTAGCATTTAATCAATACATAGGCCAATGGGATGTATCCAGTGTTAAAAATATGAGCTTAATGTTTGACGGAGCGGAGTTATTCGATCAAGATCTTAATCAGTGGAATGTTTCTAATGTTACTAATATGTCTTCTATGTTTGCTCATGCCCTTGCCTTTAATGGAGATATTAGTTCCTGGGATGTTTCAAACGTTACAACCATGTACAATATGTTTAACGGTGCCCATCTTTTTAATGGAGATCTTAGCAGGTGGGAGGTTTCTCATGTTACTAATATGCAATGGATGTTTTATGAGGCAGATTCATTTAACTCGGATATTAGTAATTGGGATGTTTCTAAGGTTACAGCGATGTTTAAAATGTTCTACAATGCTACCAGTTTTGATCAAAACATTGGTTCCTGGGATGTTTCTGAAGTTTTCCAGATGACTGATATGTTTTGGGGAGTTACACTATCAACAAAAAATTACAATGCATTACTTAAAGGATTTTCTGTAAAAGGGCTTAAATTTCCAACAAAATATTCTGGTCTTCCTAAGACTCTTAATTTTCATGGAGGATTTTCAAAATACACGGCAGATTATAAGCAATATAGGGATATACTTACTCAACAAAAAGGATGGACAATTACCGATGGCGGCCATGAATAGATTAATTTTTTAGACTATTAGTTTACGTTGATTTGCAACTGCAGGTCAGCGTAAGCTAAAAATTAAATGCCATAGTAAACTTTGGGTTGTGAGTACTTTAATTTTTTGAGATATTTACAAAAATAGACCGTTGCAGAACACATAAAAAAGTATGAAAAAGAAAGCATTTAGCTAATGCTGACCCGCATTTTAGTTGAGGCGCTTTTTTCAACAGTACCCTAAATTGCTTATCAAGATTTCGAGACCGTTGCAGAATGTATAAAAAAGTATGAAAAAGAAAGCATCTAACCTCAAACTGATCCCTTCTCAAAAAATTAAAATCCTCACAACCATCAGGTTACTCAGGTATTTAATTTTCCTCGGGCGTTGCATTTTTTTGTTAGCGTGCTTTTTGCAACGGTCTCATTTCTTATCTTTTCAATAATGGTTTGGGCTAATTTTAATTTACTTTCTTTTGTCCAGCCTGCAATATGAGGCGTTAATAAGACCTTCTTTGCACGAATAAGGTACTCAAAAGCAGCGGGCATTTTATTTTCAAAAAGACTTTCGAAAGAAGTTTTTTCATATTCTAATACGTCTAAGCCTGCGGCTATAATTTTGCCTGATTTGAGCGCCTTTACTAAGTCATCGGTTACCACTGAGGTCCCCCGTGCCGTATTAAGGAAGTAAAAGTTTTTCTCAAAGGCATGAATAAATTTATCATTTACCATACGAAAAGTTTGAGAGGTTTGTGGCGTATGCAAACTTAATACATCTGTGTTTTTTGTTAGCGTTGCCCAATCTACCTGTTCAGCATATTGATCAGATACATTTGCTTTTATATCGTAACAAATTACTTCGCAGTTAAACCCCTGCAGGCGGCGCGCAAAGGCTTTTCCCATATTTCCATAGCCTACAATCCCTACGGTCTTTCCCATGAGTTCGTGCCCCCGATTTCCCTCCCTAATCCATTTTCCGGAACGCACTTCTGCATCAGCGCTATTCAGGCGATTCATCAATGATAATATCATGCCCAGGGTATGTTCTGCCACGGCATCCCGATTTCCTTCCGGAGCAGAAATTAATGCAATGTTTTTTTTTCGGGCATAGGTGCAGTCAATATTTTCCATGCCTGCTCCTACACGGGCAATAAATTTCAACTGTGTCGCTTGGTCTATAAATGAAGCATCTATTGCAAAACGGCTCCGAATAACTATCCCATGATATTCCGCTATTTTTTTCTTGACACTATCTTTTGAGGAGGAATAATCTTCTTCTACTTCAAAATTCATCTGTAACAGCGAATCTTTTATATAAGGATGGTTGGCATCTAATAATAATATTTTTTGTTTCATAAGAATCACTCGAAAAGATTAAAGAGAATAAGACGAAGTTAGAAAATTTTTGTCGTGCTTTTCGTTATTTGATCATACCGTTGATTTTATTTTGATATTTGCCTAATATTTGAAAGTCGCTCACTAAGGGTTTTACTTCTTGAACGAAAGCCTCAAATTCTGAACCTTCATCTAAGATCAAATCTATAAAAAAAGCATAATTCCAGGGTTCTTCAATAATGGGCACCGATTGAATTTTACTCATATTGATTCTTCTAAAAGCAATTTGGTTCAACACCCGTGCCAGCGAACCCGATTGATGAGATACTTTTAATTTAACGGAAACTTTATTAAAATTCAAGAGGTTATCTTTATTTTTCTGTACTACAAAAAAGCGGGTAAAGTTGTGTGGAATGGTTTGAATTTTTTCTCCAATAATGGTTAGTCCATAGACCTTTGCTGCCTGTTTTGAAGCGATAGCTGCCGTTTGATTCAAGTTTTTTTCTACAATTTGTTTGGCTGCCGCTGCAGTATCTGGAACTTCTACTAATCTAATTTCCGGGTAGGGTTCAAAATAATTCTCACATTGCATGAGTGCCATGGGGTGCGAACGAACTTCTTTTATCGTTTCAATGGTCTGATTTGATCTTGTCATTAAATAATGATGAATAGGCATATATAGTTCATCTGTAATTTTTAAATCATAGGTGGTCAGGAGATTATAATTGGGTAAAAGGGCGCCTGCAATAGAATTTTCAATAGCCATTACCCCATAATCGACACTTGCGTTGGCTACTGATTTTGCCAAGTCTCTAAAGGTCAGGCAGCAAACTAACTCAAAGTTATCATTTCTAAAAAGTATATTGGCTGCCTCATTATGAAAAGATCCTTTTATCCCTTGTATGGCTATTTTTTTTATCATTATCGTTTTATGTTTATAGGAAAAACTTAGTTGTTTAGAGTATTTTGTGCAAAGGTCTTGATTTATTAAGATAACATTAATGGTAAGAAGAGCTTTCTTCAGAAAATAATTTTAATTGTTGTTCATAATTTTTCATTCGTTTCTTTGCTATTTCACAGTATTCATGGCTCATATCTATTCCAATGTAATCTCTGCCTAATCGCAAGGCAGAAAGTGTTGTTGTTCCACTTCCATTCATGGGGTCAAGAACTAAATCTCCTTTGTTTGTCCAAGAATAAATATGATCACGAGCCAAGGCACAAGGAAAAGGTGCCGGGTGTTCTTTCGCTTCTTGGTCTTCTGCTTTTTTTCCCACCACATATTCCCATATATTACCTTTAATCTTTGTTCTTTTTACTGGATTTGCTAATTTTTCTCTCTTCTGTTCGCCTTTTGAATAGTTTTTATAGGTAGTACCATTTAATTCAAGCCCGGCATGTAAGCAATCTACTCGAATGGGGTTATGCTTTGTTACTTGACCTTTGCTAAAAACAAACATATATTCAAAAATTCCATTATATCGTTTTCGGTAAATCTGTGGGATAGGATTAGTTTTCTGAAAAATCATGGTGTCATGCAAGTTGAACCCAATCTCTTTAAAATAAATCGCTTGTTTAAAACTTGTTCCTGTTTCGCTTCCTTGAATGGTGGCGTCATTCACCACCCAAACCACTATACCGCCCTTTTTAGTAATTCGCAATAATTCCTTTGCTATTTCTTGAAATGGAAATACATATCCCTTATACGATCTTAGATTATCATAAGGCGGTGAAGTTAAAGTAAGGTCAATACTATTATCGCTAAAGTTTTTCATAATTTCAACACAGTTGCCTTCAATTATTTTATTTCTGTATGCGTTCATAATATCTCATTATTTTATTTCGAAAAGTCTGTTATTAGAAATTTGTTTAACAGTCTCCATTTTACGATATATCTTACTTGATTTTAGTAATTCTTTCAAGGCATCTTCGTGAGACATTCTCATGATTTTTTCTCTTTCATAAGAAAGATAGCTTAGTGCTTCTTCCTTGCCTATTTCTATTGATTCTGTAGCGGCTTTTTTCTCTTCTTGCCAAAGGTCAAACATAATTTTTGAATGACTTAGGATTGTTTTATTAATCCCAAGCCAATAATCCACAGCACTCTTTGACGGGTTAAGTGCAGGGACTATTTTGAAGATTTTATAAAGCAATGCCTCGGCATTATTTTGTCCGGCTTTTGCGGCATACCTTACTAATAAGGACAAGTGGGAATAAGTAAAAACGCAAACATTTCTTGTTATGGCTTGTTGGTAAATTTGGCTATTTTTACAAGGCAGCTGATAAATAGGGCAAACTACCATAGCATAAGCTTTGCCATGCTTCCACCTATCCATTGCCTGTATTTTAAAATCTTTTTGATTTTTCGCAGTTCGGCTCAATCGAAAGGCTTTGGCATCGGCTACAAAACTGTATTGCTTTGCATATCCCTCAACATCTGCTACATCTGCTCTTTCGTCTATTAATAAACTTTTTATACCCATAGATTTATAGGCAAAAGATAAAAGCGTATCTGTGTATTTAGCGTATTGTTTCTCTTCGCTTGTATCGTGTCCATACGATTCAGGAATATTACCACATAACCGCAGATGATTTATTAAACCAGAAATGCCCATTGCTTTAAGTTCTTTAGCAAGTTCTTGTTCCACTAATTTAGAATTAGAAGTAAAGGACCCTTTCATTTCACCTAATTTTTTTAATCCAAAGATTTCTTTGTTCAAGGGCTTCTTGTGGTATGATATTGTTCATTTAATTATCGTATTAACCTTGTTTACTAAAAATAAATTTAGATAAATAACGTTTCAGAATACAAAAAAAGTATTAAATATTAAAAAAAGAAGTTCGCTTGCGCTGACTTGCAGTTCGCTTAAAACTGCTTCGTTAATTCGACAGGTGTTTACTGAGTTTAGTCGAAGCACTCAGTTGCCGATAATTAGTTTCATTGACTTGCATTTGATCAAGGGCTTTGCGGGGCGAGCGTTAGGGATAGAAGCGGTATCCTTTTTCTTGGGGCAGCCTTTCGCCCCAAGAAAAAGATTTAGCGGATAGCCCGACCGCCCTTAGGCGGGAACGCCCAAAAAATAAAGAATACAGCTAATTTTTTACGAATTATTCAATTCATCTTCTTTTTTATATATTACTTCTAATGGTTCTTGATAATCGTTGACTTTTTTTCCTTTGTTTAGTTTGTTAAATCGCTCTCCTGATTGCCCAATGAGCCATGTGGGTACAAAACTTATCAGAAAACTCATCAACCAAAACCCGCACATAGCCATAGTAATAAGCCATAAAAATCCTAAAAACTTTTCTAACATCGCCTCGAAATTTTACATTTTAGTGCCCAAATATACTATCTTTTTAAATAAAATAACAGCTTAGGATGACTTTTTTTATATCTAATCTTTCATTACCTTGCAACGGTCTTATTATCATAAATAAGTAATACATGAATCGAATAATTAATTGTGTAAAACTGTCTTTTGATAATTTAAAGGATATGGTTACAAATATATAAGCAATCATGGTACAATCAGCGATAAACATATCAAAGTATTTAATCTATAAAGCCTTAAAAGAAGACGGCGGGGAGCTTTTAAGTAATATGAAATTGCAAAAACTTTTATATTATTGTCAAGGGGGTTACTATGCCAAATACAAAGAAAAATTATTTGAAGATAAAATTCTTGCTTTGCATGGTCCTGTTGTTGCTGAAATTTATCATGAATACAAGAATTTTGGCTCAAATGGAATAGAACTAAATACAGATAAACCTCCTAAAATTAATCTATCAGATAATCAAACTGATATGATTGATGATGTTTACGACTTCTTTAAACAATTTTCAGCGGTTAAGTTAATGGATATGACTCATAATGAAGATTTATGGAAAGATACAGTTTATAATGATGAGATTTCATTAGAGAAACTTTATCAACATTTTAACCCATTTTTTAATGAAGAATAAGAAAAGGTTTAACTATTCTAAGCAAGCTAACATTAATAAAGATAAAATCAATTATCCTATAAAGGAAAGTACCTCATATGATTTTGACTATCCTATATTCTGCTTTAAATACTTATCTAAAAGTAGAATAGTTGATTTTGATAAATGCCCAAAAGAACATAAGGGAGAATTTATATAACAAGGCTTTTTAAATTATCTTTCAAGCAAATAAACACTTCTAACCGACATCAATATGGGTGGGGAAAAATTAATAAAAAAACTTTACGTATTAACCTCCCTCCATTTATTACAGAAGAGGTTAGATTTTTATATGCCGATCTCTATAATAGTAAAAATAATCCCTTTTTAGCTTATAGAAGACCTGGTACTTCTATTCTTCATATAGTAGCCATTGATTATAAATTCGAAGCGTATGGTTATAGTTAACAGTTTTTTTTATCTTAAGCGTCTTTATTCAAGTTTTTAAAACAACTTTTACTTGCCTTGACTTGTAGTTCAGGATCTTAGAACATCGTATTGAATAGCTTTTACGGATATGCAGTTGCAAAATACTTTTTGTTAAAGTCTCGGTATGCTAAATTATTTGTACCTTTTGAGTCTAATATAAACATCAAAAAATGAAAGTATTGATTATAGGAAGCGGCGGCAGGGAGCACGCGATAGGAAAAAAAATTTTAACCGATAATCCAAAAACACAATTATTTTTTGCTACGGGTAATGGAGGTACCGCACAAATAGGGGAAAACATATCGATTGACTCAATAGCAGAATTATTACGTTTTGCTTTAATGCAACATATTGATTTAACTATAGTGGGCTCAGAGGCTTTACTGGTTGAAGGAATTGTTGATGCTTTTCATGCTAAAGGATTAAAGATTTTTGGTCCTGATAAAAAAGCTGCCAGACTTGAAGGCAGCAAATCTTTTGCAAAGGAATTTATGAATAAGCATGGAGTTAAAACCGCTGCTTACCGATCTTTCAATGGTTACTATAAAGCCAAAGATTATTTAGAGGATTGTCCTTATCCGACGGTCATTAAAGCAGATGGATTGGCTGCGGGAAAAGGCGTTTTTATTTGTCAAGATAAAGAGAGCGCCGAAAAGGCATTAAAAGAAATCATGAAAGATAAAATTTTTGGAGCGTCAGGGAATGTAGTGGTCATTGAAGAATTTTTAGAAGGCAGGGAAGCCTCTATCTTATCTTATTTTAATGGAAAAAAGATCGTTCCGTTTATCTCAGCCAAAGATCATAAAAAAATAGGGGAAGGTGAAACAGGATTAAATACCGGTGGAATGGGAGTTATAGCGCCTAATCCATACATAACAGATAATGTCTATAAGTCTTTTGAAGAAAATATTTTGCAGCCTACACTCAACGGATTGTTAAACAAAGAGTTGATTTTCTCAGGAGTTATCTTTTTTGGGTTAATGATTACGAAAAAAGGGGTTTATTTATTAGAATACAATCTAAGGATGGGCGACCCTGAAACTCAGGCTATTCTCCCTTTAATGGATTCAAATTTATTAGAAATTACACAACAAGCGATTAACCAGTCACCGGTTAAAGTAAAATGGAAAAAGCAGTACTCCTGTTGCGTAGTAGCTGTTTCGGGCGGCTATCCATTAAACTACGAAAGTGGTTTTGAAATTATAGGCTTGGATAAAGTAACCACTGATTATTATATTGCAGGTGCAAAGCTAAAAGAAGGGAGATTATTTACTTCTGGTGGCAGGGTGGTTAATGTAGTTGGATATGGTGATACGTTATTGCAAGCACGCCAATCAGCATATAAAAACATGAAAAAAATACGATTTGATTATAAATTTTATCGTGAGGACATTGGAATTTAATATAAGAGACCGTTGTATTTTTTTGTTAGAGTGCTTTTTGCAACGTTCTCTATTTTTTATTTAATCTACGGCGACCTTTAGCTTTCACTGACTTGTAGTTGCAGAATAGATAAAAAAGCGAGACTTTTGCAGAATAGATAAAAAATTTATGAAAACGCATTAATTTCCATACCTGAAAAAAGCTATAAACATGAAAGAAGCGGTAAAAAAAGATTTTTGGTTTTACGCGTTAATCGGGTTACTTGTAATATCCTGCCTTGTTGGTTATCGACGGGGAATTACAGGGGTTTTAAAGTCTTCTCATTTACCAATACCAATATGGTATTATTATTTTAATATTGCGCTAAATACCGCCTCATTGGCGGCGCTTTATTTTTTTTATAAAATGAAAAAAATCGGGGTTATTTTATTTATCTTTTTCTTAATCGTTGACCTTGGTATTCAGTTGCTTTTCGGGCATACGTTTAATAATGCACTGTTATTTTTTATCTTCCTTGCTGCAGTATTAATTGGAGTTAAGGTTATTCCAAACTGGAAAAACTATGGCTAATAGAAAACTTGATTTATATAGTAAAAATAAACTTATTTTCAGTGTTTTACTGTTTATGTTTTCCGTAGCAATTACAGTTTATCTCATGCCTAAAAAATTAATTTTTAATTATGAGTTTCATAAGAACACGCTTTGGCAATATGATGATTTAATAACCGATTTAGATTTTGGAATTGAAAAAACATCAGAAGAAATTGAAGAAGAGCAGCGGTTATTAGAAAAAGAAAAAGTTTTTTATTATGAAATGAATCCGTCTGTACTTTCTGATATTGTTGTACGTATTCAGGCAGATTCCCTTTCGTCTCTTATTGAAAATGAGAAGAGAAAAAGATTATTTAAATTATTGAATACTATTTATTTGAAAGGGGTATTGTCAGACCAGATAGCTTTTGACAAAAAAAATCGCAAAATTATAACGAAAATTAAAAATTCGCCTAGGGCTTCTGCACATAATCTGAGAGAATTGCATACTATTCAGTCGGTAAAGGAGTCGATAATCGAAATTTTAAATGACTCAGTAAGCACTTTACTCTATCATCATATAAAACCACTTTTAAAAGATAATTTGACTTATGATAAAAATCTAACTCAAGAGGTTTATCAGCAAAAATTAAATAAAATTTCAGTCAGCAAAGGACTTATTAAACGAGGAGAAAAAATAATAAAAAAAGGACAGCTTATTGATAATGAAAAGTTTAAAGAATTAAAATCTTATAAGAAAGAATATGAAAAGCAGGTTTGGGGTCATAAAAAACAAGTGGGCTTAATTCTAGGGTATGTTATCTTGATAACCTTAATTTTTTCTACTTTGTTTTTATATCTTTATTGTTTTGAGAAAGAAAAATTACAAGACAATACACAACTCACTTTTTTGGTTTCTAATATTCTTGTAACTATTACCTTATCGGTAATTATCCATCGCTTTTTGCCAGAATTCCTTTATTTATTACCGTTTTGCCTGCAACCCGTTGTCATTCGATCTTTTTTTAATCAGGGAATAGCTATCGTTGCTCATATCGTTACTATTTTGATTGTATCCTTTATCGCTCGTAATAGTTTTGAATTTGTATATATACAATTAATTGCCGGAATTATCACCATACTGACCAATCAGAAATTACATCAACGTGTTAATCTTTATATTTCGGTTTCCAAAATCATTTTAATTTATGAATTAGCCTATATCAGTGGCGTTTTCATCCAGGAAGGAACGGTAAGCGAAATAAATCATTTATGGTTTACTATGTTTTTATTTTTCTTATCTGGAGTTTTTACTTTTTTGGTTCTGCCCCTGATTTATCTTTACGAGCGCATTTTTGGTTTGACCTCTGATTTATCGTTATTGGAATTATCAGACTCTAATCATCCGCTATTACGCCTATTAGCGACTGAAGCACCGGGGACACTTCAACATTCTATGCAAGTTGCCAATCTGGCTGAAGAAGCGGCTATAGAAGTAGGAGCAAATGCACTTTTGGTAAAGGTAGGATCGCTTTACCACGATATAGGAAAACTTGTTAACCCGATATTCTTTATTGAAAATCAAAACTATATTGTAAATCCGCATGATGATTTGCCCCCTGAAAAAAGCGCTGAAATTATTATTGCTCATGTAGCAGAGGGGATTAATCTTGCTAAAAAATATAAATTACCGGATAGAATTATCGATTTTATAAGAACTCATCATGGAGATACCCTGGTTTATTATTTTTACAAAAAATATAAGGATATGCACCCTGATGAAGAAGTTAGCCTGAAACGATTTAAATACAGCGGTCCTCAACCTTTTTCAAGGGAAACAGCAATTCTTATGATATGTGATTCGATCGAGGCAGCATCAAAAACCCTTAAAAATCCTACCAGCTCAGATTTTGAACACCTTGTAAACAGCATTATTGATAAACATTTAGAAAGCGGGCAGTTTAATCATGCAACCATTTCTTTAAAGGAAATATCAGATATTAAAAAAGTAATAATTAATCGATTAATAAATATTTATCATGTGCGTGTTGAATATCCGAAATAAAATGGGGCTGGATATTTATTTAAAAAATAAAACTATCAACCCGTCAATAACTCCGCCAAAAATAGAAAAGGTAATTAAATCTGAATTTAGTTTGGAAAACCTGCGGGACTTAATCGTATCGATATTTTTTTTATCGAGTGCAACTTTTTGATTTTTATTACTTTTTTTCTCTCCGAAAATGCTGTCGTTTGTACTCTTATTATAACGGATTTTATATTGCTTTTTGTTTATCATCTGTACTTTATAATAACCCGCTTTCTTCAAATTTTTAATGGCTTCTTCTTTGGTTAGTCTTATACGTTTTTTATTCCTCTCTTGGATTTTCAGTTTCTTTTTTTCGGTCTGTTGTAAATCATTCGTTTTCTTTGTTTCTAATACTTTATCCATAGGTTTATAGATGTAGCAACTCATTAGTGAAAAAGAGATAGTGAGTATCAAAACTCGATTTAACATGTCGTTGTTTTTTAAGCGGGCAATTTACTATAATATTAAGACCTTTTTTAAAATAACTTCTGGAACGGTTGAAAAATATAAAAAATCCATGCATACGAAAGCATCTCGCTTCGCTGACTTGCAGTTGACAGAGTGCTTTTTGCAATGGTCTCTATTTATAAATATTCAATGCGTTTTGAGTAGTAATTTCAGCAATTTCTTTTAAGCTTTTTCGATATATTTTAGCCAGTTTTTCTGCTATTTTTATAAGATAAGCGCTTTCATTTCTTTTTCCTCTAAACGGGTCTGGTGCTAAATAAGGGGCATCCGTTTCCAATACAAGATGTTTATAATCTATTTCATGGAGAAACTGATCAATTTTTCCATTCTTAAACGTTATAATTCCGCCTATACCCAATTTCATTCCACAAGCAATCGCTCGTTCGGCATGGTCTTTAGTTCCTGAAAAGCAGTGAAAAATGCCCCGTAAATTTTGATCTTTCAATTCTTCCAGTATCGTTAAGGTCTCTTCAAAAGCATCACGACAATGAACATTGATGGGTAAGTGATTTTCTTTTGCCCAACCAATCTGTGTATGAAAAACCTCCTGTTGAATGGATAAAGTGGTGGTATCCCAGTGCAGGTCTATACCGATTTCACCCACCGCAGCAAAACTTCGTTGATCTAATTGAGCCTTTACAAAATTCAACTCTGATAAATAGGTTTCCGGTTTGACTTCGCAGGGATGCAGCCCTATCATTAGTTTTATATTCTCCGGATAGGACGATTCTATACATTCCATAGCCCTAAAATAATCTTTACTTATAGCGGGTTGATAAAATTGATCAACACCCGCTTTTATGGCACGTTCAATTACTTTTTCTCTATCTTCGTCAAATGAACTCAGGTATAAATGTGTATGCGTATCGATAAAATTTATTTTATTCATTGTATTCTGTATTATTAGAAGGCTTTGCAAAAAATACAAAAAAGTATGAAAACCAATGTATTTAGGTTAAACTGACTTTAGCTGACGCTGACTGGCAGTTCAGTTTCTAAAGCGCTTTTTGAATCGGGCTTAAAATTTTTTATTTCTAGCGCGAAGTCAAAGAGCGGAAAGCCTGCGCTATCATCGAATGATTTCATTGTTCCGTAACCACAGTTGCCTTCGAATAATCTCCTTGATTTTTATCCTTCACCCAAGCTATGGTATAAATTCCTGCTTCCACAGCAGCGCTAATGCCAGAAAAACTATCCTCTATTGCGATACATTCTTGCGTATTTATCCCCAATCTTTGCATCGCCGTCAAATAAGGTATCGGCGAGGGCTTAGGTTGGGAAACATTATCTACTCCTACTATCAATGCACAATATTTTGATAATCCAATGTTATCCATATATGCTTTTGCCACATCACTTCTGCTGCTGGTAACGATGGCTTGTGTGATGCCAGAATAGGCACAGGCGTTCCATAATTCCACACTATTTTGGCGAGGGGTTACTTGATGAATATTTTTTTTAAGGTAACGCACCCCCTTCTTCATACCAATTTTCATATTGGTTTAAATAATCATCCCTATTTTTTACTCGGTTTCTTTCTAAAAGCAATAAAAAAATCTGCTTTGCTTCATGCCCGACAAATTCATCAGAAGATAGAGAAAATTCAAGGTTTATTTTACGAGTAATCAATTCAAACATGGCTCTTTTAAATGCAATGTTTTCACTTTCTACAACTGTTCCATCTAAATCCCAAAGAATAAATTTTCGCATCACATGAAGTATTTTTTGACTGCAAAGATAGAATTTTTATATCCTCTCGGCATATTGAGATCCTTTATTTGATGAAAACTAAACCACCCGACTTCTTTATGCTAAGGGCTAAGTTTTATATTCCTTGCATGCTTTTCTGAAATATCACAATAGGAGACCGTTGCAGAACACATAAAAAAGTATGAAAAAAAAGCATCTAAACTCAAACTGCTTCCTTACTTCGACAGGCTCAGTAACCATCTCAAAAAATTAAAATCCTCCACACCCAAAAGGTTGCTCCGGTGTTTAATTTTTATCGGGCGTTGCATTTCGGCAAACTCAATACAAGCATTTTTTTGTTAGAGTGCTTTTTGCAACGGTCTCTCAACTTTCTAATGCCTGAATAGCGGTGATGACTACTGTATTATAAATATCATCAATTTTAGCTCCCCGGCTCAAATCGTTAATTGGTTTATTTAATCCCTGCAGCACAGGACCGATAGCCAGCCCTCCTGATTCCCTTTGAACCGCTTTATAGGTATTATTTCCCGTATTCAAATCAGGAAATATAAGTACATTCGCTTTCCCTGCAACGGGTGAATTAGGCATCTTTTTTCGCCCAACTTGTGCATCAACTGCAGCATCATATTGAATGGGGCCTTCGATTAGCAGTGTAGGATTTTGTTTTTTTGCCAGCGCGGTGGCTTCGACTACTTTTTCTACTTCTTTGCCAGAACCAGAAGTTCCTGATGAATAAGAAAGCATCGCCACGCGGGGTATAATACCGAATGATTGCGCGGTATTAGCTGAAGATAATGCGATTTCGGCTAATTGTTCAGCATTTGGATTAGGCACAATGGCACAATCGCCGTAAACCAAAACACGATCATCTAACAACATGAAAAATACAGAGGAAACGGTTTTATATCCGGGTTTTGTTTTAATAAATTGTAAAGCCGGGCGGATGGTATGCGCAGTGGTATGCATAGCTCCTGATACCATTCCATCAGCATCTTTTTGATAAACCATCATCGTACCGAAGTATGAAACATCAAGCATTAAATCTTCTGCTTGTGCCCATTCCATTCCCTTATGTTTTCGGAGTTGAAATAATACCGATACATACTCTTTGTAATGAAGGCTTTCCGCAGGGTTCACAATTTGGATTCGTGTTTCATTCCAAGAAAGCCCCAAATAAGATATTCGTGTTCTTGTCTTGCTCGGATTTTTACTTAATAGAGTAATCTTTACGACTTCATCCATAGCAAGTTGTGAAGCTGCAGTTAAGATTCTATCATCTTCTCCCTCGGGTAAAACAATATGTTTTTGAAGTTGTCTAGCAGTTTTTACCATATTGTACTGAAACATTCTAGAAGTAATCCCCTTGCTTTTAAAAGAAGCAATTTTATTATCTAATAGGTCAATATCAACGTGCTTTTCAAAGAGTTTGATGCTCATTTTTATTTTTTCAATACTTTCTGGATAAATTTTCGGTTTTATTTTATCAATAATAGATACGGTTTCAAAGGTTCCTTTATTTGAAGTAATAATCGGTACGATATTTTGAGAACCATCTAATAAATTAACTATAGAGCGATCAGGCAAAAGACCTCCGGAGAGAATAATCCCAGCAATTTTTGGATAATTTTTAGATGCATGCGCGTGTAAAATTCCGACTAATAAATCAGAGCGATCACCGGGCAAAATCGCTAAGGAATTTTCTTTAACATGCGTTAAAAAATTAGGCAATTGCATTCCTCCTACAATATTGTTTTGAGGAATTTTATCCATTTTATCGTGTCCATATAAAATATGAGAATTTAATATTTCTGAGATTTCCTTTAAAGTTGGTTTTCCTAAAGAATCAGATTTAGGAATAATAGAAAACAGAATATCATCCTTTATTTTTTCTTTTAACTTAAATAGAATAGTATCTTTCTCCTTGTTGCACCGATTGATAAAAGTGGCAATAACTTTAATTTCTTTATCAATAAAAGAGTCTAACTCAACTTTAACGTGGTTTATTAAAGTCTTATTATTTTCTTTATCATCCTTCACAACCAATAAAACGGGAACATTCAGGCTTTGGGCAATAGAACTGTTTAAATCAAATTCAAAGGAAGTCCCTTCATTAAAAAAATCACTTCCCTCAATCAATACAAAATCGAAGCGTTCTTCTAAAACTTTGTATTTTTGAATGATTTGATCAAAAACTTCATTAAGTTGATGGCTGTTCTTATACTCAATGACCTCGCTTTTTGAAAAAGCGTAAGCCTCGTCATAATCCATATTGAGTTTAAAGTAGGAAAGCATCGTATGGATATGATTGTCTTTCTTTCCGCCAGAATAATCATCAATAACCGGCCTAAAATAACCTACGTTTGAAGTTTTTCTCATAATCATTTGAAACACCCCTAAACTGACAAGTGATTTTCCACTATAAGAATCTGTGGTAGCAATATAAATCGAACGATTCATAACTTAAGTTTTTATTGTAACAAAGATAATGATTAATCAAACTACACTAAAGAAATTTATTAAGACCTTTAGCATGCGCAATAACATGTAGCTGCTAAATGCTTTCTTTTTCATAATTTTTTATGTATGCTAAAACGATATCAACTTGAGAACTAAATCAGCTTATTCGTTAATAGCTATTCTTATCCTTACTAACTTTTTAATTAACTCTTCAATTAAATCAAGCTTTAGCATGTTGCTGCCATCGCTTTTGGCTTCAGATGGATTAGGATGAGTTTCTATAAAAAGACCATCAGCGCCGGAAGCAATTCCTGCTTTGGATAATGTTTCTATCAATGCGGGTCTTCCTCCTGTTACCCCCGAGAGTTGGTTAGGTTGTTGCAAAGAGTGTGTTACATCTAAAATCACTGGCGCATAGGATTGCATGGTAGGAATTCCGCGATAGTCAATAATTAAATCCTGATAGCCAAAAGTTGACCCTCGTTCAATAATAGCTGCCTTATCATTTCCTGAATTTTTTACTTTATTCACGGCAAATTGCATAGACTCAGGAGATAAAAATTGTCCTTTTTTTAGTGTAACTACCTTTCCTGTAAGTGCTGCTGCTACGACCAAATCCGTTTGCCTGACTAAAAACGCAGGAATTTGTAAAATATCTACATAATCCTTTGCTAACGAGACATTTTCTTCGGTATGGACGTCTGTTGTGGTCGGTATATTAAAAGTTTTCCCTACTTTTTCAATGATGCGCAGTGCCTTTTCATCCCCAATACCTGTAAAACTATCAAGACGAGAGCGGTTAGCTTTTTTGAAAGAGGCTTTAAAAATATACGGAACTTTGTATTTATTGGTTATGTTTACAATCTGCTCAGCAATTGCCATCGCTGTTTTTTCCTCTTCAATGGCACAAGGACCGGCGATTAAAAAAAAATTTTTATTATTGTAGTGTTTTATTTGAGGTAGGTAGTTTATCATTTTACTTATATTTTGAGACCTTTAGCTGGCGCTGACTTGCAGTTCAGTTTTTAAAGTGTTTTTTTGCAAAGGTCTCATTTTTTAATCAAAGATAGGCAATAGATTTTGGATGGAGTAGTTTGGTTTTTAACAATTCGTACAGACACAGCTAATTTAAAAGGATTAAATTGATAAGTAAATTGAAGCTTAGTCTATCTATAAAATATATATTGAGACCGTTGCAAAAAGCACTTTAGCAAAAAAATGCAACGCCCGATAAAAATTAAACACCGGAGCAACCTTTTGGGTGTGGAGGATTTTAATTTTTTGAGAAGGAAGCAGTTTGAAGCTAAATGCTTTCTTTTTCATGCTTTTTTATGTGTTCTGCAACGGTCTCATATTTTACTAAAAATTTCAATCTCCAATCTTAATGAGTTTGGTTACGCTTTCTGTAAAAATTATCGAAGATAAGATTATGGAATGCAGTGGGAAAAAACAGACAGTCGTTACATAAAAATTATTATATAAAATATTATGAAAGTATTACAAGATTATCTATTGACTATTGAACATTATATAGGCAGTAGCTCACCCTGGTTCCCTTATATATTATTATCTGTGGGAATTTTTTTTACAATTTACTTAAAATTCCCACCCTTTCGCTATTTTAGGCATGGGCTGAGGCTTGTTAGTGGAAAATATGATGAGAATCATCATAAAGGAGATACTACTCATTTTCAGGCATTAGCTACTGCGCTTTCCGGAACGATAGGCACAGGAAACATTGCCGGAGTAGCCTTAGCAATTTTTATAGGAGGCCCCGCCGCACTATTTTGGATGCTGGTTACTGCAGCATTTGGAATGACCACAAAATTAGTAGAAATTACTTTATCACATAAGTACCGAGAGGTAGATTCCCAAGGCTATATTGTGGGAGGCCCCATGCACTATATGAAAAATAAGTTAAAACTGCCTTGGCTGGGGGCTTTTTTTGCAATGGGGATGATACTTTGTACATTTGGAACTGCAAATTTCCCTCAAATTAACAGTATTGCTAATTCTTTATATACGACTACAGGGATAGAAAACTGGATAACAGGCCTCATCTTTGCTATACTATTAGCCATTGTAATTTTAGGAGGAATCAAGCGAATTGCCAAAGTTACAGAAAAGCTATGCCCTTCTATGACCGTATTATATGTAATAGGAGCTTTTTTGGTAATTGGTTATAACTGGCAAAACGTTATTCCCTCTTTGAGTATGATATTTACACATGCTTTTACAGGAACAGCAGCTATAGGTGGGTTTCTTGGTGCAGGAGTTTCTTTTGCCTTTACTAAGGGAGTAGCCAGAGGAATATTTTCTAACGAGGCAGGGCAGGGGTCAGCCCCCATTGCACATGCTTCTGCGCGTACTGATGAACCCGCTGCGGAAGGCATTGTAGGAATGCTGGGACCTTTTATCGATACCATTGTGGTTTGTACTTTGACCGGGTTGGCTATTTTATCTTCCGGTGTGTGGACCGAGAAAATCCCTAACCGATTTCAATTTGCCGATATGGAGGTTATTCAAGGCATATATGATGATGGAATTCCTAAACAAAAAGAGGAGTTAGCGAAATATATTCAAAAAGGAGAAGGGCTGAAAACTTATACGGGAACATTGACCTTGAAAGAAGGAAAGATTCAAGAGGATGTTTCGATAATCCATGCGCGTTCATTGGCAGAGGGTGTGAAATTTTACAATCGAAATCAAAAGTTATTCACAGGCACTTTACAAATTACCAACGGAAAGATTGTTGATCAGGAAAAAGTTAGAGTTAAGGGAAAATCGCTTATTCACAGCGCCTCACTAACAACGGAAGCTTTTACACGAAGCCCTATAGGACCTTTAGGACGTTGGATAGTAAGTATCAGTTTAATATTTTTTGCCTTTTCTACTACTTTAGCCTGGGCTTATTACGGCGGGCGCTGTATCGTTTTTCTCTGGGGAACAAAATATCTTTTCTTTTATCGCCTGTTATATTGTGCATCATTTCTTATAGGATCTTTTGTAGATACTACAATTGTATGGACCCTCTCAGGGATTTGCGTTTCTCTCGTAGCTTTACCCAACTTAATAGGAATTTTCCTCTTGCGCAAGGATATGAAAGACACGATTAATGAGTATTGGAAAAATTATAGGAAAGATATTTCAAAAAAGTTAGCCAATAAAAGCAGGGACTGTTGAAAAAAGTACTCTAATAAAAAATGCTTGTATTGAGTTTGCCGAAATGCAACGCCCGAGGAAAATTAAATACCAGAGCAACCTTTTGGTTGTGAGGATTTTAATTTTTTGACATGATTACTAAGTACTTCGACAAGCTCAGTAACCACCTGTCGAAGTAAGGAAGCAGTTTGAAGCGAGATACTTTCTTTTTCATACTTTTTTTATATGTTCTGCAACGGTCTCACTTTATCAGCAGCAAGTCAGTACTAGCTAAGGGTAGCACATATAGAGGATCTTTTAAAACCGGTATACCATCTTAATTAAAAGCTCTCGTCCGCGTAGCGGCAGATAGTAAGAAGAATAATTAAGCCCATTTTGTGTGGCTATATGGTAATCTTTTTGATTCAAAAGGTTTGCTATTCGAAAACGAAACTCAATTTGTTTATTATGGGCATACGTCGCTTCCATGTCTAAAAATTTGACCTCTTTAAATTTATCCTTTGTAATTTCAATACGGCTGTAATCAGCGGATAAGTTTACTTTTATTCTAGGCGTTGGGAAAATAAACCCCTGTACTTGATGGCGGGTACTGCTCAACCGCTGTGTGTCCGAGACTGAGTTATCTTGCCAGGCTGTATGGCCTGTAAGGGTATAAGTCAGCAAAAACCAAGAATATTTTTTAAACCGGGAAGTAAGTGTTCCGGTCAAAGCGTTTGAGGAATTGTAAAAGGCATTTCCATTCTGCGAAAACAAGAACTTATTATGAGAATAATCACCGATACATTTGAAGGATAATCCCAAAGAAGAAAAAGTTTTATCTATCATTCCGTTTACAGAGAATGATTCCGTGTGATTGCCTCCCCAAAGCGGGCGCACCTCGGTCATTAGATTTGTGTACATATAGTCGGTGTAAAGTTTTCTCTTTGTCTTTGAGTAAGCTCCCGTAATATTCATAAATAAGAGGGCTGCCAAATCGTGATAGGCTGCAGATGATGACAGCCGTAGCGTATGTACTTTATCTATGGCTTGGTCTATTGCTAAACTCGGTTGGTAAACAGTTCTATAATCTTGGAAAATTGGCAAAAGTGAAGCCATGTAAGCATTATCAGGGCGTATTTCATAAGAAGTTAAAATGGATAAGTCCCATAATTCACCGTATTTACGATTCAGCGTGATACTAGGCGCATAGCTTATATATTCCTTGCTCATACTTTTCCGTGCCCAGCTTGTTTTTAGAACATCAAAGTACACCGGCAAATTGATATTTACCCTGCCGATAAGGGGAAAGTTAAGATCATACCCTGGTGAAATGCCTAAACGAGATTTCCACCTTGATGAGATTTTTTCAGTATCCTTATAAGGAAAGTTATAACGGTTGGAAAGAACACTTTCATCTACAAAGGTGCTAAAATTTTCTTTTTTTAATGAAAAATTCAGCCCAAAGTCTAATCGTTGTTTGAACAATAAAAAATTAGTCGATACACGATTCTTTGTAAAAAACACTTCCTTGTTGATCTTTTCAAAATTCTTAATAGCGTTATCTGTATCTGAATTAAAGCGCTCTCTTTCAAATTTTAACTCCTCTTTCCCCTTATAATAGCGTATAAAAGAATTAAAGCTATACACTTTACTGTTCTTATTAAGCGTTGCCTTTAAGGTATTTTGCAAATATTGTGGGATATCTTCACTCTCTTGCTTTATATCTTTATCATTACTTGATATAAAGTCATTTTGTGTGTTCTTAGGCCACGAGGTCTTAAAATTATTCATCACATACAGATTCTCTGCATTGTGCTCGTATTGTATTTGAGGAATGATAAAATGCGGACGATTGGTAAGATCTTTTTTCTCGCTAAATGTTACAGGGTTATCCTTGCCGTACTGATAATAAGAACTGTCTGAATAATTAGTCTTATCCTTGTAATATAGGACATTCAATCGCAGGTTTGAGTCGTTTGATAGTTTGATTAAGTTGTTAAGCCCTCCCGTAATCGATTGATTTTTTAGATACCGTTTTAGATCCAAGGGCGTTGAAGGGGTAATTGTATTTATCCTTTTTTTAGGAAGCGGTTCATAGGAAAACCAGTCGGCAAGGTCGATATGCTCTTTGGTTTCATTGGAAAGATCATCGCCCGTATTATTCATTTTACCCGTAAAAAGCAATTGATTCTTTGCCTTGACTTTCATCAAAAATAGTTCATCATCCCATAAGAAAGGTTTCGTTCCTGTGCCCGCTCCAGTGGATGCCTCGCCGAACCCTTTCATTTTATATCCATTCTTTAAACGCACATTGAGGGCAGCCTTATCCGTAAAAGCAATGTTTTTGAGTGCTTTGACATGCTGATGATTTTCCAGCACCTGAACTTGAGAAATGGCATCTACTGGAATGCTTTGTGTCGCTTGATTATAGTGGTTTCCCATCAAATCTTGCCCTTCAATATAAAATCTACTGATGGCTTTTCCCTGATACGCAATCGTTCCATCCTCCGACACTGTGATCCCGGGCAGTTTCTTTAGCACATCCGTAAGGTAGCGGTCTTGCTTTTCTTTAAATGAATCAATACGGTAGATTAGGGTATCCCGCTTCCATTGTATAGGCGGCGGATGGATTATCACTGGATCTATTTTTTGAACTTCTGGATCTAGAGCTATCTGTGAAACTGCTTGGAATTCTTGTACATTAAATATCTGTTTTTTATAGCCGAGGTGCGAAAAGGAAATAAAAGCTACACCGCTTTGGAGTAGAGCAATATATTCCCCCTTATCATTGGTTAGGGTATAATCTATCAATTCCCCATCGCTCTTTAGAAGTTTGCATATCACCTTAGAAAGAGGGCGCCCCGAATCAGAATCGACTACTTTTCCAGTGATCTTAATTTGATTTGATTGTTGTGCCCATGCGTTGAAAGACATACTCAAAAAAATGAATAGCAGTCCTCTCTTATACATGATTTTATTCCAGTTCAATGGGGTTATAGGGCTTAGGTTTAATGTCTGCCCAATCCTTTTCCGACATTTTAATAGTTTTTCCACTATTACGCAAGGCTTTTTCAGGGTGTAAACAATAGTTTTTATAGATCTTTCTTACTCTTTTGCGGGTAGATGGAATAATTTTGCTGGTCCAAAGATAAATGGGGTCATATCTTTTTACTTCTTCTAACCCGCTTAAGCTAAATATATAATGCCCTTTCGTATCCTTCACCTGAAAGATAAGCCCCGGCAGCCCTCTAAATACATAAGGACCCAGAGGCAGTTCTATCTTTTCTGCATACCAAGCTTCATAATCTCGCCCCCGGTAGCTGCAAGCAGCTTTTTTGCAGGGATAGCCTTGAATAATTGTATCGCCTTGAATAAGCGACCAGCTAAATTGAGGCATCGCTTCTTTATACTCGTAACTGCTCATAAAAACTTTTTGTTGAAAAATAACTTTATCTTTTGGATATCCCATAATTATACTCGTGTTTAAATTTACCTTTCCCATCAAATTCATTAATGCAGGCATAACGGTTATAGAGGATTTTCCTGCTTTTACCGAAGCATCATTAACCGAATCAACTCCAAACCTATAATAGTCCATAAAACGGCTCACCTTTTTTCCCACTTGCAGGAAGGTATCCGCATGTTTTCTTTTTGAGGGATTTGCAGGGTCGGGCAGGTAATCCATCGTATAATATACCCTTAGATAAGCACTGTCTAATACCTTTTTGGGGATTATTTCAAATTTTAACCCGCTTGTTTCGAGTCCCTCGACTCTAACTTGTGCCACGCCCTTGTAAATCCATAGAAATGAGAGCCCTATACCGAATAAAAATAATTTAATGTTTTTCATGATTTTATTCCAATTCAATGGGGTTATAGGGCTTAGGTTTAATTTTTGCTAAATCCTCTTTTGATGTTTTAACACCATTACTCGCATAAGCCTTTTCAGGATATAAGCAATCGTTTTTATAGATCTTTCTTACTCTTTTTCGGGTGGATGGAATAATCCTGCTGGTCAAAAGATAGATGGGGTCATATTTTTTTACCTCTTCTAACCCGCTTAAGCTAAATATATAATGTCCCTTCGTATCCTTCACCTGAAAGATAAGCCCTGGCAGCCCTCTAAATACATAAGGACCCAGAGGCAGTTCTATCTTTTCTGCATACCAAGCTTCATAATCTCGCCCCCGGTAGGTGCATGCTGCTTTTTTACAGGGATAGCCTTTAATAATTGTATCGCCCTGGATAAGCGACCAGTTAAATTTTGGAACAGCCTCCTTATATTCATATTTCTTCAAGAAAACAGGACGCTGAAAAGTAATTTTATTCTTTGGATAATCTATAACGATATTCGGTTCATCGAAGTTTATTTTTCTGCCTATATTCCTTAAGGCATTCATAATGGCAATAGAGGATTTTCCTGCTTTTACCGAAGCATCATTAACCGAATCAAATCTAAATTCATTATAATCCATAAAACGGCTCACCTTTTTTCCCACTTGCAGGAAGGTATCTGCATGTTTTCTTTTTGAGGGCTTTGCAGGGTCGGGCAGGTAATCCATGGCATAATATACCCTTAGATAAGCACTGTCTAATACCTTTTTGGGGATTATTTCAAATTTTAACCCGCTTGTTTCGAGTCCCTCGACTCTAACTTGTGCCACGCCCTTATAAATTCCTATAAGGGAGATTCCTATACCGAATAAAAATAATTTAATGTTTTTCATGATTTTATAATTTAAAAAATTAAGAATAAAAACGAATGTTTTAGTTTCAGAAGTTGCATAAAGCAACAGTATAAATAATAAATAAAACCTTAGGTCAATATTGACCTAAGGTTTTATTTTGCCTGCTAATACTAGCCACAATCACGATCTTCAATAGTCTGAACCGCTTTCATCATCTGATCCATCGTCTTGTAGTCGGAAGACTCAATAGTCCTCGTCGTGCCACAAGAAGTAGTAACCTTAATCGAATGAGCAAAAGCCGCTCCTAAGGGCAGTAAAGCAATGGCTGCGGATAAAAAAAATTTTCTTTTCATAATTAGAAAAATTTAAAAATGACTCGCTACTCTTTACAGGATTTTCGCGTGCCTCCTAAATATATATGCGCATACTATATTTCAATTTGCTTATTTATTTCTATTCAAATTTTATATTTCTCTCTTACCATTTTTCCTATTAAATAGTTTGCTCTTAGAAACAATTAGATTTTTTAGCGATAAAATAATATTTTAAATAAAATATTATTGACAAATATCAGCATATTTTTTTAAAATAAAAAATAAATTTTTCATGTAAAAAATTGTAAAATAATAATTTATATAAAAATATTAAAAATTTAATTATATATTAAATAACTTTAACTTAAAAGGATAAAATAAGAAGAATATAACTTATATTTATTCTACATAATATAATAAGAAACGAAAAAGTGATATCTTTGCATTAATGATTTGAGACCATTGCAGAACACATAAAAAAGTATGAAAAAGAAAGCATCTCGTTTCAAACGGCGCCCTTCTCAAAAAATTAAAATCCTCCACACCCAGGAGGTTGCTCCGGTGTTTAATTTTTATCGAGCGTTGCATTTTTTTGCTAAAGTGCTTTTTGCAATGGTCTTATCTTATTGAAGGGGCTTTGCGGGGCGAGCGTTAGGGATAGCAGCGGTATCCTTTTTCTTGGGGCAGCCTCTCGCCCCAAGAAAAAGATTTAGCGGATAGCCCGACCGCCGTTAGGCGGGAACGCCCAAATAAATAAAATGAGAACGATAAGATTTTTGTAGAACATAGAAAAATAAACTGCAATCAACTTTAGCTAAAGTCAGCGCTAGCTAAAGGCCTCGACCATTTTGAGCTAAAATAAAATGCGTTTGATATAAAAATTACAATAAATTAGCTATTTAAAAGGGATAAGAATAGTATGAATGTTTTCAAAAACATCTCTAACAAGTGATACTCTCAGCCTTTAGAAAAGCAAGTGTCTTCTTGAGGATATTTTAGTATATTTTCTATCCTAAAGATTACAATCATAGCTCACTAAAGGTCTCTTATATAACGATACCTAAGTATTTACTTCTTTTTTATTCAAATTTATTGATTACTTTTGTAAATAAACTTTAGGAGTAGCTACGAGAATGTAGTTTGAGAAATATCCTTTGAACCTGATTTGGTTAAAACCGACGTAGGAAAAAGTTTCTTTTCTTAATACAATTTCTTCTATTCCTTTTTTGCAATTCGAGTATAATAAAAGTATAAACGAAAATATAGGTTATGTTAGTAGAGATCAATGGAACTGCACAGGAATTTAATCATGAGAAGCCGCTAAGAGAAATTATAGCGCAGCAAGGAATCAATACCACTATATAACGATACCTAAGTATTTACTTCTTTTTTATTCAAATTTATTGATTACTTTTGTAAATAAACTTTAGGAGTAGCTACGAGAATGTAGTTTGAGAAATATCCTTTGAACCTGATTTGGTTAGAACCGACGTAGGAAAAAGTTTTTCTTCTTAATACAATTTCTTCTATTCCTTTTTTGCAATTCGAGTATAATAAAAGTATAAACGAAAATATAGGTTATGTTAGTAGAGATCAATGGAACTGCACAGGAATTTAATCATGAGAAGCCGCTAAGAGAAATTATAGCGCAGCAAGGAATCAATACCACAGGAATAGCGGTTGCCGTGAACGAAACAGTAATCCCTAAATCAGAGTGGTCATCGAAAACTTTAAAAGGTGGAGAAAAAGTAATCATTGTAAAAGCCACGCAAGGGGGTTAGTTAACTATTACCCCATATAAAATTTAAATAAAAAAATAACCATTATGAAAAAAGATAGTGCCCCTAATCATCAAATCATTACAACCGCTCCTTTTCCAAAATCAGAAAAAGTTTATGTTGAGGGAGAAATTCATCCAGAGATCCGTGTAGCAATGAGAGAAATTAGCTTATCGAATACGCTAGATAGTTTTACTAAAAATAAAACGCCTAATCCACCCGTAACAGTTTATGATACAAGCGGTCCTTATACTGATAGCGCTAAAACCATTAACGTTCACGAGGGTATTGAACGGATTCGGGAAAAATGGATCAAAAAAAGAGCAGATAACGAAATTTTAAGTGATTTTTCCTCTACCTACTGCCGAGAACGTCTTAATAATAAATCGTTAGATAAGTTGCGTTTCAAGAAGATTATCAACCCAAGAAAAGCGAAAAAAGGGCAAAATGTTACTCAAATGTACTACGCTAAGCAAGGAATTATAACACCTGAGATGGAATATGTTGCCATTCGTGAAAATCAAAAACTAGGAGAAATACAAGCCATTAGCCCACAACATAAGGGAGATAATTTTGGAGCAAAAATTCCCAAGAGAATAACGGCTGAATTTGTCCGTGAAGAAATTGCTAAAGGACGTGCGGTACTTCCTGCCAATATTAATCATCCAGAGAGCGAACCGATGATTATCGGGCGTAATTTTTTAGTAAAGATCAACGCCAATATAGGAAATTCAGCTACCACCTCCTGCATTGAAGAAGAAATTGAAAAAGCCGTATGGGCTTGCCGCTGGGGTGCAGATACGATTATGGATCTCTCTACCGGGAAAAACATTCATGAGACTAGAGAGTGGATTATCAGAAATTCACCTGTACCGGTTGGGACGGTTCCCATTTATCAAGCCTTAGAAAAAGTAAAAGGCAAAGCCGAGGATTTAACTTGGGAAATATTTAGAGATACGCTTATAGAGCAGGCAGAACAAGGCGTGGATTATTTTACGATTCATGCAGGGGTACGCTTAGCTTATGTTCCGATGACTGCAGAACGAGTTACAGGCATCGTTTCTCGAGGGGGGTCTATCATGGCAAAATGGTGCCTATCTCATCATAAAGAAAATTTTTTATATACCCATTTTGAGGATATTTGTGAAATTCTCAAATCCTATGATGTGGCTTTTTCTCTTGGTGATGGATTACGCCCCGGTTGTATCGCTGATGCAAACGACCAAGCCCAATTTGCAGAATTAGAAACTTTGGGTGAATTAACAAAAATTGCGCGCAGACATGATGTACAAACCTTTATTGAAGGACCCGGGCACGTTCCGATGCATCTAATTAAAGAGAATATGGACAAACAGTTGGAAGAATGCGGAGAAGCGCCGTTTTATACTTTAGGTCCTTTAACAACCGATATAGCGCCGGGCTATGACCATATCACCTCAGCCATCGGAGCGGCAATGATAGGATGGTACGGCACGGCAATGCTTTGTTATGTTACGCCTAAAGAGCATCTTGGGTTACCGGATAAAGAAGATGTCCGCACGGGCGTGATTACCTATAAACTCGCCGCTCATGCAGCTGATTTGGCTAAAGGACACCCGGGTGCCCAATACAGAGACGATGCCTTGAGTAAAGCGCGCTTTGAGTTTAGATGGGAAGATCAATTCAATTTATCGTTAGACCCTGAATTGGCAAGGGATTATCACGATGCAACACTCCCTGCAGAAGGGGCAAAAATTGCCCACTTTTGCAGTATGTGTGGACCTAAATTCTGCTCTATGAAGATCTCTCAAGAAGTGCGTAATTATGCCAAGCAAAGAGAACTCACTGAAGAAGAAGCTTTAGCAGAAGGAATGAAGGAAAAGTCGGGTGAATTTGTTGAGCAAGGAGGGGAGATTTATTCCTAATAACATGCTGATAGTTATCTCTTCAGAAAGCGAACAAACTGAAGAAAGCCAGCAAATAGAAGCATTATTTACTCAAGGGTTAAAGAAATTGCATTTGCGAAAACCTTATGATGATAAAAAGGCTTGCAGGCAATTGATTCAAGATATTCCCGAAAGGTTTCATTCACGAATAAGTTTGCATCAATACCATGAATTAGCGGATGAATTTAATATCGGCGGGATTCATCTTACTGAAAAATTTCGTAAACATTTAATACGAGAGAATCAATTAGCTAAAAAAATGGCGTACTGGGAGAAGAAAAATTATTATATCAGTTCTTCCTTTCATTCTATTAAAGATATAAGAGAGGAAAGCAATAGGTTTGATTACGTTTTTCTAAGTCCGGTTTTCCATTCTATCACTAAAAAAGGGTATCAAGGGAAACGATTTGATGTTTATCCTTTGGCTTCTAATGCCTTTATAATCGGTCTGGGAGGAATTAAAGCCAATAATATAAATGAGGCACTTCATTTAGGCTATAAAGGGGTTGCTGTACTGGGGGCTGTGTGGAAAACAGAACATCCAGTAAAAAGTTTTAAGCAAATACAACGCATGTACCAAAAGTGTTTTCACTCATAAAAAATTAATTAATATAAAACCTTGCAAAAGGTCCTAATATTAAGAGAAAATCATTCCTCTATCTTAATTATTGTCAACAAATGTTAATATAGCGTTAAAGTTTTGATTTTATGAGTTTAATATAAAGGTTATTATTTAAATTTACAGCAAAAAGTGAACAGGAGTCGTAAATTATAAAAATAAAAGCTATGGACAAAATATTGAAAAAAAACTTTAAATTACTTCTTTTATGCCTGTTCATGTATTCTTGTATCGATCAAAAAAACTTTGAAGATAAACCTGAAGTTAAGATGACTATAAATGAGCCTTTTGAGCCTTTTGTTATGGAAAGTGAAGCAATAAAGATTGCAGAAAATTTAATTCTTAACCCAAGGACTAATGATAAAGCAAATAAACTTAATTCCAAAAGAGAGGTTCAAAAGTCCCCGAGGGAAGTGAAAAGCATTCTTGGAGTTCCTGACGAAAATAATATTGCTGCTTTTTACATTATTAATTACAAAAACGGCGGGTTTGTTATTTTAGCAGGAGACAGGAGGTCGAAACCGATTTTAGCCTTTTCAGAAACCCATCACTTCAAATTAAATGCCCAATATTACCCATCAGGTTTAGTAGGCTGGCTGTATGGGATGAAAGAAAAAATGGAAAGGATAAGAGAAGAAAATGCAGAGTTTGACGAGGGTATTCGCCAACTTTGGAGCCATTTAGGAAATAAAAATGCCTATATCGTACCAAGTAATAGGGAACCTGATATAGGAGAAGTCTGCACCCGAACCTCTTCCCCGCGCAGTATTCAAAAAGGACCTTTTCTAAGCACTTCTTGGGGGCAGAGTTGCGGATACAACTCGCTTCTCCCTCAAATGGATTGCCACCCCGACGATTGCAGCAGAGCCTTTACGGGATGTTTGGCAACTGCGATGGCTCAAGTTATGAAGTACTATCAATATCCTAAATCCTATGATTGGTCCAATATGCCCAATACTTACGGCACGCATTCCACCGCTGTTTTGATGAGAGATATTGGTATTGCCGTTCGTATGAAATACAAATGCAGCGGTTCAGGGGCTGATATTGAAGATGAAGGGGTTTCCTCTTTTCGCAATGATTTTGGGTATAGCTCCGCATCTTTTTCTGGATATGACTGTGAAAAGGTCAAAAGAGAGTTAGATAACAATAGCCCGGTCATTTTGCGGGGAGGGAGAAAATCAGGCTGGTGGATATTTTCTCAATACAAGGATGGCCATGCTTGGGTATGCGATGGGTACTTGGAAATCATTTATCCCTGTTGGGTGACCACCCTGCATCTTCATATGAACTGGGGATGGGGCGGTAGATGTAATGGTTGGTATGCCTTTAATGATTTCAATCCGGGAAAATACACCTTTAATTATAAAAGAAAGATGATATATAATATTGAACCATAAAATGTTAATCATATGAGACCTCTTATGTATTTACTTATCCCCCTGTTAATTTTCTCTTGTAATTCTAGTGAGGAAGACTGTTTTGTCATAAGCGCTAGTATAAATATGTTGGTTAAAAGCCAGGATGGAAAGAATTTATTAGATCCGAAAAACCCAAACGCTTTTGACAAAAATGATATTAAGCTCTTCTACCTTGAAAAAGGTGAGAAGGTTAGGCCACCTGAGTCTTCACTATTCTTTTATGATCAAAGTCAAGAGTATGAAATACGTATTTTTCCCAATATAGATAAGGAAGAGAAATTTCCGATAACACTTATACAATGGACGAAATACGACACAGATACTATAAAATGTAAAATTGAGAGAGCAGATTGTTCTGTAACCGTTACTAAAGTTTGGTTTAATGAAAAGGAGGTAGTTTTTGAGAAAACGGATAAAATCTCAAGGTTTTTTGAAATAGTTAAATAAGATAAAAATTAAATTCGTACCTTGCCTTTGCAAATCTAAAATTATTATCATGAGTTTACAATATGCCTTATTAGAAGCGTTACTCACGCCCGCACCGGACGATTATACTGCACAGGTGCAAAACGTAAAAAGCCACGATATGGAAAGCGTGACAGAAAAGATGCTGCAGAAAGGCAGTACCATCACCAAAACGGATACTTTAGCGGTGTTAAATTCCTTTTTTGAAACGGTAAGCGAAATCGTACGACAAGGTGAAAATGTCCATCTTGGCTTGTTCAACACCCGTCTTTCTCTATCCGGAGTATTTAACGGCGCAACGGATACCTACGACCCTAAGCGCCACAGCATTCGAGTAAATGTAAATGCCGGTAAACTACTCAAAGAAGCCGTTAAAGATATAAGACCCGAAAAAGTAGCTGCCACCGATACCTTACCTCATATTGTAGAAGTAAGCGACAGCATCAGCGGGAGTGTAAATGACAAGATTACTTCGGGCGGGGTGATCACCCTCGTAGGCAGCCGCATAAAAATAGCGGGCGAAAATACAGAAAACGGATTATACTTGATCGATGAAAAAGGCAAAAAATATAAGGTAAGCACGCTGGTAGAGAATAAACCGGCAAGGCTTATTGCTATACTGCCTGCGCTGGCTGTCGGCACTTATACTTTACAAGTCACTACTCAATACACAGGCGGGGCTTATTTAAAGCACGCGCGTACTGGGATTTTTGATTCGCCGCTTACCGTATAGCCTGTCTTTATCCTCTAAGGTATAAATAGGCATAAGCTATGCCTTAGCATTACACTAAGCTATGCCTTAGCATTACACTAAGCTATGCCTTAGCATTACACTAAGCTGTGCCTTAGCATTACACTAAGCTGTGCCTTAGCATTAAACTAAGCTGTGCCTTAGCATTACACTAAGCTATGCCTTAGCGTTACACTAAGCTATGCTTTAGCATTACACTAAGCTATGCTTTAGCATTACACTAAGCTATGCTTTAGCATTACACTAAGCTATGCCTTAGCATTACACTAAGCTATGCCTTAGCATTACACTAAGCTATGCCTTAGCGTTACACTAAGCTATGCCTTAGCGTTACACTAAGCTATGCCTTAGCATTACACTAAGCTGTGCCTTAGTGTAAACGATTATAATAAGAGAGACCTTTAGCTTACGCTGACTTATCGTTCTCGGGCGTTGCATTGTATTAGCAAGCATGCTTTTTTTTAGCTGCAAGTCATCGTAAGCTAAAGGTCTCTTTTTTTTAAGAAAGAAACCATTTAAAGGCATAATAAACTTCAGTCCTTTTCTTGTGCAAGTGGTTTATAAAATTAAAAAGTTAAGATGCCTTATATATAGAAATTTTCTGATAATATTAATGTGTTGAACTGTTCTTCGTTTTCTTTTTTAAAAGTTTAATACCGTGTAGGGATTCTTTGCGCAGAAGAAGATGAGGTGTACTAATCCCCACAGCAAGAACCATAACGATAAACGTCGATTTTAGCCCATTATTTAATGTATGAGTAAATATCTCGTTAAAATTTTTGATATTCGTATAGTTGATCAATTGAATAAAGCCAATCATCGTTTTATAAATAAATGTTCCTGGTAACACAGGGATAACCGCGGGAATAGAAAAAGTAAGCGGCGGGGCCTTTATATAATGTGCAAAAAAAGGACTTAGAATACCTACCGTGAAGGAGGAAAAAAAAGAAGAAAAAACAATGTTGATATTAATAGACAATGCATTAAATTTAATAAAAACACTTATAATTCCTGCAAGCATAATACAGCCCAACGTACGCTTAGGAACATTGAACAAAACAGCAAAACCTACAGCTGCTATTCCACCCATTATGCTTTTTTCTAAAATATAACGCCATTCCATTGGTTCCATTTTAATAAAAAATTAATAAAGAAGAGATAATCCCTAAAGCAATCATGAATGCAATAATAAGTACGCTAGTCGCACGTATTATTCCATTTAGCGTATTTCCATCCATAAGATCTGTAAAAGCATTGATCAAAGGAACACCGGGGATAAGAAATAAAACACAAGCCGTTAAAGCTGAGGTTAAGTCTGCTGAAAACAACTTATCAAATACCCTTGAAATAAAAGAGGCAGTCGCTGAAGCAAAGAAAACGCATAAATAATGATTGAAACGTAGCTCAATCGCTTTTTGACGAACAAATAAACCGACAAAAGTGGCTATAAAAGTAACGAGCATAGCGAAAAAAGTTCCATTAATGATTCTGCAAAAGGCAGCACCGGCTAAGCCTACTAATATCAATGAAATAAGCTGATAATAATGAAATTGCATTTGTATTCTTTTTAGTTCTTCATCAATTTGTTCAAGGCGCCATTTTTCATGAACTATTCTCCAACTCATTTTACTAATTCTAGTAAGGGTATTAAAGTTAATACCAGCATATTCTGTTCGCTTTAAACCGGTAAAAATAATTTCATCTTGTTCATTGAACAGTGTAAGCGTTAAGGTTTGTTGAGTGATAAATAAATGAGATTTATAAGAGTAACATCCTGCGATACGTTTTATCGTCATACGAACCCGAGCAGTACAGGCGCCGCTGCTTTGCAATAATATGCCGATGTCTAATAATAAATGTCCTAGTTTTTGTTTCCCCCTATCAGAAAATGGAGAGTAATCCATAATTACTTATTAAAAGTATTACAAATATAGGTTTTTCATTTATACCTTTACAGAATAGATAAAATACCCATATATTAGCGCATTTAGCTTCAAATAGCGCCTTTCTCAAAAAATTAAAACCCTCCACACCCATAAGGTTGCTCCGGGGTTTAATTTTTATCGGGTGTTGCATTTCGATGGGCTCAATACAAGCATTTCTGCAGGGGGTTACTGAGCTTGCCGAAGTGCTCAATACAAGCATTTTTTTGCTAAAGTGCTTTTTGCAATGGTCTTAAATCGTATGTAAGTTAAAGGCCTTTTCTAATGGTTTACGTTTACAGTCTTCGGGGGTGTTCGCTTTGAAAAATAGCCTTTAAAGGGGTTTTGCGGGGCGAGCGTTAGGGATAGCAGCGGTATCCTTTTTCTTGGGGCGAGAGGCTGCCCCAAGAAAAAGATTTAGCGGATAGCCCGACCGCCGTTAGGCGGGAACGCCCAAAAAATAAATAAGAAACGTTTAGTTAAATCAAATTTTTATCTTTATGCTTTTGCGTTAGTAGATTTCTTTTTTAGTTTGTTAAACCAAATGATAAAGCCTGTAATAGGAAGGCTTGCAGCTATTATGGAAACCAAAAAATATAGAATCTTTGAGGGAGTTCCATAAATTTCTCCTGTATGCAAAGGCTTTATTAAAGATGCGATTTGCTGTGTAAAAGACCTATCTTTAAATAATTCTACCGATAATATTTTACCGGAACCGTCTATGTATATCTTATCATAATATGGGACTCTATTGCTGTCATTATATTTTTTAAATGTATAAACCTTTCCTTTTTCTTGCGGAAAAGAAATGACCAACTTGCCTTTATAGTTTAATTTTACATTGGCTAGCGCAATTATATCTTCAAGTGAAATATATTTTTCTTTTTTAACCTTTGCATCTTTAAAAGGAAGATTTGGTGTTTTTTTATTGAAAATCTCTGCATTCAGCAGGTTGCCTAAAATATTTCTATACGTTTTAAAAGACCAACAAAGCCCTGTCAATCCTAAAATAATCGTAAAAATACAAACATAAAATCCTAAGGTTTTGTGTAAATCGTGGTTGACACGTTTCCACTTAGCGTTAGTCTTTATTTTAAATCCTTGCTTTATATATTTCCATTTTAATTTTTTAGGGAACCATAGAATAATCCCTGATATGGAAAGAATGATAAAAATGAGGGTTGAAATACCAGCGATCGGTCTCCCTACCTTTTTGTCAAATAATAACCAACGGTGCAGTTTGAGCATTGTTTGCAAAAACGCATCAGCAGCGGTTTTTTTCCATGGCAATAGCATGCCTGTATAGGGATCAACCAATAGACTTGAAGCCCTTTTTTCTCTGGAATTTTTTATAGTAAATTTATACGGTTCATTCTCATTCGCTGGTATGGTAAATCCGGTTACTCTACCTTTATACGAGTTCTCTAGATTGGATATTAAACCCTCAATATGTTGTTTTTGTCCATCAGATTTTATAACATGCTTTTCAGCAAAAAATGCTTTTATTTCATGCTCAAAAGCTAAAAAACTACCGCTCAAGCAAATTAAAAATAAAATAACTCCGCTTACTAGTCCTAAATATAAATGGATGTCGTTTATCAGTCTCCTAAAATCATACTGTTTCTTTTTCACTTAAGATTTAAGAATTTTTTTAAAAACGATAATTCACTACACCATAAAAACTTCTCGGGTCTATTTGGTTTATATAGGCGGTTCTATAAGCATTATATCCTATCTCGTCAAATAGGTTGTTTAATAATACCCTGACTTCCCAATGCTTGTTAAATTTATATTCTGCCTGCGCATTTACCAGCATGAAGGCTTTTATATTAAAGGGTTTTTGACCGGGGACGATTCCCTCGTGCGTAACTCTTGTAGCATAATCATTAACAGGGCGTTTCCCTGTATAATAAGCCCCTGCACCGAAAGAAAGACCGTTTAATTTTCCTTTGAAATGATAGTTGGCATACATATTAAAGACGTGCTTCGGAGTGTTCAAAGGGGCAGAACCACGTACATAAGCATTATGTTTTTTATACTGCGCATCAATATAGGAATATCCGGTAATCACCTCTAAATTATTTAAGGGACGTCCAGTAAGTTCTACTTCAATGCCCTGTCGTTGGTCATTACCTCCCTTATAATAATGATTTGGATCAAACTCTTCTTTTTCCTCATCATACACTTTTAAAGCCATATTTTTATTGTTAAGTTTAAATAAAGTAAGATTGAAGCGCAAACGGCTTTCTAACCAATTGGCTTTGATACCCGCCTCTACTTGATCATATCGCTCATTGCCTAGTTTTTTTCCGTTAATGTCCACTTTCACACTATTTCTAGAATATGAACTGTTTGTATAAGAGGCAAATAGATTTACATGATCAAACGGAGAAATCATAATCCCCAATAATGGATTGAAAGCATCGTTATTGGTCGTCTGGTTTTCTATACTCGTTTCAAAAGTGCTGTATCGAATGCCTAGAAAAGCCTTTAGCCAAGTATTAAAGGTCATCACATCTTGGGCTGTAACTCCTATAGCTCTTGATTTTGCACCGCCTATTCTAGGTTTTCCAAAGGTAAGCCCTGTAGGTGCTGCACCTTTTTTATTTTTAGTTGTAGAAGACGGGGGCAGTTTATATGAAATTTTTTTAAATACATCTATGGTATCGTGCTCAACACTGGTTTTATCAAAACTACTGAATTCCGTTGTCCGGTAATCAAACCCTGCTTGGAACGTATGAGATATAGCTCCCGTTTTTATCTTACTTCCTATCAAATCGAATTGAAGTACACTATTATCATCGGACCGGCCGAATATCCTGTATGACCTTTCCCGCTGGTTGTAGATTTTTTTCCCATTATCATCTTTAATCGCACGTTTTGTCATAGATCCTAACCTTGCGGTCTTACCATCATAATCAAGTTTTGAGGCAAAATAAGCGGCATTAATTGATAATTTATCTGACAATTCCCGGCTGAGGCGAATAGAGTAGGTCGCATTTTTTGTGATATGTCTATCATTCTCATAGCCTAAATACTTATCGTAAGGCAAATCTAAAATAGCATTTACATCGTTCTCTGCCAGATTTATAGTTCCTATATCGGGCACTCTGCTGTCATCTAAATAATCCATCTCAAGCGTCAACTTGGTTTTATCATCAATTTTCCATTCCAAAGAGGGGTTGATATAAAAGCGCTGCATATCTATCTGAGTACGGTAACTATCCGCACGCTGCAGGGCTCCATCTACTCTAAAGGCTAGGTTTTTGCTTTTATTTAACGGACCATAAATATCAAAAGTATGCCGTACTTGTCCGTAGCTCCCTATTCGTAAGGATGCTTGACCGCCGGAGTAATATTTTGGTGTTTTGGTAACAATATTTATTACGCCTCCGGGAGATCCAATATCTGTTGCTAATCCTTGTGTAATAGACGCGCTTCCTTTCAATACCTGAATATTATCTACTCCCTGCATATCAGATAGGAACCCTTGTCCTCTAAAATCAGAATTAACTCTTACGCCGTTCTTTAATATAGGAATGCCTCTAAACCCTCGAGTGGATATACTTTCCCTTAAATTACCATAAGTAGCAAAAGTATAAAGGCCCGGAACATTTCTAATAGCTCCTGAAATAGTCAAATTTCCTTGTTGTTCAATTAATTTTTCTCCAATAACTGAAATACTCTGGATTTGCTCATAAGGCATTAGAGGCAAACGAGTCAATGCTTCAATTTTATCAGGGTGTTTATAACGCATTCCAAAAATTTCTACCTTGTCTATCTTTTCTAAAATAGGATATAAAATTATGGAAAATTTTAAATCTGAATCGATGATTTTGATTTTTTGGAAATGTGGTTTAAAATCCGAAGCATCTATCTTCAAAGTATAATCTCCAACAGGAAGATCTTTTATTACAAACAATCCATTTTTATCGGTTGCTGTGCTTATATTCATATTCTCTATCACAACATCAGCATTGGCTATGGGCAAGTTATCAGCAGAAGTTACCGATCCGCTTATTTTATATTCCTGAGAATATGAAAATTGTACCAATAGTAAAAACAATATCAAATGAGACATTGACATGGATTGTGTTAATTTTTTAAACATATGAGACATTGATATCAATTTTGTTAATTTTTTAAACATAAGTATAATATTTTAAATGCAAATCTAATTAAAATTATTCTGAATAAAATTAAATGCATGCTAGCGAAACTAAACAACATGGCAATATTGTATGGAAAGTCAAAGGATTAGAAAAAAAAGCCAAGACTGTTGCAAGGGAATAATAATAGATTAGATAATAAAAAAGTCATTTTGACTAGGCTCAGCAAGCATACTAACCTGCTATTTTTATTTATAAAAAGGGGATACTTATGCCATGAAAATATATCATCATCCTACTTTAGCCGATAGTATTTGTGATTTAGGCACAAGAAAGATAAAAAAGGCTTTTTTTACTCAGTTAAACCGTTTGTTAGACTGGAAAAAAATAAGTAAAATAATAGACGGTCATTATATAATAAGGGGAAAAGTGCGAGGGGCAGTCCGAGTGATGATGGGTTATTTAGGTTGCTGAGTACTTCGACTAGGCTCAGTAACCATTGGTCGAAGTATTATTCAAGATGTGTTTATTACAAACCGGGTATGGATTACGCGATTACGAAGTAGAAGATAGGATAAATGACAGTCTTTGGTTCAGTTATTTTTGTGGATTGCATATCGACCAAGTCTCGCCTGACCCTAGTACTTTGAGTAGATTTAGAACATTGATGACGCAGGCGAATGCCTACGAGCGTCTATTTAAGGAGATCCACGGTCCATTAGAACGTCATCCAATCATCATCAAAAAAGGAGCGATAGTAGAGGCTAGTGTAATAGAGACGCCCTTAAAACCGAAAGGCAAGGTGAATGATAAGGTTAGAGGATGGAAGATACAAAAGAAGTATGGGGTAAAAAAAGGACTATAGGGCTAGTGTTAGATAAACAATCCTAAAGCTATGCTTTAGCATTACACTAAGCTATGCTTTAGCATTACACTAAGCTATGCTTTAGCATTACACTAAGCTATGCTTTAGCATTACACTAAGCTATGCCTTAGCATTACACTAAGCTATGCCTTAGCATTACACTAAGCTATGCCTTAGTGCTAAACGATTATAATAAGAGAGACCTTTAGCTTACGCTGACTTATCGTTCTCGGGCGTTGCATTGTATTAGCAAGCATGCTTTTTTTTTAGCTGCAAGTCATCGTAAGCTAAAGGTCTCTGAGTGTGAATAAATCATCTGGTAAGCAAAAGGGTATTGTTAATTTATTAGATATTGTTAAGTATTTACTTCTTTTTTATCTAAATTTATTGATTACCTTTGTAAATAAACTTTAGGAGTAGCTACGAGAATGTAGTTTGAGAAATATCCTTTGAACCTGATTTGGTTAAAACCGACGTAGGAAAAAGTTTCTTTTCTTAATACAATTTCTTCTATTCCTTTTTTGCAATTCGAGTATAATAAAAGTATAAACGAAAATATAGGTTATGTTAGTAGAGATCAATGGAACTGCACAGGAATTTAATCATGAGAAGCCGCTAAGAGAAATTATAGTGCAGCAAGGAATCAATACCACAGGAATAGCGGTTGCCGTGAACGAAACAGTAATCCCTAAATCAGAATGGTCATCGAAAATCTTAAAGGATGGAGAAAAAATAATGATGGTAAAAGCCACACAAGGAGGTTAACACTTAAAGGTCTCTACCTTTGAAAGTTCATTAATCTAACCCCTGTTTTTATATGTATTACTGGGGCTTGTGGGGCGTGCGTTAGGGATAGAAGCGGTATCCTTTTTCTTGGGGCAGCCTTTCGCCCCAAGAAAAAGATGTAGCGGATAGCCCGACCGCCGTTAGGCGGGAACGCCCAAAAAAACAAGTGAGCAGGTTTAGAGGATGTTATCTCTGAAGGCTTCGAGCATAGTTCGTTAGAGGGCATCCGCTATATATAATAGCCATACCGAATAATGAATATAGGAGACCGTTGCAGAATATATAAAAAAGAAAGCATCTCACTTCAAACTGCTTCCTTAAGGTTGCTCGGGTATTTAATTTTTATCGGGCGTTGCATTTTTTTGTTAGCGTGCTTTTTGCAACGGTCTCGAATATAGGGAATAAAAAAATAGAGTGAATGTAAAAAGACCTTTTGTGTTAAGTATTGCTGGTTTTGACCCTTGCGGCGGTGCAGGGTTATTAGCCGATATAAAAGTTATGGAACAGCTGCATTGCTATGGGCTGGGCGTTCAAACGAGCAATACGATTCAAAATGAGAGGGAGGTTCGATCTTGTTATTGGACGCCCAAAGAAGTAATAAAAGAACAAATTGCTGTACTTTTTGATCAATATCCTATTGATTATGTAAAGATCGGGATTATAGAAAATGAGAACCGATTAGTGGAAGTTATTAACTATCTAAAAAAAAGAAATTCAGCAGTCCAAATCATTCTGGATCCTATCCTAAACGCCTCATCAGGGTTTGAATTTCAAAGGGATGATGCACAACAACGATTATTTATGACAGAAATTTTAACGAACATTAGCCTTATTACCCCGAATCAAGAAGAATTATTGCGGCTTTTTAGAAGGGCAAAAGAAGAGACCATTGCCCTTATTTCAGATAAAACCCATTTATTTCTCAAAGGCGGGCATTCAAGGGAAGAAAAAGGAGTAGATTATCTTTATACAAAAGAAAAAAAGAAATATAAATTTACACCTATGACTGTAAAGAGTTATGAAAAACACGGAAGCGGATGCGTACTATCTGCTGCATTAACGGCTTATTTAGCCAAAGGTGAAACGCTACCGGAGGCTTGCCAAAAAGCAAAAGAATATATAGAAGATTTTCTTAACTCAAACAAAAGTTTGTTAGGGCACCATAGTTAAATAGGCGCAGCATGGAAAATATTTATTATATTTCACAAGGTAGAACACCCGAGGAACATTTATCTCAAATTGAAAAAGTGTGTCGAGCTGGCGTTAAACTCGTGCAGTTAAGAATGAAGAACGTCATTGAAAGCGTCTATATCCGTACGGCAAAAAAAGCGCTTAGCATCTGTAAATCGTTGGGTGCCCGATTGATTGTAAATGACAGCCTGCCCGTAGCCCAAGCGGCTAATGCGGACGGAATACATTTGGGAAAAGAAGATATTTGCCCGCAACAAGCACGTAAACAGTTGGGAAACGGCAAATTCATCGGCGTAACGGCAAATACCTTAGCAGATTGCGTACAATGGTCAGACCAAGAAATTGATTACATCGGTTTAGGTCCTTATCGATATACCAAGACCAAAGAAAACCTGAGTCCCATTCTCGGACTTTCTGGTTATAAGCACATCATAAAGTCATTAAAAATTAAAAAAAATCTCCCTCCTATTTACGCAGTCGGCGGGATTGTAGAGAATGACTTTGAAGAATTATTTGCTATTGGAGTGAGTGGAATTGCCCTTTCAGGACTTTTCACGCAAGCCAGCAAAGAAGAAATAAGATTCATCATAAAGAAATATAAAAATCATGAATAACGATATACTATACCTTGCTGACAGAGCATTTCATTCACGGCTGTTTGTAGGTACTGGTAAATTCAGCTCCTCTACCCTAATGAGAGAAGCGCTTATAGCCTCTAATACAGAATTGGCTACCGTTGCGCTAAAACGGGTAAACGTTAGAGATAAAGAAGATGATCTTTTACAGCACTTGGAGGGGCATCAATTTCATTTATTACCGAATACTTCAGGTGTACGAAATGCCAAAGAAGCTGTTTTTGCTGCGCAATTATCCAAAGAAGCCTTAGGAACAAACTGGGTGAAACTAGAAATTCACCCCGACCCTCGCTATCTTTTGCCCGACCCTATAGAAACATTAAAGGCAGCGGAAGAACTGGTAAAACTAGGTTTCGTGGTGATGCCATACATTCATGCAGACCCTGTCCTTTGTAAACGATTGGAAGAAGTAGGTACGCAATGCGTAATGCCCCTCGGCTCGCCCATTGGGAGTAACAAAGGGCTAAAAACAGAGGATTTCTTAGAAATTATTATCTCACAGAGCGATGTTCCGGTAATTGTTGATGCAGGAATCGGAGCGCCGTCTCATGCGGCAAAAGCGATGGAAATGGGCGCAGATGCTGTCCTGGTCAATACGGCTATTGCTGTATCTGGACAGCCAGTGCTAATGGCAAGGGCTTTTCAAAAAGCAGTAGAAGCAGGAAGAAGAGCATATCAAGCGCAATTAGCACCAGAAAATAAAGAAGCAGAAGCCAGCAGCCCCTTAACACAATTTTTAAATGATTAAGTCTATGATAACCTTTAGCGATATGCTCAATGATTATTCATGGCAATCGATTCAGCAAAGTATTTATCGTAAAACCACTAAAGAAGTCATCGGGGCATTACAAAAGGAAAAAAGAAATTTAGAGGATTTTAAGGCGTTAATATCACCGGCAGCGAAATCGTTTATAGAAGAAATGGCACAACAGAGCAGAAAAATTACCCAAAAGCATTTTGGAAATACAGTGCAGTTGTATGCACCGATGTACCTTAGCAATGAGTGTTATAATATTTGTACGTATTGCGGTTTTAGTTATACCAATAAAATTCCTCGAAGAACGCTTACCGAAAAGGAAATATTAACGGAAGCCACTTTCCTAAAAAATAAAGGATATCAACATATTCTTTTGGTTACAGGAGAAGACGGTAAAAAGGTCGGAGTTAGTTATCTTGAAAAAGCCATAAGATTACTTCGTCCTTATTTTGTAAATATTAGTATAGAGGTGCAGCCCCTTCAACAGGAGGATTATGAGCGATTAATTGCCGCAGGCTTGTATGCGGTAATGATTTATCAAGAGACGTATCACGAAAGCGAATATAAAAAGCATCATTTGAAAGGAAGAAAACGCAATTTCCGGTATCGGTTAGAAACCCCTGATAGGCTGGGGCGTGCGGGAATACATAAAATAGGACTGGGTGCTTTGTTTGGATTGGAAGATTGGCGTACCGATAGCTTCTTTACTGCATTGCACTTAAGCTATTTGCAAAAAAAGTATTGGAAAACACGTTATTCCATTTCTTTTCCACAGCTGCGTCCATACGAAGGAGGGCTGCAATTAAAATCAACAATGGATGAAACGGATTTGGTTCAGTTAATTTGCGCTTACCGCATGCTAAGTGAAGAGGTTGAACTTTCCATTTCGACGAGAGAAAGCACTGTTTTTAGGGACCATATCGTAAAGATAGGCGCCACAACGCTTAGCGCAGAATCTCGTACCAATCCTGGAGGCTATGTGGTAGATAGGCAATCTTTAGAGCAATTTTCAACACATGATAAGCGGACGACCGAAGAAGTTGCCGCGATGCTTAAAGCACAAGGGTTAGAAGTTGTTTGGAAAGATTGGGAATATTTTGAGTGAGTTCGGCTAAAAAGAATAATTACTTTTAATGAAAAAACATCTAAAAACAGATTAATCGGCATGAACACCTCCGCTGCCTACAACATGAGTGTTAACATATTTAGGATTTCCGCTATAATGGACATCCCCTGAGCCGGTCAAATTTATTTTTAATTCCTCAAGCACGTGAAATTTTAAATCTCCTGAGCCTGTAAGATGCACATTGGCTTGATGAGAAATTAACCTTTTGGCAATGAGGTCGCCTGATCCTAATAATTTTAATTTGCTGGTTTGTGCTTTTCCGTCAATTCTTAAATCGCCTGAACCTGACAAATTAGCCTCTAGATTTTCCACCGCTACACTTAAAGATATATCCCCTGATCCGAGAAGCCCTATTTCAAGGTTTTTTGCCGTAAAAATAAGTTCGGAATTTACATCGCCTGAACCTATCAGTTCAATGCTTTTAAGGGTTTGACGTGATACGGGGATGTAAACTTCAAAAGGGTTACGATAAATAAGATTTACGTTTTTTTTCAGTCCGATCTCTAAGATATTGCCTTTTTGTTTTATTTCAATATATGGAATTAAATTATTATAGGTATTCACTACTATATTAGATTGATGAGCGTTATCAACTAAGAAAAAATCCATCGACCCTCTCATCTTTAGTCGAGAAAAGTTGCCCACTTTAAATTCCTTGCGAACGATCTCTCCTTTCCCTTTTATGGTTTGATGAAAAAATTGCCCAAAACCATATTGAGCCATCATAAATAATAAAATTCCTGCTAAATTTTTAATCTTTTTCATTCTAGTTTATTTATTTTAATATTAATATCTCCGTAATCACTGTTAATATCGATGGTACCATGTACATCTGCTTTAGTATTATAAGTACCTTCAAAGGTCGTATTATAAAGATTTTTAAGTTTCTTATATACTTTTATATCTGGCGATAAATAAATATTGCCAAAATGGGTTTTTGTATGAAATTTAAACGGCGTTCCTTTATTTACTTTAATTCTTCCATCAGTATATTTATTATCTATTTTAATAAATGTAAAACCGTTTTCAATCGCATTAATTTTATATGAGCCATAATCCATATTTAAGGTCAGATGCTTTTTTAATCGGTCTATAATTAAATTCACATAATCTGCTGAAAGCTCCATATGCCCCAAAGTACTGATATTTAAATTACCATAATCTATATTACTTTCTACTATTTTCTCAATTTCATCAATTGAGATATTGGTATATTTTGTATCAAATCGTATATTTTTAGCAGACCCAATAGACAAATCTGAATAACCTGTATTTTCTATATCCAACTGATTAGCGGATTGAATCGTGGACGAAGAACTATAATTTAATTTTAGAACATTATGCTTGCCATTAAGCGTTTGCGCTACCAGAGAGCCATACTTTAAATTAACTTTGGTTTCTCCTTTAATATCCCCCAGCACTATATTCCCATATTTATTGGTGAGGTCTAACTTCCCCTGAGCGGGAATCTTAATTTCATAATCAATTTTAGGTCCAATTAATCGGATTCGTTTTCCATTATTATAAAAATATTGTCGGTTGGAAATATCGCAGTTAAAAACGGTTTTGACTAGAACATAGTCCGTCTTTGCCTCTGCATTAATTTTGATACAATTAATCTTATCTTTAGCTACTCGTTCACTTCTGTGCCCATATTTAATGGTAGCAGTAACCTCTATCTCGTTGCGATTCCAGGTAGTAATATGCACTTTTCCATACTTATTTTCTAACTTAAGCAAGGCGTTTTCACTAACAGAAAATAACCGGTGATAGCTACGGGTTTCTATATATTGCGTTCGATTGGGCGACACATAAGCCTTTACAGAAAAGGAAATAAAAAATAAGGCGGTTATTATTTTATAGTTCATAAGATTTGTTTTTATAGTATTTTAATTGTTTTATCAGATCATTTAGCAGGGTTACTCGTTGATTTAAATTATTTAACATTAGGTCTAATACCTTTTGACTTCCTGTTTGCCTAAAATCTTTTTTTAAATCAATATAATCTTGATCCAGTTTCCCTAATGATTGTAAACAATTATCAATATAAGGTTTTGTCTGAGAATTTTCGTAGTTTTTAAGTAGGTTGACTTTTTCCTGAACCGCCATAGCAAAAAAGTCTTCCGATTCTTTAATTTCTTTGCTCGGGGCGTTGAGCGAATAATTCATTTCATTCTTCTTATTAAAAACATAAATAAACATACTCAGCGTAATTATAAATAGAACGCTTGCAGCCATCCCGATATATTGCAGCCGGTTTATCTGATACGTTTTCTTTTTTTCAGGAAAGGCTTTTTCTAATCTCTCTTCAAATTTTGCAAGATGATTTTCACTTAATTTCTCGTCAAAGAAAAACGCGTTATTCTTTTCAAATATATTTTTTAAATCCTCCTTCATTCTTTCATTAGTTTCTTTAGTTTTACTCGGGCACGCGAAAGTGTGGTTCTCGCATTTTCATTACTAATATTCAGTATTTCTGCAATTTCTTCATGGTCATAACCCTGCATGTAATATAATGAAATCATTACAGAATACCTTTCAGGTAGTTTTTTTATTGCCTTTTTCAGAAGGCTTAGTTTTACCTCCTTTTCATTCCAGACGACCTCTTCCTCTACTATTTCTTTCTCCACTATTTCTTCCTGCTGCTTTAACTCTAACATAAACTTTTGCTCTTTCCTCAAAGCGGATATGCTTCGGTTCACGACAATTTTTTTCATCCATGCGCCAAAACTCACTTCACCCTTGAAAGAGGTTAAATTTTTAAATACGGCAATAAATGCCTCTTGTACCACATCCTCTGCTAAGGCTGAATTTCGTACAATAGATAACGATATATAAAACATACTTTTTGCATATTTTTTATACAAATTCAGTTGTGCTTTTCTATTACCGTTAAGACATTTCTTTAACAGTTTTTCTTCATTATTTATCACCCGGATGTTAATAGATATTGTTTTTTTATATGTGAGTTTTATTTAAAAGACATAATTTAAAAAAAAATGTGACATTTTATATCTATTTAATCTTCACATAACATTTTTTTAACATAGTTTAACATTTCAAAGGCGAAACTTTAACGTTCCTTTAACAGTATTCAGGAAAATTAGAGCCTAAATTTGTAGCATTAATTTTTTTAAATCAAGGTAAAATGAAAAAGACAAACATTTTAATGGTATCAATGTGTGCATTATTTATCATGAGTTCACAATCATGCTCTAATGACCAAGGAACCACTCCTGCATCTAAAACACTTAAAGGAGAAAGCACTGTGCTCATATCTTTTGAGAATTTTATAGGAGATAACAAAATAAAAATCAATGATAATATTGATTATATGACATCTTCAGAAGGGCAGACCATCAAAAAAGTTACCGCATTCGATTATATTGTAAGTAATTTTACTTTAATCGATGAAACTGGAAAACCGTTTTTTTACCCAAAAGATCAAAGTTATTTTATCATTAATGAGGAATGTAAAAGCACGGAAGTGCATTTAGATAAAGTTCCTGCTGGAAAATATACCTCGATGACTTTTACTTTAGGAGTAGATTCTGATAAATGGAATACAGGAAGCGAGCAGGATGAGTTATGGAAAAAGGCAAATTCTTGTAGTATGACCTGGAATTGGCTTCTTGGATATAAACACCTGAGATTCGAAGGCAGTCTTACGGATGAAACGAGCAGTCTTACGGATGATGAACCACATGAACCTTTTCCTTTCAAGCTTCATATAGGTGATGATGATATACATAAGATTCTCAATGCTAGAACTATAACCCTTAATTTTCCTAAAGGATCAGCGATTTTAGTGAGTGAGGACTTGCAAAGTACGATTCATCTTCATTGTAACGCCGAAAAATTGCTAGATGGCAAAAATAAGAATAAGATCCATGGAACAGGACCTTTTTCTACTATGTTTGGAACTAAAAAATATGCCGATAATTTTGAAGAGATGTTCACCATAGAAAAGGTAGAATCAAAGGAAACAGCAAAGAAGTAATAAACAAATAAAAAATATTTTTAGCGCTCTACTGATGATAGCAAAACTAGAATCATAAACTCAAAAAAATGAAAAAGTATTGGTTAATTATCGCTTTTGCAACTGGTATATTTTTACATTACTGCCAAGATGATGATAAAGATAAGCCTGGTACGCTTGCTAAAGGCTCTGCACAAGTAGCCCTGTTTTTTGATCATGGTATAAACGGAGATCAGCTGCTAATACAAGGCGGAAGCGGCTTTAAATATGATAGTGTTGAGGGAGAAGTGCTGCAAGATATAACCGCGCTGGATTATGTAATAAGTAATATAGAATTGACTGATGAATCAGGCGAGACTTTTAAATTTCCTACAGATAGTTTATTTATCGTTAGCGTGGAAAATAAGGAAAATAAAGTCGTTTTAGACCATATCCCGTCAGGAAAGTATGTTTCGATAACTTTCGGTATTGGGGTACCTTATAAAAAATGGGCTGAAGGATTAACAGCGCAGGAAGAATTTTTTGATAAAGCACTTAGCCCCAAATATAATATAGCCTGGAGTTGGGCTTCTGGATATAAAAATTTAAGATTTGAAGGCTCCGTTCATTCTGAAGAAAAGCGTGAAAATGACCTTGAACCTGAACCTAGACCCTTCTTTATTCATCTAGGAGATCACCTTAGATCAGGATTGGACAAACCACCAGAACAAGATAATTACAGAAAAATAACCTGTCCATTTCATGAACCTGAGGTTGCTTTATTAGCAGATAACAAAACTATCACGATTCATTTTCGAGTAGATGCCGGTAAAATTTTAAACGGTAAAAACAAGATAAAGCTATTTGATAATAATTGTAGTATTATGTTTAACCCAAAAATAGATCCGAAAATTGCTGATAATCTTACTGACGGAATGTTTACGGTAGATCATGTTGAAAGCTATGATGCACATTAATGATGATAATACAGTATTTAAAGAATCAAACTGGGATAAGAAAATATAGTGTTATAAAAATTGTTTCGTTACTTGTTGTTTTACTTTTTATCTTTGTTTTAAGTGTCTGTTCCTCAGAAGAGGATGATATTCCCAGGCTTGAAGGAAAAGGAACCGTATCCCTTTCCTTTGATCATTGGATGATGGGAGGCGGAGTGGACGAAGATGAAAAAATAGAAATGAATCCTTCCAGTTTTAGGCATACCAATTCAAACGAGGAAACTTTGCAGGAACTTACTACATTAGACTATATCGTAAGCAATATATCCCTGAAGGATGAAACAGGCAAGGTCTTTACCTATGCGAAAGACAGTTTATTTATCGTTAGTGAAGAGCATAGAGAAACCAAAGTAGGCTTAGCTAAAATTCCAGCAGGAAGATATATTTCGGTCTCTTTTGGTATTGGGGTGCCCTATGCAAAATGGGCAGAAGGCATTCAAAAACAAAAAGAGTTATGGGAAAAAGCCAAGCGTTACAGTTTGGCTTTAGAATGGAAATCAGGATACAGGCATTTGATATTCGAAGGCAAATTTACGTCCAGAACGGTACGAAATCCTCAATTTTTTCAGGTTCACATTAAAGATGATACGAGTGACCCGCATCATTCTAACTATAAAAAGTTAGTACTGCCATTTCCCAAGCCTCTCCTGATAAGCAATAATTTAAAGCCTGTGATTCATTTTCGGGTAGATATAAATAAAATTTTAGATGGTAAAAACAAAATAAAATTGTCAAAATCTCCCATTATTTCTGATGGTGAAAGAATAAAAAAAATTGCCGATAATTTTACCGACGGAATGTTTAAGGTAGATAAAATAGATTGAGAAAAATGAGACCGTTGAAGAACACATAAAAAAGCATGAAAAAGAAAGCATCTAACTTCAAACTGCTTCCTTCTCAAAGCTTCGACAGGCTCAGCTACCGAGAGTTAAATCCTCACAACCAAAAGGTTGCTCCGGTGTTTAGCTTGCGCTGACTTGCAGTTAATTTTTATCGGGCATTGCATTTCGGCAAACTCAATACAAGCATTTTTTTGTTAGCGTGCTTTTTGCAACGGTCTCAAAATAATTTTTAATTGATTATAATAATCGCTTAGAATACTTTGATGTTGAAAATTAAAATAATAGGGCTTATAAGTGCTGGTTTTTTAATAGCATGCAGCCAAGATGATGGAGGTTATCAATCGTTCAGAAATGAAAAACTGCCCTTTATAATGCCTTCTAATTTTAAGAAAAGTGGTGTGTTGCTGCAATACGACCTAACAAGCAATCCACCCACGCAAAAAGGATTTGAACTCGGCAGGAAGTTGTTCTATGATGGGAAATTATCAAAAAACGGAACGGTCTCCTGTGGATTTTGTCATATCCAGCCTTACGCTTTTACTCATCATGGGCATCAATTTAGCCATGGTGTAGCAGGTCGCATAGGCAATAGAAATGCTCCGGCGCTTCAAAATGCGGCATTCATGAACTCATTTGCTTGGGACAGCGCCGCTCCTCAACTTGATTTGTTTTACTTAATTCCGCTCTTAAATCCGCTTGAAATGGATAACGAAACCTTCCAAGATTTCCTTGAAAGATTAGAACCAGATAAAGAGTATCAAAAGCTATTTGCTGCCGCTTTTGAAGATGGCAAAGTGAATTTTGAAAACGTATCCAAAGCGCTGTCTCAATTTCTGTTAATGATGATATCGGCAAATTCAAAATACGATAAATACGTTCGCCATGAAGGTGGAGTTACTTTTACCACTCAAGAACAAAAAGGCTTACAGCTTTTCAAGCAAAAATGTGCAGTTTGCCATGCTACCGATCTGTTTACCGACGGCTCTTTTAGAAATACTGGTTTGGCTCCATACCCCGGATTGGATGATAAAGGATTAGCAGAAGTAACCTTTAATGAATCCGACCGATATAAGTTTAAAGTTCCAAGCCTTCGTAACGTTGCTGTTACCAAACCTTATATGCACGATGGACGATTTGGAAGTTTGGAATCCGTTTTAGACTTTTATGCTCATAAAGTAAAAGATAGCCCCACACTTGACCCAATTTTAAAACAAGAAGATACTCTCGGTATTTCAATTACCGAAGAAGAAAAAAAAGCGCTTATTGCGTTTTTAAAAACCTTAACGGATGAGACTTATTTAACAGATGAGCGATTTTCAGAAAAATCAGCGATTGAAAATATAAAACCTGTATTTACAAAATAAAACCATTTACATTTAATTCAATGAAAAAACTACTTTTTTTATTTATAATGCTCCGGGCAGTCTTTTTTTTAAATGCCCAAACATCATACACTTATCTTACAGGCTTTCAAAAGCGCTTGCTTGAGAAGGGTAGGGGAGGACATGATTTTCTTAACCCCGGTCATACCGCCCTTAATTTAAATTGCCGAACGATGGGAAGCAATTCAGCAGCTTTAGACTGCGAATCTTGTGGCTGTAGCGGTACGGGAGGTAATATGGGGTACAGTACAGTTACCGGTACAAATTTTGCTGGTTTACGGTTGATTACGCAGCATTACCAATCAAAAGAAGGTATTTGGAACAATTCCCCTTGGATAGATGAAAACTTTAATACGATTCAGTTTTGGAGCAGGCTCCCCGTGAGTTCCCGAATCGTAACTCATGTAATGATTCCCTATCATTTTTATCATCGTGAATTGACTAATGGAACCCAAAATATTAAAGGTGCCGGAGATATTACCTTGCTCGGGTTTTATAAACTTATTACTTCCGAACAAAATAAGTTGCTTAAGCCAGGTAAAACAATGCATACTTTAGCGTTGGGAGCAGGGGTTAAAATTCCTACCGGAAAATATAATATGGTATATAATAACGGCAGTGTAAACCCTAGCTTTCAACTGGGAACCGGCAGTTGGGATTATATACTCGCTTCAAATTATACCTTAAATTACCGATCTTGGCGCATCAATGCCTTAATAGATTACACGATTAAAACCGAAAATAAAAAACAGTACCAATTTGGTAATCAATTAAATTATGCCGTTAATTTTTATAAAATATTTTCATTAAATAGTCATTTGAGTTTTACACCGATAACAGGAATTTCAGGAGAGTCATCCAAGAGGGATAAACAATTTGGATCATTTAAACGAAATACCTCTGGCAATGCTGTTTTTAGTAAGATTGCAGTAGAAGGATCATATAACCAATGGTCAGCAGGCTTTACCAGTTTACTGCCGGTGAGCCAAAAACTAAACGACGGAAAAGTAAAGGTTAAAAGCCGATTAGCTGTTTATCTCAACTACAATTTTTAATCTACATGCTCTTTCTTTTTCATACTTTTTTATGTGTTCTGCGACGGTCTCTAAAGGTCTCTATTTATTTCTATAGCGTTCCCGCCTGACGGCGGTCGGGCTATCCGCTAAATCTTTTTCTTTTTCCTGCGGCAAAAAGCCGACCCAGGAAAAAGGATACCGCTTCTATCCCTAACGCTCAACCCGCAAAGCCCGCAATTTGAAAATCTCAAGATCGCTGCAAAAAGCACTCTAACAAAAAAATGCTTGTATTGAGTTTGCCGAAATGCAACGCCTGATAAAAATTAAACACCGGAGCAGCCTTTTGGTTGTGAGGATTTTAATTTTTTGAGATGGTTATTGAGCATAGTCGAAATAAGGAAGCAGTTTGAAGTTAGATGCGTTTGTTATCATACTTTTTTATGTGTTCTGCAACGGTCTCTTCTCTTTATTTAATAACTATGCTCGTCAATAGTAACTTTTCCTTTAAACGTTTTATACACAAAAACTGTATAAGACAACACCAAAGGTCCTCCAATAGCAACGAAGATAAGCATAATCTCCAGCGATTTATCTGAAGCCGCTGCATTATAAATCGTGATACTATTATGAATCGGATCAGTAGAGGAAATTAATAACCTTGGATACAATTCTATTGCAACAATAGCCATAAGCAGGCTAATCGTTAGTGAAGAAAATAGAAAAGCTAATCCAAATTTATGTTTTGATGCCAATCTTGGCACGTTTGCAATACTTAAAATAGCTGCTACAGGCACGGTAAATAATACAGCATTTTTCTTTAAATCGTCTGAAAGATGAGGAATATATAGTAAGGTATAGAGCGTAACTAAGCTAAAAATTATAATAAAGAATATCATCCCTTTCCTAAGTAGCCGAATAAGTTTTTCATACAACCTGCCTTCTGTTTTCATCAACAAATAAATAGCCCCGTGCATCATAAAGGCTGATAGCGTCAAAGCACCGGTAGCTAAGCTATACGGATTCAAAAAGTCTAACCAGTTTCCGGTATAATTAAAATTATCATCTAATGCTATTCCTTCTAAAATGTTGCCTACTAAAACACCTAGTAAAAAAGCAAGCATTATACTGGATATGCTATAACTAATATCCCACATTTTTCGCCACCAAAGCATGGGTTCTTTACTTCTAAATTCTATCGAAATAGCTCTGAAAATAATAAATATTAAAAATAAAATAATGGGAATATACATGGCTGAAAACATAGAGGCATACATAACAGGAAATCCGGCAAAGAGAGAACCGCCTCCAATAACTAACCAAACTTCATTACCATCCCAAACCGGACCTACCGCATTTAGAGCAATTCGCCTGCTTTCTTCTTTTTTGAAGAACAAATGCCATGCTCCGGCACCAAAATCAAAACCATCTAATATAGCATAGCCGGAAAATAACCCCCCGACTACGAGAAACCATAAAGTTGGATAGTCTATACCTAAAATTTTTTCCATTTTAATTATTAAACAGATGAGCGATTTCTTTTTGTAAAGATCTGTTATTCTCTACTTTTTTAATATTTAACCCTTTCTTAATCTTCTTATTTAATAAATAAATAAAAAGTAAAAATAATATTAAATAGACTAAGAAAAAGAGTATTAGAGAAAACAATACCTGGTTTGCTTTTACCGATTTAGACAATGCATCAGAAGTTCTTAGTAAACCGTAAACTACCCAGGGCTGTCTGCCCATCTCTGCTGAGTACCAGCCTACCTGATTAGCAATTTGAGGTAAAAATACTGAAAAAGCAAAAACGATAAGCAGCCACCGTTTTTTAAATAATCTTTTTTTGTACCATTGCAAAGAGGTATACAGCGTAAGCACTATTAAAAAAATACCGATGATTACCATTAAATGATAAAATTGAAAAATGGCGTTAAGCGCATTGGGTTGGTCTTTTTTAGGAAATGAATCTAATCCAACTACCGGGGCGTTAAAATCGCCGTGAGTTAAGAAAGATAATCCGCCGGGAATTTCAACTCCGCTTACTTTATGTTTATCTTTATCAACCCATCCAAAAAGATACATCCCCGCGGGTGAATTCGCCTGAAAATGCCCTTCAAGCGCAGCTAACTTAGCCGGTTGATTATTTGCCACACCTTCAGCTGATTTATGTCCTGCGGCAAGCTGAGCCAATGATGTGATGGTGGCTACTATTAAAGTAATTTTAAAAGCTTTTTTTGAAATAGCTGTATATCTACCTTTTAATAAATAATAGGCATGAACACTTAAAACTAAAAAGACCCCTGATAGAAAGGCTCCTAGCAAAACATGAGTCAATCGATCGACACTGGAAGGATTAAAAACCATTGCCCAGAAATCTGTAATTTCAGCCCGTGCTTTTAAACCGGTTCCAACAATATGATATCCTGCCGGCGTTTGCTGCCAGCTGTTGGCAACGACAATCCAAACAGCGGAAAACATTGATCCCATAAAAACCCCAATAGTAGCCATTAAATGGACCCGGGGACTTACTCTGTTCCACCCAAATAGCAATACGCCTAAAAATCCGCTTTCCAGTGCAAAGGCAAAAATACCTTCAGCAGCTAAAGCACTGCCGAAAATATCTCCTACATATTTTGAGTACGTTGCCCAATTTGTACCAAATTCAAATTCCATTACAATTCCTGTCGCCACACCAATACCAAAAATAAGCGCAAAAATTTTAGTCCAAAATCGAGCAAGCGTTTCATAATCTTTATCTTTTGTTTTGAGGTAAAGACTTTCAAAAATCACCATAATCAATCCCAATCCAATACTCAGGGGAGGATAAATATAGTGGAAAGCTATCGTGAAAGCAAATTGAATTCGAGCAAGAATTTCAACATCCATAGCAACTATTTTCTATTACAAATTTCTATTGCAAAGGAATAAAAATTATGATATTAAAAAAAATAAAAAGCGGAATATTTTTTCTTATATTTTTCACAGGAAAACTTAAGATTAACTGCATCAAATTGAGACCGTTGCAGAACAAATAAAAAAGTATGAAAAAGAAAGCATTTAGCTTCGCTGACTTTAACTTCGCTGACTTGCAGCTGATAGATTGCTTTGTGCAAAGGTATCGTCTCCTTGCTAAAATTTGACCTGCAATTTTACATTAAACAAACGACCACTAAGACGATTAGGCACCGCTACATATTGAAAATGCGTTAAATCCTGCATCCATAAGTTACTAATATGATTTTCTATGTCAAAGAGATTTAAAATATCTAAGCCGAGAGACAATTTTTTAAAATGACTCCAAAAAGTACCTTGCCTGGGTTTGCGTTGATTTTGATCGATGAATATCTTAGTGAAACCAATATCTAATCTTCTGTAATCAAGCAGGCGCCCTGAAAAATCATATCTATCGGTATAAAGCGGAGCGCCATTGGGCAGCCCTGAGGCATAAACCGCATTTAAATGAACCTTAAACAATGGAAAAGCAGGCATATAATCCTGGAAAAATAAATTAAATTTTAAACGCTGATCTGTGGGAGCGGGAAGACTTCCCCGGTGATTAATATTCCATTTTGAACGGGCATAAGAAAGGCTGATGAATGATTCATTATCGGGTGTCAACTCCGCGCTTAAGCGAAGGTCTATACCATACTGTCTGCCTGTTGCTATATTCTGTCCAATGTATACTGTACGAATATTATCAATATAATACGGATTAATATGATGGTTAATTTTATAATAAGCCTCGGAGGTAAGGGCAAACGACTGTTCTTTTATTTTAAAGCCGTAATCATTTCCCAGAATAAAGTGAACAGATTGCTGCGCTTTCGTATCCCGATTTAACTTTCCGAAAACATCCCGGATTTCTTTGTAAAAAGGAGGTTGATAATATAATCCGGTTGAAAAACGAAATCGTACCTCTCTTTCTCCATCAGGTCGATAAGAAACCTGCCCTCTAGGGGAAGCATTTAGTTCCTTATTAAAATCCCAGTAAGTTGCGCGCAGCCCTACATTATAAAATAGTTTGCCATGGGGTAGTAGCTGCTTATGGGTATATTGAGCATATCCTGAGGTACGGTGGGTATTTAGATTGTAACGTGCGCTGATGTTGTTTACGTTATATAAATAGTTGAACCCTACAGAAGCGGTTACCGGTGTTATAAATCCTGCCGAATCTACTCGATGATATTCTTCTAAACGATTTCTAATCTTTTCGCGCTGAGTTTTTACCCCCCATTCAATAGTTCCTGATGAAAGCTTGAATTTCCCTTTATGTTGAAAAGCCATGATCAATAAGTTTAAATCATTCCTCGCACGATCAATCTGCCCGGCGGTATCAAAAGTAGCTGTAAAAATACCGGTATCAGGAGATATATTTCCGAGCGTATAACGACTATTAATATCGAAATATTCTTGTTCTTTAGAATAATGCGTAGATACATTAGCGGTTAATGTAAGGCGTTCATTGGGCTTAACTGTGGCGATTAGCGCCTGTGAAAAAGTTTGAAATAAGTCCTTTTCCTGCCCGGTATAATTTACCTGTAATTTATACAGATTATCGAAAGTGCCAAAGGTAGTTTCTCTTGATTTTGGAAAAAGGTCTAAATTATTTTTAGAAAAACTTCCAAGAAAATTTAGATTAAGCCAAGGGCTGACTTTATAATTCACATTGGTTTGAATATCAAAGTAAACCGGATTAAAATCAACATCTGAGTCCTGCGTATCAATTAGCAAACGTTTATTACTGTATCGTGCCCCAACTATCGCCGAGAGTTTTCCGTCTGCTGTACCCTTTCCTAAGGTGAGTCCGCTATTAAGCAAACTTGTATTGAAAATTCCTTCAAACTTTCGAGGCTGCTTATAAATAATATTTAAAACCGAAGAAGTTTTATCGCCATATTTTGCCTGAAAACCACCAGCAGAAAAGCTAACCGATTTTACTAGTGAAGGATTTAAAAAACTAAGACCTTCTTGTATTCCTGAACGAACGAGTTGAGGTCTATACCATTGAATCCCGTTAACGTAAACTAAATTTTCATCATAATTTCCGCCACGCACCATATATTGAGAACTAAGTTCGGTATTAGAATTCACACCTGGTTGCGCTTTTAACAATTCTTCTACTCCTCCGTTTATCGATGATATTTTATCAATATTAGCTCTATTCAACTCATGATATCCAATCTCTTTCGTTTTCTTTTCTCCTTTTAGTACTACTTTTCCGATTGTATTTTCCTGTTCTTTTTCAAGAACAACATTTAATAAATAAGGTGTTTTTTCTTTAAGATAAAGCGTAGTTAAAAAAGGTAAGTAAAAATCTGCTAAAATTTTAATTTTAAGCAATTGATGTGTTGGAACAGAAATTTTAAAGGCGCCTTTCTCATCAATTTTATGTTGTTTGTTATTAATTTTTATAGTGGCATTTCTTATCGGATGTTGTGCTTTATCTACTATGGTTCCTTTTAATAAGGTAACTTGCCCAAAAGTTAAAATGTGAAAAATAAATAAAATAAAAAAGAGTGCCTTTCTAATCATTCCCGATTTTTTTACAGAATTTTTTTTCAAATATACCTTAATTTATTAGTAGAGAACTTTGCAAAAAGGATTCTAACAACTGCAGGTCAGCGCCGGCTAAAGTTATTATTTATTTTTTGGGCGTTCCCGCCTAACGGCGGTCGGGCTATCCGCTATATCTTTTTCTTGGGGTAAAAATCCTCACCCCAAGAAAAAGGATACCGCTTTTATCCCTAACGCGCGCCTCGAAAAAAACGCTGATACCTCTGCAAAACGCTTATATTGAGTTTGTCGAAATGCACTCTATCAACTGCAAGTCAGCCTAGGCGAGATGCTTTCTTGTTCATACTTTTTTGTATATTCTGCAAAGGCTTCTCAATATAAAACATGTATATTTGCATAGATGAGTGGACGATTGATGGCAATTGATTATGGAGAAAAACGTACGGGTATAGCCGTTACGGATGAATTGCAATTAATTGCTTCTGGTTTAACGACAGTAGAAACTAAAAACCTCTTCTCATTTCTAAAAAAATATTTTCAAAAAGAAAAAATAAAATGGTTTATTATCGGATTGCCCAAAGATTTAAATAATAAAGAATCAGTGATTGAAAAACAAATATATCTATTTATTAAACAGTTTAAAAAACAGTTTCCATCCATTAAAATTATGCGGCAAGATGAACGTTTTACTTCTAAAATAGCAGTGAAAACCATGATTGATAGTGGATTAAAAAAAAAGAAGAGAAGGGAAAAGGCGATAATAGACGAAATTAGCGCTACGCTTATTTTACAATCTTTTATGGAACGGAAAATTTTTATTGAAAAAATAAATTATAAAAACGCTGCCCGATGATTTTACCTATTATAGCCTATGGAGATCCTGTTTTAAAAACAAAATGTAAAGCGATTACCCAGGATGACGAAGAGTTGAAAAAATTAATAGAATATATGTATGAAACCATGCGCAATGCCATGGGTGTAGGTCTCGCTGCCCCCCAAATAGGAAGGCTTACCCGGATTTTTTGGGTGGACACCACGGCTTTTGCAAATGATAAGGAATTTGGTAACCAACAAGTAGCTCATTTTTCACAAGTTTTTATTAATCCAAGAATAATAAGTGAGACAGGAGAAAAATGGAAATTTAATGAAGGATGTTTAAGTATCCCCGGTGTGAGAGAAGATATAGAACGCCATGAAAACATAGAAATAGAATATTATGATCAGAATTTTAAGATAAAAAAAGAAACATATAACGGGATTATCGCCCGTGTGATTCAACATGAGTATGATCATATCGAAGGCACACTATTTACCGATTACTTGTCGTCTCTTAAAAAAAAGCTGCTTAAAAAGAAGTTAAATAATATAGCTAACGGAAAAATAGAGCCGGAGTATAATATGAAATTCCCACAACTAAAAAGAAAACAATAAAGTTTATGGATTTAACTAAAATTATTTCTATTTCAGGAAAACCCGGATTGTATAAACTAATTAAACAATCGCGTACAAGATTTATTGTAGAATCAATAGAAACCCTAAAAAAAACCGCTGTAAATTCCTCTCAAAATGTGAGTTTGTTATCTAACGTAACCATCTATACATTGGATGAAGAAGAAATATCATTAGAAGAAGTATTTTATAAAATTGCTGAAAAAGAAAATAAGGGGGCAGCAATATCTCATAAAGCATCGGACGCAGATCTTCATCAATACTTTAGCGAAATTTTACCTAATTACGATAGAAACAGAGTGTATAATTCTGATCTGAAAAAAATTTTTCAATGGTATAATATTTTGCAAAAAGCAAGCCTAATTGATTTAAACCGCTCAGATAGAGAAAAAATAACAGAGGATCATCCTCAAACAAAATCTGAAGTTGAAAAAGAGTAATTTGAGACCTTTAGCTAGCGCTGACTTGCAAGTTGCATAAGAAAAACTTATTAGTATGCCTTAGCAAATAAAACCCTTCCCTTTGAGGGTTTTCCGCTGTAAATGCAGCAGCCTTTTTCTTTTTCTGAATCCAAAGGAATACAGCGAATGGTGGCTTTGGTTTCTTGCTGAATTTTTTCTTCGGTTTCAATCGTTCCGTCCCAATAGGCGGCTATAAATCCTCCTTTGTTTTCTAAGACTTCTTTAAATTCTTTATAGGTGTTTGCTTTAGTAATGTGCGCATCACGATAGGCTAAGGCTTTGTTATAGAGATTTTCCTGAATGTCTTTTAGCAATAGTGGAATGACATGGTCGATTTCATTGAGTTTATAGACTTTCTTTGATAGCGTATCTCGTCTTGCTAGCTCGCAAGTATGGTTTTCTAAGTCTCGGGGACCTATCGTAATTCGCAAAGGGATACCTTGCAATTCATACTGAGCAAATTTCCAGCCGGGTTTGTGTGTTTCACGTCGGTCGAATTTTATAGATATATTTTTTTCTCGTAATGCCGCAGTTATTTTATCAACTTCATTGCTAATTTGTGATAATTGCCCCTCATTTTTAAAAATGGGAATAATTACGACTTGTACAGGTGCTAACTTTGGCGGCAGGACTAATCCTAAATCATCGGAATGGGTCATAATCAATCCTCCCATTAATCGGGTGGAAACGCCCCAGGAGGTAGCCCATACATATTCCTGCTTTCCTTCTTTGTTGGTAAACTTTACATCAAATGCTTTGGCAAAATTCTGTCCGAGAAAATGAGAAGTGCCCGCTTGAAGGGCTTTTCCATCCTGCATAAGCGCTTCTAAGGTATAGGTGTTTTCAGCTCCTGCAAAACGTTCTGACTCGGTTTTATATCCTTTGATGACTGGCATTGCCATAAATTCCTCTGAAAATCGGGCATAAACTGCCTGCATTTGCTCGGCTTCTTTTATTGCTTCATCTTTTGTCGTGTGTGCGGTGTGTCCTTCTTGCCACAAAAATTCAGAGGTGCGTAGAAATAAGCGGGTGCGCATCTCCCAACGAACTACATTTGCCCATTGATTCAGTAAGAGAGGTAAATCGCGATAGGATTGTATCCAGTTTTTGTAAGTACTCCAAATAATCGCTTCTGAAGTAGGTCGAACGATTAGTTCTTCTTCTAGTTTAGCTTCGGGGTCTACGATTAATTTTCCGGAATTATTCTCATCACTTTTTAAGCGATAGTGTGTTATCACAGCGCATTCTTTAGCAAAGCCTTTTGCATTTTTTTCTTCTGTTTCAAATAAATTTTTAGGGATAAAAAGCGGAAAATAAGCGTTTTGATGACCTGTTTGCTTAAACATATTATCTAATATCGCCTGCATTTTTTCCCAAATGGCATAACCGTAGGGTTTAATAATCATGCAGCCTCTTACTCCGGAATTTTCAGCTAAATTGGCATTAATTACTAATTCATTATACCATTTTGAATAATCTTCTGTTTTTTTTGTCAGTTTTGCCATATGGGTTAGTTATTTTTTTTTATACTCGTTGATTTATATTAATTTTGTAAATTGTAAAAAGACGATGTTAAAACAATATATTTAATAAATTTGTGGCATAAAATTTGTTTTTTTATACATGAATTTAATTGAATAAATAGAGGTAAATCATTATTACGTTAATTTAAAAACCCAAAAATATGAAAAGTTTAATATACTTTACCTGGCAGATTTTTAAAAATATAGGAATTTTCTTATTCTTCATACTAAGCTTGATTTCATGTTCAATTACCAATTCCAAAACTTTAGGAAGCAAATATGAGGATGATGGTATTTATTATAATCCCAAGAAAGATAAAATTCACCGGGCTGATAAAGAAGTCTATGAATACGGTTCGCAGTATAATGAAAGAATAAATGAAAAGCAAGATTCAACTCCTAATGAAGAGATAGGGATTGGTCGTTATTATTTTGATCAATATGGAAATGGTCCTGAGAAAACTTATTATGATCAACCCTCTAAAAACGAGAATGAAAATTCATCCAGATCAGGGCTATTAAATCGTAGTTATTCTTCTGATTTCGGTGTAAAAACAGGAACAAACGTAGCTATAAATAATTGGGGAGGTCTCTATGGATGGGGTTACCCGTATTATAATTATTGGGGCTGGGGAGGTTATGATCCATGGTTTGGTTGGGGAAGAAGTTATCCTTATAGTGGTTGGTCCTTAGGGTTCAGTTCTCTTTATGGTTGGGGTTTTGGATACGGTTTGGGCTGGGGATATCCATATTACAGGCATCCTTACTACTTTGGTTACAGCCCTTATTATGGTTATTCAGGGTATTATTATTCACGATATAGAAGTTATTATGGTTTAAGTCATTATCATAGACCCCGGTATAGAAGAAGTTCAGAGAATACCCGACAATATAAGTACCGCCCAAGTACACAATATAAGAGTTCGCAGTATAGAAGATCAGGAAATACCCGACAATACCAGTACCGCCCAAGTACACAATATAAGAGTTCGCAGTATAGAAGATCAGGAAATACCCGACAATACCAGTACCGCCCAAGTACGCAATATAAGAGTTCGCAGTATAGAAGATCAGGAAATACCCGACAATACCAGTACCGCCCTAGTACACAATATAAGAGTTCGCAATATAGAAGTTCAAACAGTCGTTCATATAGCGGTTCTGGATCAAGGAGTTATAGATCTAGATCTTTCAGAAGATAAAAAAAGTAAAAATGAAAAAAATAGTTATTTCAGTATTGACAATTATTCCATTGGGGTTATTAATTGCGCAAACCCGTGCAAATGATGCATTAGATTTATTCTCAAGAAAAATTAATGGAACTGCTCGATACAGAGCCTTGGGAGGGGCTATGGGAGCACTAGGAGAGGACATTTCAGCTATTTCTTTAAACCCTGCAGGAGGAGCTGTTTCAGTGCGTTCTCATGGAGCTATGACCTTGGGAGTAAATTATTATAAAAACGAATTTGATCATTTTAATAACGAAAAAACAAGATTTAACCTAACCCAAATTGGAGGGAATTTTGTTTTTGCATCACCAAATGCCAATGCTAAATGGAAGCGTTTTGCTTTTACGCTTAATTATGACCGAAACAATATATTGGACAAGGAAATAGAAATACCGGCATTTGACGATAAGTATACGTACAGAGATGATTATCAGTATATAAAAGATGAAGATCAGGGTATCATTGATACTAAAAAAGGAAAGTTTTATTACGATGGAGAAAATTTGTCTGCCAATGGTTATAGTGATCAGTTTTCTTTCGGGTTTTCCGGTAATTATGATCATCGTGTTTTCTTAGGAATCGGATTTAATTTTCACGATTCACATAAAGAATTAAACCAAACGATTAGAAGGAGTCTTGTTAAGGACAATAGAAATATTGACCAATCATCTTATTATGATTTAGATGGTACAGGATTTTCGCTTAACTTAGGAGTTATAGGACGGATAACGGATGAACTGCGCTTGGGTATATCTTATCAATCTCCTGTCTGGTGGAACATAAAAGAATATAGGCTTAACGCTCAAAATATGGAAAAAGACCCTTTATATAGTAGAAGATTTGACCCGGATTATGCAGAAGATTATGACGAATATGATTTTAGAACTCCAAGTAGATTAACGGGTAGTGTTGCTTTAGTTATTGGAAAAAAACTGGCCATTGATGGAGAGGTAATTTATCGCGATTATAAAAATGTCCATTTTAGCGGTTACCCTTACGATTATGAAACGAATAGAAGAAATGAAGATATTCTTAGAAATACTTTAGAATATAGAATTGGTTCTGAATATCGCTTAGGCCAGGTTAGCTTTAGAGGCGGTTATCGATATGCACAAGATCCTTATAAAGATTTAGAGGGAAGTGCATCTATTTACTCCATTGGCTTAGGATATAATTTTGGAGATATATACTTCTCAGGTTCTTATGATTATACCGATGCCGATACGGAATATGAAATAGTTGGTGGAAGAACTTATAAAACAAGGGATTATGCAAATATTAAACAAAATTTGACTCGGTCTAATTTTATATTTACTATAGGCTATCGATTCTAAAGGCATAGATTCGTTTTTAAAATTATGAGACCATTTCAGAATACATAAAAAAAAGTATAAAAATGAAAACGCTTAACTAACGTTGACTTTCGGTTGTTACAATATTTGCGCAAAGGTCTATTTTTAGTCTCTATCTTTTCAATCCTAAAACATCCTGCATATCAAATACCCCCGTTTTATTATATAGCCACTCAGCAGCTATCACTGCTCCTAGTGCAAATCCGTCTCGGCGATGCGCAGTATGTTTAATCTCAATACTATCTATATCAGAATAATAATGAACTTCATGAGTGCCCGGAATAATACCTATCCTCTTGCTCTGAACAGGAATCGCATTTTCTTTTGGGGTTTTTGACCTTAAATACCAATCAGAATAATTTGTATTTTCTATAATTCCTTTTGCCAGTGTAATGGCGGTACCACTCGGCGCATCCTGTTTTTGTGTATGATGAATCTCCTCCATTTCTACCTGATATTCCTTATGAGAAGCCATCATCTTTGCTAACCTTTTATTCAGATTAAAAAAAATATTAACCCCTATGCTAAAATTAGAAGCATAAACAAACCCACATTTTTTACTCTTACAAATTTTGACCGCCTCTTCATATTTACTAAGCCAGCCCGTCGTACCGGAAACCACTTTGACACCATTCTCAAGACAGACTTTAATATTGTCAAAAGCTGCCTGGGGAACACTGAAATCAATCGCTATTTCTGTGGTTATCAACTCTTGCTTTTTTGGGATTTCTTTCTTTATCAAAACAATTTCATGCCCTCTTTTTAAAGCAATTTGCTCAATGGTTTTTCCCATTTTCCCATATCCTATAAGTGCTATCTTCATTATCTAAAATCTTAATTTTAATCCTACACCCATTCGAGATCTTTTTATAAAATAATTACCAGGTATAATGACCGGCGCAAAACTCAGCCTCAAGTCAGGGTCTTTCCTCAAGGGCTTCAAATGAGCATCTACTATGGCATCTACCACATTCAATACATAAACTAATGCCGTTAATAAAACCGCATAATCTCGATAACGCTGCCGATTATCCATATTTCTCGCTAAGGTTTCTGCGGTGATATTCAATCCATTATACATAAAATCTGGGTCATTCAGTTTATTAATATAACCATTCCTAAGTTTTCGATATTGCTTGTTATAGTAGCCGATAAATCCAATCCCCGTACCGATAAGTGACCATACAGCAGCAGTTTTTATATATCTTTTATTATAAATTTGTCCCAAGCCAGGGAATACCGCAGAATATAAAGCAGCTTTTTGTGGTGAATGGAGTGAATCAGTAATATTTTCTATCGATTTATCTAAACGAATCGTATCTTCACTTGCTAAAACTAATGTCTTTTTTACCTTCGATTCTTTTTGTCTGGAGACTTGTGAGAATGAAACCAAAAAAAGAAAAAAGAAACAAAAAGTGCTTATTTCTTTTATCATTTTATTCGTTTTTTGATGCGCTCAAAATCTTCATCGCTATCAAATGCTATCGTAATTTTACCCTTTCCCGATGTATTTCGGCTAATAACAACATTTGTTTGAAAATAATCAGAAAAATCTTTCATAGTTTTCTTATAAAAAACGGGGAGCTCATGGTTTTTATTCGTCATATTTTTTCCTTCTTTAAAATGCCTGGCGAGTTCTTCCGTTTGGCGAACAGATAAATCGTTCTTAATAATTTTTTCATACAACGCAAGTTGAGTTACAGAATTTTTTAATCCAATCAGTGCACGACCATGCCCCATGGAAATCATCTTATCCCGAATACCTGTTTGCACAATAGGGTCTAATTTTAACAATCGAAGATAATTGGTAATCGTTGTTCGTTTCTTACCTACTCTTTTACTCATTTCATCCTGGGTCAGTTTTATTTCGTCTATCATGCGCTGATAAGACAAGGCAATTTCAATAGCATCTAAATCCTCACGCTGTATATTTTCGACTAATGCCATTTCAAGCATTTCTCTGTCATTTGCCAAACGAACATAAGACGGAATGGTTTTCAGTCCAGCCAATTTAGCAGCTTTAAAACGCCTTTCACCGGATACTAATTGAAACTTAGTTCCATTCTTACGAACCGTAATGGGTTGAATAACCCCTAATTCAGCGATAGACGATGCCAATTCCTCAAGTGCAGAAAGCTCAAACTGCGTGCGAGGTTGAAAAGGATTTACCTCAATGCTTGAGAGTTTAATCTCAATAATATGCCCAATCACCTGCTCTGCATTCTTATCCTGTGCCGTATTCAAGTCATAATTGTCAGATAATAGTGCAGATAAACCTCTACCTAATGCTCTTTTTTTAGCCATCTATTTTATCTTTATTCCTTTCTAAGAATTCGTTTGCCAAATTTAGATAATTAACCGCTCCTTTGCTACTGGCGTCATATTGAATAATTGATTTACCAAAACTCGGTGCTTCACTTAGGCGCACATTTCGCTGAATAATCGTATTAAAAACCATTTCAGGAAAATAATTTTTTACTTCTTCCACTACCTGATTAGAAAGACGTAAACGCGAATCATACATAGTCAGCAATAATCCTTCAATATTCAGTTGAGGATTATGTATTTTTTGTATGCTTTTAATAGTATTCAATAATTTTCGGAGCCCCTCTAAAGCATAATACTCGCACTGAATAGGGATAATAACCGAATCTGAAGCAGTTAGCGCATTTAAGGTGATAAGCCCGAGTGAAGGGGCGCAATCAATCAAAATATAATCATATTGTCCTTTAACTCCCTTCAAAGCTTTTTGCAACATATATTCCCTATGGATATTATCTACCAATTCAATTTCAATCGCTACCAAATCCAAATGAGCACCTATTAAATCTACATTAGGAGAACTGGTTTTAACAATTACTTCTGAGGCGTCTTTAGTATGTTCTAAAATTTCATAAGTTCCTTTTTCAATTGAACCTAAATCAATACCTAAGCCCGAAGTCGCATTTGCTTGGGGGTCTGCATCAATTAACAGCACTTTTTTTTCTAATACCCCCAAAGATGCTGCCAAATTAATCGTAGTAGTAGTTTTTCCTACTCCTCCTTTTTGATTAGCTATTGCGATTACCTTTCCCATAAAACAGCAAAAAAATCGGTGTAAAAATACAATTTTATTTTATGCCTCTTAAATAAATAGTCGTCCTTTATCAAAACCATCTTATAACGCCCCATTATTTTATCATACGAAATATTGCCAAGAGACCAAGGTTGCTCCGGTATTTGATTTTTATAGGGCGCTGCATTTTATTAGCTTACGCTGACTTGCAGTTGTTAGCGTGTATTTCGACAAACTCAATACAAGCTTTTTGCAACGGTCTCAATTTATTTTTAGAATTTGAAAAAAATAATTAAATTTGTTGCCATTAAAGTTATATCAGACGTAAATAATTAAACTGAGACCTTTATAAGAAAATGGCGAGGATAAATTAATTTTATTCTTATTAATTAAAAAAATAATAAAAATGAAAAGTAAAATTTTTAGCATTTTTGCTATAATAATAGCAACAACTATGATGATAAAGGCACAAAGCGTGGTGGGCGATTGGAAAGGCTCACTTGACATAAAAGGAATGAAAATGGAAATCATTTTTCATATTACCGAATCTAATAGCGATTATAATACTACTATGGATATTCCCATGCAAAAAGCAACTGGAATTCCATTAGAGAAAACAGCATTCGAAGACCATAAGCTATCTTTCAGTGCTTCAAAAATGCAACTCTCCTATGAAGGATTGTTAGCAAGCAATAGCATCAAAGGAACGTTTACGCAAATGGGGCAAAAATTTCCCTTGACTTTGGAAAAATTTAAAAGCAAACTACCTGGAAACAATGACCTACCCTCGTCTAACGAACAATTAGGATCTCTGGCGGCTTATGATAAAGGTAATTTTAAATATAAAGTGGCAGACTATTTTGCAAAGCCTAAAGCATCTTATTTCAGAATTTCTCCTAATGGTAAATACCTATCTTATAGAGAAAAAGATGAAAAAGGTAAAAGACATGTTTACATAAAGGATATCGCTACAGGTAAGGTGAAAAGAGCTATTGAAGAAAAAAAAGAACTGATAAGAGGATATGGCTGGATTAATGATGACCGATTGTTTTTTGCCAAAGATAGCGGAGGCGATGAAAACTATCATATCTATGCTGCCGATATTGATGGAAGCAATACCAAAGACCTTACGCCTTTCAAAGGAGTAAAAGCGAATATTACTAATATTTTAAAAGACCAAAAGGATTATATTATCATTTCAATGAACAAAAATAATCCACAAGTTTTTGAGCCTTACAAATTAAATGTAGTTACCGGAGAACTAAAGCAACTTTTTGAAAACAAGGATATAAAAAACCCCATACAGGGCTTTCTTTTTGACAAAGATGGAGAACTTAGAGGCTATTCAAAATTGGTAAATGGCATAAAAAATGAATTATACTATAAGAACTTAGAGACGGGAAATTTTAATTTAATAAAGAAAACGAATTGGAAAGATACTTTTGATATTATTGGGTTTAATTATAACACTTCCAACCCAAATGATGCCTATGTTGCTACGAATTTGGATAGTGATAAAGCAAGAATCGTTCTTTATGATTTGAAAAACAACAAACCTATCAAAGAAGTTTTCTCTAATCCTGATTATGACGCTACTGGCATGAGTCGTTCTAGAAAAAGAAATTATGAAATAGATTATTTCAGTTATGACGGAGAAAAATATCAAGTTATTCCCGTCAGTAAGACGTATAAAAAGTTGCATAAGAAAATGCAAAAAGCATTTAAAGGAAAAGAATTTTACGTCGTGGACTATGATGATAACGAAGACACATATCTCATCGTTACACAGAGCGATAAACTATACGGAACGTATTATCAATATGATACGAAAACTGATAAATTCACTCTACTTTATGATTTAATGCCGCAACTTAAAGAAAAGGATATGGCAGAGATGCGCCCCATTACGTTTACATCACGAGATGGATTGACCCTTCACGGCTATATCACCTTGCCAAAAGCAGCTTTAGCAGGCAAAAAAGTACCGCTGATTGTGAACCCGCATGGAGGTCCGCAGGGTGTAAGAGATTCCTGGGGCTTTAACCCAGAAGCACAGCTTTTTGCGAGCAGAGGGTATGCCACTTTGCAGGTAAACTTTAGGATTTCAGGCGGATATGGCAAAAAATTCTTAAAAGCAGGGTTTAAGCAAGTGGGAAGAAAAGCGATGGACGATGTAGAAGATGGTATAAAATATTGTATAGGAAAAGGTTGGGTAGATAAAGATAAAATCGCTATTTACGGTGCTAGTCATGGAGGCTATGCTGTTTTGATGGGATTGATTAAAACTCCTAACTTGTATGCTTGTGGTGTTGACTATGTAGGCGTTTCAAATATTTTTACTCTCTTTAATTCCATTCCCGAATATTGGAAACCTTACAAAGAGCAACTAAAAGAAATATGGTATGATTTAGATGATCCTGAAGAATCAAAAATTGCAAAAGCGTTATCTCCCGTATATCAAGCCGATAAAATACAAAAACCTTTATTCGTCGTACAAGGAGCAAATGACCCTCGTGTAAATATTGATGAATCAGACCAAATCGTATCCGCACTCAGAACACGAGGTTTTGAAGTGCCTTATATGGTTAAATATAATGAAGGGCATGGATTCAATAGAGAAGAGAACCGCTTGGAACTATATAAATATATGCTAGGGTTTTTAGCTAAATATCTTAAATAATAATTTCCATGATAGTTTTTCAAGCAGTATTTATAAAATATTGCCTGTTTTCTTTTCTGATTTTAATGTAAAATCTTAATTTTGATATAAAAAATTAAATGTAAAATTCAATGAAAGAATTATCCGAAAAATCGTATTTACAGCCTTTGATAGCACAAGTAAAGCAATATTTAAAAAAAAATAAAAAACTATATAATTTTCGTAAACAATTAATCAATTATTCAATAGATATCAACGCTTTTGAATCACAACTCTTACAAGTAAAATATAACGATGGCCAGGACTATTCCCGTATAAAAATATATGAATCAGAAGAATTTGAAATGATATTGTTTTACTGGCCCTCTGGTTATGAAAGTAAAATACACAGCCATCCCTCAAAAGGCTGCTTATTAAATGTATTAGGGGGCGAATTGACTGAACTACGTTTTCAGATTGCTAAGCAACCGCTGGAATATTTGTCTGAGTTGCCGCTTAAAACAGACAACGTATATTATATTGATGACAGTTTAGGCTATTATCATAAGATATGCAACAGAACACAACATCCAGCAATTAGTTTTCACATATATGCCCCCGGCGGTCAAGCACCGGAAAACTTTATCATAGAATAAACGTTCATTCTATTTCAATAGCTAATAATTGAATTTTAAATTTTTTTGAAAAGAAACTCTTGTTATCTCAATAAGGAAGTTAAATTTTTGATATATTTAACTGGTGCTGACTTGCAGTTTCTTGATTTTAGTATTTATCGCTAAATGGCTTTTTGCAACAATCTCGGTGTAATGAACAAAATTTAATCTGGCAGACAGTTAACTAATTATTCTCTCTAATTTTTTATCTAAATCTTCATTAAGTTTTTTATGAGGAATATTTAGTGCTTTTAGCACTTTGCTAAAACGCTTATAGCCTTTCTCATCTCTTAATTCTACCCACTCAATTTTTAAACATTCTAATTGACTTTTGTTTTGATCGGAAAGTTTGTCTGCTATGAAAACTTTGCTGTCTCGTGCAATTACAACATCAGCACTTTCAGGATTCCCTTTACCCATTAATTTTACTTCACATTTATACGCATTGTCATCTTGGTGTAAAAAGAAATCAACTTCACGATTGAAAGTTCCTTTTTTAACTCGCTTTGCTCTAGGTTTAATCGAATAATTTTCTTTAGGTACCTCAAATAACTTACAGAGCGTTACCATTAAAGGTCCTTCAGTTTGTTTACCTGCCGTACTCCAAAAGCCACCGCGTAGAGCTGCTCGTTTTACGGCTAATGTGTTGATTACAATTAGACTTTCATTTATATTTAGGTCAACACTTACTTTATTAAACTTTATAGTTAGGCTTAAATCAATATTTTCTTCAATTTTCGTGAGTTTATCTATGGCGTCTAAAGTGCATCATAATGTTTATAAGAAGCATCAATAACCACTTGCTGAGTTCCTGAATTATACATATTGGTAATCGTTTTCTTATTAAGTCCCGAGTGAATAGCAATCTCATCAGGAGATAAATTTACATTTAACATTTCCTTTTTGTACCAATCAGTTGATATATCTTCATTTTTGATTTTGGCAAAGGCTACCTTTTTGAAAAATGCTATAGCAAATTGTAAAAATTCAGCATTAATCAATGTTACGATCTCAACTCTATAGTCATTGCCCTTAATCAGCTTTCGAATAATATTTTTTGTTACTTCTTCATTTAACGTCATTGGCTAAGATTTGAAATTCGTTAAGTTCTAAAAACGTTGTTTCCAGCTCGTCAAAAAGTAGTTTAGATTTTTTGGTTGATTTCATATAATTGAAATAATCTCTATTTAATTCCGCTAGAAAAAACAGTCTGTTTAACGCGTTAGCAGTTCTTCCAAAAGTTCCACTGCCGGCAAACGGATCAAAAACTAAATCTCCTTCAAAGGAATAATATTGGATAACCTTTTTACATAGTTCAGTAGGGAATACTGCTGAATGATTTTTACTATATACAGGATCTATTCTCCAAACATTTGTACTTTCATAAGAATCGTGTACCCTACTTTTTTCAATTATTTCTTTAGAATATTGTCGCATATTCCAATCCAACAATTTCGTAGTTTTCTTTCGATAAACCATGATCATTTCTGTAACGGTATTAGGCTTATAGCCCAAAGGTTTACGATGTTGCTGAAATCCACCCACTCGATTTTTAACACTCGCGTCAGGTTTTAACCATATAATGTCGTCAATATATTCCCACCCTATTTTTACGATGTAATGGTGCAAATCATAAGGAATCGGATAACGTTTGCTGGAATGCTTTCTACTAACTCTTGGAAGAATAATTGGGGAAGTATTGATTAATAAAAATCTTCCCTCTTTAGTTATTCTGTAAGTTGCCTGGAATACTTCTTCTAAAAATTTGAGATAATCTTTATAGCTTGGATAAATTGAATAGTCTCGTGCATTGTAATAGGGTGGTGAAGTAAAAGTTAGATGAACACTTTCATCAGGTACTGATTTAAGAATCTCTCTAACATCACCATGGACAATGGTATTTTTTAAGAAGTTAAAGGTTTCTGTATGGTGCAAATTACTATTGACTTTCAAATGAGAGAAAAACTCCCTTTCAATTACTGCCTGAACCATCTCATTCTTATGATTTCTGAGTTCTTTAAGTCTCTTAATTACCTTTTCGTCATTTTTAAAAATAAGCAAGGCTCTTATCGCTTGACAAACTATTTTTGGATCATTGTCTTGCAGTATTTTAAAAAGAATGGGTTGGGCGTTCTTATTTTTTTGCCTTCCGATAGAAGATATAATTTCTCTTCTTATTTCAGTTTTTGTCTCTGCATATAACAGATCTTTAAGTTGATTTATTTCGCCGTTAAGTTTTAGCTTGCCAATATTTTTAATCGCCGCTAATCTTATTTTTGGGTTTTCGTGTGTAGAATAATCAAATAACCAATAACCTTTAAAACTTCTCGGTAAATAGCCCAGACTGTTAAGAATAAAAAATACTTTAGAGTTATCATATTTGAAGTGAGATACAAATTCAAGAAGAGCATCCTCGCCGCTTTTTTTTACTTGTTGTACAACTTCCTTCGTTAGTTTCATTTATTAAAATATAGTACGTACAAATCTATGTATTTTTTGCTTAGAATCAATAAATAACCTCATTATTTTAAGCTAATCTCCTTCTTATACCATAGATTATTAAACGAAAGATCGAATAGCGTTTAAATGATTTTTTAGACGTTTTTGATGAAGATGTTTTATTTGTTAAAAATCGGTTATTTTAGTCTTTTCAGTTTCCTTACGGCAACTTTTATGACTATGTTACCAAAATTTACAAAGGCAGTCTTTTTTTCGATTTTTTGAAGAATCCCAGTCGTAGTTCCATCCTCTATTTTTACCCTGTCCCCAGTGGAAAAACTCTTGATGTGCCGCTCTAAATCTGCTAACTCTTGCTCTTTTATATATTGTTTATTTGCTTTTTTCTCTTCCCGAATGTGCGCTATTTTCTGCAACAACTCATTTTCTAACTGATGCTGTTGCTTCTTCTTTGCTCTTGCTGATGTTGAATCTGTTTCTTCCCGCTTTGCATTTTCTATTTCTACTATTCTCAAGACTTCCTTGATCAAATCTTTTTTTCGTTTGTCATAGAAATATTTTTCCGTCAGCGTATTTATTTTTTTACCTATCGAAATGTATTTTTGATTTCTATCGTAGGCTTTTTGATACTGGTGTAATTTAATTTCTATTTTTTCTTTTATCGAATCTAAAATTTCGTTTTTTTGTGCGATTTTCTGTTCCGTGTTCTCTAATTTTTGTTTGGATTTTTCCACTTTAAATTTTTCTTGCTGTAGTTTAACGATGGTTTTATCTAATCGAACCGATTCCCGGGCTACTTTTTTCTTAGCACGGTTAAGCAATGAAAAAGGGATATTATTTTTCTGCGCCACTTCAAACGTGAATGAACTTCCTGCCTGCCCTACTTCTAAAACATACAAAGGAGAAAACGTTTTCTCATCAAATAACATGCAGGCATTGGTGGCTTCAGGTAAGGCTTCTACTTTAAGTTTTATATTGGCATAATGGGTAGTCAAAATGCCTGTAGCGAGACGGTCATAAAATTCTTCTAAAAAAACTTCTGCCAGCGCACCTCCTAATTCGGGATCAGAACCAGTACCAAATTCATCAATCAAAAACAAAGTTTCCTCATCACATTCCTTTAAAAAATAGCGCATTTGTTTCAAGCGATAGCTATAAGTGCTCAGTTGATTCTCAATCGACTGATTATCTCCAATATCCGTCATAATTTTACGGTAAAAATAAAATGAACTTTTATGATGAACGGGCACTAATAATCCGCTTTGCAGCATAACTTGAAGTAATCCTATGGTTTTTAGTGAAATACTTTTGCCTCCAGCATTAGGTCCTGAAATGGCAATGATTCTTTTCTTAGCGCTTAGCTCAATGTGTTGAGGGATGGTTTTTTTCCCTATCTCATGATTAGCTTTATACAAAATGGGGTGATACGCATCCATTAGTTTTAACTTTTTTTCCTGATTAATTTCAGGTAAAACTGCACGAATAGAACGAGCGTACAAAGCCTTTGCCCGTACAAAGTCTAAATGCGCTAACAAACTTTGATATTTCCCAAGCAAGTCAAGATGCATTCTTAGTTGTTCAGATAATTCCTTAAGTATTTTTATAATTTCATCTCTTTCATCATCTTTTAATTGCTGCAGGGCACGATTAAAGCGAATCATGGAATGAGGCTCCATAAACACGATAGAACCCGTTTTAGAACGCCCTAAGACCACGCCTTTTATTTGTTTTCTATGGACGGACTTTACTGCCAGCACGCGCGTATTATCTATGACCGATTCCTGAATAGAATCTAAAAAATCCTGGGAACTATATTTCTTTATTTCTTCTTTAAATTGACTTGAAATAGATTGGTTTTGACTGCTAATTTGTTGTCTGATTTTTTCTAACCCCGCAGTAGCATTATCTTTTATTTCACCCCATCGATTAAAAACCTGATTAACTTTTTTAATAATTTCTTTGGTAAAGATAATTTTAGAGGTCAAAATGTAAATAGTACGGTAATATATTTTGAACTTCTCAACAAATTGAATTACTTCGTTAACCCGCTCTGAAAGACGCCTGATTTTTAGAAAAGAATTGGCTTCTAAAAAAGAGTCTTCAATATTTAATAATTTTATTTCTTCAGTTATTTCCTCAAATTCAATGGAAGGAAAAGCATTTTCACTCTCAAAAGAAGATAAAAATTCATTAACACATCTTAATTCAGCACTTAGTCGTTTTTCATTTTCTATCGGGCGAAGTGCTCTTGCCTTTCTCTTTGCCAGTTCGCTTTTACAATCAGTTAGTACTTCATCAATAATGGATTGAAATTCTAAGTCGTTTAGTGTTTTTTGAGTAATTTTCATGCCTGTGCAAAAGTAACTCAAAAATCAATCGCAAAGCCTTTTGCATTTTATTAGCTTATGCTGACTTGCAGTTCCTCGGGCGTTGCATTTCGACAAATTCAATACAAGCTTTTTTTCAACGGTCTCCGCTTATAAAAGAAAGGAAAAAGAGGTGTAAGGGCTTTGCGGGGCGAGCGTTAGGGATAGAAGCGGTATCCTTTTTCTTTGGGCAGCCTTTTTTGCCCCAAGAAAAAGATAAAGCGGATAGCCCGACCGCCGTCAGGCGGGAACGCCCAAAAAAGAAAATATCCTGAAAAGAAGCCCTTAAAAATAAGTGTATTAAAATATTCCTCGAATCGGGTTGAAACTAAATAGAATTTATATATTTTGCAACGGTCTCACTTTTATTTTAAGATATTGCGAGAAATAACGATTTTTTGAATCTCGGTAGTTCCCTCTCCGATGGTGCATAGTTTTGAATCCCGAAAGAATTTTTCGACCGGGAAGTCTTTAGTATAGCCATAGCCTCCGTGAATTTGAATAGCCTCCGTAGCTATCTCAACGCCTATTTCAGAGGCATACATTTTAGCGATAGCGCCTTCTGTTGTCATTTTTTTTCTTTTTATTTTCAAGTCCGCTGCCTTGTATAGCAATAATTCCGCCGCTGATATTTTGGTCAGCATATCGGCTAGTTTGAACCCAATGGCTTGAAAATGTCCGATAGGCTTTCCGAATTGCTCCCTTTCTTTTGAATACTTCACCGAAGCCTCATAAGTGCCTTTTGCAATGCCCAAGCCTAAAGCTCCAATAGAAAGCCTCCCGCCATCTAATATTTTCATTGATTGAATAAACCCTTCTCCAACTTCTCCCAAACGGTTGTCATCCGGGATACGGACTTTTTCAAATAGTAATTCTGAGGTTTCCGAGGCACGCATCCCAAGTTTATCTATTTTTTGACCTGAAGAAAAGCCGGGTGTTCCTTTTTCTATGATAAAAGTGGTCATTCCATGCGAATCTCCCTTTTTTCCTGTACGCGCAATGATGACCGCAATATCTCCAGAAATACCATGCGTGATAAAATTCTTTGAGCCGTTTATAATCCATTCGTCCCCCTCTTTTACCGCAGTAGTCGCCATTGCTGCAGCATCTGAGCCTGTATTATGTTCAGTAAGTCCCCAGGCGCCAATCCATTCGCCCGTTGCTAATTTTGGGATCCATTTTTTTTGTTGCTCTTCATTTCCAAAAGTAAGTATATGATTTGTACACAGTGAATTGTGCGCGGCTACACTTAAGCCAATCGAAGGATCGACTTTTGATAATTCCACGATAATATCAATGTATTCAAAATAAGATAAGCCTGATCCGTTTAATTCCTCAGGAACTAAAATGCCCATCAGTCCATATTCACCGAGTTTTTTAAATAAATCTATTGGGAAAATCATGTTTTTATCCCATTCTTTGTAATATGGCACAATATGTTGCTTTGCAAAATCTCTTACCGATGCTGTAATCATTTTTTGTGATTCTGTTCTATCAAAATTCATAGGCTATGGTTTTAAAACGATAAATATACCATTAATTTTTTAGTTATTTTTCTTTTATATTGCTTTTGTAAATGCTCAATAGATGAAAATTTAATTCCTTTTTCACGGCTACTTTTCAAAAAGGCAGCGAAATTTTGGCTAATATAAGGATGTTTTCTAAGAATATAAAGAGGGGTTGAGTTTATATTTAACCAGTTTATAGAGGTTTTCAACACCGTTTTTTTTCTAAGCAAAGCAATTTTTTCAGCAGACAAGTGAATTTCTTTTAACTGATTAAAATTGTAAAAACCGCCCAGGGCTTTTCTATAATTAAAAATACGCCGGGCATCCCGGCGTTTGATGCCAGTTGCAACTAACGCATTAATATCACAGGAATTTAAGTCGTTAGATATTTTGTTATCATCTATATTATATGCTGTGTTCTTTTGCTGTTTATCTTCTAAAAGGATATAAGGCTGTATCTCTTTGAATTTATCATCAGAAATAACAAAACACTTTTTAATTTGAGCCAGTGTTGAAAACCTCCCCAGACTCCTTTTATATTTTAAAATGACTTGCGCCTGTTTTTTGCTAAATCCTAATTTCATCCATTCTTTTTCCTTTAAATTATTAGGATTAAACGGGCTTATTTTCTTGTCGTTAGATATTTCTCTATCATCTATATTACCTACTGTGTTCTTTTGCTGTTTATCTTCTAAAAGGATATAAGGCTGTATCTCCTTGAATTTATCATCAGAAATAACAAAGCATTTTTTAATTTGAGCCAGTGTTGAAAACTTCCCCAGACTCCTTTTATATTTTAAAATGACTTGCGCCTGTTTTTTGCTAAATCCTAATTTCATCCATTCTTTTTCCTTTAAATTATTAGGATTAAACGGTTTTATTTTTTTATTGCGTTGTTTATTATCTATGCTTTTCTGCCACTGGCGTATTTGTTTTTTTTCTAATTCGGTTGTTTTACTCTGCTTTATCGGAGGGGTATAAAACAGAATAAATAGTTGAATGGCTGATAGAAGAAGGATCAAATATAAAATGCCTTTTCTGTCTTGTTTATTTAACTTAGATTGAGGTTTTATATTTTTCATTTCTGCCGAACTTTACAAAAGTTATCCCGGAAGTTTATGATTATTTTTTGGAGGGATAAATTTCTCCGGATTGGATTTTTTTTAAATAAATTTTCAAGTCTTTCTTTACTTCTCCAGACATTAAATAAAGCCCTATTAAATTAGGAAGCGCTAAAGATAAGAAAATCATATCTGCAAAATCAATTATAAAGCCAGCGCTAACAACGGATCCGAAAACTATAGTACAGACAAAAATGAGGTTAAATCCTATACTAATGATTTTAGAATTGCCAAATAAATATACCGTAGCTTTTAAACCATAATAAGACCATGCTATAATCGTTGAAAAGGCAAATAGGAAAATAGCAATCGTGATGAGCAAGCTAGAAAAATCACCAAAAATAGAACCGAATCCCTTTGATGTCATTGCTGAGCCTGAAACGGATGTATCCGTATATACTCCGGAAAAAATAAGCACCAAGGCGGTTAGAGTACAAACAATCACCGTGTCTACAAAGGGGCCAATCATAGCAACAAAGCCTTCGCTCACGGGATGATAGGTTTTGACTGCTGAATGTGCTATAGCGGCTGAACCTACACCCGCTTCATTAGAAAAAACTGCACGGCGAAATCCTTGTATCATAACGCCCATAAATCCTCCATAAAGTGCATCAGAAGAAAAAGCGCTGCTAAAAATCAGATAAAAAGTATTTCCTACGCGGTCAATATTGTAAAAGACGACCCCAAGGGACATTATTAGATACATAATAGCCATTGCCGGCACAATTTTATCGGTTACATTGGCAATATTTTTTATGCCTCCTACAATAACCATAAATACAAGAATGGCAATTGTAATGCCTGAAGTTAATTTAGTGGTATTAGGATTAATCGTATTAAAGATCGACGCAATTTGCATGGAAGATTGATTCGCCGAAAACATAGAACCTGCAACAAAAGAAGTTATGATTATGACAAGCGCATAGAATATAGATAGTCCTTTTCCGAGACGAGGAAGTTTGCGTCTGGCAAATCCTTTTCTCAAATAACTCATAGGCCCTCCGTACACTTTTCCATCCGGAGCAATCTCCCGATATTTTACTCCGAGAGAACATTCTACGAACTTGACCGACATTCCAAATAATCCGGCAATAATCATCCAAAGTGTAGCACCCGGACCTCCAGACGAAACAGCAACTGCAACACCGGCGATATTACCAAGTCCTACTGTACCGGAAAGAGCCGTAGTGAGCGCTTGAAAATGAGTGATCTGACCCGGGGCTTCATTTTCATCATATTTTCCACGAATGAGTGAAAGAGAATGCTTAATTCCCTTAAGATTGATAAATCCCATTCGCAAAGTTAAAAAGAAAGCGCCTACAATAAGCCAGACCACTAAAAAGGGAATTTTAACTGTTTTTGGCGTTCCATTTGGGTTTAAAACTGGTTTTCCCTGAGAATCGTAAAGTCGATTGTCGTAAAAGAATTTAAATGGATCGAAAAACAAAATAGTATCTAAAAACTTAACTAAGGGATTAAACCCTGCACTTACTTTTTCAGCAAATGATTTTGTCGGAATATATATTTTCTCTACAATATAATTCCCTTTACTATCCTCAATTTTTATATTATACGTTTTGCCTTCGGCTAGATTTAATGCCTGCCTTTGTGCTAACCCTATTGACGGATTATCCCAATGATAGGTGTAAGGGCCCACTCCCCCGCTTACTTCTAATTTTATGCTTGCCGTATTAATTGCCGGGCTATCATCTTCTACTATTTTTTTTACTTTTAATTCCTCTGACTTCCCTATAGAAAATAATATAAAAGTTAAAATAAAATTAATTATTTTTCTGTTAATCACTATAAAATATTAACTAAATTTATAATATATGCAAATATAATTAAATATAAATAGAGGGCTTTGCAAAACATATAAAAAAATCATGGAAATAAAGGTATTTAGCTTTGCGGATCTTAGCTCACGCTGACTTTCAGTTCAGTTGCTAAAGTAGCTTTTGCAAAACCTTCTAATATTTTATCTGATTATCCTTAAGAGAAGAGCGAGAAACGGGATTCGAACCCGCGACCCCAACCTTGGCAAGGTTGTGCTCTACCCCTGAGCTACTCTCGCAAAACATTAAAATACACACAAACGGGAGCAAATATACATAAAAAGTTAAATATAGAATGTTTTTTGCTTTATGTTCAAAGGTTTTATAAATACATTCTTCAATTTTTATCATTCCACTACCTTTGTCTAAAATTTAATTTTAATGAATAAAATTGCCATAATGCAATACGGCTCTGTGTCTCCGCTTTCGCCAAACAACCCAAGGGAAGACTACTTGACCCCAAAAAGCACTATAACATATAAAAGCGCTACTCCGCAAGCTGTTTTACATCCCTTATCCGAGCAGCAGTTAACAGAATTAAAAAATGAAAGGTATAAACCACTTGACCGATCAGTTTTGATGGCTATTATCTCTGCACGAAAAGCGATGAAAAACTTTACAAAAAAAGGATTATTAGGGATAAACATCGGTTCTTCAAGAGGGGCAACTGCCTTATTTGAAAAGCATCATCAATATTTTCTAAAAAATAACAAAGCGCTTCCGCTCGCGTCACCAACCACCACGCCGGGGAATGTATCCTCGTGGGTGGGTCAGGATTTACAGCAAAAAAATATTTCTTTCAGCCATTCTGTTACTTGTTCTACTGCTCTTCACGGAATTTTAAATGCGATTGCCTGGTTAGAGAGCGGGCTTTGTACAAAATTTTTAGCAGGAGGAACTGAAGCCCCGCTTACCCCATTTACTTTTGCACAAATGAAAGCGCTGCGTATGTATTCCTCATTAAAAAACGATTTTCCTTGTCAGAGTTTAAACCTAAAAAAAACAGAAAACACGCAGGTCTTAGGAGAAGGGGCAGCGGTATTTTTGTTGGAAAAAGAAAATCTCAATGCCCTTGCACATATTATTGGAATAGGATTTTCAACAGAAAATATTCAACATTCTGTTTCCATTTCAAAAGATGCAGAATGCTTTCAATCCTCGATGAAAATGGCGCTAAAAATTGCACAACTGGCTACCGTTGATGTTATTATTACACACGCACCCGGAACAAAAAAAGGAGACCTTGCCGAATATAAAGCCATCCAAAAAATTTTCAATACCTTACCCTATTTGACCAGTAATAAATGGAAAATAGGGCATACTTTCGGCGCCTCAGGTGCGCTTAGTTTAGAAATGGCCCTAATCATGTTACAGCATCAGCAGGTTATTCCTAATCCTTGTATATCTTTTAAACAAAAGGAACTTAGCCCTCTTAAGACGATTATGATCAATAGCACCGGTTTTGGAGGGAATGCTGTTAGCCTGATTGTTTCCATATAAAGCAGACCTTCACTAAAATACTTTTTGTAACTGCAAGCCAACACAATATAAATTTATTCTAGTATTAACTTTATATTTGTTAATTTTGTAAAATATTAATTATAAAATAACATAATAATGAAGAAAATTGTATTGCTAATTTTACTTTTTTCCGGCGTTTTATGGGCGCAGGAAAAAATGCTAAAAGGAACTGTATTCGACTCTGATGGACAACCGTTACCTGATGTCTACGTGCAAATAATCGGAGGAAATTCAGTTTCGACTGATGAAAACGGAAATTACTCTGTTAAAGCTAAAGAAGGAGATAGAATTATTTTTTCTTTTCTTGGTTTTGAAGATAAAACCGTTGCTGTAGGTCAACAGACCATGCTAAACATAACCTTGTCTCAAACTGAAACTATTGGAGAAGTTATCGTTACAGCATTGGGGATTAAGAAAGAAAAGAAGGCGCTGACTTATTCTGCTCAAGATGTTAAGGGAGAGGAATTAACCCGGATAAAAGATACGAATCCGATTAACGCACTTTCAGGGAAAGTTTCTGGACTAACGATCAATCGAAGTACATCAGGTGCTGGAGGCTCGGTTAAAGTCTTATTAAGAGGAAATACTTCAATAGGGAATAATCAACCCTTATATGTAATAGACGGGATACCGTTTTTAAATAGCTCTCCTACGCAACCGAATAATACCTTCGGAGATAAAAACGCCGGTAATCGCGATGGGGGAGATGCACTATCGTTAATAAACCCGGATGACATTGAAAGTATATCTGTGTTGAAAGGGGCATCTGCTTCTGCTTTATACGGAAGTTCAGGGCAAAACGGGGTAATTGTTATTACCACTAAGAAAGGCAAAGAAGGCGCTTTCCGTGTAAATGTTTCTTCCAGTACCACTGCAGATTTTCCGGCGTATAAGATAAAAGTAAGGGATGATTTAAAGCGTAATATAGATGACTTTTTCCAAACAGGTGTTACCAACATTAACGGCATTACCATTTCAGGAGGAACAAACAAGGCACAAACCTATTTTTCGTATGCTAATACGAATGCCCGAGGAATTATCCCAGAGAATAATCTCATTCGTCATAATCTCAATTTTAAAGAGACAGCGAAATTGTTTAACGATAAATTAAAGATTGATGCAAATGTGATTCTAAGTACTCAAAAGATTAGAAATAAGCCTATTTCTGGTTTTTATTATAATCCTTTGGTGGGCGTTTATCAATATGACAAGGAAAACAGTAGGCTTTCTGACTATAAAAATTTCGAAAATCAAAATGGGATACAACGCTGGTGGCGTGCCACTTCGGATTCAGAGCAAAACCCATATTGGATACTTAATCGCAATGCGACTGTGGACCGTAATGAGAAATTATTTTCTTCCGTTACTTTATCCTATGAAGTAAATTCTTGGTTGAGTTTACAAGCAAGAGGAAGTATTGATCGAACAAGAAATACTTATGAAAGAAAATCTTATGACTCCACCAACGCAACTTTAGCACCTGCAGGAGGTCGCTATGTTTATAGCGATGGGGAAGATCAGCAATTATACGCAGACTTTATGGCGACCATTGACAAAGATCTTACAAAAGAGATAAAACTAAATGCTAACCTTGGTGCAACTGCACGAACCATTAAAGAAGGAGATGGAGTTTTATTAGATTCAGGGATAAACGGCGGCTTACGCCAAAGAAATGTGTTTAGCCTGCAAAATTTTAATCCTTCACTCAGTGTGAATTTAAGTCAAAATTTAGTTGCGAGAGAACAAAGACAATCTCTCTTTGTTGCTACACAATTTGGTTATAAAAGCATGCTCTATCTAGATGCCACCGCAAGACAGGAATTCTCTTCTACGCTTGCTTTTACAAGTAACAAAGGTTATTTTTTCCCCTCTATAGGTTTAACCAGTATTTTGAGCGAAATTTTTAATCTTGGACGTCAAATAAGTTTTGCTAAAGTTCGTGCCTCTTATGCCGAAGTAGGAAGCCCTGTAAGGCCTTTCTCTACAAATGTAGGATTTAAATTGACAACAGGAGGGGTCTTAAATCCAGCATCTGCTGTATTTCCTTCAGGTGAATTAAAACCACAACGTCAAAAATCATTCGAGTTGGGTACAACATGGCGATTTTTAAAAAATAGAATAGGGCTAGACGCTACCTATTATAAAACGAATACAAAAGACCAATATTTCATCATATCTGTTCCAGTAACTACAGGACATTCTCAATCAGCATTTAATGCCGGGGATATTCAAAATCAGGGAGTTGAAGTTACTTTTACCAGTACTCCCATCAAAGGGGTTGATTTCCAATGGAATTCAGATATTAATTATGCTGTAAATGACAATAAAATAAAAAAACTGTCTGATAAAATTAGTGGCGGATTATATACACTGACCGATGCGTACGTAAATAGTTATGCTTCTTACATAAGAGAAGGAGGGTCTTATGGAGAAATTTGGGGTAAAAAAGTAGCACGAAATGCTAATGGATTACCTATACTCAACGATGCAGGTACTCCCGTAATAGAAGATTTTTCTTATCTTGGAACGGCAACCCCTAAATGGACTTTAGGCTGGAGTAATACTTTTAAATACAAAAATTTTAATTTGAATTTTCTAATCGACGGTCGATTTGGAGGAGTTGCTATGAGTATGACGCAGGCTGTTGTTGATCAGGCAGGTAATTCTAACAGATCTGCAGATAGCGATACTATGATTGACGCGGTAACGATGACTACAGCCGCTGATGGAACCACAACAGAAGAAATCAAAGAAATCAGCTCGGATAAATACTATCGATCTATTGGTGGGCGAAACGGAGCGACTGCTGAGTACACCTATGATGCAACCAACATTCGACTGGCAGAGGTCTCGTTGAGTTATAAATTTAACTTATCTAAAAAAGGATTTTTTCATGCTGTCAATGCTTCTTTAATAGGAAGAAATTTATTCTTCTTTTATAAAGACGCGCCTTATGACCCGAATGTAACCCTAAGTACAGGTAATGGCTTGCAAGGGCTTGACGTATTTGGGGCTCCTTCTACCCGGAGCCTTGGATTAAATATACAATTATCATTTTAAAAAAGTAAGAATAATGAGAATCATAAAAAAAATAATATTACCTGCAGTTTTGATAACTATTTCTTTGATTAATTGCACAGATGATTTTAAAAAAACAGATACCGACCCGTATGCTTTGAACCCCAAAGATGTAAATGCGGGGGAATACTTTAACCAGATATTTAATAATATTTATGTGTTTGACCCGGCTGATGTGGCACAATTACAACAAAATTTAAATGCTGATTTATTTTCCGGATATATGACCAATCCAAGACCGTTCATAGCTGGAGCTAATAATGGCACCTACGCTTTGGTAGATGGATGGAATGATAAAATATTTAACGTCTTCTATCCGAGTGTTATTCAAAACTGCCAGTATATTATAGATATAGCAAAAGATCCGGCGCCGGTATTATATGCACTTGCATTAATATTAAGAGTAGAAGGCGCTCATCGAGTAGCAGATACTTTTGGTCCTATTGTTTATACCAAATTTGGCGAAACTACCTCAACACCTGAATACGATTCTTTAGAAAATACGTATCATCAGTTTTTTAAAGATTTAGATGAAGCCATTGAAATATTAGAGGAAAACAGCACGGATAAAAGTTTTACTTCTTATGATCAGGTTTATGGAGGGGATTTAATTAAATGGATAAAATTTGCGAATTCTTTACGTCTTCGTTTATCCATGCGTATTGCTAATGTAGATCCGTCATTATCTAAAACCGAGGCAGAAAAATCATTAGCCCATCCAACAGGAGTTTTAGCCTCTAATGATGAAAATTTTTATATTGAAGCAGGTAAGCCTAATCCCCTGGTAACCTTTAATTCTTCATGGGATGATATTCGAATGAACGCCTCCATGGAATCGATTATGGGAGGGTATGAAGATCCAAGGCTCGCCGTATATTTTCAAACCTCTGGTGTGGTAGAAGGCGAATATAAAGGCATTCGTAACGGACTCCCGCTATTAAACGGATACGACGATGAGCAGGCGCAAAAAAAACCTTATATAGCGTTTTCTAAATTAGGGGAAATGTATTATAAAGATGGAACGCCCATAACCGGAATGCAGTTAATGACCGCTTCAGAGGTTTATTTTCTAAAAGCGGAGGCAGCACTTAAAGGGTATAACAATGCCGGTGATCCTAAAGCTAATTATGAAGAAGGAATTCGTACTTCTTTCCAGCAATATGGGCTAGAGGCACAAGCAAATGCCTATATAAGCGATGCGGTTAAGAAGCCTAAGGATTATGTAGATCCTATAACCTCTTCTAATAATATCGCTGCACAAAGTAGTGTAACCATTGCATGGGATGGTGCATCTTCTGATGAGGAAAAATTAGAGAAAATTATTACCCAGAAGTGGATTGCTATGTTTCCTGACGGGCAAGAAGCCTGGTCAGAATTTAGAAGAACCGGCTATCCTAAAATTTTTCCGGTGGTTAGCAACCAAAGTAATGGAACCATTGACACGGATATACAAATACGTCGTTTAAATTTTCCAATCGGTGAGCGTAACACAAATCCTAAGCAAATTGAAGCTGCCACTAAGCTGCTTAAAGGCCCTGATAATGGAGGAACACGCCTATGGTGGGATGTAGGCAATTGATTAGATAAATTAAAACAAAAAACGCCGCAGAAGTTTTGAATTACTATAGATTCAAAACTTCTGCGGCGTTTTTTGTTTTAGTGCGAACTTTGCTAAAGTACTTTTTGCAACAGTCTCAATTTTTATTTTATGGTCTTTAGCATCCCGAAGTCAAGACAAAGATTCTACGCATTAAATACCTATTAATAAGGTTTCATTAATTAAAGGTAATTTTTTATCTAAGCCTAACATTAGGCAAATACCAATTCCTGCAATCCCCCAGCCATAGGAGAATCTAACTGATGGATTATTCTTATTTTCTACCTGTTCAAAAGCATTGATAAACCCGGCAGTTTTTTTTCGATGAGGTTCTCTATAAGTAATAATTTGATTAAACCAATAGGTATAAACTTCTTTGTAAGAAGGATGATTACTTCTTCTAAATAACTCCTTAAATATGCAAAAGATACCAGAAGCGCCGTAAAAGATTCCTCCATCGAAAGTATAGCGAGAATCTTTTTTTCTAAGCGTGCTTGTAGCTAACATATGATCTATTTCTTTTCCTATTGCAGGGTTTTGTATTATTTTGTTCGCATTATAAAGTGCGAAGAGTATGCCCAGATCTCCATAGCACATGGCAAATTGAGTGGGTTCTTGTTGATTCTTATCAGAAAAGGTATGAGGAAAATATCCATCAATTAAACTTCTTTTTCTTTTCACCAGGAAGTTTACCGCGTGCTCTAAGAGTTGTTTTTCTTTTATATTGTCATCATTCATTATCCCTATTTCAAATAGTTTGGTAAGAAAATTAATGATCATTGCTGAGCCGTGGGAAATCCCTAAATATACTTGGTTCAATAGTGCCGGTGCTCTCCAAAAAACTTCATTTTTTGTCTGATAAATCCCCTCTTTTTTTAAAGAATTCGATATTTCTAATAAGGCATTTTTAGAAAAAGCATCTTTCTCATGGTAATATTTATTTAAGAAAAAATGACCTGCCGATAAGGCGCCGCTAAAAAAGTCGAAATCTTTTTCCTTAAGATTTTGTCTATTTAATTCAACAAGAACACTACTTATACGTTTATAATGTTCGGTAAAATCGTAGCCATGATTAAATTGATATTGAATAAAAAGCAATCCTTTACCAAAACTGGAAATCACATTTGATAAAGAGTCTGTTCTATATTTAGGCGTAAATCGGCTGCATTGAGATATTTCGGAAAGTAAATGAATTGAATCTTCTATCATATCCTCGCCTTTAATTATATAGTCATTATCTTGATAGAAATGATGGCAGAAAAAGTAGAATAACGCCAATCCCATTTTTCCACTTTCTACTGAAGAATCATTAAATAGAGAATGATTCTTATCAATTTCGGAAATTATTTCTAAAAGTATCGGTTCAAGGTTTTTCATTTCTCTTTAAAATAGAATTATAGGTTTTGTACATAAAAAAATAAATAATGAATTCGTGCATTCTTGGTTTAATACAAAACCAACGATTCAATGCCATATGGAGATAATTTTTCAGTAAATCAAACAACGCTTGGTTATCAGATAGATTTACTTTAATTAAAGGTATAATTTTTTTATTGTTATGCGATCTTTCTAAAAAGGGATCTATATAAGATTTAAGTTTTGTATATTTTTTCAGTCGAAGCACATCGTCTAAAAATGCTTTATGTGCTCTTAGTTTCTTATCTGCAGAGGCTTTAAATAATTTACTATTTTCTTTACGAGAAGTCTCTACATATTCTGACATAACCCCTTTATATAATTTCTCTAATAAAATAACTCTGTCTAACAAGGGAAGGTTAAAATCGTCTAACAAAAGATCAATAGATACCAAACTGACTTTCCATCGAATGTTTTCATCGTTTACTTCATTTAATCGCTTAATACATTTCATCACTGCGAGGCTGTCATAATGAAATAACTGCTCCGATAGTTTGATATTATTCGCTCCATAACGTTCTATTTCTCGTTGGTAGGTTTCCATGCTTAGAGAAAATACATGACCTTCTTTTATGAGCGCTTGCAATTGCTTTCTCAGTTGTGAGATCAGTTTTTGTGTATTTTTCGTTTTAACCCTCAGCCGAATATGGTGATCAGGATCTTCATATCGAATAAAAAACCAAAACAAATCGATATTTTCTTTTGCATACTCCTCAATGAGGGGTTTAATGACCTCCTTTATGACACGATCTCCCATAATATGGCTGCAATAAATCTTAAAGTAGTTCCATTCATCGCCGGGATAAAAATCTCTAATTACCGTTTGAGAAATTGTTTTTGTTTCAGCTTTTGGAGGGGTTGAACGATCGGACAAATTGTTCGGTTTTATCAAAGGAAAGACAAATTCTGCAGCATACTTCTCTTGATTTTTTGAGAGAAAATATGAATCATGTAGCGATTCATATAAAAATGCAGGGTACTTTTTTATTCTTCTGAGTAAAATAGTGAGACAGAGTTCATTTGTCGTATCCAAAAGCAGTACATGGTCTCCATCTTTTAAATTACAATATTGAGGAATGTTCAGTGCTTTTATTTTATCTTTTAAAGTGTTTATATTGTGGTTTTTATTTTTTTCTAATTTCCACCTCGCCTCTGTTAAGATGAGTTCTTTATATTCCACCCTCGGTAAATAGCTCCTGTCATTCAATACCGACCAGTCCCAATGAAAGCCCATATATTTTTCATGGTATTGCAAATCACATAAAAATCTAATGACGGAAAGTTGATTAGTGGTATAATTATAGGCAGAGGATAAACGGGGCCGTATTTCCTTGTTAAGGGACAGAGACCGCAATATAATTCGGTTTCCTCTAACGCTGATACTTAGATCATTTACATGAATTGTATGATTTTCTTTCTTACTCTCCGTTACATACGGTATCTCATAATCATAAAAATTGGGTCGTAACAGCACATTACCCAACTGGTCGCTTGGATGATGGATGATCTCGGCAGTTATAGCGCCGTTTAAATCTTTTTTTATGCACGGGTCAAGTTTATCCCGCAATTTTTTATCATGATAAGAAAATCTAGATAATATATTATTCATATAAGGAGAGGGGCAAGAGGCTTTGCAGTGAAACTTAAAAATTCCACGGTCTAAATCCTCAAATGAATGCGTCAGCAAGTCTCCGAATAGATAATAATCCTCGCAAAAAGGAAACGTTTCCTTAGTAATGGCAGCCCGTGAAAGGTCATCCACTGATAAAACAACGGGTTTTTGAAAGACTGAGTTGAAACGATCAAGGTATTTTTCTATTATAATGGAGAGTATAGGCGGTATTTCCAAACGGGGATTATTTTCTTTATAGCTAAAATAAATATCCTTTAACAAAGGGGTTTCTTCAACATTTCCACTGACTTGTAAGCCATAACCTACTCCCAATTGAGGATCCAGTGCATGCACCAAAGGCATCTCTTGGTCTTCAAATTTACTGTAATACCGCTTACAGAATGCTGTTAAGACACCAGAGGATACGCGTTCTGTGAGTCCCTGTAAATCATAGGCGCTTTTTGATAATCTTTGTACTACTTTTTCATGGATATTATTTTTGACCAAGCGAAGTTGAAGATCTACTTGAAAAAGCTGCGTCTTTTCGTCTAAGATTTTCGGGTATCGATTGGCTAAACTCGCTATATTTTTAACGTCAACCGCCTTTTGGTTATGCGTTAAAGACGCTTTAAGATCTTCTAACAGCGTATCCTCTATGTCCATCTTCTTCAAATAAACTTCCAGTTCATTAAGAGGATCTCTTATACTGGTCATATACGGCGGCAGGCGGTCAACCAATATTTTATTATAAATAAGTGAATGGATATAGGCTTCTATTTCCTGTTTATCAAAATTAGGAAGTTCTTTTGCAATAATCGCTGTAATTTGAGAAAAATTTAACCCCTCTTTGACCGCTTGAATCACCCTATCTAATATATGGGAATTTTTTGCTTCGGAGATCTCGTAATTATAATGCGTATCCCATGCAATAAAACGCAGGGCATTACCGGCTTTATAGAGGGTATTATTCGGATAATATATTATTTTTTTACTGCGGTGGTCCTGCAGGATTTCATCTTTTATCTTTTTAAGAAAAAGCATGTCGGGCCGAATGATCGGCAAGAGCGCATCTTTATCCCATGCTATATTAGATTTTTGCCGGCTGACCTCCCCTGAGGCAAATCCTGCAAATAAGCCATAAGGCGTACACCGGGTGCAAATTCTAATGTAGTATTTATACAGGCTTAGAAGGACTTTATCCTTGCTGTCAAAAGTAATTTGTTCCTCTTGAAGCCAATTTTTGGCGGTTTTATAAAAATATCTTGAAGAGAAATAAATGGCTTGTAAAAAGCGTTCCTCCCGAAAAATGGCTTTAACGGCTGTAATATCTCTTTGTTTTAAAACTCGGTTCAAAACCCAAAGACGGTCTATGGAAAAACTCGGAACTCTCAATACATAAAAATCGGCAGGCGTGAGCATTGTATGGTAAATTATTTTCTGGTTCTAACAAGTAAAATAAAAAGGGGTAAATATAAATTGGTCTCCCGTTAAACGAGGGAGACCAATTCTTCAACTCAACCTTTCATTAACCTGAGTGGTGAGTTACCGGGTCTTTTGGCTTTGGCGCTTGTTGAATGACAGTTGAGCCAGGTTTTACACATTTGGAAGTATTACCTGTAATGCAATCGGTAAAATTAGTTGCATCAGCCTTTACATTGTGCCCTCCTCTTACCTTGAGTAACTGCTCGTTATTAAGCCTTGCCACGGTCTTCTTGTCCAATTGTAATGGACTAAATTTTTTACTATTCATAGTAATAAAATTTAAAAATTAATCGCTACTCTTTACAGGATTTTCGCGTACCTCCTTCAATATATTATGCGCATATATATTTCATATTGATCAATTTGCTCGTTTACTTTCTTTAAACTGTATATTTTTTTTCACACCTTTTACTTTTTTATTGCCAAAAGACCAGGTAACACTCAAGCGCACTCCTCTAACATCATTATAACCATTAAACTCGCTTCGATACTCTGTGTAGGCATTATATCCTTTATTTTTTAGGGTTTTAAACACATCTGTTCCCACCATGTTCACTTGAAGTTTCTTGTCGAACAGCGACAGTTTAATGCCCGGAATAAATTGGTATCGGCTTTCTATATGAGTATTTCCATCGATATAAGGCGATACCCACAAAAAATTCAGCATCAAAAACAAAGTTTTCTTTCGATTTAAGCAGAGGGTGTTAGAAATATCATAATAAAAGGCGTATTGTTCTATACCGGCTACTTCCGGAAGAATGGGGGTGGTATGGCTGTACCAAACGTTTGCATTGGCAGAAAGTTCCCAAATTTTCAGAAGCGTATCGTAATAGCTTGCCTTTACCCCTGCAGTATTACTGTTATACGCATTGTTATAGACATTGCTTTGAATACCCTCTGTAAGGTGTAAAACCTTCATGTATCCCTCATGTTCATATTGATTGTACAGGCTGAGGCTTAATTTGCTTTTGTACAGATACGAAAACTCTACATTATAATTATAAGACGGCTGCAGGTAAGGATTTCCTGCAAAATACGAATACGCATTGCTGTACCATCGAAAAGGGTCAAGGGCTGAGAAGCCGGGCCGGTTGACTCTTCTGGAATAATTCAAAGAGAACGTATGGTTTTCACTGGGCGTGTAATTAACATACAAAGTGGGGAAAAATTTCCCGTATTTTTGATGTACTTCATCATCATAAGCCGGCTTATCTTTTTCTTGGATGCTTTCGCCTTTTTCCGGCTCAGATTTGCCGTTTACTACACTGTATTCATATCGTAGCCCCGCTTTTACAGACCATTTCTTACCCAAGGCTCTTTTTACACTAAGATATACCGCATAGTTCTGTTCTTTATAATCAAATACATTGCTTTTCCCCGGCTGGATATGATAGCCCTCGTCATGGTTTTCGGGGTTTTTTACTTCGTACTTCACCGCTGACTGATCATCAAAAAAAGCATATTTTACCCCGGTCTCTACATATATCTTAGGATAAGGAAGGGTAAGATCTGCCTGACCCGAATAAATTTTATCATCGGTTTTAGAAGAATTTCTAACCGGATATTCTTTTTCGGTGTTGAGGTTCCTTGTATTAAAATCACTGCTCAGGTTAGAAGGATATTTTAAGTAGTTCCCGGTAAGGCTTAACTTTTTACCCAGGCTGTCTAATTTTAATTCATAATACGTATTCAAGGTATGTAAGGGACGTAATTCTCTGGGCTGCTTTTGATGGGTATTTAAAACCGAGTCGATTTTATTTTCAGAAGTATAAATACTTTTATTATCCGTGTATATATTGGTCTTATACACTGAGTAATCATAAATAAATCCAATATTCGACTGCTTGCTTAGTTTATAGTCTAAACTATAATTTAATCCCGTTCCGTAATTCGTTTGTTTTTGATTTTCATCCTCGTGTATAGTCTGATTTTTTCCTAAAAAATCACGAGTAATGCCCGGGATTAGATATTTCTCATCATATTGACTCACTTTTAAAGAGGAGTTTAATCGGCTGGAGGTAGATTGATAATTTAGTACTGCGTTGCCTCGAAACCCGTTTAGTTGGTTTCTTCGGTAGGTTCCGCTTACACTGCCGCTCCAACCCTTCTTGGTGTTTTTCTTTAATACAATATTGATAATGCCGCTGTTGCCCTGAGCTTCATATTTTGCAGGCGGCGTGGTAATGATTTCAATGCGGGCAATGTCATCTGAACGAAGCGAACGTAAATAGGTGGTTAGGGTATCACCAGAAAGATGAAGCATCCTGCCATTGACCATCACAGAAACCCCGCTTTTACCCACAATAGAAATCCCTCTTGATTCTTCCACGCGGACAAAAGGCGTGTTCTGTAAAGCCTCCATGCCACTCATCCCCCGCGAAGCAATGCTGTTTTCCACATTAAATACAAAACGGTCTATTTTTTGTTCAATCAGCGGCTTCTTTGCCGTAACCGTTACCTTTCCAATTTGATTCATTAAACTTACTTTAATTACCCCAAGATGGGTATTCTTTGTTACGGATAAATTCTTCTGTACTAATTCCTGACCAAGATACACTACTGAAAGGCTGTAACTTCCTTTCAAGACAGATAGCGAGAACTTGCCGGCTTTATCAGTTAAAGTCGTTTTTATATTTGTCGTATCGTTGACATTGGTTATACTTGCCTCTGCATATTCTATGGGTTGTTCCTTCTCATTGACTAGTTTACCGCTTACGGCAAATTGCGCGCTTACACCGGTATAAAATGAAAAAACCAATAGCAATAGAAAATTCTTCAAACTGCTTTTATTTTTCCTACAAATTTATCGAATAAATTTTACATAAATGTATATAAATCAAACTTTAACATAATTTTTTATTTTCAGTTAATTTAACATATTTTAATAAAAATTGAATTTGTATTTGTAAATATGAGGCATTTAACTTACGCTGACTTTAGCTAATACCGACTTGCAGTTCAGTTGCAAAAAGCTTGTATTGAGCTTGTCGAAGTAAGGAAGCAGTTTGAGGTCAAATGTTTTCTTTTTAATACTTTTTAAGACCGTTGCAAGGTAATGAAAGATTAGATATAAAAAAAAGGTGATACTAAGCAGCTATTTTAGCTAAAAAGATAGTATATTTATGGCATGAAAATATATCATCATCCTACTTTAGCCGATAGTATTTGTGATTTACGCACAAGAAAGATAAAAAAGTCTTTTTTCACGCAGTTAAACAATTTGTTAGACTGGAAAAAAATAAGTAAAATAATAGATGACCATTATAATAAGGGGAAAAGTGCGACGGGCAGTCCGAGTGATGATGGTTTATTATTATTTAAGATGTGTTTATTACAAACTTGGTATGGCTTAAGCGATTACGAAGTGGAAGATAGGATAAATGACAGTCTTTCCTTCAGTTATTTTTGTGGTTTACACATAGAACAATCCTCGCCTGATCATAGTACTTTGAGTAGATTTAGAACATTGATGACACAGGCGAATGCCTACGAGCGTTTATTTAAGGAGATTAACGTTCAATTAGAACGCCATCAAATCATCATCAAAAAAGGAGCGATAGTAGACGCGAGTGTAGTAGAGACTTCATTAAAACCGAAAGGCAAGGTTAGTTATAAGATTACCGAGGATATCGGAGAGCAAAAAGAGGCGAGGGTAAAAAAAGAGGATAAGGCAAGTGTAGATAAACAAGGGGCTTGGTTAAAAAAGCGAGGCAAGTATTATTATGGCTATAAAAAGCATTATGTTACCGATGAAGAAGGGTTGGTACTTGGAGTAGTAAGCACGAAAGCAAGTGTAAATGAAGTGAGCAATTTAGAGGAGGTTTTAGCGTCAGCAGAGCTGCCAGTGGGTATCCCCTTAAAAGGGGATAAGGGCTATCAATCAGAGAGAAATGCGAGTTTGTTAAATAGGAGAAAGTTGAAGAATCATATACTGAAGAAAGCGAAAAGGGGAAAGCCATTAACCGATAGTCAGAAGAAGTTCAATAAACGAGTAGGGGAAACAAGATTTAAAATAGAACGCACATTCGGAAGCATAAAGCGGTGGTTTTCAGGTGGAGTGGCAAGATATAGCGGGATAGCAAAGATGCATACGCAAAACCTGATGGAGGCGATAAGTTATAATTTATATCGGAGTCCAGGGATACTTGCGTCTAATCGTTAAAAATAGAGTAAAACAAGAGGATAAAAGCGTATTTATAGTCAATAAATCCATGAAAAAACAGTGAAAAACCTATCAATAAGTAAATAGTAAAATAAAAAAACTAAAAAACAAAGATTATAAATCCCATTCAAACTTTTTGCAACGGTCTTTTTTTTATATTCTGCAGCGATCTCAAACTTGTAGGATGGATTTTTTAGCTAATTTTGTCTAAGCGAAGCCAAAAAAATAGAACAAAATGACGATTCAGGAAATACAAAGAGAAGTGATACGCGAGTTTTCTTTATTTGAAGATTGGCAGCAAAAATATGAATATCTTATTGAGTTGGGAAAATCATTAACTCCTTTTCCAAATGAAAAAAAGACAGAAGACAAACTTATAAAGGGATGTCAGTCGAAAGTTTGGTTAGATGCAAAAATGAATGAAGATAAAATTATCTTTACTGCGGATTCAGATGCCATATTGCCTAAAGGAATTGCCTCACTGTTAGTCCGGTTATATTCAGGGCAGAAGCCGGAAGATATTACGGTTAGTAATGAACACTTCTTACAGGAAATAGGACTGCAGGAGTTTCTTTCACCTACCCGGGCTAATGGTACTTTAGCTATGATAAAGCAAATTAAATTATATGCGATTGCATTGAGGTTAGCCAAAAAATAAAAAAGAAAACTTGAGACCGTTGCAAAAAGCACGCTAACAAAAAAATGCTTGTATTGAACTTGTCGAAATGCAACGCTCGATAAAAATTAAACACTGGAGCAACCTTTTGGTTGTGAGGATTTTAATTATCGGTAGCTGAGCCTGTTGAAGTTTTGAGATGGTTGCTGAGCACAGCCGAAGTAAGGAAGCAGTTTGAAGTTAGATGCTTTCTTTTTCATACTTTTTTATATATTTTGCAACGGTCTCAACTTTTGAAAGTTATCAAGAGTTGAAGCCTGCCTTGATTGACCTTATTCACACTCAGTCAAACTTTCCAACCCTTTTGCCTTCATGGTTGGAGTAAATTTTGTAACCTCATATTTCGCCACGCCTTCACGATAGAAGGAATCTAAGGCAATGATTGCATCGAGGTCATTACGGTTTACATCACGTGCTAAAATGACACCGCCCGTACGTGGAACTTTTACGCCTGACGCAATGAATACGCCAGATTCATAATGCGTTTTTAGGTAGTCAATGTGTTTTTGGAGGTGCTTTTTTACTTCGCTGAGATCGCTTATATAAGTTACAGATATAACGTACATTTTGTTTAAATTGTTGATATTGTTAAATTGAAATAATTTTCGTATATCTGAATCTTGCTATTAGCCATTATTTTTAGCTTCTTCCGAAAGAGTTTTATCTTCAAAAGTCTTATAATTACTCGCCACCATATAACGCGCTTCTTCACCAAGGGCTTTAAAATGTGCTTTACCGCACTCGATTTTGGCTTGCTCCACGTCTCGCAACGTGCCTTCAAAAATACTGCCTTTGCTCTCAACCACAAAGTACAACTTCTCCTGACCATCACGCTCAAATACTACAGCCCAATCAGGATTGTACGATCCAAGCGGTGTATCAATTTTAAACCAGACGGGGAGTTTAGCGTAAACCTTTACTTCATCATGTTTTTCAAAGGATTCAGCAAGACAAGATTCAACTTTTGAATCGTAAACCACATGGTCATAAACTGATTTATTTGCTTGAATCATATTTTTGTTCAAATATCCAATGAGTTCCTCACTTTCAAAAAGTTCCTGCGAGTAGAAATCACCAATTTTTTGATATTTGATTCCATCCACAATAAAACGGCGCATTTCTCGCTTGATCACCCCTTTCACCTCATCGATGAATTTTTGAGGATTGTTTTTGAAGTCGTTCAGGCGACCACTCTTAATTAAAATATCAAGAATGGACTGGCGTTTAAGGTTTGTTTCGTTTTGCAGATAGCTTAAAATATCTGGAATCTGATAATCTCTTATGTCATACAAATAGGTACTTTCTCGGCTATCCGTAACATTCACCCCGTCTTTGCTGATTTCTGTTTTTGCGCGTGTGTAATTGAATTTGGTTTTACCCACAATCAAGTTCTTCTGAATGCTTTTCGCACATTTCTCGATAAGCTCTGCCGGGTTGAATTTAACATGGTAGGTGGTTTTGTATTTAATACGATCCCATAGCTCTTTAAATTCAGGACTATCAAACACCGTCTTGTTAAGCCGTACTGTGCGCTTATTATCATTATTCTTGATATTAAGCCCACCGGCTACTTTCTTAAGTGTTGCTATTATAGCTTTGCGTTGCTCTTCAAACTGCTCAGGCAAGGTAACGTTATCTTTTTTGAGCGCTTTTTTCAACTCATCTGTTACTTTTCCATGCTGGTCAATATATTTGCTTTCCAACAGATCATTCCAAATCGTTTCAGAGGCTTCTGCGCCAAGGTAAGATTTGTTCGCCATTTTCCTGTTCAATAACAATATTGGCAAAGCTGTGTTCTTCAATGACGCCAAACTTAATACCTTCCTCTTCCTCAATTTCTTTTTGCAAACTCTCCACAAAATCTTCATAGGATTCATTTGCCATAACGGTCAATGTATTGACATCAAACCCATGAACACGTTCCCCGTCCTGATTGACAGATATACGAAGCCCACGTCCGATTTCCTGGCATTTCTTGATCGTTGATTTTGTATCATTTAGCGTACAAATTTGAAAAACATTCGGATTATCCCAGCCTTCTTTTAAGGCGGAGTGGGAAAAGATAAATTTCAACTTTGAATCAAAACTCAAAAGCTTCTCTTTATCTTTCATAATCAAGTTGTAGGTGTCCTCATCTGCCGCAGTTGTGCCTCTGGTATCTTTTAGAATGCCTTTCCTATCTTGCGAAAAATAGCCATTGTGAACCAGTTCTGGCAGGCTATCGGTATCCATGTTTGAAAATAGGCGCTTATATTTTGGCTTTTTAATTGCTTTGGCATATTCTTGTTCAAACATGAGGGCGTATTTGCCTTTTTGATCCGGCGCATCATAGTTGCGGTAATTGACAACCCTGTCAATAAAGAAGAGACTGAGAACCTTAATCTCCATTGGCGTAAGCCTCAGTTCTTTATCCAGATGCTCCTCAATAGTTTTACGGATTTGCAGCCGTTTATATTCATCTTCATTCACATCGCCAATGGCATGATGGAGGCGAATAATATCTGGCTTACTGGTAAAATCGATATGCTCATTATTTTCTTCACAGTAAATGTCATTGACCACATATCCGTCATAGAGAGATCGACCCGAAATGCTCAGCAAGTCATCCCCCTGTTTAACCCATCTTTCCGTGCGTTTAACATACCCTCTTTTTTGGATATCCAGTTCAATTTTAGCGCGGTGACCGTTCTTGTTATCAACGGCGAGAAGTTTTATATAGGCTTTGTTGTGAGCATCTCTTGCCTGAATAGAAGCCACCTCAATCTGTTTCACCAGCTTTTGTTCATAGGCATCAATGGAATCTAACTTGTACAGCATGTTGTGCTTATCAACATGCGTGGCGGAATAGCGGAAAGTACAAAGCGGATTGAGTGATTTAATCGCCTCGGCTGATTTGGCGGTGGTGTCCACACTTTGCGGTTCATCAATCATCACAATCGGGTTCGTGGATTTGATAAAATCAATCGGCACACCTTGCATTTTATCATTCCAGCGGTGAATAATGTTGGCACTGGTTTCTTTGGCTGGGTCGGTAAAGCTTTTGCGAAACGCATCAATATTGATCACCATGATTTGAATATAATCATTGGCGACGAAACTGCGGACTTTCTCCAACCGTTTCGATTCATACACAAAATAATCAAACGGCACATTGTCGTATTGCTCGCGGAAGTGCGTTTCCGTCATCTGGAGGAATTTATAGACGCCTTCTTTAATCGCAATACTCGGCACAACAATGATGAATTTGGTGAAGCCGTATTGCTTGTTCATCTCAAAAATTGACCGCAAGTAAACGTAGGTTTTACCGGTTCCGGTTTCCATCTCAATCGTGAAGTCAAGGCTTTTCAGCGTGTTGGTTTGTTTCAATCCGTTATTAAGCTGAATTTTGCGGACGTTTTCTTGCATCTCTTCATTCACTAGGCGCAGCCGGTTGCCAAAACCCTTATCGTTTTGGCTTTGCATCAACGCATCAAACTGTCCAATCGGGCGAACGCTTGGCATAGAGAATGTCGTTTTATTCAACTCTTGCCCTTCAAACACCCCCACGGCTGATTCCCATGCACGGCGCTGGTGGTTCTGGTTCGGATCAAATTTAATTTTCATGCCATCACCGCTTATAAACTTTTAATATCTTCAATGCCATAACGCTTAAGCGTTTGCAGGGTGTTGGTTTTAACGACATCATCTTTAAAGCCGTCATCTTTGAATACCACGCGCATGATTTCTGGTTGTAGCTCTTCCTTTAATGCGCCAATGCCGTTTAACACATCCATATTGATATCTTCATCCAAGCATACGACCAATGCGCCCAGACCGATGGAATAAACGGTTTTTCCAGCGATGCTGCGCGTTTCAATCGGCACGGTCAGATTAAGGCCATATTTTAGCAGAAGTTCATACAGCAGATCTTCGCTGGAGCGATCCTGCTTGATATAATCCACGGCATTAAAAAGGTCTTGTTCCAGCGTATCAAAATTCGCTTCCCAGCGTTTAATGTTCGAACTGTCGAGTTTAAATACTTTAAAGCCTAGATCGCCTTTATAATCAGGGTTTTCTTTTTGGATTTCCTTTGAGGCACGGCGGATGCGCTCTTTAGTCAATTCGGCAAGTGAACGTTTTAAGCTATTTAATTTGCAAAATTCAATGGCGGGCTTATGATATTTTTTCTTTTCTTCTAGTGCTTCTGGTAATTGTACAGATATATGGCGTCTACTTCCGTTATCTTCTGAATTTAGTTGCATCACTGCATGAGCTATTGTTCCTGATCCTGCAAAGAAATCTAAAATTATATAATCTCTTTTCTCAAATAATTTTTGTAATGTTTTCAAAAGACCGATATTTTTAGGCATAGTAAAACCTTCAATGCCTAATTTTTTTAGTTGGCTGCCAGCAGTTTCAGTTTTAAAGTCCAGGCCTTTGTCTTTGTCATTAACTAAAATAGATTTAATACGTGTTACGGTATTAAAATCTTTTTCGTAAATCGAGGATGATTTAAAAATTAGAGCCCCAATTTTAAAACGGTTTTTTAAATATTTTTCTGTATATGTATTTTCTATAAATGAATTACCATTTTGTGATATATACCGTTTATAGCCTTTACCTATTAGATCGTTATTTGCACTTTCAACAGTCGATTCTTTAATTGTGATTAAATCATTTTTTACTTCATTATAATAGACTGAATAATGTTTCTGAGAGTCAAATGTACTTTCATTGTTTGAGCTTTCCCCAACTAAAACCCTTTTACCGACGGTATAAAGCCTACCTTGTTCATCTTTTTTCAAGTCAGTACGTGCTTTAGGTATGTTTTCGGAAAAATAGCTATCAGGATTTGTTTTTGATTTGCAATATATTATAACATAATCATTGCTTACCGAGATAAAATTTGAATTTTTACGACCTTTAGGATTGTTCTCTACAGATAAACAACCGACAAAGTTCTCTTCTCCAAAAACTTCGTCACACAATTTTTGTAAATTTGTTTGCTCATTATCATCAATTGAAATAAAAATAACCCCATCATCACGAAGTAGATTTCTTGCCAACTTTAAACGTGGATACATCATGTTCAGCCAATTAGTGTGATAGCGACCAGCGGTGCTGGAATTCGTTCCATTTTTTTTGCCTTTGCCGTCCAATTGACCGGTTAATTCAAGATAGTTTTTCACACCATCTTTGAAGTCATCTTTGTATACAAAATCATTCCCTGTGTTATAAGGCGGGTCAATATAGATCATCTTTACTTGGCGGTGGTAGGATTTTTGCAGGAGTTTGAGGACTTCAAGGTTATCACCTTCGATAAAGAGGTTTTGAGTCGTATCCCAATCAACACTTTCTTCCTTGCACGGGCGGAGCGTTCCTTTGCTTGGTGTTTGTGCCAACCTGCCAGCCTTGCGCTTGCCGTGCCATGTGAAATTGTAATGGTCTTCGTCTTCCACTACATAATTGCCAAGCAATTCTTGCAGTTGGTCAAATTTAATCTTTCCTTCCGAGAACACTTCGGGGAACAGTTTTTTAAGCTGCTTAATATTTTCCGCCACAATATCCATGCTTTTGCCGTCTAGTTTTTCCATTGTTGCTCCTTTCATAGTATTCATTCTTTCAACCCTACATTGCGTTTTATTTATATTTTTTGGTTAAGTTTTTTTCTAAGGCTCCCAGTTCTTTAATATTCTCTTCAGCGGAAGCCAGTGCTTCAACTTTTTTTCGCTTTTTATCAAGATCATCATAACGGTCAACTGCCAATTTTTGCGCGACTTTCATTTGCACCTTGCCGGCATTTTTCAGCAAATCCCGCTCATTAAATTTGAGGAAAGCGTCCAAAGCATCTTGTTTTGCACTTTCTTAAAGAAAAACTGCGCTTGTTCTGATGCCTTGTCATAATCAACGGCGGTAGCATAGATATCTTTGACTTTTTGATAGAAACGCTTTTCCGAGGCGCGAATATCGCGGATACGGGCAAGCCATTCATCAAAATAATCCCATTTTTCAACTGGCTTAAGACGATCATCATCCATAGCAAAGCCTTTGGCGAGATATTCTTTTAGCACCGTATTAGCCCAGCGACGGAATTGAACACCTCTTGAAGATCGGACACGGAAGCCGACCGCTAGTATTATATCAAGATTATAATGTAATACACTGTAATCTTTACCATCTCGGGCAGTTCGTCGGAAATTCCGACATACTGAATCTTAATCCAATTCTCCATCAGAGAAAATATTTTGAATATGCTCTGTAATTGTAGATCTTCCTTTGTCAAACAGGGATGCAATTTTCTCTTGGGTAAGCCAAACAGTTCCTTCAATTGCTGTCAGATTGATCTGAGCCAAGCCGTCCTCAGTTTGATAAATGATCATTTCACCGTTGCTCATAGTGCTTACCTTTTTTCCTTATAAATTTTTTCCAGTTGCTTGATGGCCTCTTGACGTTCTTTAACAGAAACGTTCAATTCAAGTTTGAGACCGTTGCAGAACATGTAAAAAAGCATGAAAAAGAAAGCATCTAACTTCAAACTGCTTCCTTCTCAAAAAATTAAAATCCTCACAACCCAAAGGTTGCTCCGGTATTTAATTTTTCTCGGGCGTTACATTTTTTTGTTAGCGTGCTTTTTGCAACGGTCTCAATTTATACATTCTGCAACGGTATCAAATTCATCAGTGCCCAATGCCAAGGTCGCCACGAAGAGAAAATACACACAAAGCGGAAAGCCTCTAACAATATTCTTCATAAGCCATTTTTAAATTTTCGGCGATCATTTCTGGTGTTCTTCCTTCAATATGGTGCCGCTCAATCATGTGAACCAATTCACCCCCTTTAAAGAGTGCTATGGAAGGAGAGGAGGGAGGAAAAGGATTCATGGCATTTCGGGCAGCATAAGTCGCTTCATTATCAAACCCTGCAAAAACAGTTCCCATATTTTCAGGTTTCTTCTTTGATTCTAAAGACATTAAGACTGCCGGACGAGCTGACCCACCCGCACAACCGCAAACAGAATTTACAACCAATAAACTCGTACCTTTTTTGACTAAAAAAGATTCGACTGCTTCGGGTGTTGCTAAATCTTCAAATCCATTTCGAGTTAATTCAGCTTTCATAGGTAATACTAATTCTTCTGGATACATAATTTTTAGTTATTAATTAATTATAATTATAATTTAATGCAAAATTAAAAATAAAAAAACAAGAGTACAAAAAATCGATTTAAATTTATGCTTTATAAATTGAGACCGTTGCAGAATGGGAAAAAAGCATGAAAAAGAAGGCGTCTCGCTTCAAACTTTTTTATGCGTTCTGCAACTGAACTGCAAGTCAGCATTAGCTAAAGGGCTCAAATTAAATACTCTAAAATATGATTGACTTAATAAAAAATAAATAATTTAAAAAATAACCCCTAAAAAAATAGGGTTAAGCATCATTTTTTAGAACAAAAACATAAAATTACCCTCTTTTTTTAATGATATGATGAAAAAAAGTTATATTTGCGGTTAGGTAAATAAAAATTGGATAAACTTATGTCGATATTAAGATTTAAAGCAATAGCTGACCTTCACAATAGAAAACCGTTAAAAATAAAAACGCCCGAAAGATTATCTGAGATATACGGAAAAAATATCTTCTCTGAAAAAGTCATGCGAGGTTATCTTGCAAAAGAGGCATTCAATGCAGTAATTGATTCAAATGAAAAAGGAACTAAAATCAGTCGAAATTTAGCAGAACAAATAGCTTCAGCGATGAAAGATTGGGCTATTTCAAAAGGAGCAACACATTATACTCATTGGTTTCAACCTTTGACCGGGGCAACCGCTGAAAAACATGATGCCTTCTTTGAACCTATTGGACAAGGAAGAGCGATAGATAAATTTAGCGCAAGCATGCTTGTACAGCAAGAACCTGATGCTTCCTCCTTTCCAAGTGGAGGGATCCGTAATACTTTTGAAGCAAGAGGATATACTGCGTGGGATCCTTCTTCCCCTGCTTTTGTGATTGATAACACTTTATGTATTCCCTCTATTTTTATTTCTTATACGGGTGAAACACTTGATAATAAGGTTCCGTTATTGAGGGCTTTAAACGCAATGGATAAAACGGCAACTGCTGTAGCGCGTTATTTCAATAAAAATGTTAAAAAAGTAATCGCTACACTGGGTTGGGAACAGGAATATTTTTTAGTAGATGAAGCATTATATAACGCACGTCCTGATCTGCAGATCACTGGAAGAACATTACTCAGTCATCCGACAGCAAAAGGACAACAATTAGACGATCATTATTTCGGCTCTATTCCACAGCGGGTATTATGCTTTATGAAAGATTTGGAATTACAGTCGCTAAGCCTTGGTATTCCAATTACCACCCGGCACAATGAGGTAGCGCCCGGACAATTTGAACTGGCACCTATTTTTGATGAAGCCAATCGAGCCGTCGATCAAAATTCACTATTAATGGATTTAATACAAAAAATAGCACGGCATCACAATTTTCGTGTTTTATTACATGAAAAACCTTTTGCAGGAATTAACGGGTCAGGAAAACATAACAACTGGTCGCTGCTTACCGATACAGGATCGAACTTACTATCTCCCGGAAAAACACCTAAAAAAAACTTAGAATTTCTCACTTTCTTTATCAATACTATTGCTGCCGTTCATAAGCATGCAGATTTATTACGCGCTTCGATCGCTTCAGTGAATAACGACCATCGCTTAGGGGCGAATGAGGCACCTCCCGCTATTATTTCTATATTTATCGGATCACAGCTAACCGCTGTTTTAAATGAATTGGAAAAAGTAACCCAAGGAAAATTATCTCCCGATGAAAAAACAGAGCTAAAATTGAATATTGTAGGTAAAATTCCCGAAATTTTATTAGATAATACAGACCGTAACCGAACTTCTCCTTTTGCTTTTACAGGAAATAAATTTGAGTTTAGAGCCGTAGGCTCTAGCGCCAACTGTGCTGAACCGATGACCGTACTTAATACAATTCTTGCTAAACAATTGAAAGACTTTAAAGTAGAAGTTGATCAGTTGATTGAAAACGGGATGAAGAAAGATGACGCCATATTCAATGTACTAAGAGAAACCATTAAAAAATCACGTGCTATATTATTTGAAGGAGATGGATATAGTAAGGCGTGGGAAGAAGAAGCTGCAAAAAAACGAAAGCTCTCAAACTTTAAAACTACACCGGAAGCGCTAAAAGCAGAACTGACTTCAGAAGCCATAGCATTGTTTGAAGAGATGGAAATCTTTACAGAACGAGAATTACACGCGCGCAATGAAATCAAGTTAGAAAAATATGCTACGCTAATCGGAATCGAAGCACAGGTGCTATGTGATCTCTCTCGAAATCACATTATTCCTATCGCTATTCGCTACCAGAATACATTAATAGAAAATGTAAAGGGCTTACAACAGGTTTTTGGTGATAAAGAGTTTAAAAAGCACGCTAAAGAACAATTAGACTTAATTGCAACTATTTCAGTCCATATAAAAGGAATAAAATCAGGGGTAGATAAACTACTGAATATAAAAGAAAAAGCCTCTGAAATCAAAAACCCTGAACAGCAGGCAGAGGTTTTTTGCAATGAGGTAAAACCTTTGTTAGATACCATACGGTTACATTGTGATAAATTGGAAATGATGGTTGACGATGAACTTTGGACATTACCAAAATATCGGGAATTATTATTTGCACGATAAAGTACGCTGGTTGAAACTAAAAACCGAAGTTTTTATGCTTTTTTTATATTCTGCAATTGAATTGCAAGTCAGCCTAAGCTAAAATTAAAGCGTTCACAAACGAAAGGTTGATCCAGTATTTAATTTTCCTCGGGCGTTGCATTTTTTTGTTAGCGTGCTTTTTGCAACGGTCTCTAATTGCGTTCAGAAACTAATTTAGCAATATTAATAATCGTTTCGGTAGCTTTAACCATAGATTCAACCGGAACATACTCATAGCGCCCGTGAAAGTTATGCCCTCCTGCAAAGATATTAGGGCAAGGCAGTCCCATAAAAGATAAACGTGCGCCATCTGTTCCTCCTCTAATTGCTTTAATATCAGGCGTAACACCGGTCATTTTAATAGCCTCTTCAGCTATTTTTACAATGTGCATTACAGGTTCTATTTTCTCACGCATATTATAATACTGGTCTTTTATGTCCACCTTGATCAACTCCTTTTTATATTCAGCATTAAGTTCCTTTGCAATATTCTGAAATTGTCGCTTTCTATTCTCAAATTGCTTTCGATCATGATCTCTAATAATATATTCCAGGATAGATTCTTCAACTGATGCATCTATTTTCATTAAATGAAAAAACCCTTCATATCCTTCCGTTTGTTCCGGAACTTCATTGGCAGGTAATTCATTAGCAAAACGCCGTGCAAGGGTACCTGAATTAATCATCTTTTCCTTAGCCGATCCCGGATGAACCATTTTACCTTTAATAATCACTTTAGCGTATGCCGCATTAAAATTTTCATACTCTAATTCCCCTACCTGACTACCGTCCATCGTATAAGCCCATTGCGCACCAAATTTTTCTACATCAAATAATTCAGCACCAAGCCCAACTTCCTCATCCGGTGTAAAGCAAATACGAATTTTCCCATGCTTGATTTCAGGATGCGCTATAAGATGTTCCATTGCTGTTACAATTTCAGCAATGCCCGCCTTATCGTCTGCTCCGAGTAACGTAGTCCCATCCGTAGTAATGAGGGTTTGTCCCTTATATTGTTTTATCTCAGGAAATTCATTTGCGCTTAATACAATATTTTCTTCCCCATTTAAAATAAGGTCGTCTCCGTTATAATTTTCCCAGATTTTGGGTTTTACATTTTCTCCTGTAAAATCAGGAGAAGTATCCATATGCGCAACAAAGCCAACCGTTGGAACTTCTTTTTCTATATTTGAAGGAAGTGTTGCCATTACGTAAGCATGTTTATCTACAGATACTTCTGATAAACCAATATTTATCAATTCCTCTTTTAAATAATTTGCTAACTCAAACTGGCGTTCAGTACTCGGAATTTTCTCTACAAACGCCTTACTTTCTGTATAAAAACTAACATATTTCAAAAAACGACGAGTTATAACCTGCTTCATTTTATAATATTTCGATTGCAAACTTACAATTTAAAAACGTAACAGTACTTTGTAAAAAGTCTTTTATTATATTGAGGTCAGTGCAAGTTAAAGATTTCTACTCTTTATTTCTTGGGCGTTCCCGCCTAACGGCGGTCGGGCTATCCGCTACATCTTTTTCTTGGGGCAAAAGGCTGCCCCAAGAAAAAGGATACCGCTGTTATCCCTAACGCTCCTCCCGCAAAGCCCGTAATCAATAAAAAATAGGGTTGAATATATATACCTTCGAAAGGCTCAGTAACCGCCTGTCGAAGTACTCAGCTACCGAGAATTAGAATCTTCACAACCAAAAGCTTGCTCTTGCGTTTAATTTTAGCTTATGCTTACTTGCAGTTGTCAAAGTAAATTGAGACCGTTGCAGAGCACATAGAAAAGTATGAAAAAGAAAGCATTTAGATTCAAACTGCTTCCTTACTTCGACAGGCTCAGTAACCATCTCAAAAAATTAAAATCCTCCACACCCATTAGGTTGCTCCGGGGTTTAATTTTAGCTTACGCTGACTTGAAACTGAACTGAAAGTCAACGAAGCTAAAGTCAGCGTAAACTAAAGGTCTCAAGTTTTTTTTTAAATTTGACCCAAACTAACGCTATGAGAAAAACCCTATTCATTTTATTCTTTCTGTCAAACTTTGTTTATTACGCTTGCAAAAAGGAAAATAAAATTAATAATCAGCAACGAACAGTAAATGTCAATATTCAGTTGAATTTACAACAAGCCTATCGTTTGGCAAGTTTACCAATGAAATGTATCCAAAATGAATACCCCAACAAAACCAGTCAGGTTTTGAGCAAAGGTTCAGACTTAGGAACCCCTCAAAAGCTGCATCCGGCTTTTTATGGCTGCTTTGATTGGCATTCTTCAGTGCACGGTCACTGGTCTTTGGTGAAGTTGTTAAAAGATTTTCCAGAATTAAAAAATCGTGATTTGATTACGGCAAAACTCAAGCAGAATATTTCAAGCGAAAACATTTTGGTAGAAATAGCTTATTTCCGTCGTAAACAGGCACATTCTTATGAGCGGATGTATGGCTGGGCATGGCTCTTGAAATTGCAAAAAGAGTTAGACACCTGGAATTCTGAAGACGGGAGATTATTGTCTAAAAATCTAAAACCGCTCACAGATTTAATAGTAGATAGGTATATAAAATTCCTCCCTAAGCTAAACTATCCACTGCGTGTAGGAACACATACTAATTCAGCTTTTGGTATGAGCTTTGCTTATGACTATGCCGTGCATTCAAACAATAAAAAACTAAAGGAAATCATAAAAGAAAATGCGTTACGATTATATTCTAAAGATCAAAACTGCCCGATTAACTGGGAGCCTGATGGAATGGACTTTCTTTCTCCATGTCTCGAAGAAGCCGATTTAATGGAGCGAATTCTTCCAAAAACTGAATTTTTAAATTGGCTAAAATACTTTTTACCTGAATTAACTAACAAAAATTACAAAATAGAAGTAGCTAAAGTTTCCGATAGAACAGATGGTCATTTGGTACATGTAGACGGCTTAAACTTTTCCCGAGCCTGGGTTTTTTACCGTTTAGCAAAGAAGTTTCCAAATGAATATGGGCACTTAAAACAGGTAGGAGATACACATATTGCACACTCACTTCCATCAATAACTGATGGAAGTTATGAAGGCGAACACTGGCTTGCAAGTTTTGCATTGTATGCTTTGTCTGAAAGATAAAAGTATCCGGAATGCGTATATTTTAGGCTTTTTTTAGTTTAGAAAAGCGATGAGACCTTTAGCAACTGCAAGTCAGCGAAACTAATACAATGCGACGCCAAGAACTACGTTAACACAAGCTAAAGATTTCTTAACGTTCTTCTTTCCCTAACTCAAATCCTTCTGCTATTTCTGCTTCTGAGGATAACTTACGCGCACCTTCTTCGGCGCCATGTGTGAGACGCTTGAGCGGCTTGATTAATAAAATAATAAGCAATCCGATAATAGCCGTAAATATTGTAATTCCTAAGAAGGTAGAATACTCTCCAAAAGAAGAAGCACTTTCTCCTAGCAGCCCAGCTACTTTATTGCCTAAACCCGTAGAGGCGAAATAAACTCCCATTATTAAGGAAGCATATTTTTGGGGAGATAATTTTGTAAAGAAAGACATAAGACCGTTGCAAGGTAATAAAAGATTAGATGTAAAAGAAGTGGTACTAAGCGGTTATTTTATCTAAAAAGATAGTATATTTATGGCATGAAAATATATTGAGACCGTTGCAGAACACATACTTTACATACATGAACTACTGAATCTTTGATTTTTGTTTTATTTCGGTAGGCAAATACCCAAAAAATTTTTTGAAAGAGGAGCAAAAATGAGATACGTTTTTGTATCCCAGTTCCCAGGCAATTTCTTGAATCTGCAGTTGTTGTTTGACAAGTTCATTGGCTTTTAACATTCTTATTTTGATTGCATAATCATGTATCGTGCTATTGAAAAGCAATTTGAATAATTTTTTGAGTTTATTTTCATTTATCCCTGCCATAAGAGCCAATTGTTTGATTGTGGGCGGAGGAGCAAATTGATTCTCAAGAATCGTTTTAACTTTATATAATTTTTTTCGATCTTCTTCATTAACGGAAAACTCTGGTATGTCTTTCATGCATCGATAGCTGTATTGTTCTGATTGAGATAAAAAGAGATTCATAATCTTGATCTCCAAGCAGCACCTGAAAAAATCACCTTTTCTTGTACAGTTTCGTATATCATTTATAATATTTCTCATTTCGCAGTTTATTGGCAGATACGGATTAAACAAAACAGGTTTATTATCTTGAATTTGGGGTTTAGAACTTACTATTATACTCAATTTTTTATTTAAATCTGTGAGTTTATAAAAAAAGTTTTTTGATAAGAAGATAGAAAAAAAATCTAACGCCTGCTTTGCCATGAAAGTTCTTTTTAAACATTGTCCTGCAAATAAATAACATAGATTATGAACCTCTTCGCCCTATAAGGTGAAACGGCTCTAAGCTATGGGGAGGAACCTCTTCGCCCTATAAGGTGAAACGGCTCTAAGCTATAGGGAAGAACCTCTTCACCCTATAAGGTGAAACGGCTCTAAGCTATGGGGAGGAACCTCTTCACCCTATAAGGTGAAACGGCTCTAAGCTATAGGGAAGAACATTTAGCTTTGCGGACTTACCGTTCTTGGGCTTTGCATGGTATGGGCTAAAGTGCTTTTGTAGCTGCAAGTCAGCGCAGGCTAAAGGTCTCGGAAGATTAACATCGGTAATTATCAAGATTTATAAGTATAATAAAAGTAATAAAATGAGACCGTTGCAAAAAGCACTCTAACAAAAAAATGCAACGCCCGATAAAAATTAAACACCGGAGCAACCTTTTGGGTGTGGAGGATTTTAATTTTTTGAGAAGGAAGCAGTTTGAAGTTAGATGCTTTCTTTTTCATACTTTTTTATGTGTTCTGCAACGGTCTCTAAAATATAATGATTAAAGATAAAGAAATGCAAACCGGAATACTTCATCCAAAAGAGATGACCGCTTATGCAGATAAGAGTATCGTAAGCCGGCAGATCATAAAAAATATTTCAGGCAGCATTATTTTGTTTGCCTTTGACAAAGGGCAGCAACTCAGCGAACATTCTACTCCTTTTGATGCGGTAGTTCAAGTGATTGAGGGCAGTGCAGAGATTCATATAGAAGGACGGCCGCATCTTTTAAAAACCGGCGAAATGATCATAATGCCTGCCAACATCCCTCATGCAGTCTTTGCCGTTGAAAGATTTAAAATGCTGCTCACTATGATAAAAGTGAGACCGTTGCAAAAAGCACTTTAGCAAAAAAATGCAACGCCCGATAAAAATTAAATACCGGAGCAACCTAATGGGTGTGGAGGATTTTCATTTTTTGAGAAGGGCGCCGTTTGAAGTTAGATGCTTTCTTTTTCATACTTTTTTATGTGTTCTGCAACGGTCTCTATTTCCTTTTATAAGGATTTAGCAATACACTTAACGTTCTTCTTTCCCTAGCTCAAATCCTTCTGCTAGTTCTACTTCGGGTGATTTATACTGATTTTCTTCTGCACCGTGCGCTAATCGCTTTAAGGGTTTTACAATAGCCAATACCAGTAAACCAAATATAATACAGAAAACAGCAATTCCTGTAAATATGGCAAAATCACCATATTCAACACTACTTTCTGCAATAGACCCCGCTACTTTATTGCCCAGACCTGTACTCGCAAAATAAATCCCCATAAAAAAACTGCCCCAACGAAGCGGTGCTAGTTTTGTGATTAACGAAAGTGAAACGGGCGAAGCGCATAATTCTCCTAAGGTAGAAAATAAATAAACCATAACTAAAAATATCATAGAAGAAGAACCTTCTGCATCATATTGTCTAGTCGCTGCAGACATAAAGAAGAAGCCTATTCCCATTATTATGATCCCCACAGCTATTTTAAATATTCCAGAATTTATTTTTTTCCTGTTCTTCCACCAGATCCAAAAATTGCCCACCACTGCCGCAAATAATAAAATAAAGAGTGAATTAACTGCTTGAAACCAACTTGCGGGTATTTCATAAGAAAATAGGTGTAAATTGGTCTTTTCTTCAGCATAAACATTTAATAAACTACCCGCCTGTTCAAATGCTCCAAAAAAGACAATAACCATAATCAGGGCTAAAAAGATAACTTTTATCCGATCTTTTTCTAACTTATTGCCGTCATTATAAACAACAAAACTAATCCCTACTCCCACTGACAATGCCATGACCAGAGCACCATGCTGCCAATCCCCAAATTGTAACCACCAGATAAGCCCTAACAAAAAAGTTAACGAAAAAGCGATAAGTGAGTTTGTATGTTTGAAAATATCGGTTAATAGATTGATTTGAGGGCTTTGTGTAGTGATTTCAACCGGTTTACGTTCTGGAAGTTCTCCGATTCCTTTCAAGTATTTAAGTCCCCACAAAAAGGTGAATTGTCCTAGTATCATACCTATTCCAGCCAAGCCAAAGCCGTAATGCCAGTTGATTTTTTGCCCTATATATCCTACCAAAATCGGTGCAAGTAAAGCCCCCAGATTAATCCCCATATAAAAGATATAAAACCCCATATCTTTTTTATCTTGCTCTCCTTTGTATAGACTTCCAACCATAGTTGAAATATTGGGTTTAAGGCACCCCACGCCTAGAATGATTAATACGATTCCGGTGTAAAAAGCCCAAGGCACTGTAATTGCAAGGGTTAAGTGCCCTGCGCAAAGTAGCCAGCCGCCAAGAATAACGGTTCTTTTTTGCCCTAGCAATTTATCAGCAATTAAACCTCCGGGTATAGACATAACGTAAACAAACATAGTGTACCAACCGTAAAGTTCGTAAGCACTTGCATCAGGCCAATCCCAACCTGGATTGTCTCCCGTACTCCGAGCAATTAGATATAGCACCAGTATAGCCCGCATTCCGTAATAGGAAAAACGCTCCCAAAACTCGGTGAAGAAGAGAACAAAAAGGCCTGCTGGTTGACCCAAAACACGTTTTTTCATCAAGTCCTTTGAAGTAATATTACTCATTTATATATTAGTGTTATAAGTTTTTCAGTAAAAAGTTTGTCATTTTTCGATAGAGATTTAAGCGGGTATAGCCCCCGTATATACCATGATTTTTATCAGTGTAGATCTGCATGTCAAAATTTTTGCCGGCTTGTGTAAGCGCCTCGGTCATTTGCATCGTATTTTGCAGGTGTACATTATCATCCGCTGAACCATGAATAATTAAATATTTGCCTTTTAACTGATTGACAAAGTAAATAGGGGAATTATCGTCATACCCGCGTGGATTTTCCTGAGGAGTCTGCAAAAATCGTTCGGTGTAAACTGAGTCGTAAAAGCGCCAGTTGGTTACCGGTGCAACCGCTATTCCTGCTCTAAAAATATCAGCCCCTTTGGTCATAGCGAGTGAAGTCATATACCCTCCAAAACTCCAACCAAACATCCCGATGCGCTGCGCATCTATATAAGGAAGGTTTTGCAGATATTTTGCTGATAGCATTTGATCTTCAAATTCGTATTTTCCTAGGTTTTTATACGTGACTTTTTTAAAGTCAGCCCCTCTTCCGCCAGTGCCTCGATTATCCACCGAGACTACAATATAACCTTGTTCTGCTAAAGATTGAAACCAAAAATAATTGCTCCAACCCCAACGATTCATTACGGTTTGTACTCCCGGTCCTCCGTAAGCATACATTAATACAGGATATTTCTTTCCTTTGATCATATTCGAAGGGGTAATCATCCAAGCATTTAGTTTATCGCCGTTGCTGGTGATAAAGGTAAAAAACTTTTTGGGAGAAATATCATATTGTGTTAAAGCCTCATTTAATGAATGGCTATCTTCCAGTACCCTGATCTCTTTACCGTCTTTCCCATGGTTTAGTGTAATGTATTGCGGGGTGTTAGCATCGGTCCATGTATTAATGAAATAGTGAAAATTAGCTGAAAACTCGGCGTCATTCCATCCCTTGCGTTGAGATAGCTTTTGCTCGTTATCACCGGTGATATTGCAGGAATAAACACTTCGATTAACCGCACCTTCTTTTGTAGATTGATAATACACTTTTCCTTGGTACGAACCGTAAAAATCAGTTACTTCCCAAGCGCCTTTTGTGATTTTATTTTTTATTTTTCCTGTATCATAATCTATTAAATATAACTGACGAAATCCCTCCCGCTCGGAAGCCCAAATAATGCCTTTTGGAGTAATGTCAAAGGTGAGATTATCTGTTTCGATATATTTGGCATCTGCTTCAGTAAATAAAGTTTTATGCGAGTTGGATTTAATGTCTTCTTTTAAAACATATACGTTATTTTGATGGCGATTGGAGATAAAAATAAATAAATCATCCGCGTTATTTGGATTAAAAGAGATCTTCGGCACATAAAAATCTTGATAATTATCCAAATAAACATTTTGCGTTTTTTGGGTATTTAAATTATAATAATGCACGGATACTTTAGCATTTTCTTCCCCTGCCTTAGGGTATTTATAGGAAATGAGTTTGGGGTAATTGTTTCCACTCTCATACAAGGGCAAGGTTACTTGTTTTACTTTTGATTCATCAAATCGGATAAAGGCAATAACACTGCTGTCGGCATTCCAGTCAAAAGCGCGGACAAAAGAAAATTCTTCTTCATATACCCAGTCGGTAATTCCGTTGATAATGTTATTTTTCTTGCCATCAGAAGTTATTTGGGTTATTTTATTGGTCAATAAATCTTGATAATAGAGATTATTTTCATAAACAAAAGCAACTTTTCGGCTATCGGGCGAAAAGGCAGGCTCCTGAATTTTTTTAGCCTTGAAAATGGGCGTAAATGTTTTTTTCTCTACATTATATACGTTATAAACCGCTCTTTTTGAATGTCGATAAATAAGCTCTTTATCAGTTTCTACTAAAATTTGTTTTTCATCTTTACTAAAAATATATCCTTGAAAACGACCGGGAATTAAAACCGCAGTTTCTTGTCCATTAGCGTAACTATATTCTACAATTCCTTTTTCTTCCAACACAGTATAATGTATGCCGTCTTGCATAGAATGAATATCTTTAATCGTTTTAGGGTAAAACTTGCCTGAAGCCCAAATATCGGTTAAAGTGATTTTTTGCTTTTGTGCAATTAAATTTGGCGATAGAAGTAAACTTATAAGAAATGAGAAAAGAAATTTCATAAATTGAATTTAGTTTTTAACAAATGTAATTTAATTTTTTTATAAACAAAAATTAAAAATTCCCATAAAGCCTCTGGAGTTTTATAAATAGACGTTTAGCTTGCGCTGACTTGCAGCTGCAAAAAGCATTCTAGTGATAAAATGCAGCGCCCGACTAAAAATTAACGGCAAGTCAGCAAAGCAAAAAGTCTCATGGTTTATACTTCATAATAGTTGCTTATTTAAAATCTGCCAGTAAAGGCAATTTTTTTTTCCAAGTCATTCTATAGTTTTTAATAAAAACTAATTTCTTGCGTAAGTACAGAAGTTTTCTTGCGTAAGTACAGAAGTTTTCTTGCGTAAGTACAGAAGTTTTCTTGCATAAGTACAGAAGTTTTCTTGTGTAAGTACAGAAATTTTCTTGCGTAAGTACAGAAGTTTTCTTGCGTAAGTACAGAAGTTTTCTTGCGTAAGTACAGAAGTTTTCTTGCGTAAGTACAGAAGTTTTCTTGCGTAAGTACAGAAGTTTTCTTGCGTAAGTACAGAAGTTTTCTTGCGTAAGTACAGAAGTTTTCTTGCGTAAGTACAGAAGTTTTCTTGCGTAAGTACAGAAGTTTTCTTGCGTAAGTACAGAAGTTTTCTTGCGTAAGTACAGAAGTTTTCTTGCGTAAGTACAGAAGTTTTTTTGCATAGGTAAGAGAATATTTTGATGTTCTTTTTTGATGAATTAGAACCTCTTGATTGCGCTGACTGCCGTTGCAAAAAACAATTTCAGCTTATGCAATGCAACGCCAAAGAACGGTAAGTCAGAGAAAACTAAAAATTAAACACCGGAGCATCCTTCTTGGGTGTGGGAGGATTTTAATTTTTTGATAAGAAAGTAGTTTGAAGTTAATGCCTAAAGTTTTTGTGCTTTTTTATATATTCTGCAACTGAACTGTAAGTCAGTAAAGCTAAAGGTCTCATGGAATGTCTAACCGTGCTTTGAGAAGGGTTTAGTTGCCTATGTTGTTATAAATACAGTTCTTTTTTTAAGAATTTTCCGGTAATACTTTTCTTAATTTTAGTTATTTGCTCTGGAGTTCCCGTTGCTATAACTTGCCCACCCTTATCTCCCCCCTCAGGACCTAGGTCAATAATCCAGTCAGTAATTTTTATAACCTCTAAATTGTGCTCAATGATGATCATTGAATTTCCCTTGTCCACCAATTTTTGTAAGACATTGAGCAAAATATGAATATCCTCAAAATGCAAGCCGGTAGTAGGCTCATCTAAAATATAAAGTGTTTTTCCCGTAGAGATTTTAGATAGTTCGGCGGCTAGTTTTATCCGTTGCGCCTCGCCGCCAGATAACGTAGTAGAAGGCTGCCCCAAAGTAATATAGCCTAAGCCTACTTCTTGTAAAGTTTTTATTTTTCGATAAATTTTTGGAATCGGCTCAAAGAAGCCAACCGATTCATCAATAGTCATTTCCAAAATATCGTGAATAGATTTTCCTTTGTAGCGAACCTCGAGCGTTTCACGATTGAAACGTTTCCCTTGGCAGGCTTCGCAATGCACATGAATATCCGGCAAAAAATTCATCTCAATAACTCGCATACCTGATCCCTGACAGGTTTCACAACGTCCTCCTTTGACATTAAAGGAAAAGCGCCCAGCGCTGTATCCTCTTATTTTTGCTTCTGAGGTTTGGGCAAATAGTTTTCTGATTTCTCCAAAAACGCCAGTGTATGTAGCTGGATTGGAGCGAGGCGTTCGTCCAATAGGCGACTGATCGATGTCAATCACCTTATCTAAATGATTTATCCCCTCAATCTTTTGATAGGGAAGCGGTTCCATCGTTCCGTTTTTGTAAAAATGATTATTCAAAACAGGGTATAACGTTTTATTAATTAAAGAGGATTTACCACTGCCTGACACACCCGTAATGCCAATCATTTTTTCTAGAGGAAGTTCTAAGGAAACATTTTTTAGATTGTTCCCCGTAGCACCTTTTAATTTTAATGAAAAACCGTTGCCTTTCCTGCGAGTTTTTGGAACGGATATTTCCTTCTGCTTATTCAAATAGGAAGCCGTTAAGGTATGAGATTGCAACAACTGTTTAGGCGTTCCTTTTGAGACGATTTCTCCGCCGTTTTTTCCAGCTCCAGGACCTATATCAATTACATAATCCGCTTTTTCAATCATCTCTTTATCATGCTCTACCACCAAAATAGAGTTACCAATATCTCGTAGGTTTTTCAGTGAATGGATTAATTTTATATTATCACGTGGATGTAACCCTATGCTGGGTTCATCAAGAATGTATAGCACATTGACCAGCTGCGAGCCTATTTGAGTCGCCAGCCTGATTCGCTGAGATTCGCCGCCGGAAAGCGTTTTTGAAGGACGATTTAAACTCAAATAATTTAGTCCTATATCTAATAAAAACTGGAGACGCCTGCGTAATTCTTTTAATACCTCCGCACTGATTATTTTTTGTTTTTCCTCTAATCTGTCTTCAATCCCCTGGAGCCATTTCCACAAGTTTTCTAAGGTCATTTGTGAGACCTCGCCTATGTTTTTTCCATCGATTTTAAAAACCAATGATTCTTTTTTTAATCTTGTCCCTTGGCATTCTTCGCAGTTTTTTTCTTCCATAAACCCTCTTGCCCAGCGAGTAATTCTGGCGGAAGCATTCTCCTTAAACTGATTTTCTATAAAGTGGGCAATTCCTTCAAAATCTATCTTATAATTTTGATTACCTACATCTTCTTTTAGCCCGTATAAAATAACATTTATCGCTTTTTGAGAGATTTTTTCGATAGCAGTGTCTAAGGTAAAATCATATTTTTTTCCGATGAGTTCTATTTGTTTAAAAATCCAACGGTTTTTGTAAGTGCCTAAGGCGGTTATTCCTCCTTGTTTTATTGATTTTTTTGTATCAGGGATTAATTTATCCCTACTGATTTCAAAGACTTTTCCTAATCCGTTACACTTCGGACAAGCACCCTTTGGAGAGTTAAATGAAA